>JBIPNO010000008.1:0-142663 GCA_044372775.1 Haloferula sp.
CTGTCAACACATAATTCGGACTTTTTTCCGTTTTAATTCACTGTCAGTCAGCGCGTTGTGGCTTAACCTGACGCGAATGGGACGCGGCCTCGTTGACGCTGGAGGCCACCACGACCCGCACCGCATCATGATGAAGACAGACTTGTCATTCGCGGTTCTCGCCGCCTTCTCTGCTCATGGAGCGATACGGGAGGCGCGGAGCATATCGAAGCAAGTTGATCGAGCTAACCCGCGACGAGTTACGAGAACGCCAACGGCAGCACGAGGCGCGAGAGTTGAAGCGGTTTGCGACCCACTGCGACCAGTTCTTCAGGGACCGCGGTATCCATCGTCCGACGTGCTCCGGTCATATCGTCGTTAGCTAACGCAACACGTGGAAGGAGAGCCGCTTACCCACCCCCTGTAGATAACTTTTAAAACCATGAAAATGCCTTCAGCGCACCGTCGCTTGTTAGTCCCGCGTGCCTCGCCTCAAACCTCAAAGTCTAAACCTCATGAACCGAAAAACAAAGCGCCCTGATGGCACCTTGAACGAACTCGCCGCCGCCCTGAAGATCGGCAAGCGCCGAGTTTCCGCCCTGCTCGAAAACGGAATGCCCGACACCGTGCCCGAGGCTCTCCAATGGCGCGCCGACCGCGAGTCCGGCGACGGATCGGCGGAGGCTCTACGCAAAGAGCGCATCTTGTTGATCCGCGCCCAACGCGAGCGGGTCGAAACTGAAAACGCAATCGCACGCGGCGACCTCGTTTCCGCAGCGGAAGTCCGGCAATCTGTTTACAGAGTTTGCAGGGCGACCCGCGACGAGTTCCTGAAAATGGCATCTAACGATCTTCCGCCCCGCCTTGAGGGAGCCACAGCCGCACAGATCCAGAAGATTCTGAAAGCCGAGGTGATCGCGATTTTGACTAGGCTGTCAGATGAATCAGCGAACGCTTTCGGCAATCCGGCAGGTTGAGATAGCAGGCCGCGAGATTTGCTTACATTCCCGCTTGCCATACGCGAAAGTGGCATGACAACCCGCTTGCAATGTCCGTTCCGCATGATGCCGCCCTTGCCAAGATTTATCTGGTCCATCCGCGCCAGGTATCGCGCTGGCGGCATAACGGTTTCGACATCCTCGACCCCGCGAAACTTGCGGAATCATTGGCATCTCAACACCGACCCGGGAAGACGCTCGACCGCTTGCTTGAACAAGGTGCTCTGGAATCCACTTCACAAGCTATTCACAAGTTACTCACAACGCCTAAATCATGAACCCGAATCCCCATCAAAACGCCGTCCACCGGCTCACCGTCTTGCGAAAGCTTGAAGCCATCACCCCTCGGCCCGCGACGAATGCCGCTCCGAAGTTCCAGCCGCCGCAAGGTCCTGCCGATCCGATGCGCGGCCTTCGCGCTGCCGGTGAAAAGCTCGACCGCCGTCTCGACGAAGCGAAGGCACTGCTGGCCAGCCTCCGAACTTCCAAGACCCCGGTTGCTACCGCCCGCCGCGTCGAAACCATCACCCGCAGCGCCGCCGCCGAACTCGGCACCGCCCGCCGCGAGGCCACAAAGGCCACCGCGATGACCGCGGAAAGCTACCTCGCGTCCATCGCCAAGCCGACCATGAACCGCGCCGAGTTCGACAAGCTGATTCACCGCGAGCGCAACGCCTTCATCCGCTCCGGTGGAAAGCTCTCCGACTAACACCCACCCCACCAAATCATGACCTCAATCGAACTTCGCCAATCCATTTGCAGCCACAGCCCCAACGCCCGCCGCGCCCGCCAAAACTTGAACGCCATCCGCGGGGAGATCGCCCGCATCGGGGCGGCGATGCAATTCGAGCTAACGACAACGCAAGGCACCCACCCCGATGAACCGGCAATCGTGTCCGTAGGGACAAGCGACACGCTCGACGTTTTGGCCCGGTATCATCTCGCCGAAAAGCTGATCACCGAATCCGCCATCGCCGCCGAGATTCCCGAACTCGACGCGCTTTTTGCGCAGATCGCCGAGGCCGAGGTCCGCGAAGCCGCCGCCGCTACTCTTGCTCAGGCCGCGCAGAACGCGCTTGAGGAGGCCCGCGCTGCTGCTCTGGCCAAGGCTGAAGCCAAGATCGACAGCGACCCCGCAGTGAAGAAGGCCCGCGAGGCTATGGAAGCCCTGCAGGCCGCCCCTGCTCCCGTGATCGCCGAGCCCGTCGTCGAACTGCCGAGCGACCTGCTCGACCTCGAAAGCGACCACGAGGAACTGGTCGGCGACTTCAAATGATTTCCAGGAACCTCAGGCGGGAGCACCCGAGGTCCAAGTCATAGCCCCGCCTGAAGCCCGCTTCCCTTGCTTGTGGGAGGCGGGCTTTTTCGCGTCCGGGCACCGTCACGCCGGGACCGGGTGAAGACGCGCTGGCGGGGCATCGTGGGGCAAAGCCGGGGAGATTCTGGCGGGGATGAATCTTAAGTCATCGTCGCAGAAAGCAAATGACACAGTGTCACTTGCTCACATGGGAATCACCGGCAAGCAATCCTCCCGGTGGCTATATGCGGCTCCTAAATGTGTCCCATGAAACACATTTGGAGGCATCATCCATCAACGAAGCCCTCCGCATGATCGCCGGGGAGGACGAGGAGGTGCCGCTGCTCGAACGCAAGCGGGAGATCGTGGCGGGGCAGGCGAAGGAGAGGCAGAAAGGAGGGCAAGGCGGGGTTTTGCTTGTGGAAAATTTACCCCAAGCAAACGACAAAACCCGCGATGCCGTAGCCGCCGAGATCGGCGTGTCCGCGCCCGCGTGGATCGACGCGGGCAGGTGATGACAAAAAAATTGTCGCGACCGCACCACCTCACCCCCGCCCGCGTGGATCGACCGGCACCTCGTGGTGCTCGTGGTGATCGTGGTGCTCGTGGTGCTCGACCGGCTGGTGGACGGGGGAAGGGTGAACCGGGCTAATGTTGGCGGCTTACAAAAACGGCTTACGCTGCCGATTTTCTGAAAAGGCGAAGGGCGCTAACCCCTTGATGGTTAGCGCCCTTCATAGATACCCCGGCTTGGATTCGAACCAAGGACCAAAAGATTAAGAGTCTTCTGCTCTACCAACTGAGCTACCGAGGCGTTGAGGTCCGCCTTGCGGCGGGGGCGAAAGGATGCATTTCGGGATTGAGGGCGCAAGAGGAAATTTGGCCGAATTTCCGGGCATGGGGGACGTACCTCGCCGCTTTTCCCCTCAACGGTGGGCGCGGAAGAAGAGCTTGGTCGGGAGCGGGCCGGGAGGGGTGTAGGGGCTGGTCACGGTCAGGTCCTCCCAGTCAGTTAGGTTGGGCGAGCGGGCGAGGATACCGGTGAAGGTGATGGTTGGCGAGGGGGCGCCGGGGGTGATCCGGACGAAGGGCGGATTTTGTTGGAGGTAGAGGACCGCCCCGTCGGCTTGCACCATCGAGCTGTAAGCACCGGCGACCGGGCTCGTGGCGGTGGTGTAATGGCTGGCGATCTGGACCGGGGTCAGGGCGGTCGGGTAGAATGCCACCTCGTCGAGGAAGCCGTTGAAGGGGCTGTTGCTGTCATTCAGGTTTCCCACCGTGAAGACCGCGCTGGTGCTGGCATTGTAGGCGACCGCGCCGTTGGGGGCGTTGGTCGCGTTGATGGGCGCGCCGTTGACGTAGAGCTGCGCGGCGGAACCGTCCCAGGTCGCCACGACATGGCTCCAGGCATTCAGGGTGGCCGTGCCGCCGGTGAGGTCCCAGCCCCGCTGGCTGCTGGTGCCGTTGTACATCACGAAGTTCCAGCCGGTCGCGGCGTTCCGTTGGAAGAAGGCCCAGCCGGAGCGATTCCCCGCGCTGACCCGGCAAGCGACGGGGGCGTTGTTGTTGGTGGTCGATGTCGGACGCGCCCAGAACTCGATGGTGAAGGGCAGGTTGGAAGCGGGGTTCAGTTCCGGGCGGTAGGGCACCGAGGTGACGTTGCCGCCTGAATAGAGCGAGGAGAAATCCCCGAACGCGGTCAGCGCGCCCGCTTGGTCGAGAACCACATCGGTCGTGCCGAAAGGCAGCGCGGAATTGGTGCCGTCGCCCGGGGTGCCGAGGCTGCCGGTGTTGTAGGAGAGGTCGGCCGCAAAAGCGCTGGTGGCGATGGCGGCAAGCGGGAGCAGGGACTGGAAGAAGTTCATTTTGATTCGGACGCTGGGATCGGAGTGGTTCTTGATGGAGCAGCGCAGGGGCCTTTCTTCCAGAGAAGAGTGTTTTCCGTGCCTGGCATCCCTGGTGCCGTTCGCTGGCAAGCGCAATCCCCGAATCCACTTCGCGACAAGACTTCAACTTGGCAGAAGGCTGCGGGGCGTTCAGGCTCGTGGCGATGAAACGTCTCCTCCTTGCCTCCCTCGTTCTCGCGTCTCACTGCCCTGCCGCCGATGCCTTCGATGTCCGCTTGATCCAGTGCCAGATCGGCAAGCCGCTGGGAGACGAGGTGCCGTTCGAGGTGAAGCCGATGGGTCATGATGCCGGCGTGAAGCTGGCCTTCCTGGTCACTGGCGAGAATCTCGTCGCGTTCAAGGACGACTCGGTGGACATCAAGGCGTTCACCCTCGGTGACGGACGGCAGTGGGCACGCACCCGCAGCGGGAAGCCGAATTGGGAGCAGGAGAGCTTTTCCAAGGTCGGCGAGGAGGGAACGCTCGGTTCCTTCACGGTGAAGTTTCCCGGCGACCTGTTCGGCGCGGTGGAAGGTGCCACGCTGGAAGGAAGCATCACCGCGGTCACGGCGTCCAAGTCGGAGGAGGGCAAGGCGGAGCTGGAGGCGGGTGGCAAGACTTTGCACAAGGTCGGCCCCTTCGAGGTCTCGGCGGGCGGGGGCGGCGGGCTTTTCGGTGGGGGCGGCGACGGCACCACGATCACGGTCAAGGGCGACCACAAGGGGGTGATCGAAGTGGTGGTGATGGACGGCGAGACCAAGCTCGACGGCAGCGGGAGTTCGTGGTCGGGAGACTCGAAGTCCTACCATTTCGACAAGGCCAAGGGCAAGAAGCTGGCGGTGACGGTCCGCTACTGGACGGATCTCAAGGAGGTCGCGATCCCCTTCAAGATGGCACCGGAGAAGAAGTAATCCGGAGATCGCGCGTCGCCTCCGGTCAAAGGTGCGACGCGCGGGCTGATGCGGTTCCGCTCCCGGCGCGGAAGGTCAGGCGGTTTTCACCTTGTCCCACTCGGCGGTCCACAGCGGCAGATTGTCGCCGAGGTCGCCGATCGGTTCGCACTTGGCGAAGAGTTCGGCGGGAGGGAACAGCACCGCGCTGCCGCGGAAATCCTCGCTCAGGTGGCTGTAGGCGGCGCTGTTCGGAGCGCGGTAGCCGATCCACTCCATGTTCTCGGCGGAGACTTCCGCGCCGCTGAGGTAGTTGATGAAAGCGTGGGCGAGGTCCGCCTCCTTGGCACCCTTCGGGATGCACAGGTCGTCGCAGGGGAAGGAGGTGCCTTCCTTCGGGATGAAGATCCGCATGTCCTCGTTCTCCTCGCTCGCCTGGATCAGGTCGCCGGCGTAGCCTTGGACGAGGTGGAACTCGCCGGACGCGATGCCGGTCTTGTATTGCTCGTTCTCGAACTTCGCGATGTTCGCCTTCCAGCGGATGGCGACATCGCGCGCGGCGGCGAGCTGGGCGGGATCGATGGAGTTCAAGGGGTGGCCGAGGGACTTCAACGCCGCGCCAAGCACCTCGCGCATGTCATCGAGCAGCGTGATCCGGCCTTTCAGGTCGGCGCGGTCGAGGATGGACCAGGACTCGACGGGGTCCTTCACCTTCGAGGCGAGGTAGGCGAGGCAGGTCGGCGCCATCATGTAGGGGACCGACATCGTCATCTTGGAATCGAGCGCCTTGGTGAGGTAGTCGGCGTCGATGTTCTTCAGGTTCGGCAGCTTCGCGTGATCGAGGGGAAGCAGCATGTCCTTCCGCTTGAGCGCCTGCACGGCGTAGGAGGAGGGGACCAGGATGTCATAGCCGCTGGCGCCGGACTCCAGCTTGGCGAGCATCGCCTCGTTGGAGTCGAAGGTGTCGATGACCACCTTGCAGTTGTGGGCCTTCTCGAAGCCTTCCTTGGCGGCCTCGCTGAGGTAGTCGGCCCAGGTGAAGACGGTCAGGGTTTTCGCTGCTGCCGAACCGGCGGGTCCCCGGGGCTTGCAGGCGGGGAGGGAGGCCGCGGCGAAGGTGGCGGCGGAGGTGGTGATGAAGTGGCGGCGGTTCATGCTCGTGCGAGCAAATCAGCAATCGCCGATCTTTCAATCCATCTCGCCGGGAATTCTCCGCCGCCTGCTTCAGCGTCACACCTTCTCGAAAGTGCCGGTCGAGTCGCCGATGCGGCGGGCTTTGGCGCCCATTCGGTCGAGCAGGGAGAGATAAAGGTTGGTCATCGGGGTGCCTTCGGGAGCCTCGATGACGCGGCCGGGCTTGAGGGTGCCGTTGCCGCGGCCGGCGAGGAGCACGGGCAAGTCGTCGTGGTTGTGGCGGTTGCCATCGGCGATGCCGCCGCCGTAAACGATCATCGAGTGGTCAAGCAGGGTGCCTTCGCCCTCGCGGGTGTCGTGCATTTTCTTGAGGAAATAGGCGAGCTGCTCGACATAGAAGCGGTCGATCTTGCCGATGGATTCGAGGATGCCCGGGTCGCTGCGATGGTGGGAGAGCTGGTGGTGGGCGGAGTGGACGTCGATCTCCGGGAAGGTCCGGTTCGATCCGTCGTGGGCGAGCAGGAACGAAGAGACGCGGGTGGTGTCGGTCTGGAAGGCGAGGTGCATCAGGTCGAACATCATGCGGATGTGCTCGCCGTAGCCTTCCGGCACGCCGTTGGGGCGCTTGTCCTCGGGGATCTCGACGCGGAACTTCTCGGCGTTCTCGATGCGCTTCTCGACGTCGCGGACGGCGGTCAGGTATTCGTCCATCTTGCCGCGGTCGGTCGAGCCGAGGCGGGACTGGAGGCGCCTGGCATCGGCCATTACGAAGTCGAGGATGCTCTTGCGGTACACGCGGCGGCGGGAGTCTTCCTTCTCGTTGCCGGAGCCGAACATTTTCTCGAAGACCAGCCGCGGGTCGCGTTCGGCCGGGGCGGGGGTGGTCTCGTTGATCCAGGAGAGGTTGAACTGGTAGGCGCAGGAGTAGCCGGAGTCGCAGTTGCCGGAGCTGCGCGGGGGATCGGTGGAGAGTTCGAGCGAGAGCAGTCGGGTGTGGTGGCCGACGTGGCGGGCGGCGATCTGGTCGACGGATTCGCCGATGGCGATGTCCGCGCCGGCGGTCTTGCGGGCCTGGCACCCGGTGAGGAAGCTGGCATTGGCGCGGGCGTGGTCGCCGGCCCCGTCGCCGTTGGCTTCGGCCTTTTCATGGTCGAGCCCGCGCAGGACGGAGAACTGGTCGCGCAGGCCGGCGAGCGGTTCGAGGGTCTTTGACATCGCGTAGTCCTTGCCGCTGCCGGTGGGGCGCCAGAGGTCGAGGTTGACGCCGTTCGGGATGTAGATGAAGGCCATGCGGGTCGGCGCGGCGGCCTTGGCCGCGGTGGCGGCCTGGAGTGAGGGCAGCGACGGGACGGTCAGCGTGGCGGCGATGCTTTTGAGGAAGGTGCGACGCGGAGTCATGCGATTGTCGATTGAGGATTTTCGATTGAAGATTTGGGAACCTAGGAGTCGCCGCGGCGGTATTGGAAGGGGACGGAATCGACGACGGCGCGGAGGATGGCGCGGGCGCTGCCCTTGGCGGCTTCGGTTTCGGTGACGATGCGGTCGATGGCCGGCTTGTCGTACCAGTCGAGGCCGCGGCCGAGGGCGTAGGTCAGGAGCTTGGAGGCGACGGAGCGGTGGAAGTCGGAGCGGTGGTCGTCGACGAGGACCTTGCGGAGTTCCTCGACGCCCTGGAACTTGCGGCCGTCGATGAGTTCGCCGGCGGGGTTGATCGCCTTGCCGTTCTCCTGATCGCGCCAGGCTCCGGAGGCGTCGAAGTTCTCCAGCCCGAAGCCGATGGGATCCATGAGCGCGTGGCAGGACGAGCAGTCGGGGTTCTCGCGGTGCTTCTCCATTTGCTCGCGGAGGCTGAGCTGGTCGCCGTGGCGGGACGGCGGCTCGAGCTGCGGAATGTTGGGCGGTGGTGGCGGCGGCTCGGTGTTGAGGAGGTTCTCCAGCACATACTTGCCGCGCAGGACGGGCGAGGTGCGGACGGGATAGGAAGTGAGCAGGTGGAAGGAGCCGTGGCCGAGGATGCCGTGGCGGCGGGAGTCGGCGACGGTGACCTTGCGGAAGTCGCGGCCTTGCACGCCGTCGATGCCGTAGTGGCGGGCGAGGTTCTCGTTGAGGAAGGTGAAGTCGGCGTCGAGCAGGGTGACCATCGGCAGGTCCTTCTCGACGATGTAGGAGAAGAGCATTTCAGTCTCGATCCGCATGGACTCGCGCAGGCGGGAGTCGAAGCGCGGGAACTGGCGGCGGGCGGGGGCGGACGAGGGGACGTCGCGCAGGCGCAGCCACTGGCCGGTGAAGTTGGAAACGAACTGCTTCGAGCGCGAATCGCGGAGCATCCGGTCGATCTCGCCGTCGAGGTATTCCCGGAGTTTCCCGCGGTCGGCCAGATCCATCAGCCGGGCGTCCGGCATGGTGCTCCAGAAGAAGTAGGAGAGCCGGGTGGCCAGCGCGTGTTCGTCGATCTGCTGGATCTTCGCGGCATTGTCCGGCTCGGCTTGCGGTTCCTCGCGGTAGAGGAAGGAGGGGGAAACCAGCATCGCCTCCAGGGCGAGCCGCACGCCGTGTTCGACGCCTTCCTTTTCGGCGAGGGACACGAGTTCGAGGTAGCGCTCCACCTCGCCGTCGCGAACCGGGCGGCGGAAGGCCTTGCGGGCGAAGCGGCTGAGGACCCGCAGGGCGTAGGCCTGGTCGCTTTCGCCAGCCTCGCGGTCGACGAGGATGCGGCGGTGGCTCTCCGGCTTCGGCGGCGGCGGTCCGTCGAGCGGGCCGGTGATGCGCACCGAATTGACCATCAGGTTGCGGTCGCGGCGGGAGGCGTCGGGGAAGTTCTCGTCCCAGAAGTCGTTGGTGAAGGCGAAGGTCAGCCGCTGTGGATCCCGGGCGGTGAATTCGAGCTCACGGGAGTATTCCGTCGGCCGGTCCATCGGGGCTTCGACCGACCATTCGTGGAGCTTCTTTCCTTCGACATGCAGCTCCATCAGCGGGGCGGTGTCGGCCCCCATGGTGCCGCAGGCGGTCACGGTGATGAGGTATTTCCCCGGTCGGGAAGGGCGGAAGGAAGCTTCCGCGCCGCCGCCAGCGAAAAGATAATGGCCTTCCTCCGAGCGCTGGCCGTCGCCCCGCATGTCGCGGCCGGAGATTCTGGTTTCCAGGCGCGGCATGTCCCCGGGTTTCACCGCCAGGTCGAGCGCGACGCGGGAGGCTTCGAGGTAGCGCTCGAGGTGGGCGGGCGACAGCGTGAGGACGTCGCCAATGTTGTCGAAGCCGTAGCCGGAGTCGTCCGGCGGGATGAGGGCGATGACGTCGGCCTTCACGCCGAGCAGGTCGCGCACGGTGTTCTCGTATTCGATGCGGTTCAGGCGGCGCAGGGTCACGCGGCCGGGGTCCGGCTTGGCGGGATCGACCGGGAAAACCGCGTCGTCGATCCACGCGAGGATCTTTTCGCGTTCGGCGGAGTCCGGCTGGTCCTCGTCGGGCGGGGGCATCAACCGGTGGCGGATGTGATCGCGGATGCGCTTCCAGACCTCGCGGTTCGCCTGCATTTCGGCGATGGTGTCGAAGCGGTCGATCGAGAGTTCGCCTTCCTTCATGCCGTCGCCGTGGCAGTCGTGGCAGTGGGTCTCGACCAGCGGGAGGATCTCGTTCTTCCACCGCGCATCGAGTTCGCCGGCAGGCACCGCAAGCATCCCGGCGGTCCAGACGGCGAGGGTGGCGAAGGAGCGGGTGGTGTTGGAATCCGGCATCGGCGCGGCTTCATACGGCAGTTTTCGCTCCAAGCTCGCAGAAAACTCCGGTTTCCCGAAGCTTTGCCTGGGGGCGGGTGGTCCGGAGATTGAAAACTCCTTGTCCACGGAAGGCGTGTCCGGCATCCTCCCGCCCAGCCAGCAGGCTTGCATCATCATGCTGCCAGACGATCTCCCGCCCCGAATTCCCGAGCAACGGCGGGAAGTCCGATCCTATTCGCCCGGGGGCACTCCCCGGCAGCGGGAGGCATTCCAGGTCCGTCGTTCCGGGGGCGTGGTGGAGGCGAAAAGCCGCGGTGTCCGGCGCCAGGCCCGCATCATCAAGCGCCATCACGAAGTGTGGATCGGCGTCGTGGTGCTGGGTATCGTGCTGGTGGTGGCGGGCGGGCTGTGGATGGCCAGTCGGGGCCGGGCGGTGCCGGCGGCGGCAGCAGCGGCGCGGGACGAGTCGGATACGAATTCCAGAGTGCGGGGTGTCTGGCGGGGGCCGATCCCGGCCGAGGTGGCGGAGAAATTCACGGCGGCGACGACCCATGAGGAACGGCTGCGGTGGGTGCGGAATCCCGAGGAGGTGGGACCGCTGATGGAGAAGTTCTTCCGCGAGGGTCCCGGGGCGTCGGAGAAGGTGGCGCAGACCATTCTCGCCAATTCCACCAGCAACGGCGACATTCTCTTCGAAAACTTCGAGGTCCTGATGCAAGACGGTGTTCCGCGCTTGCTGAGCGTCACGGTGGACCCCGAGGGTGCCAAGGTGGATTTCAAGGCCTATGCCCGCCACGGGTCCGAGTCCTGGGAGGACCTGCTTTCCGGTGCGGTGGAATCCGCCGGGGAGATGCGGGTGATGCTGAAGCCGGGCGGGTTTTACATGCACCGCTTTCCCGACGAGTCCCGCTGGCTGCATTTCGAGGCATCGACGCCGGATCTTCCCGAGTCGATGGATTTCTACGTCGAGCGCGAGAGCGAGACCGCGCGCGCACTGGCCGGTGCGGAAGGCGGCCTGTTCCCGGCCACGGTTTCGCTGCGGGCCGACGGCGACAGCGCGCAGCAACGGCAGTTCGAGATCACCTCGCTCGTGGCGGTGGGCTGGGCGGAGCCGGGGAAGTGAGCCGCCTCTAACAGGCGAAGGCCTCCAACCGCCCGTCGATCGCGGCGGGCACGACGGCGGTCACGAGGATGTCGTTGTCTTCGTAGTCGGTCGAAAGCACCTTGGCATCGCGGTGGAGCATGCCCATCAGGTCGGCGCGGCTTTGCGGGATGCGGTAGCGGCGGCGGCGGACGCGGTCGGCCATGACGTCGGAGCATTTCTGCAAAAGAGCTTCCATGCCGAGGCCGGTCACCGCGGAGATGTTCAGCGCGTCGGGGTAGTGGTGGCGCAGGTCCGCCAGTCGGTCGGGGTCGGTGACGCGGTCGATCTTGTTGAGGACGGTGATGGTCGGCTTATCGACCGCGCCAAGTTCGCCGAGCACTTTCAGCGTCGTCTCGTGGAAGCGGTCGATTTCCGGCGAGGTCGCGTCCAGCACGTGGATCAGGAAATCGGCGAGCACGGCTTCTTCCAAGGTCGCCTTGAAAGCCTCGACCAAGCGGTGCGGCAGGTTGCGGACGAAGCCGACGGTGTCGGTGATGAGCAGCGGCTGGCCGTCGGGAAGCTCGATCTTGCGGGTGGTGGTGTCGAGGGTCGCGAACAGCATGTCCTTGGCCATCACGTCGGCACCGCTCAGGATATTGAGAAGGGTCGATTTGCCGGCGTTGGTGTAGCCGACGATCGCCGCGTGGGGCGTTTCCATCTTCTCGCGCTCCTTGCGTTGGGTGGCGCGCTGCTTGCGGACATCGTCGAGTTCGCGGCGGGCGCGGTCGATGCGGACGTGGGCCATCCGGCGGTCCACTTCGATCTGCTTTTCACCCATGCCGCGGGCGGCGCCGCCGCCCTGGCCGCCGCCGGAACCGCCCTCGCGGTCGAGGTGTCCCCACATCCGCGCCATCCGCGGCAGGGCGTATTGCATCCGGGCGAGTTCGACCTGGAGGCGCGCCTCCTTGGTCTGGGCGCGTTTGGCGAAGATATCGAGGATCACCTCCTCGCGGTCGATCACGCACATGTCGGCGGCCTTTTCCCACTCGCGTTGCTGGGACGGGGCGAGCTGGTTGTCGATCACGATGCAGTCGCATTCGTGGGCCTTCGCGAGTTCGACGATTTCGGCGGCCTTGCCGGTGCCGCAGAGGAACTTCCGGTGCATTTCGCGGCTGCGGGCGAGGACCTTTTCCACCACGCCGATGCCCAGCGTGGACACCAGTTCGCCCAGCTCCTCGAGCAGCGCGTCGGATTCCTCTTCCTCGCGGGGATCGAAGAACAAGCGCACCAGCAGCGCGCGTTCGACCAGCAGGGGTTTTTCACGGACTTCAAACATCGGTGCGGGGACTTAGCAGCGGAGCAGGGCAGCGGCGAGGGGGAAAAAACAGGCGGCACCTGTCATGGAAGACCGGTGCCGCCCTATCCGGGGGAAAAGCCGTGTTTGGAAAGAGGTCAGTGCTCGGCGCGGAGCCATTGCTCGTGGCCCCAGAGTCCCCAGACCACGCCAGCCAGACCGAGGGTCAGGAGGGCCATCGGGGCGAGGTTGATGATTTCGGCAACCGTGACGCCCATCGACGCCTGGACATCCGGGGTGACGAGGTGCGGGCTGACGAGCACCATCAGCCGGCCGAGCAAGAGCAGCAACGACCCGGACGCCAGCAGCGAGCCGCCCCAGGAGCGGTAGCGTTGGGACAGCCGGACGGAAGCCAGGCCGAGCAAGCCGAGCCCGAGGACACCGAGGGCATCCAGCAGGAAGCCGTTCCTTACGAAGACATCAAGCAACAGGTCCATTGATCGGGGAAGTAGAGGGGGAGACCACCGGGGCGGGAGATTTCTCGGTTTCGAAAATGCCGGCGTGAAGCGCGAGGCCGAGGCCGAAAAGCAGCCAGCCGCCGTTCATCGAGACCACCTTGACGATGTGCCAGCCGAGCGCCACCGCGGGATCGCCCGGCAGGCGGCCGACCATCGAGAGGGGTAGCAGCACGCCGGCCTGGTAGAGGGGAATCAACACCGAATAGCCCAAAGCCAGTAGCACGGCACCCGACATCAGGGTGCGGGATGCCCAGCCGGTGGTGCCGCGGGTCATCCGCCATGCGGTGAGAAGCAGGAAGGCTCCCATCACGATCATGAAGACCGGACGGAAAGCCTCAACCGAGGCGAGAACGGGGACGTGGGGGGGGGCGAACGTCATTACCTTTTCAGGAAAGCATGATCATAAGTCTCTGAGCAAGAGCTTATTAAATTGGGATGCAGGACTTCCAACGAGTCCGAGAAGCCGGGGATTCCAGATGAATGGAAATTCCGGATAATCTCGAAAACTTAGAGGCATGGCCGATTTTCGCCGCCGCTGCTGAGGTGGTTCCGGGAAGGAGCGGGTCGTTTGAAGGTGAAGGCGACGCGTGAATGAGCTCACGGAGTCCCGGTCCTGTCATTTTTTGGGGCGGGAGAATTGTGAATAATTCCGCGGCGGCAGGGCGTCGGTCCGGAATTTTATGAATCCAGCTCATCAAAGAAGGCACGCCCCGTGAGGAGCGTGCCTTGGAGGAGTCGGCTTACGGGCGGATCAGAACTCCAGCGTTACGCCGCTGTAGAAGCCGAGGCCGGCACCTTGGATCGGCGGCGCTCCGGCGAAGTTCGCCAGTTGGTAGCCGCTGTCGAACAGGTTCTCGACCCGGGCGTGGAGCCGGACCTGTTCGGTCGCCTGGTAGGACGCGTGGAACCTTGCCAGCAGGTAGTCATCCAGTGGCAGGCCGCCCCAGGAGCGGGTGTCGACGTAGGTCGCGCCGATGCCGACGAGCCACTTGTCCGCCGGTCGCCAGTCGAGCGACGCGGTGGCGCTGTGATCGGGCTGGTCGGCCAGCGATTCGTCGAGCCAGGTCCAGGACACGCGGTAGTTCCAAGCGCCTTCGCCCCAGGATCCCGACAGCGCGGTTTCGAGACCGCGGGCCGGGGTGTCGCCGGGGAGATTGAACGGCGGTGTGGGGAAGGAGCGGATGCGGTCCTCGATCGAGTTCTCGAACCAGGTGAGCGAGACGGCGTGGTTTTCCGCGATCCGCTGCTCGATGCCGAGGTCCCAGCCGAGGCTGCTCTCCGCCTCGAGGTTCGGATTGCCTGCGCCGAATGCGGTGCCGAAGAGGTCGAGGTAGGTCGGCGTACGGAAGGCGCGGCCGATCCCGCCGCGGACGAGGGGTCCGCTTTCGCAGGTTCTCCACGCGGCGGCGGCGCGCCAGGTCAGCTCGTCGCCATAGGCGGCGTAGTCCTCCCAGCGAAGTACGGCACTCGTCGTAAGTGCGTCGACCGGCATCCACTCCAGCCCGGCATAGCCGCCGAAGCGGTCGCGGCCGAGGTCGGTGCCGATGCTGTTCTGGAAGTCGGTGTGCTCGAAGAACGCGCCCCACAGCAGGGTGTGGCGGTCGCCGAGCGCGATCGAGTGGTCGGTGGCGACGCTGCTGCGGTCGAGGTCGGTGGCGTAGATCGAAGGACCGAAGGCGCCGAAGTTCTCGTTGTCGTAGCTTTCCCGGTAGTGGCCGGCGGTGAAGCGGGCGTCCCAGCCGGGGGCGAACTTCGCGACGGCATAGACCGTGCCGAGGGCGGCGTCGAGGTGGTCGGCATTGCTTCCGAAGGCCGGGTAATCGTAGCGCGAATCGGTGCCGCGAAAGGTCACTCCGAGCGTCAGGCCGTCGCTTTGTTGCCACTCCGCGCGGAGGGCACCGCGGGTCTGGTCGTAGCGTTCGAGTTCGGTGTCATTGCCGGTGCTTTCATAGCCCAGTCCGGCGAACCATGACAGCGCGCCGCTGCGGCCCTGGGTCGAGGCGTGGGTGGCCAGGCTGCCGAAGGAGCCGGCCTCCGCCGTGAGCCGCGACGAGGGATCGCCCTTGCCGTAGGCGGTCTCCAGCCACAGCACGCCGCCGACCGACTCGCCGCCGTGGATGGCGGAATGCGGGCCGCGCAGGACTTCGATGCGGCCGAGGTCGTCGACCCGCGCGCCGGCCAGGAAATTCCCCAGCGGCGCGGTGGTATCGCTCAAGCGCATGCCATCGACCACCACCTGCGAATAGGCCGTGGTGGTGCCGCGGATGAACAGCGAGCCGATCCCGCCGGTCTGGCCGGAGGTCGAGGTCGAGATGACGCCGGGCACTTCGTTGAGCGCGGTTTTCAGGTCAAGGATCCCGCGGTCTGTTAGATCGCGGGGGTCGAGCACGGTGACGGCGGAGGTCGTCTGTTCCGCATCGGCCGGCAGGCGGCGGGCGGAGACGACGATGCCGTCGAGTTCGTTTTCAATCTCGGCCGTGGCGGTAAAGGCCACGACGAGGGTGATTCCCGACGCCAGCAAGGGGCGCGGGACCGACACGAGCGACCGGAGCAAGCCGGCCGCCTTCAGTTGTTGTTGCATGTATTCAGGTATCCGTGAACCCGAGATCCGCGGGTTCGGTCAGAAGACACTTTCAGGCTGGCGATCTGGCTGCTTCCGCGTTTTGAAGGCGGAAGATCACAGTGGCGGTACCGCTCCGGAGTCACACCGGATTCCCCATCGATTTCCTGCCCGAGCCACGGGCTTCCCGAAAGGTGCCGCGGCTTTCCCGCGGCGGGTGCAGGGTGGCGGGTGGGCTGCCGATGCCAAGAGGAAACGCGGCACGTTGGACGGCCGGCTGCTTTCAAGCTGCGTGGCCGCTTGCCAGCGCGGGGCAGGCGGCTAGAAGGGGAGCATGATGAAGCGGCTGTTGCTGGTGCTGGCGCTCGGGTGGACCGCGGGGGCGGGACAGGTCGGCGCGGAAGAGGCGCCGAGCGATACGCCGGCGGCGGTGGTATCGGATGCGGAACTCGAAGCGTGTCGGAATTGGTACCGAAAGCTGGGGTTCGGACCCTTGGCGGGCATGCCCTGGGTGAGGGTCGCGACGGGTGACACCCGTACGCCCGACGGCCAGGGGGAGCGGAACTCCTACTTCATGGGATTTCTCGCGGCGGAATCGACCGGCGAAGCGGGCAAGGACTTCGAGATCCTGACGGTGGACCGCAACCGGCTGAAATTCACCCGGACGCCGCCGGAGGAGCGGGAAGCGCGGCGTGTGGGATTTGAGAAGCGGGACTTCGGGACGTGGATCAAGGAATACCTCGCGGCGACGCCGGAGGATCCGGACGGGATCGCGAATCTGAGCGCCACGAATCCTTTTCTCAACGACCATCCGACGACCCCGGCGGTGGCGATTTTCCATCTCGCGATGCTTTGCGATGAAACGGGCTTTCCCGCGGAGGCCCGGCAGGTGATGGCGCGGTTGGCGCCGGCATGGACGGTCGAGGAGGGCGAGGGCAAGCCGCTGGTCGAGCGCCTGGAGCATGAGTTCGGACATGTCTTGATCTGGCAGGCGGTGCTGGCCTGCGACGATCCGAAGAATCCGCGGCCCGATTTGCTCAAGGGCTTCGAGCGGGTGGTGAAGCTCACTCCAAAGAGCCGCCATGTGGAGCGGGCGGCGGCGATGGTGGAGCTGTTGAAGCGGATGATCGCCGAGGACGAGGCCCATGCCGCCGCGAGACGGGCGCTGCCCTTCGAGAACCTGTCGGGCGAGGAGCGGATCAAGGACCTGATCGATCAACTTCGCGATCAGGACGGCGGCCAGTTCATGCAGCCCGGTTCGTGTTCGGTCTTCAAGTTCGGCCAGAATCAGGACTCGCCGGCGGATCGTCTGGTGGAGATCGGCTTCGAGGCCGTGCCGTTCCTGATCGAGGCGATGGGGGATGAGCGGCTGACCTACGGGGTCGGCTTTCATCGCGACTTCTACTTTTCCCATGAGGTCATGCGGGTCGGCGAGGCGGCGCAGGAGGTGTTCGAGAAGATCAGCGGGGTCCAGCTTGCCAACCAGCCCGTGGTGCGGGTGTTCGGCGAGGACCCGGCAACGTTTTCCGAGGACGATGGCCGGAAGTCCCTGCAGGAGGCGGCCCGCCGGTGGTGGCGGGAATTCGAAGCCAAGGGCGAGCGGCGGTTTCTCATCGAAGAGGTGTCAAGCGGCGGGGAATCCGTGCGCTCGCTGGCGGCGGCGCTGATGGCCAAGTATCCGGCGGACGCGCCGGCGGCCCTGAAAGCCGGGCTCAAGAGGGCGAAGGACGAATGGAGCCACTCCCGTCTGGTCTCCGCGGTGGGGAACGCGGATTTCGAAGGGAGCGAGGCCGTCTTGCGGCAGGTGATCCGCGACAACCGGTTCGGAGAGGGCACGCTCGCGGCCCTGGAGGCGCTGCGGGAGCGCAAGGTGGCGGACGCGCTGGATCTGGCGATCGCGCTGCTCGACGAGGAGAAGAGCTGGAAGGAAGGCGGCACGATGGATGAGATGCCGGCCGAGGATCTGATCGAGTTCCTGTTAGAGAGCCGGGAGGAGAAGGCGGCCCGGGCGGTCCTCGAACGGCTGGAGAAGCTGTCGCTGGACCTGCGCGTTGATGTCGTGCTGGTGTCGCACCGCGTGCTGGACGGGGAGGAAAGACCCGGTGAGGCCACCTTGGAAGTCATCGAGGAAATCCTCGTGCGCTTGCTCGAAGACCCGAGCCGCCGGAGCGGGATGAGCGGTGGGCTCGGTGAACTTTCGTTCAGCGACCCGCGGGTCTGCGATCTGGCGGCGGAGACCTTGCGCGGCGGCTGGAGCGATCGCTATGCCTTCGATTTCGCGGGCCCGCTGAAAGTGCGCGACCGGCAGTGCCTCGCCGCCGCGAACGTGTGGCGGTCGGCGAATGGGAAAGAGCTGCTCGCCATTCCTGAGGGCGAGGTGAGGCCGCTGACCGCGGAGGAGTTCGCCCCCTTGCGCGAGCGCTTCGAGACGATGGCATCGGCGGAGGAGGAAGCGGCGTTCGTCGCGGCCGTGATGAAGGCCGGCGTCGCGGCGCTGCCTCGCTTGTTAGAACTGGAAGCGGAGAGTGCCGGCCGGAAGAAGGAGCAGGCGGGCGAAGCGGCCCGGCTGCTTTCCAACCGGGTGGGGCGGATCACGATCGAGCCGGAAGGCTTGGTCTACGCGCCGGTCGGGAAATGGCGGGACGCGATGCTCGGCAAGCCGCTCGATGGCTCGGCGGTGGTTGCCCTGATGAGCACGTTTTTCAAGCAGGCCGACCGCAACGGCGAGAAGGTCCGCGGGATCGAGTTCGAGGCCTCGCGCGCTGCCGATCTGAGCGGGGTGGAGATCCGGATCCGGCTGATTCCAAGGGAGCGCCCGGGCGATCCGCTCGACCAGTGGGACGGCAGCGAGGACGTGAGCCTGGGCGACGAACAGGTGCACACGGCCGGCTACGGCGGCGGCTTGAGCAAGGACGATCCGGAGGACTCGAAAGAACTGGCGGCCGGCGTCGACAAGGTGGTGGCGGCCGACCCTCGGACCCCTTACGAGATCCGCTGGGAACTGATCGGCTGGTGGCACGACGACGAGTGAGCCGGCCGTCTCAATTCTCCACGCTGACCCGCAGCCGGATGAAGCGCGCCGGGTCGGCGGAGACGGGTGCGATCACCCGGACCTGCACGGTCTCGGTGCCGTCGCCGTTTGGCACGGGTGACCCGAGCGGCTCGACCACGCCGGGGCCGGATAGCCAAGCGTCGAGGTCGGTGGCGGTTTCCACCTGGTAGCTGACCTGCGTCGCCCCGAGACGACGGCGGTAGCTGAGGGTGAGGTGGCGCTCCGTGCCGGTGCCGGCGCTGAGCGTGGCGGCGGGGAGGGCGGTCCGCGGGTCCGCGACGAAGTCCGCGCCCAGGGCGTAGATCATGGCGTGGCTCATGCCCGGCGCCCCTTCGGCATCGGGGTCGTTCGCTCCGCGCGCGAACATCCAGCTGGCGAAGGGTCCGTCGGCAAAGCCCGGGTTGCCGGGATTCCCGTGGCTGGCCTTCCAACTGGCGGCGAGTGCGTGGTCGGGCGCGGAGAAAGGATCGGCCAGCACTAGGGAAGGACCGTTGCCGTCGGCTTGCACGGGCCACGGCGAGGTATCGTTGTAACTGAAGTCATGGATGTTGCTGTCGTTCCCGAAGGCGAGGGCGAGCCGCTCGCCGCTGTTGGCGAGGTTGTTGCCGGACTGCCATTCGCCGGCGACCGGCAAGCCGGTACCGTAGCGCGCTTCGAAGGCGGCGCGGTTCTTCACCACCAGCACCCGCTCGCCGGGAAAGAGCAGGGTGATGTCCCCGTCGTCGAACCGGAAGTTGATGCCCTGGTGGAAGCGAACGCCGGCGAGGTCGAGCGTGACGCTGTCGCTGATGTTCTGCAGCTCGATGAACTCGAATTCCTCCTCGTTCGAGCCCGGCCACACCGGGCCGGGAGGATGGTACATGATCTCGGTGATCATGAGGAACCGCGCGAGGTCGTCGAGAACGGTCGGCGGCGCGGTGGTGAACGGGTAGGGATCCGACCAGTGGCTCCAGCGGCCGCTGCTGTCCTTCATCCTTACGCGGGCCCGGTAGCTGCGGCCGAGCTTGAGGGCACCGGCGGGAATCGTCACCTGGCTCTGATAGGCGGACAAGGGGCCCGACTCCCAGACCGGATCGACTTCCAGCACGAAGTCCCGGCCTGGATCGTGGGCGGGGGCGGCCGGGTCCTCGACTTCGCCGATCCGCCACGCCATGCCGCCGAAGGTGGCGGGTCCCTGCGGGTCGGCGAAGGCGCCGGTCGCGAAGGACAGGCCGTCGAGCGGGTGGCCGTCCGCGCCGGTATAGGTGATGGTCGGTTTGGCCGGCAGCAACCCGGCGTCGGGGCCATCGGCTAGATTGTCGAGATAAGCCGCCCGGCCGCCGGCCCCGACGGTCGGGCCGGTGCTGCCGCTCCATCCGGTGAAGCTGAACGCCTTCATGTCGCTCACCTTGAAATCGAGCGGATCATCGTTCGCGGTCCCGGCGGCCGGCGGGGCGTTGCGCCAGCGGTCGCGGTCGGCCTTGGTCAGCTCCGCGATGACCGCCGCGCGGTCGTCGATCAGCGCGTTGAGCTGGCCGGGCTGCCAGACCAGGTCGCGGAACTCGCGCAGCACGTTGCGGTGCTCGAGCTTCATCGCCGGCTTGTTGACGTAGGGCATGCCGTCGCTGGTGCTCATGTCCCAGCCGTAAAGCGCGTTGTTGGCGTGCTCCCAGCCGTTGTTCCAGTTCGGCCCGAAGCTGGCGTCCCAGTCGTAGGGCAGGAAGGTCACCCGGCCGCGGGTGGGATCCGAACCGACCGGGGCGAAGTGCCACGAGAGGTTCTTGAGGGCGTGGCGGATGTCGTCGGTGTAGGGGAAGACATCGTAGTGACGGATCGCCTCGGCGACGGCGGAGTAGCGGTACCAGTTGTCGTAATCGACCTTGTCCAACAGCCAGGCCTGGTTCTGGCCGCCGTGGAGCTGGTCGCGGATGGTGTTGAACTCCGACCCGTCGCGCACCATGTCGGACGACTGGTAGCGGCGTTGGCGTTCGGCGTCCCAGATCCAGTCGGACATCTTGTAAAGGTTGCCTTTTTCGATGCCGCGCGCGTCGAGGAAGGTGCCCTCGTATTCCTCGACGACCTGCTGGATGCCCCAGAAGTCGCCGTTGTACTGGTCGGGTGCCTCGGCCGCGCCATCGATGACCCGGAAGTGGAACCAGTGGGTCTCCGCCGATGGGACGCCGAACGAGGACCACAGGCGGCTGCCGATTTCTTCCGGCATGCCCCAGCCGTTGCCGCCCTTGTTGCCGAACATCTTGTTCACGGCGAGCGAACTCCACTTGTCAGGGTAGGGCTTGCCCCGTTCGTCGCGGGCTTGGAAATGGTGGCCGCCATTGAACTGGAACTTGTAGTGGCGCTTGCCGCGGGGGAAGCGGCCTTCGTTATCGCCGTAGCGGCTGTTGCCGCCGCGGAGGCGGGTGCGGACGTGGTCGTAAACGATCCCGTCGTGGACGAACGCGCCCTCCCAATCCTCGGTGCGGCGGGCGGCGAGCACGGTGTCGTCGCCGGTGTTCGGCATTTGCTCGGAGCCGTTGTAGGCTTGGAGCGCGGCCATGTCCTGGCTGCGGATCAGCCAGTGATAGACCGGCAGCGAGGTGAGCAAGGCTTTGGGCCAGACCTTGCCGGCGCCGGCGGGATGGACCGAAGCGGCGGAGGCGACGAAATCCGGTACGCCGTCATAGACGAAGTAGGCGAAGTTCCGCGATTCGTCATCGTTGTAAGGCACGCGGATCGCGGTGCCCGGGAGGTCGGCCGCGGTGATCCGGTAGCGGACCAGCGTGCGGTGCGGGCGTGCCGGGATGACGGCGGTGAAAATCCCGTCGGCCGCCGTGGCGTCGCTGCCGCCGCCGTCGTCCCTCATGCTCACGGTGGTCCAGTTGGCGGGGTTCTCGAAGGCGGGATTGACCGGCCGCGCGCCACCGGGATCGGCGAGGATCTGCGCCGCGGTGCGGGGGAAGGTCGCCGGGATGAAATTGCCAGGAGCGACGATCTGATAGCGCAACTCCACGCTGCCGACTCCCTGCGGGTCGGTGACCTTGGCGGTGATCACGGCGGCTTCCGAAGAGAGCGGCTGCTGGGGCGAGTGGCCGACCTGACGGATCTGCGGCGGCACCGCGGTGGCGTGGACGCTGCTGGCTTGACCGGGGGTGGGCAGGCGGACGGCGCCGCCGGCCAGCCGGATGAGCTCGGCGTCGAATCCGAAGTCGCTGCTGGTGGCGGAACTGTTGAAGGCACGGAGGGCGATCACGTTGGTTCCCTCGTTTAGCAGCAGGTTGCCGTTGGTCAGCGCAACGTCGTACCACAGTCCCTCGGTGGCGTTGGCATTCGCCGTGGTGGTCAAGGCGGGATCCTGGGCGGTGCCGGACACGTTGCGGCGCGCGATCTCCGTGCCGTTGAGCCAGATGATGATCCCGTCGTCGGCACTGTAGCGGAGGCGGATCGCCGCCGGAACCTCGCCGGGCGCGATGGTGAAGGTCTTCCTCGCGAACACCGACGTGTGGCTATTCGCCATCCCGCCGATGGTTGTGTTCAAGGGCAGGCCGTCCACGGTGCCGTAGCCGAGCGGTGCCCGTCCGCTCAGCCAAGTGCCGTCGGGGACGAAGCCCGCGGTCCGCCAGCTCGCCGGCGGAAAGCTGGTGCCGGGGCGATACGACCAGCCGGTGGCGGCCGCGGTGACGTAGGAAAGCTGTGGCAACCCCGGGGCGGCGGCGGATCCGCGCCACGATGCGCCGAGGTTGTTGTCGAGCGACGGATGGATCAGCTCCATCGAGACCCCGTCCGCCCCGGCCGAGACCGGCCACGGGAATTCGGAGCGGTAGCCCACCTCGTCGATCACCGTGGCCGCGGCGTCGCGCAGTTCGAGGGTTTCGCCCTCCCCCGAAAGCTTGCCGAGGAAGGGGCCGTGGGGGACGAAACCGAACTCGGCGAGGAAGGCCGCGGGATCCATCGCCACCACCACGTGGCCGCCGGGTGGAATCGAGGAGCCCGGCGGGAAGGTGAAGGTGATCCCGCGGGTGAATTGCCAGCCGGAGAGGTCGACCGAAGTTGTGGCGGAGT
Source organism: Haloferula sp. (assembly GCA_044372775.1). GTDB lineage: Bacteria > Verrucomicrobiota > Verrucomicrobiia > Verrucomicrobiales > Akkermansiaceae > Haloferula. Next base: position 22,444 of record JBIPNO010000008.1, read on the forward strand.
TGTGGAGTTCGACGAACTCGGTGCGAGCATTGCCCGGCGGATCGTAGAACACCTCATGGATCATCACCGGCGGCGCGGGCGGGCCGACGGTGAAGCTGAGGACCTGGTTGCCGGTCCGGCCGCTGCTGTCGGTCACCCGCACGCGGACCGAGTAGGTGCTCCCCGGCTGGGCGACGAAGGACGGCTGGGCGATCAGTTGGTGGCCGACCAGGGTGAACAGCGCGTTGTCCCCGCCGCCGATCCCGGCGACGAGCTGATAAGTGTGGGTTTCGCCGAGATTCGGGTCGACCGCGGCGAGATTCGCGATGAACGACCCGGCGCCCGCCGTCGGCGCGATGACCGTGGTCGACGGCGTGGCACCGGTCGGCGCGGCGGGCGGGGGATTCACTACGATCGAGACGTCCGCGGTGTTGGAGTCGGCGAAGCCGTCGTTGACCTTGAAGGAAAAGCCGTCCGTCCCGGAATAGCCGGTGGCCGGCGTGTAGGTCAGGTCCGGCGCGGTGCCGGACAAGCTGCCGTGGGCCGGCGGGGCGACGATGGTCCAAGTGAAGCCGCCCGCGGGCGGAGCGGGGTCGCTGGCGGCCAGGATAACCGACTTGGCCGTGTTGCGGCTGGCGGCGACCGACTGGTCGAGCGCGGTCGGGATGCCGGGGTCGACGAGCACGGTGACGCTGGCGGTCTTGGTGTCGCCGGGGCTGCCGGCGGTCAGTGTGTAGGTGGTGGTTTGGAGCGGCGAGACGATGACCGAGCTGGCCCCGCCGGGAATCGGCACGGCCGGTGAAAGGCCCAGCGTCTCGTGACCGGAAACCGTCCAGCTCAGTGTGGTGCTCGCGCCGCGATAAATCGCCTCCGTGGCTGCGGAGAACGACGAAAGAATGACCGGCAGGGCGGCTTGGGCGCGGCCGAAAGTGGCGGCCTCGGCATTGTAGCCGTTGGTGATTTCGAGCGGGCTCAGGGCGCGGTCGTGGACGCGGATCCGGGCGATGGTAAGTGCGGCGGGAAGCTGGAAATTGTCGCGGACCCCGTTGATGGCATTTTGGCAACCGACGACGAAGGGCAGTGCAGCGCCGGTGGTGGAAGTGACCCAGGTGGCAAGCGGCGCGATCGATTTGGAATTCGACAGGGTGCCATTGGTGTAGACCGATAGCATGCCGGTGGCCGACTCATAGGTGTAGGCGACGCAAGACCAGACGCCGGTTTCCTGGCGGCCGTTCCAGCCGATGTCCGGAGCATCCCAATGGCCGGCCGCGCCCCAGACCGGATGGTGGCCGTGGTTGAACGACAGGTTGGTGCCGGCACCGCCGCCGCGGCGACCCCAGGCGATGACGGTCTCTTCATCGACTGTCGATGGATTGTAAACCCAGGCGACGATCGAGCGGCTGCCGTTGCCGGTCACCGAGGACGGCGGTACCGGACCGACGAACCAGTCGTTGTTGCCATCCAGTGTCACCCCCTTCACTCCGGCAAGGGTGGTCACCTGCGGGGTGTCGATCTCGCGGGTGAAAGTCCCGCCCACCGTGCCGGTGTTGTTCCATGACACCAGCGGGCCGGCGGGCAGGGCGGTGGCATCGAGGTTCACGAGGACATTGCCTTCCACGGAGAAAGGCAGGCCGGTGCACAGCAGGGCGAGGGTGAGCCGCAGAGAGATCATCTTGGGGTCTAAAAAAGCTAGCCGGGTCCGGGCGAGTCATCCGCGGGTGTCGGTTCCGTCACAAGGCTCGTTGCAGAGGTAGAAGCACTCAAGGGAGAATCTCGCCAAATAGTTGACGCTTAGATCCGGAATGTGTCGCAAACATCCACTTTTTCCTCTGATCCCGCGAGGAACTGCGATACAGTCGGCCATGCCCCTTCGTTGCCACGCCGTCGTCGATACCGCCCATCAGCAGGTGCAGATTTGGAAGAGCGACCGCCAGTGCGAGTTCCGCGTGGCCGGGGCGATCCATGCGTGGTGGCACGAAAAGCGATACCTGACCGGCCTGGCGTGGGACAACATCGCCGCGGCGGCCTTGCTGCGGCCGGACGGTCCGCCGCGCTCGATCCTGATGCTGGGGCTGGCCGGCGGCACGGCGATGCGGATCCTGCGCCACTTGCTTCCCGACTGCCGGCTCGTCGCCGTGGACATCGACTCCGAGATCGTGGCCCTCGCGGCGCTGAACATGCGGCTCGACGAACTCGGCATCGAGATTCACTTCGCCGATGCCTACCAATGGATTGCGAAGTGCAAGGAGCGCTTCGACGTGGTGATTGATGATGTTTACATGGCGGGCAGCGACGACGTATTCCGGCCGGGGAAATCCGACACGCGGCAGATTTCCGCGCTCAAGCGGCTGCTCAAGCCGGGTGGGCTGGTGCTGGCGAATCTGGTCAACGGCAAGGGCCACCGGGCGATCCAGAGCCGGACGCGCCTGGCGTTCCGCGAGGGATTCGGCACGGTTCGCTCGGTGACCACCCATGACAGCCAGAACGAGACGCTGGTGGGGGGCGACTCGCTGACCCGGGCCGCGCTCGACCGCTGGGAGGACTGTTTCGCGGATTCCTTCGACCGGCGGCTCTGGCGGCGGATCAAGGTCCGGAAATTCGCCCCTTTGCCGCCGCGTTGACAATCGGCCGGGGGGCACGCACCCTCCGCGCCCATGGACACGCTCAAGATTCTGCTTGGTGCGACGGTGGCGTTGCTGCTCGGAGCCCTCGCCGTTTCGTACAACAATCAAAGCGCCCCGGCGAAGCCGGCGGCCAGGAACACCGACACCGAATCCAAACTGCTCCGCGAGATCGAGGAGCTGCGTTTGGCGCAGGACCGGTTCGAGCTCGAGAAGCAGCGGATGATGATCCAGGAGGCCGCCGCCCAGGCTCCGCCGGTCGCAGCCCCGGTGGCGGAGCCTTCGGAAATCGCCGCGATGAAGGAGCAGATCGCCGCGCTGGAGGAGGAAAAGGAGAAGGCCCTGCGCGATGCCGAAACGGCCGACCGCGAAGCCGCTTTCGTCGGTGGCAAGATGTTGGAAGGTCGCGACCAGGAAGCCCGCCGCGCCCGGATGATCCGCGACTCGCTGGTGATCGCCCGGATCCAGGAGTGGGTGGAAGACCCGCAGCTCGGTGGTTTTGCGACGATCGAGGTCATCATGCCCGACAATGTCCAGCCCGGCACGATCCTCTGCGTCCGCCGCAACACCGGCATCCTCGGCAAGCTGCGGGTCGGCGACATGAGCATCGAAGGCGCGATCGCCAATCCCGTCAGCAATTTCCCCGAAGCCCGCCCGCAGGCCGGCGACGAACTCATCCTCGAGCCTCCCTATTGAAGAAGTTGAGAGTTGAAAGTTGCGAGTTGAGAGCCGGACGAAAGTGCTCTCCGACTCTTCTCTAATTTCAGCATTTCAGCATTTCAGTTTTCAGCGTTTCAGCATTTCCCCATGTCCACCACCGTCGGTCTCATTTCCCTCGGCTGCGCGAAGAACCTCATCGACTCCGAAGTCATGATGGGCCACCTCGCGGAAGCCGGCATGTCGCTCACCTCGGAGGCCGAGCTGGCCGACGTGCTCATCGTCAACACCTGCTCGTTCATCGACATGGCCAAGCAGGAGTCGATCGACGCCGTCTTCGGCGCGGTCAACGCCCGCACGGAAGATCCCGACCGGGCGCGGCAGAAGATCATCGTCGCCGGCTGCCTGTCGCAGCGCTTCGCCAAGGACCTGCCGGGCATCATGCCGGAAGTGGACGCTTTCATCGGGCTCGACCAGATCACCAAGGTCGCGCCGATCATCGAGAACCTGCTCGGCAAGAAGGCCGCGCCGAAAGAGGAGAACTCCGCGACCGAGGACCCGCGGGACTATGTCACGCTGAAGCCGAAGTATGTCCCGGACTACACCACGCCGCGTTTCCGCCTGACGCCGGAGCACTTCGCCTACGTCAAGATCGCCGAGGGCTGCAACCACACCTGCACTTTCTGCATCATCCCGAAGATCCGCGGCCAGCACCGCTCGCGGACCCAGGACTCCGTCGTCCGCGAGGTCGAGGCGCTGGTGAAGTCCGGCGTGAAGGAGATCAACCTCATTTCCCAGGACACCACCTACTTCGGGATGGATCTGTGGGAAGGCAAGCGCCCGACGCCGAACTCGCCGGTCGATTCCACCCGCGGCGAGTCGCTTTCCACGCTGCTGCGGGAGATCAACAAGATCGAAGGCGACTTCTGGGTGCGGCTGCTCTACACCCACCCGGCGCATTGGTCGGACGAACTGATCCAGACGATCGCCGAGTGCGACAAGGTCGCGAAGTACGTCGACATCCCGCTCCAGCACATTTCCGACCGCATGCTGACGGCGATGAAGCGCAAGACCAACGGCGACTACATCCGCGACCTGCTGCGCCGGATGCGTGCCGGGATCCCCGGGCTGGGGATTCGTACGACGTTCATCGTAGGTTTCCCCGGCGAGACGGAGGAAGATCTGGAGGAACTGCTCGAATTCATCCGCGAGTTCCGCTTCGAGCGCGCCGGGGTGTTCCAGTATTCGAAGGAAGAAGGCACGCCGGCCTACAAGATGGCCGGCCAGCTTCATCACATGACCCGCAAGAGCCGCTGGAGCCGCGCGATGGCCGAGTTGCAAAAGGTCGCCGCCGAGGTGAACCAGGCGCAGGTCGGCAAGAAGGTCCGCGTGCTGGTCGAGGAGCAAGGCGTCGGCCGCACCGAGTGGGACGCGCCGGAGATCGACGGCTCGGTCCACGTCGATGAAAAGCTGCCGGTCGGCGAGTTCGCGGAGGTCACCATCGGCGACTGGCGCGGGTATGATCTGGTGGCGGCGAGGTGACCGAACTGGGAGCGCGGAATTCATTCCGCGCGGTCAGGTCGCGTGATCCGCTACACGCTCTCAGCCGCCATCGCTCTTCCCCGACTGGTCAAGCTGCTTCAGTGCTTCCTCACGGAGCTTCGGATCCGTCATTCTCAACACGATCTCGCGTGCCTCGTCCGGTTGGTAGTCGCGGAAGTAAATGGCCACGCCCTTGGCGGCGGCGTCGTAGTAAAGACCGGGCGGAAGTTCCGAGACCCAACGGAGCGTCGGCGCTGAGTCGCCGAACTGTCCGGCACCGACGATGCTTTCGAGCAAACGGGGTGGCATCCGGTCCGGGTGCGCCATGACGTGGCGGACCGCCGCCTGGGGATCGGTTTTCGCCCATGCGATCGACAATTGATGGCGGCCCCAGTCCACGGGGCTCCACTGCGCGGGATGCAGGTCTTCTTGCGTTCCTTTCGGAAGCAAGGCTTCCAAGGCCTTGAAATCGGTGCTCTCCGGCAGTTCTGCCATGAAGAGCTGCTTGAGCTGATCCTCTTTGTAGAGCGAGTGGACGTCCGATCCGAGGATCCCAAGGACGATTTGGACGGCTTGTCCCGGATCCGTTTGCATCAGTGCCACGCTTCTCCCCAGCAGGGCCGACTGGGCGCAGCCGTGGTTCTTCAGAGACGCGTGAAACTCGTCCATCTCATCGTCCGGACAGCCTTGGCCTGCGGCATGGCTCCACTCTTCCAGCCTGGGATCCTGTTTGTCGGGAGGCGACGTTTCCACCAGCGAGGTAAGGAATTGGCGGCCTTCCCGACTTCGGGGGGACTTGAAGAGGGCCTTGATCCGGCCCTGCATCACGGCCTCGCCATAACGAATCTCGTGATCGATCAGGAAGTTTGAGAGTTCGTAGGCCTCCGGGCTGCATGACAACAGCTCGATGGATTCCCGGGCGAGCGCATCCTGGTCGCCGGTTCGCGCGTTGTCGTTGCCGACGGCCAGCCATCGACGCTTGAGATCGGCCAAGGAACGGCGGCGCTCCTCCGCGGAGGAGTCGGAGGGCGCCCGGCTTCTGTTGGTGCCGGATGAGACTTCGGTTCGTGGCAGCGACTTGCCGGGCAGCGGACTGATCGCCGCTGAATCCGACGGTGCCGGGGAGGCGGAGGAAGAGAGTTGGTGAACTCCGACGCCGAGCAGGAGCATGGCCGCCGTCGCGAGGATCGATTTCTGCAAGGTGGTCATTACAAGCAGTGGTGAAGAGGCGAGCAGGGCAGAGCCGGTGCCGGAGATCGCGGCGGTTGAAACGAGTGCGGCGAGTCCCGGCGGCGCGGCGGGCGCAGCGAAAGCCGCGATCGCCGCGGCGAGGCTGCCGGCGGCGGTGGGGACGCCGCGGCGGGCGAGCTTTTCCTTCAATCGTTCGACGGCCCGGGTGACGCGCTTCTGGGCGGCTTCGGGGCTGATGCCGAGGAGGTCAGCCATCTGCTGGGCGGACTGGTTTTCGAAATACCGGAGCAGGATCGCGTCGCGATCGGCGGCGGTAAGGTCGGACAGGGCGGCATCGAGCTGCGGCGCGATGGGCTGCCAGTTAGAGTCGTCTCCAGAGGGATGGTGCATGATGGCAGCAGCATGTTCGCGGGCCCGACGGCGTGTTTCGGTGCGGATGCTTTGCGCGGCGACGTTGCGGGTGCTGCGGTGGAGCCAGCCGACGAGAACCGCGTGACCGGCGAGCTTTCCGGCCTGATTGGCCAGCGCGATGAAGACCGCCTGGGAGACGTCCTTCGCGAGGTCCGGGTCGCGGGTGATGCGGAGGGCGGCGGCGTGGACGAGGTTCAAGTGGCGGCGCACGAGTTCGGCGAAGGCCGCGTCGGAGCGGCGCTCGGCGAAGTCGAGGAGGAGCTGGGAATCGGGCCGGGGATTCACTTTTCCTGTAGTAGCCGCCGGGCGGGAAATCGGACAGGAGAAGATGCGGCGAACCGGCAGAGCGGGAGGGGGCGGGTCGTCCTCACGGGTTCTTGATTATCAGCTTGAGTGAAGTTCCGCCGGGCGGCAGTCTGTCGACCGGAAGCGGCGGCGGTATGAAGGATCTCAAGTTTCCCGTGCACCTCCTCGGCACACCCGTGCAGCGGGCGATGCTGGGCCGAGCCGCAGGCATCGCCTTCGTGCTGTTCTGGGTGCTGCCGCTGGTGAGCGGGTTGGTGCTGCCGCATGTCCTGGCGCTGACCGAGCAACCATCGGCATCGCTTCCTCTGCGGACGATGTTGCTCGTGGCGACGGGCGGCGTTTCCTTCCTGATGGCGTGGCTTCCCGCTTTGTTTTTCGTGCGGGTGCCGGTGCTGTGGCGGGCTTATGTTTTCCTGCTGTTTCCGGTCGCGGTGGTCAGCCTGGTGACGCAGGCGATCATGTACCGGGAATTCGGCACCGAGATTGACGAGCACCTGTTCGGTTTGTTCCAGGGGAACCTGGGCGCGCTCTGGGTCTTCGGGCGGGAGAAGTATCATCTCGACTGGGCGATCGTCGGCGTGGTGGTGGCTTCGCTGCTGCTGACGCGCTGGGTTTGCCGCGAAACGCGGGTGCGCTGGGTGACCTCGCGGGGTTTCGGGGCGGGGGCCGCGGTGATGCTGCTGATCGCCGGCAGCTTGTCGCTCGGGATGCGGCCCGACCTGAAGGCGGCGGAGCATTACCATGCTTCCAAACTCTCCAGCGCGCCGCTCTACCAGGTGGTTTCTTTCGCCGGGAACCACTGGATTTCGGGCAGCCGCTCCGGCTACCGCGGGATCCTCGAGCGCAGCGGCGGGGTGGCGGCGGCGAGCGACCATGAGGAGATTTGCCGGCGGCTCGGCCGGAGTCCGGAGGAGTTCTGCGAACGGACGGTGGTTCATCCGCCGTGGCTCCGCAGGCGGCCGTCGCACGTGTTCCTCTTCCTGATGGAAAGCATGGAGCTGGAGCTGCTGGTGAGCCCCGACATGCAAGGCATCGCGCCGGGGCTGGAGGCCTTCGCCAAGGAAGGGCTGATGGTTGCCGAGTTCCATGCGAGCAGCGGAGCGACGATCGATGCGGTGCACGCGATGTCCTCCGGCGCGGCGGCGGCGGTGGGCCACTATCCGGTGCCGCGCAAGCTAGCGGCCATGAGCCGCATCGACACCCTGCCGCGGCTGATGAAGCGGGCGGGTTACACGCCGGTGTTTTACGCGGCGTCGAGGGGGCGGATCGCGAGCAAGGAAGACATTTGCGAGGCTTATGGATACGATCGCTTCATCGGCTGTCCCGATGTCGCGACCGCGATCCCCTCGAACGAGTGGGGCGTCAGCGACGGCGACTTTTTCGAATGGGCGCGGAAGGAAACCGATGCGCTGGAGTCTCCCCATTTCATCACCTTCCTGAACGTCTCCAACCATGCGCCCTACAACGCGCCGCTCTACGAGCTGGGGGATCCCGGTATCGGCGAGGCGACGATCGGACGCTTCGTCGGCAAGGATGCGGAGGAGCGGGCGAACTACGCCGGCCATGTGAAGTATGCGGATCTCCAGCTGGCGGAGATGGCCCGCTGGCTGAAGGACAAGCATCCGGACGCGCTGATCGTCCTGGTCGGCGACCATTGCGGGAACAAGGTCCGCGGCGGCGACAAGTGGCGGGTGCCGTTCATTCTCTGGAACGACCGGGTGATCGATCCGGCGGCCGATGCCTCGTCGTGGTTCGGCGCGCACATGGACATCGCGGCAACGCTGGCGTCGCTGGTGCTGCCGGAAGGCGAGCGCTTCCGTTCGCTGGGCCAGCCGGTCTGGAGCAATGCGGCCGGAAGGGTCTCGCCGGCGGGGCCGAACCTCGTGACGGCCGCCGGGGCGATCGGGCGCGGGGCGAAGGTTCCGGCGTCGTTCGTTCCGGGGTCGAATCCGGGCGGGAGGGAGGAGATCGTCCTCCGGGGATCCGCGATCGAGGCGCTGTCGTGGGGCTATCTCAACGGCGCACCGCTTTCGGGGGAGCCGGCAGCGGAAGGACGGTGAGGCGGCCGTCTAACAGCGCTCCGGGAACTGGTGCTTCCAGACTTTCAGCGCGTCGCGGATTTCGGCGGACTTGCGGGTCGGGCTGAGTTCCCAGATCAGGGGGCAGCCTTCGGGGAAGAAGGGCAGCAGTTCCTTGTAATCGAGCGTGCCGGTGAAGGGCGTGCGGTGGTCGCGGGCGGGCCATTCGACGTCGTGGACGTGCCCGCCGATCAGGTGCGGCGAGATGCGGCGGAGCCACTCGGGGTGGTCGAGCAGGCCGAGGTTGTGCTTGAGCTGGACGTGGCCGAAGTCGTGCCAGTAGCCGACCCAGGGATTGTCGGCGAAGTGCTCCTGGAGGCGGACCATCTCGCGTTCGGTCGGCATGTCCTCGAAGCGCGAGCGCGACTCGACGGCCAGCTTGACGCCGAGCTCCGCCGCCTTTTCCGCGATCTGGCCGAGGGCCTCGATGGCGCGCTGGTAGTAGAGCGGGGCGATCTTCTCGCGCTTCTTGACGAAGGCGATTTTCTCCGCGGCGTAGTCCGCTCCGTTGCGGCCGTTTTCCTCGACGATGGCGGTGAGGCGTTTGGTCCACTTGCGCGAAGGCATCGGGACGGAGCCCATGTGGAGGACGAGGTAGTGCGCCTTGAACTCCGCGGCGATCTCTAGCGTCTTGAACGTCATCTCCATCGCCCGCTGGCGGTCGAAGGGGCGGTGGGAGGTGAACTCGTAGGCGTCGGGCGCGTCGATCATCACCTCGACCGGCGAGGGGAAATAGTTGTGGACCCCGGAGCAGGTGAACTTGCCCGCGGCGTAGGCTTTGCGGATGCCCGGCAGCTTGGCGATGGTCATGCCGTGCGAGAGCTCGATGTTCGTGAAGCCGAGCTCCACGATCTCGTCGATCATCGTCTCGCCGTCGTGGTGGCGGGAGTTGTTCCAGCAGGTGGAGAAGGCGAGCATTCGCGGGAAAGTTCCAAGTGAAGAAGTTCCAAGTGCCAACGGGGAAGTTCCAAGTAGAGAAGTTCCAAGTGCCAAGGATGCGTCAGTCGTCGTCGCGGTCGCGGCGTTTTTTGGGTTCTTCGCCGGCGATGAGAAAGACGATCTCGCCTTTGGGCGGGTGGATTTTGAAATGGGCGAGGAGTTCGGCGGCGGTGCCGCGGTGGTAGGTTTCGAACTTTTTGGTCAGCTCGCGGGCGACGCAGCAGGGGGCCTGCGGGTGCTTTTCGGCGAGCAGTTCGAGGGTCGAGAGCAGGCGGTGCGGGGACTCGAAGAAGATGCTGCTGCCTTCGGTGGCGAGGGATTCCTCGAGGATGGCGAGGCGCTTGCCTTTCTTGATGGGGAGGAAGCCGAGGAAGCGGAAGGCGTGGACGGGAAAGCCGGAGCCGACGAGGGCGGTGAGCACGGCGGAGGGGCCGGGCAGGACTTCGAGCGGCAGGCCTTGCTCGATGCAGGCCTGGACGACGCGGTAGCCGGGGTCCGAGACGGCGGGCATGCCGGCGTCGGTGACCACCGCGATGGTTTCGCCGGCGCGGACGGCATCGAGCAACTCCGGCAAACGTCGCACTTCGTTGTGGTCGTGCAAGGAGACCAGCGGCTTGCCGCTGATGCCGAGCTTGGCCAGGAGAGGCGCGGAGTGGCGGGTGTCCTCGCAGGCGATGCGGTTGGCTTCCTTGAGCACCTCGATCGCCCGCAGGGTGATGTCGCCCATGTTGCCGATCGGCGTGGGGACGAGGACGAAGCGGCCGGGGGCGGACATCGGGGAAAGATGGTGGATGGTGGATCGAAGATGGTGGATCCTCGTTCCGGACGGTCCCGGCGGTGGGGCGGGACGGGCTCACGACAGGAGTGTCGTGGCTCCTTAGTTAGAAGCCGTTGGCGAGGCGCGAGATCATCGACTCGCTGGCGCGCTCGAGGGCATCGGGCAGGGCGTTGTTGCGCGAGGTCTGGAGATTGGAGTCGACGAAGAAGCGGCTGTTGCCGACCGAGCTGCCGGAGGCGAGGGTCTTGGTGGGGTCGCGGGCGTCCTTGAGGGTCCAGGTCAGGGTGACGGTGTTCTGGAGTTCCTCCGGCCGCAGGGTGTCGAGGCGGGTGCTGCGCAGCGGGGTGTAGTCGATGGTGCGGACGGTGCCTTCGAGGATGGCGTCGGCCTTGTCGAGCGAGGTGATGCGGTAGGTGCCGTCGCGCACCACGGCATCGGTCGCGGCGCTGGTGGCGAGGGCCTCGGCGCGCGGGTGCAGGGTGTCGTTGCGGAACATCGGCACCGTGATGTTGTTCACGTCGCGGAGGATCGCCGGCTTGGCCCCGCCGAGCTGATAGCCGGTGCAGGAGGTGAAGGCGAGGGCGGTGAAGAGGAGGAGGAAACGCATTGGAAACTGGAGATTAGGTTGATTGGGCAATTGGGAGATCAAGGTATTGAAGAGAGAGATGTTCTGGATTCCTCAATCTCTCAATTGCTGAATTCCTTAATTACTTCCCAACGCCGCCAGGCGTGCCTTCGCCTTGTCGTGGAGATCGCCGGACTTCGACTTGCGGACGACTTCCTCGTAGTAGAAGCGGGCGGAAGCGGTTTCGCCCTTCCGTTCGTAGAATTGGGCGACGTCGAAGGAGCGCTGGATGTCCTGGCCGCCGAGGTTGGCCATGAGCTGGCGGGCTTCGCCGTTCTTGGAATGGCCGGGATACTGGCGGAGGTAGTCCTGGAAGGCCTCGCGGGAGCGGTCGAGGTTGGCCTGGTCCTGGTTGCCGCGGCGTGCCTCATCAAGAAGGATCTTGCCGATGCGGAACTGGCCCTCGGGCGCTTCACGGCTGTCGGGGTACTCGATCACCAGCGTGCGGTAGGCGGCGATGGCCTTGTCGGAGCCGGAGGAATTGCCCTGGCTTTCCCAAAGCTCGCCGATGGTGAACTGGGCCTTGGAAGCCTGCGGCGAGCGCGGGGCGTTGTCGCGGACCTTCTCGAGCATGCCGGTGATGCGGTCGTTCGAGATGCTGGCTTTGAGGCCGAGGAAGCTGGTCTTGACCTGGCCGTCGGCGGCGGACTGGGCCATGGTGGCCTGGCGGTTGAGGGCCTTTTCGTAGAGGTTGCTGTTGTTGTAGCGGGAAATCAGTTCCTGATAGGCATCGAAGGCTTTCGGGATCTGACCGGCCTGTTCCAGCAGTTCGCCCTGGCGGAAGCGGGCTTCCGGGGCGCGCTTGGCGAGCGGCATCTCGTCGCCCAGGGTGTCGTAGAGTTTGATCGCCTTGTCGCGCTTGCCGGCACCTTCGGCACTTTGGGCCTCGCTGAAGAGGGCCTCGGCCCGCTCGTTGTTCGGCGCGGAATTGCCGACCAATGGCGGCAGGTCGGCATCGTCGCCGCAGGAGGCAAGAAGGACCGCGAGGGCGGGAAGAACTAGGCGCGGAATTCGCATGAGTGGAAATTAGGAAGGACGGGGACGATGCGGAAAGCGAAATTCGCGCGGCTTTCAAGAGCCGCCGAGCTCGGCGGAGCGGCGGGCGGCGGCGTGGACGGCCTCGATGAAGGCCGAGCGCATGCCGTGTTTCTCCAATTCGGCGATGCCGGCGATGGTGGTGCCGCCGGGGGAGGCGACCATGTCCTTGAGCGCGGCGGGGTGGAGGCCGGTGTCGAGCACCATGGCGGCGGCGCCGAGGACGGTCTGGGCGGCCAGTTTCAAGGCGTCGGCGCGGGGCAGGCCGGCGCGGACCCCGCCGTCGGCCATCGCCTCGATCATGATGTAAACGAAAGCCGGGCCGCTGCCGGAGAGGCCGGTGACGGCGTCCATCAGGGACTCCGGCAGTTCCACGGCGAGCCCCACCGAGCCGAGCAGCAGGCGTGCGGCGGCGGCATCGGCCTCGGTGGCGGCGGTGCCGCGGCAGAAGGCGGCCGCGCCTTTGCCGACCAGCGCCGGGGTGTTCGGCATGCAGCGGACGACGCGGACTCCGGCCGGGACGCGGGCTTCCAGCCAGCCGGTGGTGAGGCCGGCGGCGACGGAGATCACCAGTGCTTCCCCGGCCGGCAAGGCGGCGAGGGCGGCGGCGGCGTGGTGCGGCTTGGTGCAGAGAAGATAGGTGTCGGCCGCCAGCTCGCCGATGCTCCCGGCGAGGGTCGCACCGGTGGCGGCGGCGAAGGCGTCGGCGGTCGCCGGGTGGGCGTCGCAGCCGCTGACCTGCGAGGCGGAAATCGCGCCCGAGCGGATGGCTCCTTCGACCAGGGCACTGCCCATTTTCCCGCAACCGATGACCCCGAGTTTCATGTCGCGGCAGACTAGGGTGGTGGCGGTGGGAGGGGCGAGCGCGATTTTGTGCCGCGTCCTGCCGGCGGGGCGGGCGGTCATTTTGCTTGAGGCGGGGAAATCGGGGGACATCGTCCGGGCATGAGAATCCTCGCGCTGCTGCTTGCATCCGTCGGTCTGGCCTTGGCGGCGGAGGAGGAAGCCGTGCCGGGAGTGGAGGCGGTGATCTCGGAGCGGGTGAAGAAACTGCCGCCGCCGCTGGCCTCGCCGATCCCGAAGATGATCACGATGGCAGTGACGGCGAGCGACCCCAAGGCGCAGCAGCATGTGCTGGATGGCGTGGCGAACCTCCACGGGAGCTGGGATTTCCAGGCCTACCGGCAGTTTTGCGCGGCGCTGGCGATCGATCCCGACTGCCTGATGGCGCATTGGGGAGTGGTGATGGCCTTGATCTCGCCGGAGCCCGACCTGCTGGACGAGCGCGACGCGGCGCTGCGCCGGATGGTGGACCTGGTGGAGAAGGAAGCGGGCACCGAGCTGGAGCGGTCCTATGCTTACGCGACGGCGGTCTTTTTCAGCAAAGGCGCGGCGGCGGCGGCGGATGCTTTCCGGAAGGTTTCGGAGAAATTCCCGAACGATCCCCAGCTTAAGTTGATGTCGGCGGCTTTCGGCAGGTCGGGCTACGGCGACGACGGCACGGCGAACCCGGACCAGGAGAAGGCCGAGGCGCTGATCGAAGAGATGCTGATCCGCGACCCCGATCATCCGCTCTACCTGCACGCCTACCTCACCATCCGGGCCGAGGCCCCGGACCTTCGCGGGGATCTCCAGCGGGCGCGCCACTTGGTCGAGCTGGCGCCGTCCTACGCGCCGTTCCTCCATTTGCTGGGCCACTACGAACTGCGGACCGGACATCCCGGCCGTGCGGTGGAGGCTTTCGCGCAGGCCGGCGAACTCTACGCGGCCTGGATGAAGCAGACGGGTCTGGGCCACGAGGACTGCCCGGGCTGGGTGAAGTCGGAGTGCTACCGGGCCGCGGCGCTGGGGGCCAAGGGGGACTACCGCACCGCGCTGGCGGTCGCGAAATCGGTCGCCGCGATCAAGCTCGCCCCGGAGCGCGCGTCCAGCGAAGGCGGCCAGTTGCTGTTGTGGGAAGGCCGTACGCTGGCGACCCGGCTGCTGATGCGCCGCTCGCTGCCCGGCGACACGGCGCTGGCCCTGGCGGCACTGCCGAAGCCCGCTGACCAGAAGACTTATGGGAAATCGACCCACTCCACCTGGCTGTATCAGGGACTCGCGTTTGTTCTCGAAGCCCGCAAGGCGCTGGAGGAAGGCAAGCCGACCGAGGCGCGCAAGATCGCGGATGCCTTGACGCTCCATGGCGAGCAGATGGTGAAGACGCGCGATGCGGCGGTGGCTGGCGGCGAGCGCTCGGCCTGGATGCGGGCCTTTGCGGCGCTGGAAGTGTATGCCAGCGAACTGCGGGGCTCGATGGCGATGGCCGGACCGAAGGACGGGATCGGCTCGGCTTTCAACTGGTACCGCGCGGCCCTCGACCGCCAGGCACCGGCCTCGATGCTGATGCCGCCTTCCGTGCTGCTCCCGATGCAGGCGCGGCTGGCGGAATTCTATCTGGCAAAAGGAGATCCCAAGGCGGCGGTGGACATCCTGATCGAGGCACAGGGCAGCTATACCAACGACATCGAGGTGCTGACCCGGCTGCAAACCGCGCTGGCCAAGGCCGGTCACCCGGGGCAGGCGGCGGATGTGGCCAAGGAGATCGAGAAGATCAAATCCGAGTGATCCCGGTCACGCCGACTTGACCGCATCGCGGCCGATCCCGCGGAGTTCGAAGATCCGGAAGATCGTGTCTTCGATCAGGTTGTTCGGGCAGGAGGCGCCGGCGGTGATGCCGACGACGACCGGGCCTTCACCTAACAGGGTGGCCGGATAGCCGCTGGCTACTTCGGATCTCTCGTGAAGGTCGAAGTGGACGATCTGCTCCAGCGACTCCAGACACTCGGCGTTGCGGATGAAGAAGGTCGGCAGTGATTGTTCGCCGATTTCCACCAGATGGGTGGTGTTGGAGCTGTTGTAGCCACCGACCACGAAGAGCAGGTCCATCGGCCGGCGCAGCATTTCAAAGAGCGCGTCCTGGCGTTCCTGGGTGGCGCCGCAGATGGTGTCGAAGACGAGGAAGTTGGCCGCGGATCCGTCGCGGGCCGTGACCGCATCGCGGACCCGGCGCTGGATTTCCTCGGTCTCGCTTTTCAGCATCGTGGTCTGGTTGGCCACTCCGACCTTGGTCAGATGGATGTCGGGATCGAAGCCCGGCGAGGCGGCGCGGGCGAAGCGATCCAAGAAGGCCTGCTTGTCGCCGCCCTCGCGGATGTAACGGCAGACCGCGTCGGTCTCGTCGAGGGTGAGGACGATCAGGTAGTTGCCCTTGCCGTCCTCGCCGAGCGCGCGCGATGCGGTGGCCTGGGTTTCCTCGTGGCCGGCCTTGCCGTGGATGATCGAGGTGATGCCGTCCTTGGCGTAGCCGCGGACCCGCTTCCAGACCTTCATCACGTCGCCGCAGGTGGTATCGACGACGTAGCAGCCGCGCTGCTCGATCTTTTCCATGAAATTGGTCGGCGCGCCGAAAGCGGGGACGATCACGACGTCTTCTTCCGTGAGCTGGTCGTAGTCGGCGGTGAGCTTTTCCCACGGGAGCGAGACGATGCCCATGTCGACGAGCTGGCGGTTGACTTCGCCGTTGTGGATGATCTCGCCGATGAGGAAGATGCGGCTGTCGGGGAAGACCCGCCGGGCGGCGTAGGCGAGATCGATCGCGCGTTCGACGCCGTAGCAAAAGCCGAACTGCTGGGCGAGGCGGACGGTGGTGGTGCCGAGGGTGAGTTCGCCGCCGTGGGAGCGGATCTTTTCCACGATCGACGAGCGATAGTGGCGTTCCACCTCGGCGTTGACCTGGGTCATCACATCCGGGCGGCGGACGTTCACGCGGGGACGCTTCGGCTTGTCGGCGGTGTCGCTCATGCGGGGGCGGTATAGCGCCGGGATGCGCGGTGACCAAATCATTTCCCTGCATGGAAATGAACGAACCGCGGAGGCGCGGAGGTCGCGGAGGTGAACGCAAAGGGGGGAAGAGGTGAGAGCAAGCGGAAGTCAGGGTGAAAAGTCCCCAAGCTCAACCAAAGCCTCGGCGCTCTCTCCGCGACCTCCGCGCCTCGGCGGTTCGTTCCTACTTAGTCCGGTCCCGCCGCAGCACCGGCAGGGCCAGCAGCGAGAACAGCAGGGCGCCCAGGACTTGCATCCACAGCAGGTAAATCGGCCAGGGGCCGAGGTGGTCGAGCAGGCTCGGGTTGACCGGCTTGCGGGCGGTGAAGCCGAAGTTGGTGCCAAGCCAGGCATTCACGGCCATTGAGATCAGGAGGTAGAGGTTTCCCCAGCCCAGGGCGGTCAGCGGGCCTTTCCACCAGGGCCGGTCGGAGCGCCAGCCGAGGACGACCGGCAGGTAGATCGCGGTGCCGACGATGGCGAAGTGGTGGATGAAGAAGGAGACGAACGCGGGGTGGGGGAAGCCGACGGTGATGGCCGGCGTGAGCAAGGCCTGGACGGTGCCCGCGAGCCCCCAGAAGTAGGTCAGGGTGGCCAGCAGTCGCTTGCCGGTGAGCAGGGCAAAGCCACCGATGAAGGCGGCAACGTCGCAGAGATGCAGCGGCAGGGAGCTGTCGAGATCCGGGCCCCCGTCGATGCTCATCCACGCGGCCTGGGAGTAGCCGAACGCCCCGAGGCAGAGGAAGGCCAGGATGAAGCGGGCGATCCGCTCGTTCTTTTCCCCCGAGCGGCCGAGCAGCACCAGTGCGGCGACCCCGGCCAGTCCCGCCGCGATCGCCCCGCCGTGCATGGCGGTGAAGGGGACGAAGGGCGGCGGCATGGAGGGAGGGAATCGTTCGTCACGGATTTCGTCAACCGCTGGGGAAGCGGGAGGCCAGTAGCTGCAGTTCGGTCCACGCCGGGGTGTCGAAGTCGGAGCGCTTGAACTCCTGGGTCAGTTTCTCCTCGTTCTGAAGGTAGGCGACGTCGATGCGCCGGGTGTGGACGGCAGCATACGAAATTCTTGCTGCCGGGATGCTGAAGCTGGACCCGTCGGCCCGGGCAAAGGTGAGGGATTCGTCGTCGAGGGATATCTCGGTGATTCGCTTGAGCGCGGCGGACCTGTCGGGGCGCAGGATCAGCACGAGATTCGCGAAGCAGATGGCCACCCACAGCCATTGTTTCTCCCGGAACCAATAGATCAGCATCAAGGTCCAGAGCGCGATCCACACCCACCTGGGACAGGGGACGGGCCCTTTGCGGTTGCTGATCGTGATGGGAAAGGAATCCGCCATGGATGACGGTCTCTACCGTCCGGAAAGGAAGAGGGCAAGGTCACACCAAGTTTGTCAGAGCGCGGGCCGGCGGCTCACCGGGTGCGCGGAGGCTCACCCCGCAGAAGCACGGGCTGTGCGCGCTGGGGCGATGCCGGCTTGAATGGGCATAATGCTTCCAGGGACCGCTCTGCGGGCCGGAGGCTCTGCTGACCCGGTGGAAAGCGTTCCCCGCCGTTGACGCGGGGGACTTTCCCCCCTGAAATGCGCCGCCCGGCGAGGTCCGGGTTCGTCTATGGATTATTCGCAGAAAATCGCCCGTCAGATCGCGTCGATTCCCCGCTCGGGAATCCGCGATTTCTTCGAGCTCGTCCAAGGCCGGGAGGGCGTGATCTCCCTCGGCGTCGGCGAGCCCGACTTCACGACCCCCTGGCACATTCGCGAAGCCGCCATCTACGCCTTGGAGAAAGGCCATACCAGCTACACGTCCAACCTCGGCCTGCCCGCGCTGCGGAAGTCGATCGCCCGCTACGTCTCGGATTTCTTCCACGTCGAATACGACGCGCTGACCGAGGTGCTGGTCACCGTCGGCGTGTCGGAGGCCATCGACATCGCCCTGCGCGCCCTGGTCAATCCGGGCGACGAGGTGATCTACCACGAGCCCTGCTATGTGTCCTATTCGCCGAGCATCGCCATGGCCTACGCCGTGCCGGTCGGTGTCCACACCCGGAAGCGCGACGGCTTTTCGCTGAAGCCGGAGGAGCTGGCCAAGGTCATCACGCCGAAGAGCCGGGTGCTGATGCTGAATTTCCCGACCAACCCGACCGGCGCGACCGCCAGCCGCGAGGATCTGGAAGGCATCGCCAAGCTGTGCATCGAGCACGACCTGATGGTGCTGACCGACGAGATCTACAGCGAGCTGCGCTACGATGCGACCGAGGAACATGTCTCGATCGCCTCGCTGCCGGGGATGAAAGAGCGCTGCGTTTTGCTGCACGGCTTCTCGAAGGCCTTCGCGATGACCGGCTTCCGCCTGGGCTATGCCTGCGCGCCGCAGCCGATCACCGAGGCGATGATGAAAATCCACCAGTACTCGATGCTCTGCGCGCCGATCATGAGCCAGATGGCGGCGATCGAGGCGCTGGAGAACGGCGCGCCGGAAGTCGCCAAGATGCGCGACGCCTACCACCAGCGCCGGGATTTCCTGGTCAAGCGTCTCAACCAGATGGGCCTGGAGTGCCACTCGCCGGGCGGTGCCTTCTACACCTTCCCGGACATCCGGCCGACCGGGCTTACCTCGAAGGATTTCGCGATGCGCCTGCTGGAAGAGGAAGGCGTGGCGGCCGTGCCAGGCAGCGCTTTCGGGGTTTCCGGCGAGGGCTTCCTGCGCTGCTGCTATGCGACCGCCTTCGATGACCTGAAGCTGGCGATGGACAAGATGGAGCGCTTCGTCGGGAGGCTCTAACAAGACCATGAATGATCACGCGGACCAGGCCCGACTCGGCAATCCGGACGCCTGGATCCGCGCCCATGTCGTGCCCTTCGGCGTGTTCATGGGCTTCCTCCTGCTGTTACAGATTCTGGGAACTTTCCTGACCTGGGAACATCCCGCGGCACCCTGGTGGCGGCATTGGCCGGAGCAGTGGGTGTATCCGCTGCAGACGTTGGTGACGCTCGGTTTCCTGGCGAAGTGGTGGAAGTACTACGAGTTCCGTTGGTCGTGGAAATGGTCGGCGGTCGGGGTGGTGTTCGGCGCGGTCGGGATCGGCTTCTGGCTGCTGCCGACGGTGCTACACGACCGGTTCTCGCTGACTGGCGATGGCTGGTGGCGCTGGTTCGGGGTGGAAGCCCGGACGAAGGGTTTCAATCCGGGCGAGGCGTTCGGCGAGGGGACGGCGGCATTCTGGGCGGCGCTGGTGATGCGCTTCGTCCGCGCGGTGGTGGTGGTGGCGCTGGTCGAGGAGATCCTGTGGCGCTCGTTCATGACGCGGCTGGTGAACGACTGGGAAGGGTCCTACTGGAAGCGGCCGTTTGGCGAGGCCTCGTGGAAGTCGTTCGGCATCGTGACCGTGCTGTTCATGCTGGCCCACGCGCCGGTCGACTACGCCGGGGCCTTCGTTTACGGAGCCCTGACTTATCTGCTGTGCATCTGGAGCAAGAACCTCGGGGCCTGCGTGGTGATGCACGCGGTGGCGAATCTGCTGATGGGGATCTTCGCGATGGCGTATGGGAAATACGGGCTGTGGTAGTGGCACAACGTTGCACGTTGTGCTGGGGGACGGCGCGACTTGCCCCGGTGGTTCGTAGGCTTGGGAGCAGTCCGCCGCCAGAAGCGCACAACTTGCAAAGTTGCGCTACTTCCGCGGGACGCGGCATGTTGGGACGGAGCGCAGGGGAGAGGTTCGCGGCGATTGGGGGAGGAGCGCCGCCCGAAGCGCACAACTTGCAAAGTTGCGCTACTTCACCGCCAGCTTCACGCGCTCCAGAACTTCGGCGTAGGCTTCCATCACGCCGCCGAGGTCGCGGCGGAAGCGGTCCTTGTCCATCTTCTCGCCGGTCTTGAGGTCCCACAGGCGGCAGCCGTCGGGGCTGATCTCGTCGGCGAGGACGACGGTCGACGGATCGGTCGCGAGGCGGCCGAACTCGAGTTTGAAGTCGACCAGCTTGAGTCCGCATTCGGCGAAGAACTTGCCGAGGATGGTGTTCACCTTGAGCGCGGATTCACGGAGGAAGGCGAGCTCCGCCACGGTGGCCAGCTTGAGCTCGCGGATGTAGTCGTCGTTGATCAGCGGGTCGCCGAGTTCGTCGCTTTTGATGCAGAACTCGATGATCGGCTGCGAGAAAACGTGGCCTTCTTCCACCCCGGTGCGCTTGCAGAAGCTGCCGGCGGCGAGGTTGCGGATGATCACCTCGACCATCAGGATGTCGACCTTGCGGACTTCCACGTTGGTGTCGTCGAGCTGGCGGACGAAGTGGGTCGGCACGCCTTCCTTTTCGAGAAAGCCGTAGATCAGGGTGCTGATCGCGTTGTTGAGGCGGCCCTTGTCCTCGAACTGCGCCTTCTTTTCGCCGTTGAAGGCGGTGGCGTCATTCTTGAACTCCATGCGGAGCACGTTCGGGTCGCCGGTGGCCCACAGTCGCTTCGCTTTTCCCTCGTAGAGCGGTTCCATGGGCGAGAGGTAGGTAGCCGCCGCCCGGGGGTCAAGCGGCGGTCTCACTCGCCGCTCGAAAAGTCGGCATCGAGGACCGTGTTCTTGCCACCCTGGTTGCCGGTGGCCTGGTTGCTGGCGAAGGCGGCGCTGTCCAAGCCCTGCTCCAGCGCGAGTCCGGGGCCGAGGTTCTTCTCCAGCACGTTGTTGTCGAAAGCCAGCCGGGTGGCGGCGAAGCGGACGGCCATGCCGCCGAGGAGGTTCTCATGGCAACGGTTGCCGTGGATACGGCCGGAGCCGGCGGCGGAGGCGACAATTCCGTATTCGCGGTTCGCGCGCAGTTCGTTCTCGCCCAGCACGACGTCCTCCGCGGTGGTGTCGATCAGGATGCCGTTGCCGCTGTTGTCGCGGGCGATGCTGCCGTGGATGGCGGCGGACCCGCCGTCCCAGATGTCGTAGCCGTGGCCGAAATTGCCGGTGGATTCGCACTCGGTGAACTCGATGCGGCTGCCGGCCCCGCGGACCGCCACGCCGTCCCAGCCGTTGTTCTCGAAGAGGCAGCGGGTGGCGACCACGCGGCCGGCTTCGACCACCGCGAGGCCGTGGCCGGCGGAGTCGGCGATCCGGCAGTCGTTGAGAGTGACTTCGGCCCCGCGCACCAGCAGGGCGGAAAATCGGTTCGGCCCGGCATCGAAGCCGCGGTGGCGGAAGGTGATGCCGCTGACCCGCGCCCCGCCGGCATGGCGGCCGAAGGTGGCGGCGGTGCTGAGCTCCGCCGCGACTTCGATGATCGTCTTGTCGCGGCCGGCGCCTTCCAGGGTGATGGCCTTGTCGATGATGATCGGGCCTTCCCAGGTGCCTTCGGCGATCACGATGCGGTCGCGGTCGCGGGACGAGGCCACGGCTTCCGCCACGGTCGCGAAGTCGCCGGGAACCTGCACCGTGCGGGTGTAGGACGCCATTTTCTGATAGAGTGCGGCAATGTCGGGATCCTCCGGCGCCAGGGCGGCGGCCTCGCGCAGCCACTCGAGGGCATCGCGGTCGAACTGACCCAGATCGCGGACCTTCGCGGCGGAGAAAAGCTCCTGCGCCCGAGTCCGGTCGCGGGCTTCCTTGTCGCGGCCTGCCTTGATCTCGGCCAGCAGGACATTGCCTTCGGGGTCGCCGGGGAAGGCTTTCGCAAGGTCCTTGGCGCGGTTCTCGGCCTCGTCCCAGCGGCGCTTCTGGATCGCGGCGGTGGTGGCGGCGACCATCGCCTCGCGAGCCTGGGTGCTGCGGGCTTGCTCGATCTTCTGCAGCAGGTTGGCGATCTCCGTCTCACCGGGATACTTCTCCAGCACCTTGCGGGCGGCATTGGCGGCATCGTCGGTGCGGCCGAGGTCGAAGGCGGCGATCGCCTCGCCGGACCAGTATCCGACGAACTGTCGGCGCTCTTCTTCCATCCCGGCCTCGATGCTGCGACGGCCGATCGCCGCGCTCTCGGCTCCCGGCTTGAGCTGCTCGATCTCGGAGTAGGCGAGATCGGCTTCCGGCCACTGGCGGGCGTCGATCATCTTCCCGCCGAGCCGTTCGAGGAAGGTGAGGCGCTCCTGGATGCGGAACTTTTCGTCCTCTTTCATCTTCACCCACAGCAAGCCGCCACCGCCGATTCCCACGGCGAGGATCAGCAGGTAGGAAAAGACGCGCGCCTTGTTGACCGGGGCGGCTGGCGGGTCATCAAGGTCTTCCGTTTCCGGCGGGCTTTCCGGCACCGTCACGGTCCGGGTTGACGGCACGGGCGGGGTAGGGGAGGTGGCCGGCTTCGTGGCGGCGGCGGGCGTTGCTTCGAGCGAGGCATCCACCCCGAGGGCGGCGGCCATCCAGGCTTTCCGCCGGGTTTCCTCGGGGTCTTCCTTGTCCATCTCCTCGCGCAGGGCGGCGAGGGCGCGCTCGAACTCGACCAAGCCGTCCTGATAGCGGAGCGCGATCGTTTCGTTCGGCGCGGTGCGGACGAGGTCCGCGATCCGGTTCCGGGCGGCTTTGAACTCGGCCAGATGCTCCGTCGGATTCTCATCCGCGGACAGTCCGAGTATTCGCCTAGCCTCTTCCAAAGTCATGCCGGGAGCGCTGTAGCAGTCGGGCGACGCCGGGGGAAGGGCGCTTTCTGGAAATCTCCTAACAGTCCGAGTTCAGCCCGCAAACCCTTGCACGATGGGCATCCGGCGGCCCACCCCAAAGGCTTTCGAAGTCACCCGGAGGCCGGGAGCCGCCTGCTGGCGCTTCCATTCGTTCAGGTCGACCCGGCGCTGGATCCAGCGGACCAGATGTTCCTCGTGGCCGCGGGCGACGATCTCCTCGGCGGACAGGTGCTGCTCGACGTAGAGTTCCAGGATAGCGTCGAGGATTTCGTAGGGTGGCAGGGTGTCCTGGTCCTTCTGGTCGGGCCGCAGCTCGGCGCTCGGCGGCTTGTCGATGGTGTTCCAGGGAATGATCTCGCGGTCGCGATTGATCCAGCGGGACAGCTCGTAAACGCGCATTTTCGGCAGGTCGGAAATGACCGCCAGACCGCCGCACATGTCGCCGTAGATGGTGCAGTAGCCGACCGCGAGTTCGCTCTTGTTGCCGGTGGTCAGCAGCAGGTGGCCGAATTTGTTTGAGAGCGACATCAGATAGAGCCCGCGGATCCGGGCCTGCATGTTCTCCTCGGTCACGTCTTCCCGGGTGCCGGCGAAAAGCGGGGCCATCGCGGCTTTGACCGCCTCGAAGGTTCCGGCGATCGGCACGGTGTCGCAGCGGATGCCGAGGTTCTTGGCGAGGGCCACGGAATCCTCGACGCTGCCGCCGGACGAAAACGGGCTGGGCATGGTGAGGCCGTGGACGTTCTCCGCGCCGAGTGCCTCCGCGGCGAGGACGGCGGTCAGAGCCGAGTCGATGCCGCCGCTGAGGCCCAGGCAGACGCTGCGGAAGCCGCATTTCGTGACGTAGTCGCGCAGGCCGAGGACCAGCGCCGCGTGGAGTTGGGCCGGGGCGGGATGATCGACGACCTCGGAAGTCTCGCCCGGGTCGAAGGGATTCACCACCCGCACGGCTTCCTGGAAACCCGGCATCTGCACTGCGACGCGGCCGTCGGCTTGGACCACCAGCGAATGGCCGTCGAAGACCAACTGGTCCTGGCCGCCGACGGCGTTCGCATAGATCACCGGGACGCCGGCCTCCTTCGCGATGCCGGCCATCATTTCGCGGCGGGTTTCCGGCTTGCCGAGGTGGAAGGGGGAGGCGGAGAGATTCAGGAGGAGGTCGATGCCCTTCTCCGAGAGTTCGCGGACCGGATCGCGGTCGTAGAGCGGGCGCTGCAGGTATTCCTCGGGCCAGATGTCCTCGCAGATCGTCACGCCGAGGCGGAGGCCGTTCCAGAGGATCGGCTCGCAGGATTCGCCGGGCTCGAAGTAGCGGCGCTCGTCGAAGACATCGTAGGTCGGCAGCAGGGTTTTCCAGACCTTGGCGGCGATCTTTCCGCGTTGGAGGAAGGCGGCGGCGTTGCGGAAGGGCTTGCCCGGGCGGTGGCGTTCGTGGTGATCGACGTAGCCGACCAGCAGCGGCACCTCCTTGATCTCCCCGGCGAGGTAGTCGAGCGCTTGCAGGCATTTCGGCACGAACTGCGACTTGAACACCAGGTCGCGCGGCGGATAGCCGGCCAGCGAAAGTTCCGGCGTGATGACGAGGTCGGCCCCCAGCTCGAGGCATTCGCGGTAGGCCTGGAGCAGGCGTTTGGCATTGCCGGGGAAATCCCCGATCACCCCGTTGATCTGTGCGATGCCGACCTTCATGCGCGGCGAAAGAAGCACGGGCCGTCCCGGCGGAAAAGCGCGGCCTTCGAATTTCACCGGAGCGCCCGATCCGGGCAAAAAAGAAGGGCGCGAATCGCAAATCCCCCCGGAGTCACAATTCGCACCCTTTCTGAACCAGCGGCAGCTTCTGAAAGAAGACCCGACCGAAATCCCCCCGGATTCAGAACCGAGCCATGAGCCTTTCGAAGCGAACTACTGGCTTGGAATCAGCGCCGAGGCGACGATTCACATGGGAACACTGCCAAATATTTCGCGTTTGGGAAGAATTAATTTATCTGAAAATTAAATTTTTCCATCTGGCAGTGCGCTGTGATTGGGAACCAGCAGGTTCTGATCATTTCTCGACCGGGAATTCCAAGGTCAGGCCCTTGGGTCGCCAGTATCGGCCCAGCGATTCTTCGACGGCCGGGGCTGTTTCGGGAAGGATCAGGACGTCGGGGGCGCGCGGGTTTTTCGGGGAGGTCAGCGCCTTCCGAAGGGCATCGAGGCGGGTCTTGCCGCCATGGAGTTGCTGGTGGGCCAGCAGCAGGGCGGTCGCGTAGGCGCGGTAGCGCTCGTCGACCGGGAGGCTGTCGAGGTAGCGCAGCCAGCCACGGTTATCGAGCACCACGAGCCGGGCGAACGGCACCAGCGGGATCCCGGGGTCATCCGGGCTGAGGCGGATCCTCAGGTGCGTGCGGACCGCCTGGTCCATGTCGCCGAAGGAAAAGCGCCCGCCTCCCTGGTGCGCGCTGGCGAAGTACTCCGCGATGCCTTCGACCATCCACTGCTGCAAGCGGGCGTTGGTCCGGTGCATGCAGAGGTGGACCAACTCGTGGACCACCAGGTCTTCGTTTTGCCTCGGGGCGAGCCGGGAGCGGGTGGCATCGGGCGAGCGGACCAGATGTTCGCCCTGGATCAGCACCAGCGCCTGGCGGGCGACATACATGCCGGCCGTGCCGTGGACGCCGCCTTCTTCTTTATACGCGGCGGCGCTGGCGTGGATCGCGATGCGCGGCCGTTGCCCTTCCGGCGGGGCGAACAAGGGCAGCGGGTGGGCCTTGACCGCGGCGGCGGTGGTGTCCGCGACCTGGGCCAGCCGCAGCAGCTCGTTCGGGCGGAGCTCGACGTCGGAGTCGATCCTGAAAAAGCGGGTGTGCCAGACCTTGCGGCCGTCTTCGTCGGCTTGGGCGACCAGCACCGCCTTCTCCGGCACGATCTCCCGCGGCAGCGGATCGGCCGAGGCGAGGGAAAGCAGCAGGAGCGGGAGAAGGCGCACGGCGGGATTCCTAGCACGCGGCGGGGGATCGGTCGACCGGTCTCCTCGGGTTCTTCCGCCCGGGCATGGACCGCGGCGGCATTCTCGGTTAGGAGTCGCGGCGTGAGTTCCGAATGGATGAATCTGCTCCGCGCACCGGCCTGCGGTCCGCCATGGGTCGTGCTGGAAGGCCGGACGGCGGTGGAAGCGGCGCTGGCCGGTTGGTGGGATGTGGCCGGGGTGATGATCGATGAATCGCACCCTTGGGAAATTCCGACGTGGAGCGGCCTCGAAGTGGAGCGCACGACGGAGGCTGAGTTGGCGGGGCTCGGCAATCCGGGCCGCCATGCCGGGGTGCTGGGCTTGGCGAGGGAGCCGGCGGAGACCCGCGAGGTCGCGGCCTTTTGCAAGTCGCTGGATGCCGGAGCGCTGCTGGTGGTGGCGCCCCGGCTGGACGATCCCGTTCTTGTCGGAAGGCTGATGGCTCAGGCGGAGTCGGCCGGGGCGGCGGGGGTTCTTTTCGGGGCGGAGGGTGCTTCGCCTTTCGGTGCGGAGGCGGTTGAAGCGTCCGGCGGGGCCGTTTTCCGCCTACCGGTGCGGGTCGCGGACGGCGGCCAGTTGCTGCGCAGCTTGAAAGCGGCGGCGGTCGATCTGACCGGCTGGGAGCCGGGCGGCGGGCCTGCGGCTCCGGCCCCGTCATCCGGCCGACGGGCGCTGGTCCTCGGCGATCCGGTGGCCGGCCTAGGTCCCTTCTGGAGGGCGGCCTGCGACCGCCGGGGTGGCGGGGACTGGGAGTCGCAGCTGAAAACCATGGTGGCCGCCGGGGGATGATGGAGCGCAAAGCGGTGCTCAAAAATTCACTTGCAGGCCGTTGCGAATTTGGGAAAAAAGCCGCCCCGCCCTCCCGGGGCGGAAGTCATTTGATTCAGGTGATTCGGGGTGTGGCGCAGTCTGGTAGCGCGCTTCGTTCGGGACGAAGAGGCCGTGGGTTCGAATCCCGCCACCCCGACCACTGAGTGAAGTTCCAAGTGGGGAAGTTCGAAGTGCCAAGAAAAGGCATGATCCACCCAAGCGCGTTGGTGGCGGGATGAGAACCCATGCGCGGAGCGCGGTTTTCTGGGTTCGAATGCAGGTAGGAGCATCGCGACATGCCAGTCCCGCGAAGCGCAAGCTGGCATGGCCGGAGGCAATCCCGCCACCCCGACCACTGAGTGAAGTTCCAAGTGGGGAAGTTCGAAGTGCCAAGAAAAGGCACTATCAATTAAGCGCGTTGGTGGCGGGATGAGAACCCCTGACCTTCGCTGCGATTGCGATGATCGGGTGCGGTATCCACACAGCGGCTCAAACCGCCGCCATGGTCCGGAAGGTCAGGTTGATGCGCGGGGCCCCGGCTTTCGCCGACTTCGGCAACTGGTGATGCCAGTGCGTTTGGGTCGTGCCTGCCATTACCAGCAGGCTGCCGTCTTCCAGCAACAGAGAGACGGTCTGCTTGGTCTGCTTGTGGCGGAACGAGAACTTCCGCTCCGCGCCCAAGCTCATGGAGGCGATGCAGCCGTCGCGCAGCAGCGACTTCTCGTCATCGCTGTGCCAGCCCATGCCTTCGCGACCGTCGTGGTAGAGGTTGAGCAGACAGGAATTGAAGATCGCCCCGGTGCGCGCCTCGGCGATGTCTTTCAACTCCCGCAACTCCGGCGTCCAGGGGAGCGGTTGTTTGGTGGTGCCGGAGTAGCTGTAGGAAAAGCCGGCATCGCCATACCAGGCCACCTTCCGCGCGGTGACGATGTGTTTGCCGAAAATCACGACATCGTCGTGCTGCCACGGGATCGTGGCCAGCAGGATGTCGTGATAATGTTTCGCCGCCGATCCGTCGAAGATCGGGCCGTGGTAGGTCACGATGCCGTCGCAGGGCAGCAGGTTGGCCGCGAGGTCCGGCGGGAAGAGGTCCACGGCGTCAGGCGTTCGATTCCCGGTCGAGCAGAGCGCGCTTGCGGTCGATGCCCCAGCGGTAGCCGGAGAGTCCGCCGTCGCGGCGCAGCACGCGGTGGCAGGGGACGGCGATCGCGACGGGGTTGGCGGCGCAGGCACCGGCGACGGCGCGGACCGCTGCCGGCTGGCCGATGCTTTCCGCGATGCCCGTGTAGCTGCCGGTGGAGCCGGCGGGGATTTCCCGGAGTGTCTGCCAGACGCGCTGCTGGAAAGGGGTGCCGCGGAGGTCGAGCGGAAGGTCCCAGGCCTGCGCCGGGTCTTCGACATGGCTCACAGCGCGGACCACCAGGTGATCGAAGGATTCGTCGCCTCGGGTCAGCCGGGCTTCGGGAAAACGGTGTTGCAACTCGGTGGCGAGCTCCGCCGGGCCGTCGCCGATCAGGAGGGCGCAGATGCCCGCTTCGGTGGAGGCCACGAGCACGGCTCCCAGCGAGGAATTGCCGGTGGCGTGGCGGATCGTTTCGCGGTGAGCTTTCGTTTTCATGGTCGTGCTACGGAAGCTGCTTCCCGGACCTGCCGTTCAGTGCTTGTTGCGGGCGGTCGAAGAGCGTTTGAGCAGGTCGTAGGGAGTGCCGCAGTACATGCAGCGGAAGCGGTTGAGGAAAAGGATGCCGAGCACGGCGGTCGCACCGTGGTTGAGGGGGGGCAGGCGGTAGGCCTTGGCATGCTTGACGGCTCCGCTTTCGAGGAGAGGCGATCCTTTGCACAGCGGGCAGCGGGCGGAGCGGCGGCGGATGTAGGAAATGAGCCAGGTGACCAGCGAGGCGACGACGGAGACCACCAGGGGAAGGATGATCGTTTGCTTCGACGGGCTCACGACCAGCAGGACCAGGCAGGTGGCCAGCCCGAGCAGGCAGAGGTAGTGCGCGAGGGTGAAGAATACCGCGACCGTGAAGGGCTGCTTGTTGTGAATCGAGCGGGCCCGGGAAACGGGGTCGGCGGCGGGACGGGTCTGCATGAGAAGGGAAGTGCGCAAGCCAAGCCCAGTACGCCGCTTTCCGCAAGCGGGGAGGATGAAATGGAACGACGCCGGGCCATTCCGCGGCTGGTCAGTTGAAGAGGATCGGGATGATCAGGATGGCGAGGATGTTGACCACCTTGATCATCGGGTTGACCGCCGGGCCGGCGGTGTCCTTGTAGGGATCGCCCACTGTGTCGCCGGTGACGCTGGCGGCATGGGCGGGCGAGCCTTTCCCTCCGTGGTGGCCGTCCTCGATGTATTTCTTGGCATTGTCCCACGCCCCGCCGGAGGAGGTCATGGCGATTCCGATGAAAAGGCCGGTGACGATGGTGCCGACCAACACGCCACCGAGGGCGACGGCACCGAGGGACGGGATCATCGCCACCGCCACCACGAATACCAGCGGCAGAAGGGCGGGCAGGATCATCTGGCGCAGGGCGGCCTTGGTCACGATGTCGACGCACTGGCCGTAGTCCGGGGTCTCGGTGCCGTCGAGGATGCCCGGATGCGCCTGGATCTGGCGGCGGACTTCGCGCACCACCGCGCCGGCGGCGCTGCCCACGGCATCCATCGCGTAGGCGGTGAAGGAGAAGGGCAGCAGGCCGCCGATGAAGAGGCCGATGATGACCCGCGGATCCATCAGGTCGAAGACGAAGTCGCGGTGGAGGTGGGCCTTGAGTTCCTCCACGTAGGAGCCGAAGAGGACCATCGCAGCGAGGCCGGCGGAGGCGATGGCGTAGCCTTTGGTCACGGCCTTCATGGTGTTGCCGACCGCGTCGAGTTCGTCGGTGATTTTCCGCACCGAGGGATCGAGACCGCTCATCACCGCGATGCCGCCGGCGTTGTCGGTGATCGGGCCGAAGGCATCGAGCGAGATGATGATGCCGGACAGGCTGAGCATGCTGACCACCGCGACCGCGATGCCGTAGAGGCCGGCTTCCGAATGGCAGAGCCAGATCGAACCGACGATGCAGAGCACCGGCAGCACCGTGGCGTGATGGCCGGTGCTGATGCCGGCGATGATGTTGGTGGCGTGGCCGGTCTTGCAGGCTTCGGCGAGGCGCTGGACCGGCCTGCAGTGGGTGGAGGTGAAGTAATTGGTGATGCCGACCGCGGCGAAGGTCAGGACGATGCCGACCAGCACGCAGGTGAAGATCGCGCCGGCATCGACGGCCTTGCCGGAGAAGTCGAGGGCGGTCGGGAACAGGGCTTGGGTCACGGGCCAGAGCAGGACCGCGGAAACCAGGCCGCTGACCACCACGCCGCCGATCAGGGCGCGGGTGGCGGAGATTTTCGCAAGGTTGACGAAGAGGATGCCGAGCAGCGCGCCGATGATCGACACGCCGCAGATCACGAAAGGATAGATCAGGGCCTGGGCGGCGTGATCGGCCGCGGTCAGGTAGCCGACCAGCACGCCGCCGATCAGGCTGACGGCGTAGGTTTCGAAGACATCGGCCGCCATCCCGGCGCAGTCGCCGACGTTGTCACCCACGTTGTCGGCGATCGTGGCGGGATTG
Source organism: Haloferula sp. (assembly GCA_044372775.1). GTDB lineage: Bacteria > Verrucomicrobiota > Verrucomicrobiia > Verrucomicrobiales > Akkermansiaceae > Haloferula. The sequence goes on from JBIPNO010000008.1 coordinate 52,460, forward strand.
CGCGGGTCGTCTTCCTGGAGGTTTTGTTCGATCTTGCCGACGAGGTCCGCACCGACATCGGCGGCCTTGGTGTAGATGCCGCCGCCTAGCCGGGCGAAGACGCTGATCAGCGAGCTGCCGAGCGCGAGGCCGATCAGCGAGTCGATGGCGATTTTTCCGTTGCCGCCGGTGAGCTTGAGGACCAGCAGGTAGAAGCCGCCGACCGAGAGCAGGCCGAGCGCAACGACCAGCAGGCCGGTGACCGCGCCGCCGTTGAATGCGACGCGCAGGGCGGGGTGGGCACCGATTGATGCGGCGTGGGCGGTGCGGACATTCGCCCGGACGGCGACCATCATGCCGATGTAGCCGGCGGCCAGCGAGCAGACGGCCCCGACCACGAAGCCGCCGGCGGTGGTCCAGTCTCGCAGCAGGCCGATGGCGATGAACATCAGCACGGCGATCACCGAGATGGTGGCCACCTGGCGGTTGAGGTAGGCCTTGGCTCCCGCCTGCACCGCGCCCCCGATCTCGGCCATCCGGGCATTCCCGCCGGAGCAGGAAAGCACCATCCGGATCAGGACAATGGCGCCGGCGAGTCCGGCGACGCCGAGGGCGAGGGATGCGGCGATCCCGTGGTCGGTCAAAAATTGCTGCATGGGTTCGTCTTGGATACGATTCAAAACGTACCTTGGAGGAACCGATCTAACTGACAAGCCGAAACGAGGACACCCCGGAAGCCCCGGGGATCAGGGTGCCGGTGGCTTCCAGCCGGGATACTTCGCCTCGAGCTGGCGGGAGTATTCGGCCGCCCCCGCCTTGTCATCCTTGGCCTCCAGCGCCTTGATGAGTTTCCAAAGGGCGAGCGGCTTGAGGACCTCGTCGTTGTCGTCCAACAGCTCCACCACCACGACGTAGGCACCGGCCGCCTGGGCGGGGTCGTTGCGCTTCATGTGGATGTCGCCCTGGACCATGCGGAGCTCGGAATTGACCCGGCCGACCGGGCGCAGCGCCTGGCCGTCTTCGGTCGCTTTCATCGACTCGTCGGTCTTTCCGAGCGCGAGCAGCGCCTTGGATCGATCGAGCAGCCCGTCCGCTTTCCAGCCCGGGGCATCTTCAACTTCCAGAGCGCGGTCGATCGGTGCCAGCGCCTCTTGCGCCTTGCCAGCGGCCAGCAGGGATTTGCCGAGATAGCGCCACGTTTCCTTCGGGGTGGCACGCGGTTCATTCTCGTCGGCAATCAGGCTGTAGAAGCGGGCCGCCTGGTCGAAGCGGTTCGCACTGAAGGCCTGCATGGCGGCCCAACTGATGAGTTGGTCGGGGAGCTTGTCGACGTAGCTCCCTTCGATCGCGCGGTCGATTTCCTCACAGACCGGATCCGGCGCTTGCATGGCCCAGTGACCGAGCGCCAGCAGGGTGCCGGCATTCTGGCCGTAGGTCTTGGCATCGAGCTGGCGGGCCACTCCGGCCAGCGGCAGGGCGTCGGCGATTTTCTCCGTCTTGATCAAGCCCCAGGCGAGCCAGTAGTGGGCCTTCGCCTTGCGGGCATCGCTCGCCGCGGGGAACTTCTCGATGAAGCTGCGGTAGCGGGCGATCATGTCCGGCAGATTGTTCTGTTGCTTGGAAATGTCCGCCGACTCCAGTATCGCGAGCATTTGGAACTCGGGGTCGGTGGCGCGCGTCAGCAGCAGATCGTAATCCGCGAGCGCCTTGGCCGGCTCGCCGGTGTCATGGTAGGCCTTCGCCCGCTGGATCAAGGCCTGGGGGATGCGCTCGTCGGCCGGGTAGCCGTCGATAAAATCGCTGAACGAGCGGATGGCCCCCTGCGGGTCGTCGCTGGCGGAAAGGGCGCAGGCGCGCTTGAAATACAGGCCGGGCCGGTTGGCTTCGGACAAGAGGGAGCCGTCGATCTCCAGATAGACTTTCGCCGCTTCATCCGGCTTCTTGGCGTCCATCAGCGTCTCCGCTTTCATCAGCAGGGCGGTGTGGATCTTCGGGTCGCGCGGACGGTTCTTACGGTAGAGCTGGAGGAAGGCGTCGACCTGCTCCGGCACGTGGCGTCCTTCGATGCGGAAGAAGCAAAGCAGCCGCAGGTAGTTGGCCTCGAAGGCGAAGCTGTTGTTCGGCAGCATCAGTTTCTCGACCTCGCGGAAAAGCTCGAGCGCCTCGACGTTCTTCTTCAACTCCATGTAGGAGCGGGCGGCCAGCATGAGGCGCAGGGCTTCCCGTTCGCCGGCGGCCTTCTCGGCGCTGCGGCGGTAGATATCGATCACGTCCGCGAACTTCTTCAGGTCGTAGCGTGCCTTCATCAGCGCGAGCTGGGCGTCCGGCTTGTAGACCTCCATGCCCGGCGTGGTGAGGACCAGCATCAGGTACTTGTCGGAAAGCTCCAGGTTGCCTTGCTTGGCGGCGATGGTGCCGGCCTCGATGGCTGCGGGACCGCGCAGTTCGGGCCCGCTGCGGGACATCACCACCTTGTCGAGCAGCGGCAGCGCCTCGTCGAGCTTCTCGGCCCGGGAGAGGAGCTTGCCGAGCGAAAGCTGGCTGCGTTCCAGATAAACGTTCGGCAGGGAAGGATCGGCGAGCACCTTGCGGTGGTAATCCATGGCTTCCCGGGTGCGCCCCTGGAGTTCGTAGGAGAATCCGGCGTGGAACAGCGCGCGCTGGCGATCGGCGGCGACGGTCGCCAGTCCCGCCATTTTTTCGAACAGCGGGGCGGCCAGGGCATACTGGCGTTTGTTGAAATGGTCCGCCGCGAGCATGTAGGCGGCGGGCGCGCCGTAGGTGCCTTTCGGGTAGCGGTTGAGGATCGCGTGGAAGAAACGCTTCGCATCGTCGATCCGCCCCGATCCGTAATAACTCTGGCCGAGATACCAGGTGGCGGGCTCGGCGTTCGGATGCTTCGGGAACTGGTCGAGGTAGCGGGTCAGCACGTCGATCGCCCGGGCGTAGTCTTCGATCCGGCGGTCGTTGTCGGTGCCGTTTTTGGCGGCCTCGTAAAGATTGCGGCCGTGGAGGTAGAAGTCCTGGCCGGGATCCGTGCGCAGGGTCGGGTCCACGGGTTCCGCGCGCGGCGGGGCTTCCTGGGCAAGCGCGGTCCCTGCGGCGAGCAGGCAAAGGACGGTTCGGATATTCACGACAGGCGGATCATCGCGCCAATCGGACCGTTTGCCAAGAAGGCGTTTTGCCCCGGTCCGGGCGGCCGGATCACTCCTCCTTCCGCCGCTGGGTGGCGAAGGAAATGTTCCAGATACCGGCTTTCTGGCAGGTGTCGATGACCTCGACCATCATCTGGTATTCGGCCTTCGAGTCGCCGCGCAGGCGGACCGGCTGGTTCTGGTGCTGCCTGGCGATGGCCGAAAGCTTCTGCTTGAGCTGGTCCTGGCTCATCACCTGGCCCTCGACCACCACCTCGCCGTTGGCGCGGACGTTGACGATGATCTCGCCGAGCACGCGCTTCGGGTCCGCGCCCTCCTGCGAACTCGGGACCGAGATCTTCAGCTCCGTTTCCGATCGCGAGAACTGCCAGGTGACGATGAAGAAAATCAGCAGCAGGAACACGATGTCGATCATCGGCGCCAGTTGCATGGCGGCCGGTTCGAGCTGGCTCTTTTGAAATTTCATGGCCGTTCAGATGCCGTGGAGATCGGGGCGGTCGTCGCTGAGCGGGGAGGGGACGGGCATTCCGTAGTCTTCCTGGTGACGGCGGGCGGGAGAGGGGTAGGGAGCCGGTGCCGCGGTCTGGCGCTGGATCTGCGAGTGCAGGGTGGCCATGAAGTGGGTGCTGGCGGCTTCCAGTTCGGCGATGTATTTTTGCACCCGGCCACGGAAGATCGAATAGAACACCAGCGCGGGAATGCCGACCATCAGGCCGGCGGCGGTGGTGATCAGGGCCTCGGACACGCCCTCGGCCAGCTTCATCTGACGGGCTCCTTCGAAGCCGCCGGTGGAGATGTTGATGAAGGACTTGATCATCCCCAGCACGGTGCCGAGCAGGCCGACCATCGGCGCGACCGAGCCGATGTCAGCCAGGTAAGTGATCCGCGAACTCAGCATGCCGACCTGGCGGGAGCCTTCGGACTCGGCCACCTCGCGGACGTCGCTGAAGGTCGCCGAGCTGTTCTTGGTCATGAACTCCAGCGATTTCTGGGCGATCCGCGCCATGCATTCGTTCTGCCGGTGGCAGTAGCCGATCAGGCCGAGGAAGTCGCGTTTGCGGATCATCGCCTCGGCGTTGTTCATGAAGCGGTCGCTGACCACGGCGTTGCGACGGATGGTCAACAGGAACAGCAGGATCATCACGACGGCTGCCACCGACAAGGCGGCGAGCGGGTACATCATGATGCCCCCGTCGTCGAAGATCTGCATGAAATCGAGCTGCTTCTCGGCAGCCGGTGCCTCCTGGGCGGCAGCGGGAATGCCGCTTGCCATCAGCAGGAGCAGGGGAGTGATCTTCGGATGCCAATTCATGAAACTTCGAGGAGCTTAACGAATCCCCCCGGCGAAGCAAGCGCCGCGGCGGATTTGAGGGCGGGGCTGCCGCGGGTGGAGCGCGAAACGCGGGGTTGCGGAATCGGCGCGGAGGACTTCCATTGCGCCGTGGCCGCGCCGGGATTGAAGGAAAAACTCAGGGATGTTCCGCATCAGCCGGGCGTCTACTTGATGAAAGACCGCCTCGGCTCGATCATCTACGTCGGCAAGGCGCGGGATCTACGGAAGCGGATGTCCTCGTATTTCCTCGCCTCGCGGAAAACCCGCGCCGACCTGAAAACCCGGGCGCTGATCGACACCATCGCCGATTTCGAATTCCACACCGTCCGCAACGAGGCCGAGTCTCTGCTGCTGGAGGGCAAGCTGATCAAGGACTACCGCCCGCGCTACAACGTCGCCTTCCGCGACGACAAGCGCTTCCTGCTGGTCAAGATCCAGCCGTCCGAGCCGTGGCCGCGCTTCGTGCTGACCCGGATGAAAAAGGAGGACGGCGCGCGTTACTTCGGCCCCTTCGCCCACTCCGGGGCCCTACGTGCCACGATTTCCTGGCTGAACCGCAAGTTCGGCCTGCGCGCCTGCCGACCGCTGAATCCCGGCGAGACCGACTACAAGCACTGCAACGCCGACATCATCCGCAACTGCGCAGCACCCTGCATGCTGCGGATCACCCGCGAGGCCTACCTTTCGCGGATCGACGAGGCCTGCCAGGTGCTCGAGGGAAAGGGCCGCCGCGAGATTTTCTCCGACCTCGAGCAGGACATGGCGAAGGCGGCGGCGCGGCTCGACTTCGAGAAGGCGGCACTGCTGCGCGACGTGGTCGACAACCTCCGCAAAACCCTCAATCCAACCCGCCAGTTCACCCGCGGCCGCGGCGTGCCGACCACGGTCAAGCCGACCGAGGATCTGGCCGACCTCGGCGAAGCGCTCGGGCTATCAGGTCCGCCGCGGGTGATGGAGTGCTTCGACATTTCCAACGTCTCGTCGAACCACATCGTGGCCTCGATGGTCCGCTTCACCGGCGGCGCGCCGGACAACCAGAACTACCGCCGCTACCGGATCCGCACGGTCGAGGGGCAGGACGACTTCGCGTCGATGGCCGAGGTGATCCGTCGCCGCTACTCGCGGATCCTCGGCGAAAATCTCGCGGCGAACCCCGACCTGGCCGAGTCGCAGGAGGACCCGGTGGAGATCCAGCGCCGGCTGGCGAAAGAGGGCCGCGCGAAGATCGTGCTGCCCGACCTGGTGATCGTCGATGGCGGCAAGGGCCAGCTTTCCTGCGCCGTTAGAGAACTCCAACAGCTCGGGATCTACGACCTGCCGATTATCGGCCTGGCCAAGCAGCGCGAGGAGGTCTTCTTCCCCGGCGAGAGCGATCCCTTGCTGATTCCGCACGACCGCGGCGCGCTCAAGCTGCTCCAGCGGATCCGCGATGAGGCCCACCGCTTCGCCAACGGCTACAACGCGCTGCTTTACCGCCGCCGGATGAAGGAGAGTCTGCTCGACGACTGCCCTGCGATCTCGCCGAAGAAGAAGCAGTCGCTGTTGAAGAAATTCGGCAGCGTCGAGCGGATCCGCAAGGCGAGCGTCGCGGAGATTGCCGCCATCCCCGGCATTTCCGAAAAGTCCGCCGAAGCGATCCTTGAGTGGCTGGGATAACGCCTCCCCGGAAGGCGGTCCCGGGAAGGCATGGGTGCGCGCGGAGCGCGTTGCGGGTGAGTTGAATCAATCCGACTCGCCGAAGGGATTGACCGCGGCGACGCGGAAGAACTGGCGGGGCTGGTCGGTGGGGAAGGCGAAGCTGAAGTGAAGCCACTCGGCATCGCTGCGGTTCGCTTGCGCCGGGGTCAGGCTGCCGGCCGGCGACCAGGTGACGAGGTCGGGGCTCGACTCGATCGTAAAGCGGTCGGTCGTGCCGGCAGCGGTCGAGGGATACCTCCACTGAAGCGTCCCTTGCCCCGCGGATCCAGTCGCGAAGCCGGTGCCCACCACCGGGCCGGGTGGCGTTGCCGTGACCGTCAGTTCCTCCGAGAGAGGGCCGTCGCGGCCTTCGCTGTCGTAAGCGCTCAGGGCGATGTAGTAGGTTTGGCCGAGGATCATCGGCGGCAGCGGCGCGCTCGGCACCGCACCGAGATCGACGACCGTAGGGTAGCTGCCGCTGCTGCTTCCGAAGTGGAGCTTGTAACCGGCAAGGTTGGCTTCCGGGTTCGGGTTCCACGTCAGCGAGACGGCGGGAGCCGCGACATCGGCAGCTCCGATCTGGGCCGGGATGAAAGGGGTGAGTGCGATTGCGGAGGCGAGGACAGAACCGAACTGCCGAGGAAGAAGGGTTTTCAAACTCATGCCCCAAACCTCGTCACGATGCCCTTTTCGAACAGGGGGACGAAGGCTGATTGCGTTGTCGTCCGCGCCACCGTGCGCCGTGTCGGGAGTTCCACCGACACGCCGGGGTCACTCCGCGAGGCCGTGCTGCAGGGCGTAGCGGGTCAGCTCGACATTGGAAGTGAGGCCCAACTTTCCGGAAATCCGCTGGCGATAGGTGGCGATGGTCTTTTCGCTGAGGTTCAGATCCGCGGCGATCTCCTTGATCGTCTTGCCGCGGGCGATCATCTGAAGGACCTGCAATTCTCGCAGCGACAGGTTTTCATGCGGGGTGAGCGAGGCACCGCCCGCCGCCGCTTCGGCGAGCTTCTCGGCCACCGCCGGGCTGACGTAGCGGCCGCCGGCCAGAACTTTTCTAACAGCTCCGGCCAGCAGGTCGGAGGCGGCCTGCTTGGACACGTAGCCCGCCGCCCCGAGCTTCAGCGCGCGGAGGGCGAACTCGTCCTCGGTGAACGCGCTGACCACCAGCACCGGGAGTTCCGGCAGCCGTTGCTTGAGGTCGCGGAGGAGTTCGAGACCACCTCGTCCTGGTAAATTGATATCGACCAGCGCGAGCTGCCAGGTCCGGTCGCCGAGCAAGTCGACCGCCTCCTTGGCATCGCCGGCCTCGATGATTTCCGCGTGCGGATCGAGATCGAGCAGCAGGCCCCGCAGGCCGCGGCGGACCAGCGGATGGTCGTCGACGATCAGGACCCTCATGCCTTGGCCCTCCATGGAAGCGAGGCGGTGACCCGGGTGCCGCCGGATGGGGGCGAGGTGACTTGAAGGCGGCCGCCGAGCAATTCGGCCCGTTCCCGCATGCCTAACAGACCCAGCGATTCCGACGTGGCGTCTTCCCCCTCGAGGATGCCCTTGCCGTCGTCGGCGATGGTGATCTCCAGGATGTCGCCCTCATCTCGACAGGAAACCTTGACCAGCGTCGCACCGGCATGGCGGACCACATTGGTCAGGGCCTCTTGGAAGATCCGGAACGCGGCGGTGGCGACCTCCGGCGGGATCTCTTCCGGCAAGGGCGTGATTTCGACCTCGCAGGGCCCGCCGGTGCGCCCGGTGAAGCGGGCCGCCTCTTCCTTGATCGCTTCTGTTAGCCCGAGGTGGTCGAGCGCAGCCGGCCGCAAGTCGGCGGCGATCCGGCGGACGGTGCCGATCAGGCCGTCGATCTGATCCTGCACCTCCACCAGCCGGTCGGTCAGCGGATTCAAGGCGCGGTCGTTGCCGGCCTCAAGCCGTCCCTCGATCCAGCGGATATCCATCTTCAGTCCGGTCAAGGCCTGGCCGAGTTGGTCATGCAGCTCGCGCGAAATCCGGGTGCGGTCCGCCTCGCGCAGGGCCTCGATGCGGGAGGAAAGGCTGCGGAACATCGTGCCGACCCCGGCCAGGATCGCCCGCTGCTCCCGCTCCGATTTCCGCCAGCCGCGGTAGGCCCGGCGCAGGACGAAGTAGAGGACGACCGCGGTGGTGGCCACGAAGTTGAGGCCCTTGATCGTCTGGAGATAGATCGGGCTGTCTGGCAGGGCGCGGCCGAGCACCCGGTCCGATCCGATCACCCAGACGCTGCCGATCGCCAGAAAGGCGAGCGCGATGCGGAGTTCCGGCCGCGGCATCACGTCCGGCCAGACTCCTTCGGGAGGCGTTCCGGACGCGGCCGGTCTATCGTCGGCCGGCATGGGGGAGGTCTTCACTGGATGCACCGGTAGCCCATGTCCGGTCCCGGGTCGAGGCGGGAGTCGGGAAGCCGGCCCGCGAAGAGGGTTGATGCGGCCGGAGGCATCGGGAATGCTTCCGCCACGATGCCACCGATCCGCTGCCCCTGGCTCCCCGCCGACCGCCCGCTGTATGTCGAATATCACGACACCGAGTGGGGCGTGCCATCGCGGGATGCGAATTACCTTTTCGAGATGATCTGTCTCGAAGGCGCGCAGGCCGGGCTTTCGTGGTGGACGGTCTTGCAGAAGCGCGAGCGCTACCGCGAGGTCTTCCACGGCTTCGACCCGGTGAAGGTGGCGAAGATGACGGATGCCGCATTGGAGAAGCTGGTGCTGGACCCGGGGATCATCCGGCACCGCGGGAAGATTCTCTCGGTTCGGGAGAACGCGAAGGCGTGGTTGAAGGTCGAGGACCCGGTGTCGTGGTTGTGGAGCTTTGCCGGCGGGAAGACCCGGGTGAACCGCTTCAAGACGATGGAGGATTATCCTTCGAAGACCCCGGAGTCCGACGCGTTGAGCAAGGCCTTGCGCAAGGCGGGCTTCAACTTCGTGGGATCGACGACGATGTATGCCTTCATGCAGGCGGTCGGGATGGTCGACGACCACTCGGTGGACTGCTTCCGGAAGTAGAACTGCGTTGCACGTTGTGATGGGGTGCGGGTCGCCTTGCCCGGGTGCTTCGTGGCGACCAGAGCGGACGGCCGCCAGAAGCGCGCAACTTGCAAAGTCGCGCTACTTCCGGGCGTTGCCCGTTGGCGGAAGAGTCGCCTTGCCCGGGTGCTTCGTGGCGACCAGAGCGGACGGCCGCGAGAAGCACGCAACTTGCAAAGCTGCGCTACTACCACGTGTAGTGCGCCGTGAAGGTCACCTTTTTCTCCTCGTCCGGCGCGAGCTTCACGGTGAACTCGATCTTCTGCGCGTCCTTCTTCACGTGCTCCATCGAGGCGTTCTCGATCGTCCAGTTCATCCAGCGCCAGAGGTGTTCGCGGACGACGATTTCCTTCGGCTCCTTCGAGCGGTTCTTCACGGTGATTTCGATGGTTTCCTTCATCCACTCCGCGCGGTCGTCGCGCTCGAAGTTCACGATCTTCCGCTCGCCGACGAGGTCGAAAGCGTTGCCGGTGTAGATCGAGACGTCCTCGTTGCGCGGGGTGTGGTCGATGTCGTTCTCGCCGACAAACTCGAGATTCCCGTCCTGATCGTCGGAGCGGTAGAAGCGGACGCGGCCGGCGGGCAGCGGGACGCCGAGGCCGTTCGCTTCCTCATTCTTGAACTCCCAGTAGATCGCCACGTCCTTGGGGAATTCCTGCCCTTGCATCGGCTGGGTCTGGGGGCCACCGCCGCCGAAGCGGAACATCGCGGCCGGATCGTAGATGTATTTCTTCGCCGCCTTCACCGCCGGGGCGCGCAGGAATTCGACCTGCTTGGTCTCCTTGTCGCGGATCGTCAGCGGGCGCTGGAGGGTGTAGAGGTGGAAGTCGTCGAAGGCTTTCTCGACCACGGCTGGAGCGGCATCGGCCATTTTCATCATCATGCGGCCCTCACTTCGTGACGACGGCATGTTCGGTTGCACGATGTTCACCTCGCCGGCGACCAGCTTGACCTTGGCCTGGTTGAAGGCCGTGCCGCTGTTGTTGTTCACGGTCACCCAGCCGGTCATCGAAACGGTTTCGCCTTTTTCCGGAGCGACGACATTGTAGTCCGCTTCCCACGCGAAGCCGTTGCTGAGGTAGGAAAGCTGGGCGTCGAACTTCGCGTCAGCCTGACTTTGGATCGCCCAGCCGAGGGTCGGGCGGAGGATCGAGCCGTCGCCGAGCGCGGGGAAGAGCGGCTCGCCGGGGAGCTGGAAGCGGAGCTTGCCTTCGACCTCGATGATCGGGTCCTGCGGCTGGCCGCCGGGGACGTGGCCGGAGCGGATGATCTTGCCGGTCTTCAGCTCCACCTTGCCGTCGGGATAGACCGTGCGGAACTCGATTTGCTGGCCTTCGAAATGGCTCAGCAGCAGGGAACGGCTGACCGGGTCGTTGCGGTAGCTTTGCTCGAGGATCGAGAACGCGGCCTTGCCGACGGGGTCGCGCAGCACCACGGAGTCGGCGAGCACCTGGGCGGTGGCGCGGTCGAAGGTGACCGGGTTCTCGCCGGCCTTGAGATCGAGCGACAGGGTCTCCCGGACGACGGCGAGGTTCTGGTTGTAGATGGTCAGCGCGGTTTCGGCGCTGGCGGCAGAGACGAGGGCGGTGGTGAGGGCGAGGGCTTTCATGGGGACGGGTTATTCAGTTTTCCTGGAGTCGTAGCGGGTGATGTCGAAGTAGGCAACGTGCTTCACGGAAGCGTCCGGTGCGAGGTGGAAGATCATGCTGCCATCGGTGAAGGGCCAGGCGACGTTCTTGACCTTGATGCCGGATCCTCGGCGAGGGCGAAGCAGGGGAGGAGAGCAAGCAGGACGGGAAGGAGTTTCATGGGCTGCACAAGCATGACACCTCCTCCGGAGAATCCTTGGAAAGTATTTTGCCGGTCTTTGGAGCACGGAGGAAAGGAGTCTCGGGAACGGTGTGCCCGAGGCACGAATTGCGCCCGGCTGAAAAAAGCGGCTGGTATTGCGCCCACAGGCGGAAGTCTCCACACGCTCTCATCGCGAATCTGCCGCCAATCCGGCGCAACTTGCCCGGAAGAGCTGCAATCTGCACGGTGCGCAGCAAGTTCCTCGCCGCGGATTTGTTGGATTGGCGGGGGGCTTGCACGTGGTGCGCCCGCTGCTGGCCGCGATGGGTGTCTATTTCACAAGCAGCCTCATTCAAAACATCCATGAAATTCCTCCGTTTGCTCCCGCTTCTCCTGACGGCCTTTCTGTTGAGCCACTGCGAGAAGACCGTTGAAAAGGTCGCCAGCAAGGGCGATCTCACCTTTGCCAAGGGCGCCTTCGAATCGCTGGCGCGCGGTGACAGCATGGCGATGGAGAAGATCGACTGGTCCACCCTTCAGTCCCTTGGCCAGAATGTCGGAGCTTCCTATGTCCAGATCCCGTCGGAAACGGAAAAGGTCAACTTCCAGAAGGCCTTCGTGGCCCAGTTCTCGGCATCGTTCCGCGAGGCGGGCGGCTCACCCGACCAGTTCGAGAACTGGCGTGTGTCCTATCACGATGACCTCAAGACCGAGGTCGCCGCAGATTCCGCGGGCGGCACGGTCACGATCACCGTGACGGAGCGGGACGGCCGCGAGCGTGTCTCCGGCCTCGGATTCATCCGCTGAGCAATGCCCGGCTGAGAAAGGGCTGCCCCGGCATCGACGCCGGTGGCAGCCTTTTTTTCAGGTGCCTATCAGCGGCGGTAGCCGCGGCGGCCGTGATAGTTGTTGTAATAGGGACGACGGTAACCGCTGCCGTAGTAGCGGCGGTCGTTGTCGTTGTTCTGGCCGATGGCATAACCGAGCGCTCCGGCGGCGACCGCTCCGGCGGCGGCGGTGCCGGGATCCACCGACTGCACGGGACGGCCGGCGGCGTCGTAGGTGGTGGTGCACGACGTGATCAATGGCGACAGGGCAAGGAGCGCGGTCGCGGTGACAATTCTTGTTAGGGTCTTCATGGGATTGGATTCGGGTTCTCCTTTTCCTAGCAATCACGATGCCCTTCTTGATCCAGGGTCGTCCCGAGGGGCGGATCTCAAGTTCTGGTGTCGGCTGCCGTGCGTGCTAGGGTCACGGCGTGAAACCGCTCGATGAACGTGATTGGCCCAAATTGCTGCGACCCGGCAGCCGGGTGTTCATCGGTGGCGGGGCTTCGGTGCCGCACGCGCTGGTGAACTCGATGTTGTCCCACGCGGAGCGCTTGAAGGATTTGGAAATCGTCCACATTCACGGCCTTGGCGAGACGCCTTGGATCGAGCCGTGTTATGAATCCGTGCTGCGGACGAATTCCTTCTTCCTCACCCCGGCGCTGCGCGAGGCGGTTGGACGCGGTCAGGCGGACTACACGCCGTGCCCGATGTCGGAGGTGCCGGAGCTTTTCCGCAGCGGGCCGGTGCCGGTCGATGTCGCGCTGATCCAGGTCAGCCCGCCGGATGAAAGCGGCTACTGTTCGCTGGGCGTGAGCGTCGACGTGGTGCGGGCGGCGGTGAATTCGGCGCGGCTGGTCATTGCTCAAGTCAATCCGCTGATGCCGCGAACCGGCGGGGACACGCTGCTTTCAAAGAAGCGCATCGACTTTTTCATGGAGCGGAAGTCGCCGCTGCCGGAAACGGAGCAGTCGGTGATCGACGAGCGGCACGAACGGATCGGCCGCTACGCCGCACAGTTGATCGACGACGGTGCGACGATCCAGGTCGGTCTTGGCAACAGCCCGGAGGCGGTGGTCCGCGCGCTGCGCAAGCACCGGCATCTCGGGATCCATTCGGGGATGCTCAACGACGCGCTGATGGAGCTGGTGCGGTGCGGAGCGGTCGACAACTCGCGGAAGAACTACAAGCCGGGGAAGATCATCGCCAGTCATGTGCTGGGTAGCCGGAAGTTGTATCGTTTCGTCGATGGGAATCCGGATCTCGAGCTGCATCCGAGCGACTGGGTGAATGATCCTGTTCGCATCGCCCGCAACGACCGGATGGTCGCGATCAATGGCGCACGGGAGATCGATCTGACCGGCCAGGTGGTGCGGGATTCGAGCGGGCACCACTTTTACGGCGGGATCGGCGCGATGCAGGACTTCATCCGCGGCGCGGGGCGGAGCAAGGACGGGAGGCCGGTGATCGTGCTGACGTCGATGTCCGACGACGGATTGCGCTCACGAATTGTCGCCGGGCTGGAGCCGGGCAGCGGGGTGTGCACGGGGCGCGGCGACGTGCACCATGTGGTCACCGAGTTCGGCATTGCGAGCATCTACGGCCGGAGCATCCGCGAGCGGGTGGCGCGGCTGGTGGAGATCGCGCATCCGGACCATCGCGAGTCGCTGTTAGAGGGAGCTCGCAACCGCGGCTGGTTGCCGAGGTTCTTCACGATGCCGGGCGGCGCGCGCGGCGGGGTCGAGTCGTCGCTGGTTGATTTCTCCTGCGGCCGTTTCCAGCTCCGGCCGCTGCATCCGAGCGACATGCGGACCTTGCAGGAGTTCTTCTATTCGCACGATGAGGAGACGGTGCGGCTGCGTTATGGACATCAGCTCGAACGGATGAGCGGGGAGTCGGCCTACAAGCTGGCGGCGGTCGATCCGGCGAAGGACCTTGCGCTGGGATTGTTCCTGGAGGAAGGCGGCCGGCAGGTGCTGCGGGCGATCGGGCGTTTCTACCTCGACCCCGGTGGCACCACGGCGGAGGTGGCCTTCGTGGTGCACCAGTCGACGCGCCGGTCGGGAATGGCGGGCTTCCTGTTAGGGGAACTGGCCAAGGCGGCGAAGGACCGCGGGATCACCGCGTTCTGGGCCAGCGTGCTGCCGGAGAATCACGCGATGGCCGGGCTGTTCACCCGGGCCGGCGGGACCACGGAGGACTCGGCTTTTGAGGAAGAGCGCCACTTTGAACTGCCGGTCGCGGGGATTCTCCGCCGTCACCCGGCTTTCCTGCGTCACAAGAAGATTCAACCCGTCGAACGATGAACGGAAAACCCAACATCGGCGTCCATTACGATGCCTGCTACGAGCACCACGACACCGGCCAAGGTCATCCCGAATCGCCAGCCCGCTACCGGGTGCTGCGTGCGGCGCTGGAAACGCTGCCGCCTGAGATCGTGCGGTTGCCCGGGCGGATCGCGACGGTTCCCGAGGTGCTGCTGGCGCACGAGGCCTACTACCATGATGTCGTTTACCGGGACGTGGCGGCCTGTGCCGATGTCCTGCGGACGGGCGACACCGCGCTTTCCTGCGAAAGCTACGAGGTGGCGCTGGAAGCGAGCGGCGCGGTGCTGGCGGCGGTCGATGCGGTGATGCGCGGCGAGGTGGCGCGGGCCTTCTGTGCGGTCCGGCCGCCAGGGCACCACGCGACGGCGAACCGCGGGATGGGTTTTTGCATCTTCAACCATGTGGCGATCGCGGCGAACTATTTGCGGAAGCATCACGGGCTGGAGCGGATCGCGATCATCGACTGGGACGTCCATCACGGCAACGGGACGGAGGACATCTTCGCCGGGGATCCGGGGGTGTTCTATGTCTCGCTGCACGAGCGTGGAAGTTATCCGTTCAGCGGCGCGGAAGAGGATCGCGGAACCGGCGAGGGGATCGGGACCACGCTGAATCTGCCGCTGCCGCATGGCTCCGGCGGGGAGCTTGCTTTGGCCGGGTGGGATGAGAAGGCGGGTCCGGCGCTGGAGGCGTTCCGGCCGGAGTTCGTGCTGGTTTCCGCGGGGTTCGACGCGCGGAAGGACGATCCGCTGGGAGGATTGAAGTGGGAGGACGAGACCTTCGCGGAGTTCACCCGGCGGGTGGTGGCGTTGGCGGAGAAGCATGCGAAGGGGAGGGTGGTTTCGTCGTTGGAAGGCGGTTACAATCCACCGGGGCTGGCGTCGGCGGCGCTGGCGCATGTGGGGGCGTTGGGGTGAGAAATTTGGAGTGCTGTGGCATGACGCAGCTTTGGCTCCGGCGTCGGACGCTTTGTTGGGCTGGCCACGGATTGCCCTGAAGATGGGTCCGCGGCCGGCGGGATGATGCGGCGTTCACCCCAAGCCAAAGCGACGTCGTGCCGTCGCACTCCACAAAAAACGCCCGCCTCCGGGGTGCGGAGACGGGCGTGGGTGAGAGGGGGAGGGATTCGGGTGAATCCAGTTGTCAGCAGGGAAATTATTCGCCCAGACCGAAGCGCACGAAACGCTTCACCACCAGGGAGTCGCCGAGGTCCTTGCCAGTCTGCTCGACGAGCTTCTTGATGGTGGTCTCCGGGTCCTTCACGAAGGCCTGCTCGAGGAGCACGGCTTCGGCGAAGAACTTGCTGATCTTGCCCATCACGATCTTCTCGATCATCTCGGCCGGCTTGCCTTCGGCGGCGAGCTGGGCGCGGTAGATGTTCTTCTCGGCTTCGATCGCTTCTTCGGAGATCTCCTCGCGGGACAGGCCCTTCGGTGCGGCGGCGGCGATGTGGAGGGTGATGTCCTTCACCAGGTCGCGGAAGCCGTCCTTGACGGCGGTCTCGCCGGACGAGGCGCTGACTTCAAGCAGCACGCCGACCTTGCCACCCATGTGGATGTATTGGGCGATGGCGCCGCCGTCCTGGAGGTCGAAGCGCTCGAACTTGCGGAGGCGGATGTTCTCGCCGAGTTCCAGGGTCTTGGCCTTGACGAAGTCTTCCACGGTGAGGTCTTCGATTTTCTCGGCGAGGGCGTCCTCAAGGGTCTTGGCGGAGGAGGCGGCGAGGGTGTCGGCGATCTGGTCGACGAACTTCACGTAGCTCTCGTTGCGCGACACGAAGTCGGTCTCGCAGTTCACCTCGAGGAGGATGCCGCTCTTGCCGTCGGCGGAGAGGCGGGCGGCGATGATGCCTTCGGTGGCTTCGCGGTCGGCCTTCGCGGCGGCCTTCATCATGCCGCGCTCGCGGAGATAGGTCACGGCGGCGTCGATGTCGCCGTTGGTTTCGGTGAGCGCCTTCTTGCACTCCATCATGCCGACGTTGGTCTTCTTGCGGAGTTCGTTGACGAGGGTGGCGGTGATCATGTTCTGGAAAAGTTGGGAGTCTGGGAAAAAAGAGGCTGCGGAACCCCGGGAGGAACCGCAGCCTTCAAGAGGTGACGAATCAGCCCTTCTTGCCGGCGACGATGGCGTCGACCAGGTTCTGGAGGATGATGCGGATGGCGCGGACGGCGTCGTCGTTGCCGGGGATCGGGTAGTTGATGACGGCCGGGTCGGCGTTGGTGTCCACGATCGCGACGATCGGGATTTCCAGGCGGCGGGCTTCGGCGACGGCGATCGACTCGCGGGCGGAGTCGACGATCACGATGGCGTCCGGCTTGCCTTCCAGACCGCGGATCCCGCGGAGGTTGCGCAGGAGCTTTTCACGCTCGCGGCCGAGGGCGGAGAGTTCCTTCTTGGACATCGCCTTGAACTCGGGCTGCTTCTCGATGTTTTCGAGCCACTTGAGGCGCTCGATCGATTTGCGGACCGTGGTCATGTTGGTGAGCATGCCGCCGAGCCAACGGTGGTTGACGTAGTATTGGCCGGTGGCTTCCGCGGCTTCGCGGATCGCGTCCTGGGCCTGGCGCTTGCAGCCGACGAAGAGGATCTTCTTGTTCTTGCCGGCGAGGTCGGAAAGGAAATCGGAGGCCTTGTCGAGGCAGCGGACCGTCTTCTCGAGATCGATGATGTAAATGCCGCCCTTGTCCTTCATGAGGTAGGGCTTCATTTTCGGGTTCCACTTCTTGGTCTGGTGGCCGTAGTGGACGCCGGCGTCCACCATGTCGCTGATGAGTTCGTTGATCATGATTCTGGGGTTGTCCCGCCTTGATTCAGGTCGGGCGATTCTTGGAAAACCCGCCGCGTGGTTGGTCCCTCCGGTTTTCCATTGGTGTTGAGGCGGCGCGTGAAGGGGTGGGCGAGATAAGGAGGCGGGCGGTGCTTGGCAAGGGAAAAGCCGTGGGGTTCAGGGTGACGTTTTTTGAAGGAGCCGGGAATGGAACGGTCTCGGGAATTCGGAGTGAACCGCGAAACCACGCGAAAAAGCGCGAAATCTGAAATCTGGGAGAAGCCGTGGGACCGTATTGCTTCTCAAATTTCGCGCTCTTTCGCGTGGTTTCGCGGTCAGATCTGTGAAGGCGGATGGGAGTGAGCGACCTGCTGCGGGTGCAAAGGCTGGGACTGGGAGAAATCCGCTGATGGGATCAATTTCTTGCATGGAACTTGTTTCCTGTGTCGTTTTGGGGGCGTGAAACTGAGTATTCCTGCCTCTTTCCTTCTCCCTTGTCTGATTTGGAGCGCCGGGGGCACCCCGCAGGCGGAGATCGACGCCAAGGTGCCGCAGGCGCGGGCGATTCTGGATGGGTGGCAGGCAAAGGACCCGGTGCGGGCGGAGAAGAAGATCCACATCGTGTATTGGACGCCGTCCGACCGCGAGCCGGCGCCGCGCTACCGGGAGCGGCTGGGGGCGATCCTGGAGGACATCCGGGACTTCTACGCGGTGGAGATGAAGCGGCTGGGCTTCGGGCCGCGGACGATCCGGCTGGACTACGCGGACGACGGGAAGATGAAGGTCCATGTGGTGAAGGGTCGGCAGCCATACGCGAACTATGACGTCCAGTCCGGCGGGCTGATCCGCAACGAGTGCCTGACGACCTTGCGCGCGGCGGGGATCGATCCGGACAAGGAAACGATCGTGATCTTCTGCAACATGTCGAACTGGGACGCAGAGAAGCGGATCATCATGCAGAACAGCCCCTATTATGCCGGGGGCTCGAACCGCAGCGGTACGGCGTGGCAGGTGGATTCGCCGATCCTTGAGCTGTCTTTGCTGGCGAAGAAGGAGCCGCGGGTGCGCGACGGGCAATACGGCGACATTTCGATCGGTCGCTACAACTCGATCTTCATCGGTGGGGTCTGCCATGAACTGGGGCACGCGCTCGGGCTGCCGCACAACAAGGAGCGGCCGGACGAACAGGTTGCTTTTGGCACGGCGCTCATGGGCAGCGGCAATCGGAGCTATGGTGAAGAATTGCGCGGCGAAGGGAAGGGGTCGTTCCTGACTTTGGCGCACGGCTTGAAGCTGGCGTCGCACCCGATTTTCAGCGGCTCGGTGAAGGGGATCGACCTGCCGTCGAACGCGGAGGTGAGTGCGGTGAGCCTGGAGAACCGCGGCAAGTCCTTCACCCTGTCCGGCACCGTGAAGGCGGATCCGCCGGCCTATGCGGTGCTTGGTTACATGGACCCGGACGGCGGTGGCGACTACGATGCGACGACCTGCACGGCGATCCCCGATGCCGAGGGCAAGTTCACGCTGGATGCCAATGCGCTGGCCGCGGGCAAGTCCGGCGTGTTCCGGGTGGTGGTGGTGCAGGCGAACGGCGCGGCGAACTCTTTCGCCGGGGCGAGCAGCCGGATCACCTTTCCCTACCTTGTGGCGGCGGATGGCAGCGTGGATCTTTCCGCGAGCCAGGCCCGGCTGCAACTGGCGCCGCTGTTAGCGAGCCTGGATGGACAGGCGGAGGGCGTTGCGGTGGCTTTGAAAGCGGTGGAAGCCTCGTCGGCCGGGCCCTTGGTCAAGGAGACCGCGCGGGTGCTTGCGGCGAGCGTGGGATTCCAGCCCGGACCCTCCCCGGCGGCGGCGGAAAGTGGGCTCTGCCACCTGTCGGAGGCGACCCCGAAGTCGGCGCGGGTGGGCTACGGCCGTGCTTTGCCGAACCGCTTGCCGGAGGGGCTGCTGTTCTCCTGTGGCTCGCGGCTCTTTCCGCGCGGACTTTACGCCCATGCCAAGTCGAGCCACATCTGGGACCTCGGCGGCAAATGGAAGAGCCTCGAAGGTCACGCCGGTCTGCCCGACGGCCACGACGGCGGTAGCTGCGTGTTTGTGGTGAAGGCCGACGGGAAGGAACTGTGGCGCTCGCCGAAGACAGAGCCGGGGACCTTGCGGAGCTTCAAGGTGAGCGTCGAGGGCGTGTCGAACCTGGAGCTGCTCGTTGAGGATGCCGGCGACGGCATCGGCTCCGACTGGGGCTGCTGGTTCGCGCCGCAGCTGAAGCGCTGATCCTTCAACTCCAGCTCCAGCGCTCGGCCCACCAGCGGTAGGCATCGCCATCGGGCAGGACCTGTCCGAGGCCCGGCCAGGGGAGGTGGAAGGCGTAGCAGCGGGTGCGCTTCTCGCCGGCGTCCTTCCAGAATTTCTTGCGGGTCGCGATCGCGGTGACCGGATCGTGGTCGAAGGCGATGAACCATTCCGGATCGGCGAACATCAGCAGGTGATGGTGGGCGAGGTCCATCAGGTGGAGCAGCTCGTCCTTGCCGGAGCGGATGCGGAAGCAGGCGTGGCCGTCGGTGTGGCCGGGAGCGGCTTCGACGCGGACGATGCCGCCAAGCACTTCCGCGCCGTCCTTCACGGGGGCGAGGTTCGCCTGCAAGGTATCGAAGTGGGAGCGCACCTCCTTGATCATCCCGGGGAGCTGCTGCTTGTTGCGCTTCGATTTGGAGAAGTCGGGGTTTTCCCCGCGCCAGAAGGCCAGCTCCTCTTCGAGCAGATAGACCTTCGCATTGGGGAAGGCCGGCTTGCCATTCTGGACGAAGCCGTTGAGGTGGTCCGAGTGGGCGTGGCTGAGAAAGCCGGCGGTGACCTGATCCGGCGAGATCCCGACCGCGGCCAGGCCTTCCTGGAGCCAGCCCATCCGCGGGTTGTTCACGTTTCCGAAGCCGGCGTCGAAGATCGCGACGTCCTTGCCGGAGCGGATCACCAGCACGTTGACGTAGAGCGGCAGGACATCGAGGCGTTCGCCGTGGCGCTCCATCTCGGCTTTCATCTCCACCCGCTTTTCTTCCGGCCACATCAGGTCGAGGCCCTCGCGGAAGCCGAGATCGCAGTCGCTGATCGAAAAGGCTTCCAGTTCGCCGATTTTGAAGCGGTAAACGAAAGGATCGCGGAATGGCGCGGCCGGGGCCGCTTCCTGGGCGGCGGACTTGACGGTCAGGGCCGCGATACCGGCGAGGGCGGTGCCGACGAAGCCGCGGCGGGAGAGGTCGGTGGAATCCATGGCCGCAGCCTACGCGGAAACGAACCGGATTTCATCAGTGAAACACGGCATGGCGTGTCAGCGTGGCCGGGTGGAACGGTTCCTTGAATTTTAGGGATGATTCCGACCGTAAGGCGTGTTTGATTCCTCACAGTATGAACATGACATCCGCCCGCATCCCGGCGCTTCTCGCGCTGGCCTTCACTCTCGGAGCCCCGCCGCTTTCCGCCCAGAACCGAACCGTGGCCGCCAAGGGCGGGACGGATTGGCCGACCTGGCGAGGACCGGCGCGGGACGGCTTGTCGCCGGACAAGGGCCTGCTCAAGGAGTGGCCGGAGGACGGGCCGAAGCTGCTGTGGAGCTTCGAAAAGGCGGGCAAGGGCTACAGCGCGCCGGCCATCTCCGGGGGCAAGATTTACCTGACCGGCACGCGTCGCGGGAAAGCGGAGATCATCTGCATCGATGCCGCGGGCGGCAAGGAACTGTGGTCGACGCCGATCGGCGAGGATCCCGAAAAGGGCTACAACACCGGCTGGGGCAGCGGGCCGCGCGGAGCACCGACGGTGAGCGACGGGCTGGTGTATGCCATGAGCGCGAACGGCGAACTGACCTGCCTGACGGCCGACAAGGGCACCCGCAAGTGGAGCAAGGATCTGGTCGAAGACTTCGGCGGCAAGGTGCCGGACTGGGGCTATTCCGAGTCGCCGCTGGTCGATGGGGACCAACTGGTGGTCACGCCCGGCGGGAAAGAGGGCGCGATCGTCGCCTTCGACCGGAAGACCGGGAAGGAGCTTTGGCGCAGCAAGGGTCTGGAGGACAACGCCCAGTATTCCTCGCTGGTCGCCGCGGACGTGAAGGGCAAGCGCCAGTACATCCAGCTTTTCATGAACACGCTGGCTGGCGTGGATGCCAAGAGCGGCGAGGTGCTGTGGACCACCAAGTGGCCGGAAGGCCGGACCGCGGTGATCCCGACGCCAATCTATGAGGACGGCAAGGTTTACATCACCTCCGGCTACGGCGGTGGCAGCATGCTGGTGAAGATCGACGGCGGCGAGGCCGAGGAGGTCTGGAAGAACAAGGTCATGAAGAACCACCACGGTGGCGTGGTGCTGGTCGACGGCTACCTCTACGGCTTCTCCGACGGCGGCGGTCTGGTCTGCCAGGATTTCAAGACCGGCGAGCAGAAGTGGAACAACCGCGGTGAAGGCAGTCAGAAGGGCGCGGTGCACTATGCCGACGGGATGCTCTATTGCATGGACGAGGAAGAAGGCTCGGTGTTCCTGGTCGAGGCCTCGCCCGATGGCTTCAAGGAAAAGGGCCGCTTCCCGATGCCCGGCAAGACGAAGCTCCGCGACGGCACCAACGGCAAGGTCTGGACCCATCCGGTGGTCATCGGCGGCAAGCTCTACCTGCGCGACCAGGACCTGCTGTTCTGCTTCGACGTGAAGGGCTGAGACCACGGAAAGCAGCGCCGCTTTCAGAACGGCATCAAGATCGACGGGCGGCTACCAAGCCGCCCGTTTTTCTTTTCCCAATCTCCGAATTTCCCAATCTCCAAATTCCCTTCAAACCTCAGTCCTTCTTCGTCGTGTAGTCGAAGACGAGGGCCTTTTCGAGGATCGGCTTGAGCTTCGCGCCGAATGCCTTGTGGGCCTCGTGCGGGAGATAGGCCTCGAGGCCGGCCTTGTCCTTGAAGGTGACGAAGAAGCAGTGGGTGAAGCCATCGTTGAGGCCCTCGACGCTCTCGCTGGTGCCCCATTCGTAGCCCTGGATGGCGTCGATCTTCTTCGGCAGTTCGGCGAAGGCCTTCTCGACCTCCTTGATCTGTTCGGCGGTGGCGCCGGGCTTGAACTTGAAGAGGACGACGTGGCGGAACTCGTTCTCGGCGACGGCGGCGGTGGCAAGGGCGGCGGACATGACGGCGATGAGGATGCTTTTCAACATGGCCGCATGATCCGGGGCGCGGGGCGGGCTGTCAAACCCGGGGGCTGGGGATCGGTGGCCTGCGTCCCGACGGGACCGGTGACACCGGACCCTTGATGCAGCGGAGTTGGCCAATCCTTGAAGTCATGGGGCTTTGGTCGGTGAGCTGGATCGCGGGATATGAGACTCGCCGACTAAAGTCAGCGCTCCCCCGGGCGGGACTTCGTGACCTCGAAGCGCTCCAAACCGGCACCGGAATTTCCATGGCCGGAACGCGGATGCCGACGATGATCGCCGCCGACATGCAAGCTCCCCAAACCCATAGCAAGGTCATCGGCTACTTCCTCTGGATCTTCGGCTTCCTCGGCGCGCACCGGTTTTACTTCGGCCGGCCGATCACCGGGACGATCTGGTTCTTCACGCTCGGGCTGTTAGGGATCGGCTGGATCATCGACCTTTTCCTGATCCCCGGGATGGAGCGTTCGGCCGCGCAAAAATACAAGAGCGGGCGGATCGACTACTCGGTCGCCTGGCTCCTGCAGACCTTCATCGGGCCGCTGGGGATCCACCGCTTCTACATGGGCAAGATCTGGACCGGGCTGCTGTGGCTGTTCACCGGCGGACTGGTCGGCATCGGCTGGCTCTACGACTTCTGGACGCTGAACGGTCAGATCGACGAGCGGAACGGAGGAGGCTGAGAGGTCAATCGCGCTCAGGGTAGATCATCTGCTCGAGCCTGAGCGTGCTGGCGCGCTCCGCGGCATCGCGGGCGAGGTCGGTGGTGCTGTGGAGCTTGGAATGCTGGTCGGCGATGGCGATGGCGGCTTCCCAGCGTTGCGCATTTTCCAGCAGGGTGCGGGCGCGGACGCCGCACTTGTCGACCCACTGCCAGTCGGCCGGTGCCTGGCGGCCGGCGGCTTCGAGGACGGAGAAGTAAACGTCGAGCGCTTCGGCGAGGCGCTTTTCCGACGGCTTCTTCGGGTCGGGCAACTGCTCCAGCACGCGGCCGAGGAAATACTGGATCTTGAAGCGTTCCGCGGACTCCGCCGGCACCCCGGCGAGCATTTCCTGATAGATGGTGAGCGCGCGTTCCAAGGGGGCGTTGTCGGTGCCGGCGCTGTTGTAAAGAGCGTCGCAGAGGTCGAACCCGGCGACGAGCCGCAACGGGTGGTCCTTCTTCATCGACTGGAACCAGGGCAGCAGCTCCTTGGCAGCAGCGGCATGATCGAGCACGCGGGCTTTTTCCAGGCGGGCGACGTCGGAGAAGGGGCCGTTCTGGTCGATGAGCTTGTCGAACAGGACCAGGCTTTCCGCCTTGGCTTCGGGGGTGGCGACGAGCACCGCCGACTTCGCGGCGATCAGCAGGGCGGCCGGGGCGAAGCGGCCGTCGGGAAAGGCGGTGGCCAGCTTCTCCATCTCCAGCCGTGCCACGTTGTAATCGCCGTTCGCGAAGCGCGCCTGGCCGAGCTCGAACTGGATTTCGGGAGCCCGCGGATCCTGCGGGAACTCTTTCAGAAAGGCATCCGCCACCGCGGCGGCATCGGCGTGGCGCTTTTCCCGGCCGGCCAGCCGGATGCGGGCGAGGGCCAGCGGGGCGGGCGGCAGGGAGGCGGTTCCGTCCGCGGCCAGGCTTTCGAGCTGGGCTTTTGCGAAGGCCGGGTCCGGCGCGGCGGCCTCGAGGGCGGCGTGGGCGGCGGCGAGGCGGACTTCGGGGAGGCGCGGGTGCGACGGGTGGTCGAGGATGAAGCGGTCGAGCGCCGGCAGGGCGGCGGAATCGCGGCGGGCGGTGAGGTAGAGGGCTTGTTCGAGCGCGAGGTCGATCGCCAGCGCGGCGTCCTTCGTTTCGCTGGCGGCCAGGGCCTGGAAGCCCGGCAGATCGCCCATCGCCAAACGGGTGACGGCGTAGTTCAGCGACACGTCCCGGCGGGCATCGCCATCGAGCAAGGCGGCGGCTTTCTCCAGCTCGCCGGCGGCCAGCGCGAACTCGCCGGCGGCGAAGGCGGTGGTGGCGGCGGACAGCGAGGCCTCGGCGCGGAGGGTGGGGGCGCTGCTGCTGCCGTCGAGCGCGGCGAGGGCGGCGGCGGCCTGTTCCATCCGTCCGTCGGCGAGGTCCCAGCGGCTGGCTTCCAGCAGGGCGCGCTCGGCCAGCGGATGCGCCGGGTAATCGAGCCGCAGCCGGTTCAGCGCCTGGCGGGCGCGGGCTTTTGATTCCTCCGAACCTTCGCGGCGGAGGCCCAGCGCGAGGTGGAAGAGGGCCTGGGTGCCGAGTTCGTCGGGCGGGGCGGGGGACGCGGGCCAGACGGAGCTCGCGTCGCTGCCGTTGGTGATGCCGATCGGCGAAAGCAGCGGCGGCGGCGGGCACCACTCGCGGAGGCGGGTCAGGATGACATCGTCCGCCGCCAGCGGGTCGGGCAGGCAGGCGATCAGCACCGGAAAGGCCTGGCCGATCCGTGGGGAAGTGCGCTGTTGCTCGATGAACGCGAGCAGGCCGTCGGTCGCGGCCTCGCGGTTGCCGGCGGCGAGCTGGGCGCGGGCGAGTCCGACGGCGGCGTCGTGCTGGACGGCCTTGAAGGCGGGATCCTCCTTCTGCAGGAGGGCGGTGAAAATTCCGGCGGCGGCCTGGTGCTCGCCCTTTTCCAACTGGGCGCGGGCGCGGAGAAGATCGGCCCTCACCGCCTGCACCGGGGTCATTTTGGCGGTCGGTGGCGGGGTGGCGGTCAGGGCTTTTTCGGCCTCGCCGAGGTCGAGCAGGATCTCGGCGGTCTGGAGCCGGGCGCGCAGGGCGGTTCCGGCGTCGCGGTCCTTGACCAGCACGGCGAGGGCATCGACCGCTCCCGTCAGGTCGCCCAGCGCCTGCTTCAGCGCGGCACGGGTGAAGAGGGCTTCGCGGAAATGCGGGGCGCTGGCGGCGGTGGCCTGGTCATCCAGGAGGGTTAGCGCGTCATTGAACTGGCCCGCCGCGGCGAGCGCCTGGGCTTTCCAGAACGGCAGCTCCGGCCGCCCGGCGAGGGTGGGATCGGCCAGCACCTTGAGCGCGGCTTCCGGCTCGCCGTTGCGGACGCGGGATTCGGCCAGGCGCAGCAGGATTTCGGGGCGGGTCTTCGGGTCGAGGTCGGGCGCGGCCAGCGCGGTTTCAAAGCGGGCCGCCGCCACTTCCCAAAGCCGCGCGGACAGGGCATCGAGCCCCTCGCGGTAGGTTGCCGGGGCCGCCGCGGCCGCGGTGCAGAGGAGGGTCGCCAGCGGGAGGGCGAGCAAAGGGCGGCGGAACATGCGGGGAGGCTAGCGCGGGGCGGGGCGGATGGCCAGCGGCGAGTCGGCCGATCAATGGCCGGCCCGGGCGGCTTCCAGGGCACCGGCGGGTCCGTCGGCGAGGATCTTGCGGAGGTCGGTGGTGCCGATCCCGAGCGCCGAGGCGGCCTCCTTCAGGTCGCCCGCGTGGCGGTCCAGCGCGCAGGCGGCCAGCTCGCGGGCAAACCAGGCGATGGCATTCTCCCCGGCCGGCACGGTGTCGAGCAGGCGGTCGATCGACTGCTTGATCGCGCCTTTCTCCGATCCCGGGGCGGCGGCCAGCGGGATGTCGGCGGGCAGCAGCACGGTGGATGAAGCCAGGGCGCAGGCGCGGGCGATGGTGTTCTCCAGCTCGCGGACATTGCCCGGCCAGCGGTGCTGCTGGAGGGTGGAAATGGCTTCGGCGGACAGGCGGATGCGCGCCATGCCGTTCTTGCGGGTGATCCGCTGGAGGAAGAACTCGGCCAGCAGCGGGATGTCCTCGGCGCGCTCGCGCAGCGGGGGCAGGCGGATTTCGACGACGTTGAGGCGGTAGTAGAGGTCCTCGCGGAAGCGGCCGGCGGCGACTTCGGTCGAAAGGACCTTGTTGGTCGCGGTGACGATGCGGACGTCGGCGCTGAGGGTCTCGTTGGAGCCGACGCGGGAAAAGGTGCCGTCCTGGAGGACGCGCAGCATTTTCACCTGCACCGACAGCGGCATGTCGCCGATCTCGTCGAGGAACAGCGTGCCGCCATCGGCCTGCTCGAAGCGGCCGGCGCGGCGGGCGATGGCCCCGGTGAAGGAGCCCTTCTCGTGGCCGAAAAGTTCGCTCTCGAGCAGGTTCTCCGGGATCGCGCCGCAGTTGATCGCGATGAGTTCCTGCTGCCGGCGCGGCGAGTATTCGTGGATGGCCTTGGCGACCAGTTCCTTACCGGTGCCGCTTTCGCCGGTGACCAGGACCGGCGCGTCGGAGCGGGCGACGCGGCCGACGATCTTGAAAACGTCCTGCAAGGCGCGGGAGACTCCGATGATCTTCACCCGGCCGTCGAGGGCGGGCATGTCGGCGGCCGGCTGGTCGGCGGAGCGGCGGTCCTCGACGATCTGCAGCGCGCTTTCGACCACCGGGCGGAGCTCGAAGGGCAGGGCTTCCTTGCGCATCACATCGTGCGCGCCGCGCTGGGTGGCCTCGATCACCTGGCCGGTGCTGGGGAAGCCGGTGGTCAGGATCACCAGCGTGTTGGGCGAGGTCTGGCGGATGCGGGACATCAGCTCCAGGCCGTCGAAAGGCTGGAGCTGGATGTCGGCGATGACCAGGTCGACCGCGGTCTTCTCGGCCACCTTCACCGCGTTGTCGGCGTTGTCGCAGCGGAGGATGCGCAGGCCGTTCGCGGCCAAATGCTTCGTGGCCCACTCCAGGAAGTCGTGGTCTTGATCGACGATGAGGATCGTTTGCTCCGGTGGGGCTTCGGCCATGGGCTGCGGGGCAGAGTGTCGCCAAGTCCGCCGGAAGCGCAAGCGGCGGCTGCGTCAGGCTTTTGGCCTTGGGTTGAGGCCGGCGGAGGGCTAGCGTGCCGGGGATGAACCATATTCCCGAGACTGGTTGCTTCCTTGTCGGGATTTCCTTTGTCCGCCGGCCGGTCGGTGAACAAGGCGCAATTCCGGCCGGTCGGTTGACAAAACTGTTCGCCAGAAAATGAGATCCTCCCACCAGAACTCACAATCGGATATCGGCGCCTGCTGGTCGATATTATGGCGGTCCCTTGTCTACGTTCCACTGTTGCTCTCATTCTTCGTGAGTATCGGAGGCCTATGGTTGAGCCGATGGATGCTGCTTCCCGTCTCGATTTTATTTGCGAGCGTGCAACTGTGGGCGGATTCCGGACTTTGTCTCTTGGCATGGGTTGCGGCTGTTTACCTTTACCGCCGACTTCGCCTCTCCCGATTTTACGAAGATCCACCGTCATTGCTTTGAAGAGGGGACTCAACTTGCCAAACACGTCAAGGGTGGCAACGGCGGACAAGCTCCCTCGTTCGCTTCGCTCTGTGAACGCTGGGTCGCCGTGCCACCACAACTAACGTCTGGAAAAGATGATGAAACGATATTCCGCAATGCTGCTCTTCCAATACCGTGCCGATCTTGGCAACGGCCAGAGCGATGTGATGCGGCGGTGCGAGGAGCGATTGATCGTTCTGTTCGCCCGGAATGCGGAGTCGGCCCTTCGCAAGGCAAAGGCATACGGCAAGGAATCTGAGTTCGATGGAAGAGCTGAGGCAGGCAACCCATTGCTTTTTGAATTCGTCGGCGTGAAGGACCTTCTTGAACTCGAATGCCTGGATGAGGCGGAGGTCTGGTATGACATCAAAACCATCAAACAGCCGATGGAAAGGCGGGATAAGCTCATTCCTTCTGAGGCGAAGCTCAATGCGATTTACTGGGAGCGACGCGGAAAGAAGCCTCCAACAAGACGTCACTCCTGACGGTTGCCCACTCCTGATTCAATCCGCGATGATCGCTGCCCCCGCATCCCACATTCGACGCCTTGCCTCTGGTCAGGCGCTGGATTGCCCAACGCTTCTCATATGAAAAAGATCACCTTGCTCTTGTCACTGGTTGCAAGCGTAACCCTGGGTGCGGAGCCGTTTGTGTTTCGATTGGTCGGGCCTTTGAAGGTCGAGAAGGCCACCTATTTCCTTGATGGCGACCAGACCGGCGGTTCGGTGTCGGTGGTGCTTCGTGACTCCAAAGGGAAGCAGAGCTTCGTCCACTTCCTGAGCAAGGATTTCGGAGAGGAGCACGGTGGCGGTCTTCTTACTTTCCGTGCAGGGGAGAAAGGCCTCAAAACCACGTTTGCCCGTGCAAGCGAGGATGAGGCCCGATTGGTTCGGTTCCTCAGGGCGGCATGTGTTGAATCGTTTGGATCGTCGGACCCCGGATTTCTGAAGGATGCCGACAAGTGGTTGGGCGAGAAAGACGGGTTCGAGCGGATGGCGATGGGGTCATTGCTGCGGCATTTCACCACCATCTCCGATGCGGCCGGCGCAGAACCACCTGCCGTCCTCCCCGATTCTAAGCCGGAGGATGGCGAGAACCCTCAACCTGAACCGGAGGGGCGCTCGCAGTAGTGGGTTCCCAATCGATGGTGTTGCGAATGGAAAAGCTTCTCCTCGCGGCTCTCACGCTGCTCGCCGCGGCATGTTCCGGGGATCCTGACGCGAGTCGGAGAGCCGTCGACCGGGCCGCCGCCGAAATTCAGCCGTCAGAACATGAGAATGACCTGGTTTATGGATCGCAAGTCTTCAGTTGCCCGTCCGATACGGATTGCCAGGTGGGTTTGCTCAAGCTGGGAAGTGGCGAAGAGGTTGAGTTCTGGTTTCATTCGCATCACCGGACCCACGACATCGGATGCAC
This sequence comes from Haloferula sp., assembly GCA_044372775.1. GTDB lineage: Bacteria > Verrucomicrobiota > Verrucomicrobiia > Verrucomicrobiales > Akkermansiaceae > Haloferula. The sequence continues at coordinate 81,218 of JBIPNO010000008.1, forward strand.
GAGATTCGAATTTCCCGATGGTGCCGTCCTCTACCTTCGCGGGGTTTTCTGCTGCGAGGTGATGATCGAGGATGCCGATTTGGAGAACAGGGTCACCCTTGAGCGCTTCATCGAAACCAATGACGGCACGCGCCCTTAGAAGGACAAATACCAAGAATTCCAATTGCGGCAACGAGAGTAGTGGCTGTCTGAATCACCGGGCTGGGCACGCCGCCGGTCCGGTGAGATTTATCGAAGCTCCGATCACCCATGAAAACCCAATCCACCACCCTCGCCCTCCTACTGTTCGCAGTCAGCTCGTGTAGCCCGTCGCTCCAGGAGTCTTATCCCAGTCCGTCGACCGCATCCGAGGTGGCCCGGAATCTGCCGCCGTTGGAGATGCCGGTGCCGGCCTCCCCGGTCGACCTGCGGACGGCGGTGCTGACCTTGCCGGAGGATGCTGTGGCCGGGATGTCGCTGGATGGCAGGCGGAACTACCTGGCGCGGAAGTCCGGCACGATGGATGAGGCGAGCCGCCGGATCCAATATTCCAGTGACAATCCGTACACGGGAATTGATGCGGACTCGATGTTCTTTCTGCGGTTGTTCGAGGACGAGCAGGGTCGCACGATCGCCGCTTCGCACGCAGCGCAGCCTTTCGCGGACGGCACTCCGCCTTCGGCGCGGTTTACCCGGGTGTACCGCCTTGAGAAGGGCAAGTGGCGCGACATCACCGATAGCGCATTGGCCCCCGGCATTCCCAGGGATGCGTATTTCCGCTTCGACGAACCCGGCTCGAAAGTGCCCTTAGGTCCTTACGTGGAAAGCAGCCGCGCCGACGGGAGAGGCAAAAGCCAGGGCTTCGGCAAGGCGGAGCGGGTCATGCGGTGGCGGAACGGGGCTTTCCGGGAGGATTGAATCGGCCGGCGACGGCGGCGGGCTCCTTGTGACCTGCCCGTTCCTCCCTCCGCCATCCCTGAAAGAAGCGGGCGGCGGGGAACGTCCCGGCGGTTCATGTCACACCCTGCCCCGACCCCTGCCGATGGATGGTTGCCAAGTTCCCGAGCGGCGCTTATTTCCGCTGCCATGAGAACGCGACTGCTTTGTGCCACCGGCCTGATGATCGCCACGGGGACCTCCCCGGCGGCCACGAAAGTCCTGCAAGCCTTCGAAGGCGACGGTTACGGCGACTGGAAGATCGAGGGCCCGGCCTTCGGGTTGGCACCGAGCGGGGCGAAGATGGACGGCTTGACCGGGGAAATGACCGGCTACGCCCAGGAGTCGATGGCCTGCTCGGCGCACGGCGGCGACGCGTCGAAGGGCACGCTGACCTCGCCGGAGTTCAAGCTGACCGATCCCTACATCTGTTTCCTGATCGCCGGAGGCAAGCACCCGGGGAAGACCGCGGCGCAATTGCTGGTGGACGGCAAGGTGGTCCGCGAATCGACCGGCGAGAACTCGCTGCAGATGAAGACGCAGGTCTGGGAGGTCGCGGAATTCAAGGGCAAGAGCGCGCGGATCCGGCTGATCGATGACGAGAGCGGGTCCTGGGGAATGATCGCGGCCGATCATTTCCTGATGACCGACTACGCGAACCAGAAGTTCCCGGCCTCGACCAAGGGCGGCAAGCCCCACCTGGCGGGTCTGGTGAGCAGCCCGGTGATCGCCGGGATGACCATTCCGGCCGGCAGCAAGGCGACGATCTTGGCGGACTACAAGAACCAGGGCGTGATGTCGCCGACCGCGCTGGCCTTCGGGGAGAAGGGCGAGATTTACGTGACCGAGACGCCGCGCTTCCGCCACGGGGTGCCGGACAACCGCGACCACTTGTACTGGTATCTTGATGACATTTCGTCGCGCACGGTGGAGGACCGCCGGAAGATGCACGAGAAGTGGAAGGACAAGGACGCGAAGTCCTCCATCCAGTTCCTGACCGAAGTGTCCGACCGGGTGCGGGTGCTTTCCAAGCCGGGGGCCGACGGCAAGTCGGCGACGGGATCGGTCTTCGCGGCCGGCTTCGACAACCTGGTCGATGGACCGGCGGCCGGGGTTTTCGCCTACGAGGGCACGGTGTTCGTCGCCTGCATCCCGAAGATCTGGGCGCTGCGCGACAAGAACGGCGACGGTAAGGCGGACCAGCCGGACGAGCGCGAGGCGATGTTCGACGGCTTCGGCGTGCGGGTTTCCTTCTCCGGGCACGATCTCAACGGCTTCGCGCTCGGGCCCGACGGCCGGATCTACGGCACGCTGGGCGACCGCGGCCTGAATTTCACCACGAAGGAGGGCAAGAAGTACGAGTATCCCGACCAGGGCTGCGTGTTCCGCTTCGATCCGGACGGTACGAATTTCGAAATCATCCACACCGGCCTGCGCAACCCGAAGGAGATCGCCTTCGACGAGTTCGGCAACGCCATCTCGGTGGACAACAACTCCGACCAGGGCGACCAGGCGCGGATCGTTTACATCATGGAGGGCGCGGATTCCGGCTGGGAGATGGGTCATCAGGCGCTGCACAGCCATCATCGCCAGATCGGGATGGACGAGCGCCCGCCGAACCGCTGGATGGACGAGCAGATGTGGGCGCCGCTCAACGACGCGCAGCCGGCTTACATCCTGCCGCCGGTGGCCAACCTGACCTCGGGGCCGTCCGGGCTGACCTACCATCCGGGCGCGGGCTTCATGGAGGAGGAAGCCGGCCGCTTCCTGATCTGCGACTACCGCGGCGGTGCGGCGAATTCCGGGATCTGGTCGTTCAAGGTCGAGCCCGAGGGGGCCGGCATGAAGCTGGCCGACTCGCGCCAGATGAACTGGGGGGCCGCGGTGACCGACGTCGAGTATTCGTGGGACGGCAAGCTGGTGGTGACGGATTTCATCGGCGGCTGGACGGCGCACGAGGACGGCCGGGTTTATGCGCTGGAGGCCGAGAAGCCGTGGCGTGCGGAGGCGGCGGCCGAGGCCGCGGAGCTGATCGCCGAAGGATTTGAAAAGCGGACCAGCCAGGCGCTGGAGCGTCTGCTGTCGCACCCCGACATGCGGGTCCGCCTGCGTGCCCAGCTCGCCTTGACCCGCAAGAGCGACGGGATGGAGGTCCTCGGCAAGGCGGCCAAGGACGGGAAGGACACGCTGACCCGGCTGCATGGCATCTGGGGTCTGGGAGTGATGGCCCGCCGTGGGGCGGCGGTGCTGCCGGGCGCGTCCGACGGCTTCGCCAGCATGCCGGGCCGGCAGGTCCGTGAGAACGCGCGCCAGTTGCTGGTGCCGCTGACTTCCGACAAGGACGCCGAAGTCCGTGCCCAGGCGGTCAAGGTGCTCGGAGAATCCGGTCTGCCGGGTGACAGCCTGCCGTTCCCGCGCCTGCTGGCCGACGAGTCGCTGCGGGTCCGGGCCTTCGCCGCGATCGCCGCCGCCCGCACCGGGAGCCGTGGAGCGATGTCCCTGATTTGGAAAATGCTGGAGAAGAACGAGGACCCGTATATCCGCCACGCCGGATCGTACGCGCTCTCGTTGATTTCCGAACCGCGCCAGTTGGCCGCGCTGAACCAGCACGCCGATCCGGCCGTCCGGCTGGCCGGGGTGATCGCCCTGCGCCGCCTGAAGGACCCGATGATCGCCGCGTTCCTCCAGGATACCGATCGCAAGGTCGCCACGGAGGCCTTGCGCGGCATTCACGACGCGGGCATCGAGGAGGCCCGGCCGCTGGTCGCCGCACTGCTCGACGCCCCGCCGGAAGGTCTTACCGCGATGGATTGGCGCCGGCTTCTCCACAGCGCGTTCCGCCTGGGCGATGATGACAACCTCCGCCGCGTGGGCGCGGTGGTGTTCGACGAGAAGGCTCCGGAGCCGGCCCGCGCCGAGGCGCTGCGGCTGATCGGTCTGTGGACCAAGCCGCCGCTGGTCGACCAGTCGCTCGGCCACGTGGCCCCGCTGCCGGAGCGCGACGCGGTGAAGGTCCGCGGCGTGCTGAACCCCGCGGTGGGCGGGTTGCTCAAGTTGAGCGGCAAGCTGGCGGAGCCGGCGCTCGCGCTGGTGATTCAATACAAGCTCGATCTTTCCGGGGTGGACGACGGCCTTCTGAAGGGCCTCGTTTTGAACGACTCGCTGCCCGGTGCCGCGCGGTCCGAGGCCCTCGATCTCTACGCCGGGCGCAAGCCGGCGGGTCTGGACGCGCTGCTGGCCGACCTGGCCAAGGGCAAGGACGACGACCTCGCGATCGGCGCGATCAAGCGTCTGGCCGCCGCCCAGCCGGCGGCCGCGCTGGATCCGCTGAAATCCGCCACGTCCCACGCCAGCGCGCATCGCCAGCAGGAAGCGTGGAAGGTGGCGGCGGAGCTTCAAGCGCCGGGGATCGAGTCGCTGTTCACCGCGGCGCTGGAAAACCTGCGGGCCAAGGGCGGCGTGTCGCCGTCGGCGCTGGAACTGGTCGATGCCGCGGGCAAGCGGTCCGAGGCCCCGGTCAAGTCGACGCTTGAGGGCTACAAGGCGTCGCTGGCGTCATCGAAAGACCCGCTGGCACCGTATCTCGCGTCGCTGGAAGGCGGCGATCCGGCCAAGGGCGCGCAGATCTTCGAATCCCAGCCGCAGGCCCAGTGCATGCGCTGCCATGCCGCCGGTGGCGGTCACGGCGGCGGAGAAGCCGGCCCGAGCCTGGTGGCGGTGGGGAACCGCGGCGACGCGAAGTTCCACCTCGAGTCGCTGGTCAATCCGGGAGCCAAGGTGGCGGTCGGCTACGGCATCACCGCGGTGACCTTGAAAGGTGGCAAGAGCGTCGCCGGGATCCTGCTGGCGGATACCGCGGAGCACGTCGATGTCGACAGCAACGGCAAGGTGCTGCGGGTGAAGAAGGGGGACATTGAGTCGATGACCCCGCCGGTCTCCGCGATGCCGCCGATGGGCGCGCTGGTCACGCCGGTCGAGCTGCGCGACCTGGTCGCGTGGCTGGCCACGTGCAAGGGCAAGGAGCCGAAGCCGAAAGAGCGCCCGGCGCCGGAGCTGGTGACGCCTTGATCGCCGGGAAGGAACTTTGACAAGTGCGGCCCCGGGAGTGGAGGATCGGCGGATGAATCGTCCGCTGGATCTTCCTCTTGCCGGGGCCGCCTTGTTTTTCCGCTGTGGCTTCGCCGCGGCGCTTTGCGGGGTGGCCGCGGCCGGTGGCGATCCGGAAGGCAAGGCGAACCTGGCGTCTAACGGCACGCTGCCCTCGGGTCCGGGCTTTGCGGCGGAGTTCAAGGCGGATGCGGCGATGAAGGATCACGCCGCGGTGATCTTCATGGACGACTTCGAAGCCGGAAAACTCGGCGAGGGCTGGGACGAAACCGGCAACAAGGACGGCAAGGTGCTTTCGTTCGCCGACCCCGGCCAAGACGCGGGGCTCGGCAAGCGCTGCGTGCGGGTCGAGGCGCATCTCGCGACGGACACCGGCGGCGGATTCACCAAGTGGTTCGATCCTTCCGACACGCTCTTCATCCGCTTCTACACGCGCTTCGATGCCGGCTGCGACTACGTCCACCATTTCGTCAGGCTGCGGGCGAACAAGGGCTTGCAAGGGAAGGACAAGTGGAGCGGCTTCGGTCAGGCGGGCATCAAGCCGGAGGGCACGGAGCGCTTCTCGACGGGGATCGAGCCGTGGGGCAACTGGGGCAAGTTCCCGCCGCCCGGCCGCTGGAATTTCTACAGCTACTGGCACGGGATGGCGGTCTCCGGCGACGGGAAATACTGGGGCAATTCCTTCGGAGTTCCGACCGCCCCGGTGATCCCGAAGGAGCGCTGGATCTGCGTCGAGTTCATGCTGAAGCACAACACACCCGGCCAGCCCGACGGCGAGCAGGCGTTCTGGATCGACGGCAAGCTGCAAGGCCACTGGAAGGGCATCAACTGGCGCAAGAGCCCGACGCTGAAAGCCAACGCGCTGACCTTGGAAAGCTACATCACCGACCGCTGGACGAAGAACCCGGTGAACGTGGTGAGCTTCGACAACGTGGTCATCGCGAAAGAATACATCGGGCCGGTGGGGAAATAGCGGAGATCACTTCTTGTCACAGCCGCAGCCGTGACCGCAGGAGGGCTTCTTCTTTCCCCGCGTTGCTCTTGCGGCGAGGAAGAGGACCGCGAGGATCACGGCGGCGAGGGCGCCCCAGGTTTGCCAGTCGTTCATTGAGGAGGAAGATGGTGCCGGTCCGGTAAACTTCAATCTCAACGAGCGGGGAGGTCGGAGGATAAGGAAGAGCCGGGGAGCCCGCGATGCATCTCAACGAAGGGGTTCGATGGCGTCCTCCTTGATTTGGACGATCCGCGCGTGCCGCTTTGCATGGTTGACCGAAGTCTCCACCAATCCGATGCCGCTGAAGGTTTTTCCCTCGTGGGGACCGCTCAGCACTTTCGCATAAACGAAGGCCTGGGCTCCGCAGACGTTTCGGGCGACGTTGAAGCCCGTGAACTGAATCCGGGTGCCTTTGGGGAGAACCCCGACGTCATCCATTTTCGGAAACCACGTCAGCCGGAGGCCGTTCGAAGGGACACTGGTCCGGTAATCCTTGAGGAGGACATAGGGGGCCTCGCGTTCGACGCTTCCCCAAGCGGACTTCTTGTGCGTGAGCCAGTAATCCGGACGCGGTGTCAGCGGTCCGCATCCGGCGAGGATCATGGCCAAGGGAAGTGCGGTCATCAGCAGGGGGCTCACCCGGGCATTCATATCGGGTGAAGCTATGACATCCGATCGGGAGGACGGAAGTCCGGATTCAACGTACCGGATGGTGTTCGCCCTGCCAGACCGGAACCGGCGGTCCCGTCAGAGGAAGATCGAGCCGATCTGATACACCGCGAAGGCGGCGAACCAGGCGAAGGCGCTCATGAAGACGAACTGCCCTGCCGCCCATTTCCAGGAGCCGGACTCGCGGGCGACGACGGCGGTGGTGGGGAGGCATTGCAGGGCGTAGATGAAGAACACCAGCAGCGCCATCACAGCAGGAATCGTGAACATCGGGCGGCCGTCGGGCCAGGTTTCCGCGGCGAGCTGATGGCGCAAGGCGGTCCAGGTCTCCTCGTCGGTCTCGCCTTCCGCGACGTGGAAGAGCTGGGTCATCGAGGACACGAAGACCTCCCGTGCGGCGAAGGAAGTCAGAATGGCGGTGCCGGTGCGGCCGTCCAGGCCGAGCGGGGTGACCAGTGGTTCGACCACCTTGCCGACCCGGCCCATCACGCTGTGGGCGAGCTGCTCGGCGGGGTCCTCGCTGGCGGATTTCGGATAAGTCTGTGCCGCCCAGAGCAGGATGTTGATCGCGAGGATCAGCGTGCCGGCCTTCTGCAGGAAGGACCAGCCGCGGCCGGCGACGTGGCGGAAGACATAACTCCATTGTGGCGCACGGTAGGGCGGTAGTTCGAGCATGAAGTGCTGCTTGACCTGGTCCGGTCCGAGTTTGCCGCGCAGCAGTCGGGCGACGACGAGCGCGCTGGCGGTGCCGAGCGCGTAGATGCCGAGGAAGATGACCGCCTGTTGAAGGCCGCCGATTTGTCCGCCTAACAGCAGCGGCACCAGCACGAGATAGACCGGCAGGCGGGCCGAGCAGCTCATCCACGGCGCGACGAAAATGGTGACCAGCCGCTCTTTGGCGGAGTCGATGGTGCGGGTCGCCATGACGCCGGGGATGGCGCAGGCGTAGGAGCTGAAGAGGGGCAGGAAGGCCTTGCCGCTGAGGCCGGCCTTGCCCATCAGGCCGTCCATGAGAAAAGCGGCGCGGGCCATGTAGCCGGAGCTTTCCAGCAGGCCGATGAAGAAGAAGAGCAGGAGGATCTGCGGCAGGAAGATCACCACGCTGCCGACGCCGCCGATGATGCCGTCGACCAGCAGGCCGCGGAGGTCGCCGTCGGCCATCGAGGTGGTGACTTTTTCGGCAAGCAGGCCTTGCAGGGACTCGATCCAGCCCATCGGGATCGCCGCGAAGGAGAAAATCGACCAGAAGACCAGAAGCATCATGCCGATGAAAGCGACCCAGCCCCAGACCGGATCCAGCAGCCAGCGGTCGAGCTTGTCGGAGACGGTGCTGGTGTGGCCGTCGGGCCGTCGGGCGGCGACTTCGCAGATCTGATAGACGCGGCCGCGGCGGCGCTCGGCGAGTTGTTCGGCGGGACCGCTCTTCCAAGTCGAATCGGGAACGGCGGGGAAGGGGTGGCGGAGCGCCTGCTTGAGCTCGACGATGCCTTTCGCGGCGTTCGCCTGCAGCGGCACGACGGGCACGCCGAGTTCTTCGGAAAGCTTGGCGGGATCGAGGCGGATGCCGGCTTGCTCGGCGACATCGACCATGTTGAGCGCGATGACCACCGGCAGGCCGAGCTCGATGACTTCGAGCGCGAGCACCAGGTGGCGTTCGAGATTGGAGGCATCGACCACGCAGACCACGAGGTCGGGCCGGGGTTCGCCCTCGATCTCGCCGAGCAGCACCTGGCGGGCGATCCGCTGGTCGGGGCTGCCGCCTTCGAGCGAGTAGCAGCCGGGGAGATCGGTCACGCGGAGCTTGCGGCCGTGGGGCGTGAAGAACTCGCCGGACTTCCGCTCGACCGTCACGCCGGCGTAGTTGCCGACCTGCTGGTTGGCGCCGGTGAGGGCGTTGAAGAGCGTGGTCTTCCCGGCGTTGGGATTGCCGGCCAGGGCGATCGTTTCGATGTCGTCAGGCATCGCGGAAAATCAGGCGACGGCCACCATCACCTGGTTGGCCAGCTCGCGGCTCAGGGCGAGGCGGGTGCCGCAGACCGAGCAGATCAGGTTGCGGCCATCGGCCAGCTTGCGGACCTGGAGGCTTTCGCAGAAGCCCAGCTGGCGGAGCTGCTCGCAGGCCGGACCCTTGAGGAAACGGATCCGGAAATCGCAGCCGACCTTGGCCTGGCTCAGGCTGAGCAGGCTGTCGGTCTGGAGATCGTTGGCCGTCGCGAGAGGCATCGGGTGGAGCGTCATCCAGTTGAGACGGATTTGCAACAAGAAATCTGTTGCCGGGAGGGGCTTCAGAGGGAGGTGGGTTTCGCAAATCCGGGGAAGTCCTGCGCATTAAATCATTCCCTTCATGAGGGATTTCACGCTGACTCGCCGGCATCCATGACAGTTGCCAGTGCCGACTCCCGCCTTTCCGATCTCTCCGCATCCTGCGTCCCGGTGCTCGATCCCGGCTTCGTGCCGGCCGTGACTTGGAACCGGGCCTACCGTGCGGAGGCCCTGGCGTCGCCGGGCTGCCGGTCGCTCGAACTCGCACTGGTCCGTGAGGACGGCACGGCCTTCCGCTGGAGCTCGCCCTTGCTTCCCGATGCGCCCGAACACGCCGCGACGACCCTGCGCTATGTCGAGCGGGTGCTGAAATTCCTGCTCTGGCAGAAGGGCGGCAGCCGCGTCCGGATCGCCGGCGCGCCGGAACTGGTGCCGGCCCTCGCGGCGATCTACGGTCCGGGCGGGGCGCGCGAGTTCGACGGCAATTTCATCGGGAAGAAGATCTTCGGCGAGGCGCTGACCTTCGAAGCGGTGGCTGCCGGCGACCTGCCGGCGGAAGCGGGTGACGCGATGGCGCTCGGCCGCCACCTGGACGGTTGCCGGATCGGCTTCGACCTCGGCGGCTCCGACCGCAAGTGCGCGGCGGTGATTGATGGCGAGGTGGTGTTTTCCGAAGAGATCGTCTGGGACCCGTATTTCCAGAGCGATCCGGACTATCATATCGAGGGCGTGCAGGATTCGCTGATGCGGGCGGCGGCGCATTTGCCGCGGGTCGATGCCATCGGCGGCAGCTCGGCCGGGGTTTACGTCAACAACGAGGTCCGCGCGGCCTCGCTGTTCCGCGGGGTCTCCGAGGCGGACTTCGAGTCGCGGATCAAGCGGATGTTTTTCGAACTGAAGGACCGCTGGAACGGCATCCCTTTCGAGGTGGTCAACGACGGCGAGGTGACCGCGCTGGCGGGCTCGATGTCGCTCAACGAGAACGCCGTGCTCGGCGTGGCGATGGGCACCAGCGAGGCGGCGGGCTACGTCGATCCCAACGGCTCGATCCGTCCTTGGCTCAACGAGCTGGCCTTCGCGCCAGTGGATTACCGCGAGAACGGGCCGAAGGACGAGTGGAGCGGCGACGAGGGGTGCGGCGTGCAGTTTTTCTCGCAGCAAGGCGTCGCGCGGCTGGCGAAAGCGGCCGGCTTCGAGTTCGGCGCGATGCCTTTCCCCGAGCAGCTCGTCGAGGTCCAGAAGGCGATGAAGGCCGGCGACGATCGGGCGCGGAAGATCTACGAAACGATCGGCACCTGCTTCGGCTACGCCATCGCCCACTACGCCGATTTCTACGAGATCCGCAGCCTGCTGATCCTCGGCCGGGTGACTTCCGGCGAAGGCGGCGACGTGATCATCGCGGAGGCCGAGAAGGTGCTGGCGACCGATTTCCCCGAGCTGCGGATCCGGCTGGTGGTGCCGGACGAAAAGACCAAGCGCCATGGCCAGGCGGTGGCGGCGGCGAGTCTGGCGGCGCTTTGAGCCGGGCGGCTGGGAACGACGGTGGCCCTCCGGCCTGCCGCGCGGACCGCCTGAAAACGAAGCAACCGCCCTTTTCAGGGCGGTTGCCAGCAACAACCGGGATGCGAAAAACAGGCGGCTTCAGAAGAAGGTGCGGAAGGCGATCAGGTAGGTCAGGGCGTTCACGTCGCCCCGGGGGGTGTCCAGCGAAGCATACTCGACGCCGCCCATGATCTTGGCGTTGTCCCCGCAGATGTGGTAGTTCAGCCCCGCGTAGAGGGTGTGAAGCTCATCGCCGCGACCGCCGTTGACGTTGACGCCCGGGCTGTGCTGCGAGCGGACGTAGCGGCTGTTCGTGCGGATGCCCTCGCTTTCGCTCGAACCGGCATACTGATACTGCACCACGGCCTGGAGCCGGTTTTCGATCACCCAATACCAAGGCATGGCGACGAGGGCGTGGAAGCTGCCGTCGCGGTTGACGACTCCGTCGGAGTTTTCCCCGATCACCAAGGTCGAGAGGAAGCCGAAGCGGTCCTTTTCATAGACCGCGTTGAAGGCCGTGGCCCAGTCGTAGCCGAGGTAATCGTCGGTTCCGGAGGGGTCGTTCGCCACGAAGTCGAGAATGAGGCGCCACTCGTCGCTGGTCTCATGGGCGACCGAGAAGTAGTAGGCGAGACCGTCATTCCAGCCGCCGATGAACTCGGAGTCATCCTCGCCGCTGAAGACGCCCACCGTGCCGGACCATTTCCCCATGGCGGCGTCGACGGTGACGCCGGTCGGGCGGCTGTTGGCGCCGTAGAGCTTGTTGGCGATGGCCGAGCGCTCGACGGTGTAGATTTCCTTCGAGGACATGTGGACTTCCTCCGTCATGTTGAACTTGAAGCGGCCGTAGTTGACCTTGAGGGCGTCCAGCGCACCGGCACCGAAGGCCTTCTTGATGTCGAAGGTGAAGACCGCCTCGTCAAAGGTGTCGTAGCCCCAGTCCAGGTCGTTGCCGGACGAGCGGCCGTCGTTGACCATGTTGAGCTTGATGTTGGCGCTGAAGAACTGGAGGAAGTCGATCTTGGACTCGATCCGGACGCGGCGGTATTCGTCGTAGGAGTCGTTGAAATCGCGGCCGTTGGCGTCTTCGCCATCAATGTAGGAGGCCTGGTATTGGAAACGTCCACCGATATGGACGCCCTGGAGGAACGGGTTCTCCGGGTTCTTGTAGAGGGTGCCGGGCTTGCTCTGGAGCCAGGTGCACCAGTCGCCCGGATTGGATGCTGCCGCCGGTGAGGCGGCGGGGGCGGCGGTTTCCTCGCCGGCGATGGCGGGAGCATGAAGTCCGAGGGTCAGACCCAGGGCGAGCGGGAGTTGGATGGCTTTTTTCATGTGTGGATGGGTTCCGTGACGGAGACGACGCGCGTTTGGCATTCGGTGTTTGGCTATCATGCCTCGGATACCCGGATTCCGGGCGATCTGGGAGGCTGGAGCAGGGTGGATCGGGATGGGATGCAGGTTCTGGTTGAGCTTTGGAAGGTCTTCCGTAGCGCCGGGGGGAATCCAGCGAGTGTGACAATCGTGTGACAGAATCCTTGTGTGACAGTCCCGTCACACAAGTGCAAAACATCGCAAAGCTCTGGGGGAAAGGGGTTTGAGTTGATTCGGGTGATGGGGGAGGTGGGCTTTCTGTGACGAAGCTGTCACAGAGAGCCGGTGGACCTTCTCGCGAGGACTGGCATCCATGCCGCCGAGCGTCGCTTGTGGCGCGAAAATCCCGATCCTCGAGCATGCCAAGCCCCCTCGCGAATCTCCCTTCGATCCTGCCGGTGACGGATCGGCCACATGCCGCGTCGTTTCCGGTGACAAGCTCGTCACCAAGCGATCATCGCCACCGCAGGAGCATTTCCACATCTCTCGCCGGAATCGTTTCGGCACACCAAAAACCGAATCCAACGAACATGAAACTGAACCGCCTCTTCATCACCACCCTGGCCGTCACCCTCGGCACCAGCTTCGCTGCGGAAAGCAACCTCGACCCCGCGCTCCCGGAGTACAAGCAGGTCAGCGGCATTTCCGGATCCATCAATTCGGTGGGCTCCGACACGCTCAACAACCTGATGACCCTCTGGGCGGAAGGCTTCAAGAAGTACTACCCGAACGTGACCATCGCCGTCGAAGGCAAGGGCACCTCCACCGCTCCGCCGGCCCTGATCCTCGGCACCGCCCAGCTCGGCCCGATGAGCCGGCCGATGAAGGCGGAGGAGATCGACGCCTTCGAGAAGAAGTTCTCCTACAAGCCGACCGAAGTGAAGGTGGCGATCGACGCGCTGGCCGTCTTCGCCCACAAGGACAACCCGCTCAAGGGCATCAGCCTGAAGCAGGTGGACGGAATCTTCTCCGGCACCCGCAAGCTCGGCGGCAGCGACATCACCGAATGGGGCCAGCTCGGTCTCGACGCCTGGAAGGGCCGCGCGATCTCGCTCTACGGCCGCAATTCCGCCTCCGGCACCTACGGCTTCTTCCAGGAGCACGCGCTGGGCAAGGGCGACTACAAGCCGACCGTCAAGGAGCAGCCCGGCTCGTCCGCGGTGGTCCAAGGCGTCGGCGGCGACCAGTATGCGCTCGGCTATTCCGGCATCGGCTACAAGACCGCAGGGGTCCGCGCCCTGCCGCTGGCGGGCGACGACGGCACTTTCTACGATGCCAACTACGAGAACTGCCTGAGCGGCGACTACCCGATGGCGCGCTTCCTCCTGGTGGCGGTCAACAAAAAGCCCGGCCAGCCGCTGGATCCCCGGACGCTGGAATTCCTGAAATACGTGCTGTCCAAGCAAGGCCAGGCAATCGTCGAGAAGGACGGCTACTATCCGATGCCCGCCGAAGTGGCGAAGGAAGTCGTGGATTCCCTTTCGAAGTAAGGATGGTTTGACCGCGGAGGCCGATTATCGACAGTGGCGCGCGTTGCCGGTTCGCCGGGACCCGCCCGCCCTGTCGAGCGGCCTCCGCTTTTCCAAGAGCCTATGAATTTCCCCGGGGACCCTCCGCCGCCCGATCCCAAGCGATTCGACGTCGCTCGGGGAACCTTGTTGCTCGACCGGGCGATGACCCAGGTCATTCGGGTCGGCGGGCTGGCCGTAATCGTCGCGGTCTTCGGGATCTTTCTTTTCATCGTCAAAGAGATCATCCCGCTGTTCTCGAAGGCGGACGTCCAGGCGGGTGAAGTCCTGCCCGCGGTGAAGCCCGCGCCGCAGGTGCTGGGGGTCGACGAGTGGGGTGAGATGCCCTTCCTCTATGCCGGGGGCGACGAGGTCAGCTTCGTCAACGTCGCCAACGGCGAGCGCCGGAATCTCGCGGTGCCGGGGCTCGAGGGGATGGTGGTGACGGCCGTGGCCTACGATCCCGTCAAGCAGCGGGTCGCGCTCGGCCTTCAGGACGGCCGGGTGGGGTCCTTCCTGGTGAAATACCAGGCCAATTTCGACGAGGCGGGCAAGCGCACCCTGGAGCCGGCGATCGAGGCCGAGCCGTGGTTCCAGCCGCAGACCGGGACGGGGGAAGTACGGCGTTTGTCGTACGGCGACGGCGGCGCGGTGCGGGTGCTCGCGGTGGTCCGCGGCGGGGGGAAGGAGACCGTTTCGATCCTGCGGCTCGGTCAGAAGCGTTCGCTGGTCGGTCAGGGGAAGCTGGGCTTGCTCGGTGAGTCCGACGTGACCGCGGAAATCGCCGCCGGTGTGGTCACCGTGGTGGCCTCGCAGAACGGATCGGGCGTGCTGGTGGCGGATGCCGGCGGGACGGTGAGTTATTTCAAGACGGAAGGCGGCGAAGTCTCGCTGCGGCAGAAGTTCAACCCCTTCGAGAACCGCGCGCCGGCACGGATGGACTACCTGTTCGGCGGCGTTTCGGTGGCCGTGACCGCGCCCGATGGCGAGCAGGCGGTTTACAGCCTGGTCCGACCCGCGGAGGGCGATGGCGAGCGGCAGTTCGCGCGCATCAAGGAGTTCGGCGACATCGGCGAAGGCGTGGCGGTGTTCGCGCCGAGTTCGCGCAACAAGAGCTTCCTGACCGGGGCCGGCGGCGATTTGACCGTCCGTCACCTCACTTCCGGCGAGACCCGCTGGGAGGGCCGCGCGCCGTTCACGCCGGTGCTGGCGGCGATCGACGGCAAGTCGGAGCACTTCTTCATCGCCGGGGACGAGGGGCAGATCCAGCGCTTCACCCTGCACGACCGCCACCCCGATGCCGGCTGGCGCGCTTTCTTCGGCAAGGTCTGGTACGAAGGCGGCGCGGAGCCGGTCTATCAGTGGCAGTCGACCGGCGGCACCGATGACTTCGAGCCGAAGCTTTCACTGATCCCTCTGATTGTCGGATCGCTGAAGGGAACCCTCTACGCGCTGCTTTTCTCCGTCCCGGTCGCGCTGCTGGCCGCGCTGTTCTCCGCGAATTTCCTGCCGCCCGCCACCAAGCGCATCCTCAAGCCATCGATGGAGATCATGGCCTCGCTGCCCTCCGTGGTGCTGGGCTTCCTCGCCGGGATCTGGCTCGCGCCGCTGATCGAGGAGAAGGTCCCGTCGATCCTGCTGCTGGTCATCGCCCTGCCGCTCACCGCGCTGGCCGCCGGGTGGATCTGGTGCCGTCAGCCGATCCAGGTCCGGGCGCGCTTCGAGAACGGCCGCGAGTGGCTGGTGCTGCTGCCGCTGATGTTCGCGACCGGCTGGCTGGCCTGGTCGCTGGGCCCGGTGCTTGAGAAGCTGCTCTTCGTCTATCAGGAGCCCGGCACCGGCAAGGAGATCGCCGACTTCCGCCTCTGGTGGCCGCAGGCGACCGGCACTTCCTTCGACCAGCGCAACTCGCTGGTGGTCGGCTTCATGATGGGCTTCGCGGTGATCCCGGTGATTTTCACGATCTCCGAGGACGCCCTGTCCAACGTGCCCAAAACCCTCACCGCCGCCGCTTCCGCCCTAGGTGCCAGCCGCTGGCAGGTGGTCCGCACCATCGTCATCCCGGTGGCTTCGCCGGGGATCTTCTCCGCGCTGATGATCGGCTTCGGCCGCGCGGTCGGGGAAACGATGATCGTGGTGATGGCCACCGGCAACACGCCGGTCACCGAGTGGAACATCTTCTCCGGCATGCGCACGCTGTCGGCGAACATCGCGGTCGAGCTGCCTGAAGCGGCGCCCGGATCGACCCACTACCGCACCCTGTTCCTCGGGGCGCTGGTGCTTTTCTCCCTGACCTTCGTGCTCAACACCTTCGCCGAAGTGCTGCGCCAGCGCCTCCGCGAGAAGAACCAAGTCGTCTGATGGCCGCCCACCTGAAATCCTTCGCCACCACCGGCCGCTCCCGCAAGGGCGAGCCCTGGGTCTGGCTGACCGCCGCCGGCCTCAGCATCGGCGTCACGCTGGTGGTCGGTCTCTTGCTGCTGGTGCTGGTGAAAGGCACCGGCTCGTTCTGGCCGCGGCAGTTGGTGCAGATCGAAAGCACCCGCGCGGGCGAGGCGATCACCACCGCCGGCTTCATCGTCCAGGAGCGCGAGCGCCGCGACTCGGCGGGCGTGCGGCACGAGGAGATCCAGGTCTTCCGCGGCAACCGCGAACTCAACGGCGACACCTTCGTCTTCATCGACCGCGCCGAGATCCAGTCGACCTCGCAGCCCACCGACCTGTGGCTGATCGAGCGGCTGGAAGGCGGCAACGTCATCGGCCGGCCGGGCGACATCGTGCTTCATGACGGCCAGCGGATCGCCGCCACCGCCCCGGACTTCCGCCAGCAGCTCGACGCCCTGGTCGAGCAAGGCGATGCAACCCGCGAGGATCTGCGGAAGGTCGAACGCGGCGAGATCGGCAAGATCAACAAGGAGCTCGAAGCGCTGCGCATCCGCGAGAAGATCGACGGGGCCGGTCCGGCGATCGACACCGCCCGCGCGGAACTCCAGGCCCGCTACGAAACCCTCGCGGCGGAAGCGCGGGAGCTTCGCGAGAAGCTGGAGCGCGACAAGTGGACCGTCACCGCCGCCGACGGCCGGACGCTCGATCTGCCGACCGGCGAGCTGATCCATCTTTATCAACCCAACGTGACCGGCTTCTTCGGGCGGGTGGGGGAGATGCTCCGCAGGGCCTGGAATTTCCTCAGCGAGGACCCGCGTGAGGCGAACACCCAGGGCGGCGTTTTCCCGGCGATCTTCGGGACGGTGGTGATGACGCTGGTGATGAGCCTCTTCGTCACCCCCTTCGGCGTGATGGCTGCGATCTATCTGCGCGAGTATGCCAAGCAGGGACCGCTGGTCCGCGCCGTCCGCATCTCCGTCAACAACCTGGCCGGCGTGCCATCGATCGTCTTCGGCGTCTTCGGCCTCGCCTTCTTCGTCTATTTCCTCGGCGGTGAGATCGACAAGTGGCTGTTCTCCGACAAGCTGCCGAACGCCACCTTCAAGACCGGCGGCGTGCTGTGGGCCTCGCTCACGCTGGCGCTGCTGACCGTGCCGGTGGTGATCGTCGCGACCGAGGAAGCGCTCGCCGCCGTGCCGCGCGGGGTGCGCGAGGCGGCGCTGGCTTCCGGTGCCTCGAAGTGGCAGATGATCCAGCGCGTCGTGCTGCCCGCCTCCTTGCCCGGCATCCTGACCGGCGTCATCCTCGCGATGGCCCGCGGCGCGGGTGAGGTGGCCCCGCTGATGCTGGTCGGCGTGGTGAAGCTCGCCCCCGAGCTGCCGATCGATGCCGTTTTCCCCTTCGTCCATGCCGAACGGAAGTTCATGCACCTCGGCTTCCACATCTACGACCTCGGCTTCCAGTCGCCCGATTCGGAAGCCGCCAAACCGATGGTCTTCGCCACGACCCTGCTGCTCATCACCCTTGTCGTCGCGATGAACCTCGCCGCCATCATCCTCCGGAACCGCCTGCGGAAACGCTATGCCACCAGCAGCTTCTGATTCTCCATCCCGGACCGCTCCTGCGACCGCCCCCGCGGGTAGCCGCGAGGACTTCATCCGCATCGACAAGTTCAGCTTCTACTACGGGCAGAAGCAGGCGATCCACGGCATCGACATGAGCATCCCGGACCGCCAGGTGACCGCCCTGATCGGCCCGTCCGGCTGCGGCAAGTCGACCTTGCTGCGGAACATGAACCGGCTGAACGACCTGATCGACGGCGTCCGCCACGAAGGCGACATCCGGCTCGATGGGACCAGCCTCTACGATCCGAAGATCGAGGTGATCTCGCTGCGCAAGCGGGTCGGCATGGTGTTCCAGAAATACAATCCCTTCGCCAAGTCGATCTACGAGAACGTGGTCTTCAGCCTCCGCGTCGCCGGCCGCAACAAGCGCAAGGAACTCGACGAAACGGTCGAGCGCTCGCTTCGTTCCGCCGCGCTGTGGGACGAGGTGAAGGACCGCCTGCACCAGAGCGCCTTCGGCCTGTCCGGTGGCCAGCAGCAGCGGTTGTGCATCGCCCGCGCCATCGCCAACCAGCCGGAGATCCTGCTGATGGACGAGCCCTGCGCCGCGCTGGACCCGACCGCCACGCTCAAGATCGAGGAGCTGATCCGCCAGTTGAAGCGGCAGTTCACGATCGTGATCGTCACCCACAACATGGAGCAGGCGACCCGCTGCTCCGACCGCACCGCCTTCCTCTACATGGGCCGCCTGATCGAGTACGGCGCGACCATGCAGATCTTCGAGAACCCGCGGGAGCAGCAGACCGAAGATTACATTTCCGGACGATTCAGCTGATGCAATCCAACCCCGCCCAGTCCCCGGCCACTGCCGCGACCCCGGTCATCGAGGTCGCCGGCATGGATTTCTGCTACGGCGATGCGCGCGCCTTGAAAGAGGTCGATCTCCGCGTGCCGGAGCGCGAGGTGGTGGCCTTCATCGGTCCTTCCGGTTGCGGCAAGTCGACCCTGCTGCGCTGTTTCAACCGGATGAACGACCTGGTGCCCGGCGCGCGGGTGACCAAGGGCACGATCCACATCGATGGGGTGGAGATCCACAGCCCGGAGGTCGATCCGGTCGAACTGCGGCGGCGGATCGGGATGGTGTTCCAGAAGTCGAATCCCTTTCCCCGCAGCATTTACGAGAACGTCGCCTACGGCCTGCGGATCCAGGGCGAAAAGCGGCAGGAGGTGATGGACGAGGCGGTCGAACGCGCCCTGCGCGGTTCCGCGCTGTGGGACGAGGTCAAGGACCGCCTCCAGGAGAGCGCCTTCGCGCTTTCCGGCGGCCAGCAGCAGCGGCTGTGCATCGCCCGGGCGATCGCCGTGAAGCCGGAAATCCTGCTGATGGACGAGCCCTGCTCGGCGCTCGACCCCATCGCCACCAGCAAGGTCGAGGAGCTGATCCGCGAGCTGCGGCAGGACTTCACGATCGTCATCGTCACCCACAACATGCAGCAGGCGACGCGGGTTTCCGATCGCACGGCGTTCTTCTATCTCGGCGAGCTCGTCGAATACGACCTGACCACCAAGATTTTCTCCAACCCCGCCAAGCGCGAGACCGAGGAATACATCAGCGGCCGCTTCGGCTGAGGATTTCTCCTTTCGCTCTCCTCCCTCCGCATCTTCATTGCCCCATGCAACCCGAATCGCCCCACATCATCCGCGCGTTCGACCAGGCCATCACCCTGATCCGCACCGAGGTCATCGCGATGGCCGGCCAGGCCCGCTTCAACCTGGAGCGGGCGATGGAGGGCCTGTTCACCCGGGACATCGAGAAATGCCGCGCGGTGATCGCCGACGACACCGAGGTGGACGACGCGGAGCTGCGCATCGACCGCATCGGGATGGACACCCTGGTCCGCTTCCATCCGGTGGCCAGCGACCTGCGGCTGGTGATCAGTTCGATGAAGGTGGCGGCGAACCTCGAGCGCATTTCCGACCACGCGGTGAACATCGCCAAGCGGGCTCGCAAGATGCTGGTGCGGCCGGAATTCGCCGAAACGCACCTGGTCGAGCCGCTCTACGCGCTGGCCGACCAGCAGGTGAGGGACGCGCTGTCGGCCTACACCGACCGCAATGCTGCGCTGGGCGAGTCGCTGCAACTGCGGGACAAGGAGCTCGACAAGATGCACAAGCGGCTGATCGCCACCTTCAGCAGCCGGCTGGAGGAAGGCGGCGACCGTGCGGAAGACTTCCTGCATCTGATCTTCGTCGCCCGCTCGCTGGAACGCATCGGCGACCTCTCGGTGAACATCGGCGAGGACGCCGTGTTCCTCGATTCCGCAAGGGACATCCGGCATGAGAAGAACCGGGCGGCAGTGGCGGAAGAGGCGAAGGAGTAGCACTTACCGCATGAGGTCCTGGATCGCGCGCTTGTAGGCTTCGTCGGCCGCCTCCCGGCGGACCTTGTCGATGTTGCGCTCCATCCGTTTCACCTCGCTGGCGATCTTGGCCGCGAACTCCCCGGTGAACCGGAGTTCTTCGGGAACCGGGGCGAAGCACACGCCGCACACTTTGGCGCGACGGCTGTAGAGGATCGCGTTGCAGGCGGGGCAATGAGTTTCCACGGGGATATCGACGGAAGGACGGGCAGGTTCCTTGCACACAACACGAAACGGCCCGGAGCTTGCGCCCCGGGCCGTTTGGCACCCGTTGGAGGGTGACTCGCCGGCGGGTTGCCCCGCGGCGGGTCACAGAAGTTCGTTGAGGATGTTTTCCATCAGCTCCTGGCGGCCGGAGGCGATGACCGGCTCGGGGTTCTGCTTCACCCACTCGGTCAGGTCGTCGAAGTTGCTGCTGCCGCTTTCGATCCGCTGGCCGATGCCGCTGTCCCAGCTCGCGTAGCGGGCCTTGACGAAGTCCTCGATCCGGCCGTCGGCGCGGATCGCGGCGGCGGTCTTGAGGCCGCGGGCGAAGGCGTCCATCCCGCCGATGTGGGCGTGGAAGAGATCGATCGGCTCGTGCGACTCGCGGCGGCGCTTGGCATCGAAGTTCAGGCCGCCGGTGGTGAAGCCGCCCATTTCGAGCACCTTGAGCATCACCTTGGTGGTGCCGTAGAGGTCGGTAGGGAACTGGTCGGTGTCCCAGCCGAGCAGGGTGTCGCCCTGGTTGGCGTCGATCGAGCCGAGCGCGTTGGCGGCGAGGGCGACGGTGAGCTCGTGCTCCATCGTGTGACCGGCCAGCGTGGCATGGTTGGTCTCGATGTTCAGCTTGAAGTGGTCCAGCAGGTCATACTGGCGGAGGAAATTCAAGCATGCCGCCGAATCCGAGTCGTACTGGTGGGTGGAGGGTTCGCGCGGCTTGGGCTCGATGTAGAACTGGCCGGTGTAGCCGATCTTGCGGGCATAGGCCACGGCCATGTGGAGCAGCGCGGCGAGGTGGTCGAGCTCGCGCTTCATGTCGGTGTTCAGCAGCGTCGCATAGCCTTCGCGACCGCCCCAGAAAGTGTAGCCTTCGCCGCCCAGCTTGTGGGTGGCGTCCATCGCCGCTTTCACCTGCGCCGCGGCGTAGGCGAAGACCCGGGCATCGGGCGACGTGCCGGCACCCTGCGAGTAGCGCGGGTGGGAGAACAGGCAGGCGGTGCCCCACAGCAGCTTCTTGCCGGTGGCTTTCTGCAGGCCGTGGAGGTGATCCACCACCGCGTTCAAGGCATCGGTCGACTTGGAGAAGTCGTTCAGCTCCGGGGCGATGTCGCGGTCGTGGAAGCAGTAGTAATCGATGTCGATCTTGTCGAGGAACTCGAAGAACACGTCGGCGCGCTTCTTCGCGTTGTCGACCGAGTCCGAAAGGTCGTCCCACGGGGTGACCGCGGTGCCGCCGCCGAAGGGGTCGGACAGACTGTTGCGCATCACGTGCCAGTAGGCGGCGCCGAAGCGCATGTGGTCGCGCATGGTCTTGCCCTCGACGACTTCGTCGGGGTTGTAGTGCTTGAAGGCGAGGGGATTCTTGGATTTCGGACCCTCGTAGACGATCTTGGGGATTTCAGGGAAGTAGGCCATGGGATGTCGGGAAATAGGCCGTCACCGCCGATTCGTCCACTCTGGAATTGTGTATGATTCCGGCGTTCGTGGTGACGTGATCCGATTTTTCATTTCCCCATCGTCAATTCCGGGCTTCCTTGGGTAGTAGATCCTCGGACGTTTTGTGACGTCATTGTCACCTTGCCGCCGTTATCCGCGGGAATCAGGATTGCCCGGCCTTGATCCTGCTTTCTTACGCCCGTTCCGAATCACCCACTGATGTCCCGCTTCCTCCTGATTCTCTGCCTCGCCCGCTTGCTTTGCCCTGGGGCCTGGGCCGATCCGGTCATCACCGAATTTTCGGCCAGCAACCAGAACGGCCTCCAGGACGAGGATGGCGACCGCCCGGACTGGATTGAAATCCACAATCCCGACGCGGCTCCGGCGGTGCTGACCAACTGGTATCTGACCGACGATTCCGGAAACCGGACCAAGTGGCGCTTTCCGGCGGTGACGATTCCCGCGGGCGGCTATCTGGTGGTTTTCGCCTCGGGCAAAGACCGGCGGGTGCCGGGCCAACCGCTTCATACGAACTTCTCGCTCAGCGCCGATGGCGAGTATCTCGGCTTGATCCGGGCCAACGGAATCACCGTCTCCTCCCAGTTCTCGCCGACTTATCCGCCGCAGTTCTCCGATGTCTCCTACGGCATTCCGGCCGACATCGTGGCGACGACCTTGATCGAGGAAAACTCCGCCTGCCAATGGATCGTGCCGACCTCCGGATCCAATCCGGCGGCCACTTGGAAGGACACGGGCTTCGTCGCCACGGGATGGAACGCGGCGACCCAGGGCATCGGCTACGACCGGAACACGGCGGTGAATTACCTGCCTCAGATCGGCTCCGGAGGGAACACCGAGTTGGCGATGTTCAATCTCCAGACCTCCTGCTTCCTGCGCATCCCTTTCACGGTGTCCGCGGGCTTCTCGCCTTCGCTGCTGCGGCTGCGATTAAAATACGACGATGGCTTTGCCGTCTGGTTGAACGGCCAACCGCTGCTTTCCGGAGGCACCCAGGTGAGGAGGAACGCGCCGGCGACGCTGGCTTGGAACAGCCAGGCGGAGGCGACCCACGAGGATCTGGATGCCTTGGCCTTCGAGGACTTCATCGTGACCGAAAGCGCCGGCTTGCTGACGACGGGCCAGAACGTGCTCGCCATCCATGTGCTCAACCGCGGAGCCGGCAGCAGCGACCTGCTGTTCCGGGCTCAGTTGGAAGCGGAGGCACCCGGTCCGGTCCTGGCTCCTGGTTATTTTTCGACACCCACGCCGGGCAGCCGGAATCCGGGGCCGGCCGGCCTGATGATCCCGCAGCAGGTCGCCTTCTCCCGCGCCCCGGGGACCTACACCACCAATTTTAACCTGACCCTGTCCGGCGCGCTTGCCGGCCAGCAGATCCGCTACACCACGAACGGAAGTCTGCCCGGTGCCGCGTCCACGCTCTACAGCGGGCCGTTTCAGATCAACAACAGCACCGTGGTCCGTGCCCGCATCGTCGATCCGTCGACCGGCTCGATCGGCCAGGTCAGCGCCGCGGGCTATGAAAAAATGGACGCCACCGTGTCGAATTACAACGCCACCGGGCAGGCTTTCCAGTCGTCGCTGCCGGTCCTGGTGCTCAACAATCGCGGCGGCGGCGAGATCCCGAATGACAACATCGCCCGCAGCGCCCGCTTGCAAGTCTTCGACCGCGGCGGCAGCGGCTATGCCTCGCTGGCGGTGGCGTCGCCACCGGTGCTGACCATGAACGTGGGCGTGAAGCTCCGCGGAAGCAGTTCCTCCGGCTTTCCCAAGAGATCCTACGGCGTGGAATTCCTGAGCGAAGGCGACGTGGAGACGGACGCGCCGCTGCTCGGCATGCCGGCCGGATCGGACTGGGCCTTGATCAGTTGCTACGATTTCGACCGGGCCTTCATGCGCAATGCCTGGGTCTATGAAGCCAGTCGCCGGGCGGGCCGCTGGGCGCCGCGGACCCGGCTGGTGGAGGTGTATTTCAACCAGGATGGCGACACGCTCGAATACGGCGATTACCGCGGAGTCTACGTGCTCTGCGAGTCGGTCCGGCGCGGTGCGGATCGTGTCGACATTGCTGGCCTCGAGCTTTCCGACACCACCGCGCCCGGAGTCACCGGCGGCTACATTTTCAAGGTCGACCGCAAGGACAGCGACGAGTTCTCCTGGCGGACCACGCGAAGCCTGCCGCTGGCGGGAACCGGCGGCGACGGGCTGGTGATCCACCGGCCGAAACTTCCCGACCTCGCGAGCCAGCAGTCGTCCTATCTGGTCAATCACTTCCAACAGTTCGAAGACACGCTCTTCACCGAGGCCACGGGTGGATTTGCCACCCGCAACTACCGGAGCTTCATCGACTCCACCTCCTGGGTGGACCACAACATCTTCTGCGCCTTCGCCAAGAATGTCGATGCGCTGCGCCTCAGCGCCTATTTCCACAAGGACCGCGGCGGCCCGATGGTCGCCGGCCCGCTGTGGGACTTCGACCGCTCCGCGAACTCCACCGATGGACGGGACAACGAAACCAACACCTGGAACGGCATCCCGGATTCGACCAACTTCTTCACCTTCGGGTGGTGGGAGAAGCTTTTCGAGGACCCGGAGTTCCGCCAGCTCTACGTCGACCGTTGGCACGCGCTGCGGCGGGGGCCGCTGGCGACGGCCGAGTTCCACGGGGTGCTGGACGGCTTCCTGAGTGAATTCAGGAGCAGCGATGCCGATCACCCGGCCCGGCGCGACTACGCCCGCTGGTACAGCTCGCCGACGGCGAACAACATCGTCACTGAAACCAACAACTTGAAGACATGGCTGGCGACCCGGGCGACGTGGATCGACAGCCAGTTCACCGCGCTGCCGGTTATCGTCCGCCCGCCGGGTCCGGTCGCGCCCGGGGCCACGACCTCGATCACGGTGCCCTCCGGAACCACCGTCTATTACACCGTCGATGGCAGCGACCCGCGGGCCGTCGGTGGCGGGGTTTCCTCCTCGGCTCTCGTTTACACCGGCGTCTCGATCAGCATCCCGGCCACCCGCAAGGTGATCGCCCGGGCCTGGAGGTCGGGGACTTACGCGGCTCCGGCGACGAATTGGAGCGCCCCGGTCGAGGCGCTTTACCTGGTGGGCGAGACTTACGCTTCTTCTGCGACGCTGCGGGTCAGCGGGGTCCATTACAACCCGCTGGCACCGTCCGCCGCGGAGTCGGCCGCGATGCCGGAGGCGACGGCCGGGGACTTCGAATGGATCGAAGTGACCAACGTCTCGGCCGCGCCGGTCAACCTCGAAGGGGTCTCGCTGGCGGAGGGGATGCCGGTTGCGGCGGTGACGCTGCCGGCCTTCACGCTGGCGCCCGGTGCGAAGGCGCTGGTGGTCAAGAATCCGGCCGCCTTTGCTATGCGCTACGGCACGGCGGCGGCGGCCCGCATCGTCGGGCAGTGGACGGGCGACAGCAATCTGAGCAACGGCGGGGAGGCCATCCTGGTCCGCGACCGCAGCAACGGTATCATCGCGAGTTTCGCCTACGACGACGAGGGCGATTGGCCGGAGCGGGCCGACGGTTCGGGCGCGGCGCTGGTGTATACCGGCAGCGGGAACCTCACGGCGGACTATGAAAATCCGCTGCTCTGGGATTCCAGCGACGCGGTGCACGGCAGCCCGGGGCTCGCCAATCCCGTCCCGCCGTCGGCCGTGGTGGTGAACGAAATCCTGGCCGATCCCGTCGCGCCGCAGTTGGACCTGATCGAACTGCACAATGCGGGGACCGGTCCGGTCGATGTCAGCGGCTGGTTCCTCGGCAACGTCCCCGCGGCGGCGAGCGAGGACGACTACCGGCAGTTCCGGATTCCGGACGGCACGGTGATTCCCGCCGGTGGCTTCCTCGTGTTCGACGAGACCGATTTCAACCCCAACGGCGCGTGGAACCCCGCGCCGGGGCCGCTCGGGGAAGGGGAGTTCGCGCTCGACGGATCCCGCGGCGGCGATGTCTGGCTGATCTCCGCGGATCCGGTGAGCGGGAAGCTGCACAATTTCGAACAGAAGGCCGGGTGGACGCCGGTGCTGCCGGGCCTCGCCTACGGCCGGTGGCCGGATGGCAGCGGCAGCCTCGCGCCGCTGGCCGCCTTCACGCCGTCGGCGTCCAATGCGATGCCGCGGGTCGGCCCGGTGCAGGTCACGGAAATCCACTACCACCCGTCCGGCAGCACCCCGGAGTTCGTGGAGCTCTCCAACACGAGTGCCAGCGCCGAGTCCATGGGCGGCTGGACCTTGCGCGGCACGGTCGACTTCGATTTCCCGGCCGGCTTCACCATCCAGCCGGCCGAAGCGGTGGTGCTGGTCGCTTTCGATCCGGTTCTGGTCCCGTCCCAGGCCACCACGTTCCGCACCCAGTACGGCGTGGACCCCGGGGTCCGGCTGATCGGGCCTTGGCAGGCACCGGACACCTTGGCCGATGCCGGCGGCACGGTCCGCCTCCGCCGCAAGGTGCCGCCGCCGGCGGACGAGCCCGGCTTCGTCGGTCTGATGATCGAGGACGAGGTGAACTACCTGGCCCAGGCCCCGTGGCCGGTCACGGCGTCAGGCAGCGGCTCGTCGATCCGCCGGCTCGGCGTCCGCCGCCAGGGCAGCGATCCCGCGGCGTGGACGGCCGGAGCGCCGGGCCCGGGCAGCGGGGTCGGCGGCTACCCGGCGTGGACCCTCGCCGAGTTCGGCAGCGGCGATGGCGGCGGGACGACGGGCGATCCGGATGCCGATGGGTTGGAGAACTTGATCGAGTACCTGCTCGGCACCGACCCCACCGGCTTCAACGCCCTCGCGTCGGGCATCGACCGCAGCGGAGCCCAGCCGCGCTTCGTGCTGGATTACAGCGTCCGGACCGACCGCGACGACGGCATCCTGTCCGCGGCTCAATCCGCCGGACTCGGGGTCTGGTCGCCAGCTTTGAACGACGAGCTGGTTTCCAGCGACGGGAGCACCCAGCAGCGCCGGGCCTGGCTGCCGCTGGCGGGCAGGGGCTTCCTGCGGCTGGAGGCGGCGGCTCCGTGACGAAGTGCCGGCGCGATGACACTGCCCGCCGCCGGCTGAGCCGCTTCGTGGAGCTGGCGATGAGGGGTGCGGCGGGGGAGGATCACAACCGAGAGAGCCCAACACCACCTGTAGCAAACCGGATTACCGCGTCCTGGCTACTGCTGGGGTTGGTTTGTTCTGTCGGCTGGCAGGTTCAGGCTTCCGGCGATCACTTGAAATAGGTGTGAGGATGCAGTGGGGTTATCAACCGCGAAAGATCACGCATCAGCTTTGAATACTGATTTGATGAAAGGCCTCCATCAATCCATATCAGCCGATTCAGTGGCATGAACCCGGTCTTCAGCACCATCAACTGTCTTTCTGGAGATTTGGGGGACTTGGTTACGGTGGCGATGCAAGTCCACGGATAGAATCGGTGCCCATACGTCACGCCGGTCAGGTCAATGGTGAGTTCCTTCTTGTGATCGGCAATGAAGTGGTAAACCAGCATGATTCCGATAACCAGGAACATCCCGGTGAAGATGCATAAGCCGATGCCCAAGGCGATCTCCGAGCCGGCATGTGGTTTGAATAGGTCGAAAAAGAACAAGCCGAAGACCGGTCCGAACAGCGAAATGCACAACGATCCCATGACTGCCACCTGGGGCTTGCGGTAGGAGTAGACACCACGAAAGATCAGGTCGCCTGCCTTGCTGGCGTCCATTGGTCTCTCCGAACTGGTTCCGCGGGAGTTCAAGGATGTTGCTTCGTTTCTAGTCCGTCAAAGATCACGCATGCCTATCGGCTGGGGACTGCGTCGCCGAACGGAATGGTGAGTCGGTCGGATTGAGATGGAAGATCGGAGCTGGTTGGCTGTTGTTACAGACGCGCGGGGCGGGGATAGCGCTTATCCGGGTCGGAAGGTTCGCGATCCGGGGATTCAATCCATCACTTGCGCCAGGGTCTCCCGGATGTGCGGGTTGACGCGGTGCTGGACGGTCTCCATGCCGACGCGGATCGCGTTCCGGACGGCGACGGCGGTCGAGCCGCCGTGGGCGATGATGACCACGCCGTTCACCCCGAGCAGCGGGCTGCCGCCGTAGGATTCGGCGCTGGCGCGCTCCTTGACGGCGACGAAGGCACCCTTGGCGATCTTCGCGCCGATCATCCGGACGGTGTTGGCGGTGAGTTCCTTCTTGAGCCACTTGAACATCGCCTTGGCGGTCGCCTCGCAGGACTTCAGCACGACGTTGCCGGTGAAGCCGTCGCACAGCACGACGTCGAGCGGGGTTTCGAAGAGGTCGTGGCCCTCGACATTGCCGACGAAGTCGAAGGGGGCCTTGCCGGAGTCGGCGAACTGCTTGAGCAGGGCGAAGGTCTCCTTGGTGAAGGTGGTGCCTTTCTCGTCTTCCTCGCCGTTGGACATCAGGCCGACCTTGGGGTGCTTCACGCCCAGCACGTGGCGGGCGAAGGCGCTGCCCATGATGGCATAGACCAGCAGGTGCTCGGGCTTGGCCTCGGGATTGGCCCCGGCATCGAGCAGGTGGCAGATGCCGTGCTCGTTCGGCAGGCCGGAGGCGATGCCGGCGCGGTCGACGCCCTCGATCAGCCGCAGCTTGATGGTGGCGGAAGCGACGGCGGCTCCGGTGTTGCCAGCGGAAATGAAGGCATCGGCATCGCCCGACTTCACCAGGTCCATCGCGACGTTGATCGACGACTTCTTCTTTCCGCGGACGGCTTTCGCGCCGGACTCCGCCATGCCGACGACCTCGGGTGCGTGGACGATTTCGATGCGCGGCTGGGAGGTGGACAGGCCCTGCTTGGCGCATTCCGCGCGGATGGCGTCCTCATCGCCGACCAGGAAGATCTTTTCGATCGAGGGGTAGAGTTCCAGGGCTTCCTTGGCCCCGCCGATGTTCACGGCGGGGGCGTGGTCGCCTCCCATGGCGTCGAGCGCTACTTTCATCGGCAGAAAATCGTGGGTTCCGGATACAACAAATCACCGCGCCGGACGGACCG
This sequence comes from Haloferula sp., assembly GCA_044372775.1. Lineage (GTDB taxonomy): Bacteria > Verrucomicrobiota > Verrucomicrobiia > Verrucomicrobiales > Akkermansiaceae > Haloferula. The sequence continues at coordinate 109,620 of JBIPNO010000008.1, forward strand.
GGGCGGCGACTTGGAAAAGGACGGGACGCTGCGCTTCAGAGCGCATCGACTTCGAGCACCTTGCGGCCGGCATAGTAGCCGCAGGAAGGGCAGGCGATGTGCGAAGGCACACGGCTGCCGCACTCGGAGCAGGATTTGAAGATCGGGGCGCGCCAGCGGTTGGCGCCGCGGCGCATCTTTTGCCGGCTCTTGGACTGACGGCGCTTTGGTACGGCCATGACGTTAGGAAGTTAGCGTTCGGAATCGAGGTTATCCAGCGCGTCGAGGGCCGACCAACGGTCGTCGCCCTCCGCGCGGGGGCGGGTGTCTACCGTGTCGGTCGCAGGTTTGTCCACTGCCAAATACCGGGGATCGATTTCGCAGTGCATCGGTTCGTCCGCTTCCTCGCAGCGGGGGTACTCGGGGAACTCGATCAGCACCTCCTCCCGGGCGGCCTCGGTGGCGTCCACGACTCCCTCTTTATCAATCTCCACCGCGAAACTGGCGGGTTCGATCCGGATGGTCCGGACGAAGGGGTGGATGGTCCGGACGCAGGTGAATTCGAAGGCGGCGGAGAGGCTGCCGGAAAACAATAATTCCGAGCCGAAGCGCTGGACGTAGAGATCGTAGCTCAGCGGCCCGACCGGCTGCGGGTCGTGCGGGGGCAGGTCGAAAATCGCGGCGGGAAGCTCGCCGCTGAAGTTCTTCCCTTCTTCCGGCAGGGTGTGGAGGTCGATGAGGAGTCGGTCGGGCATCGGGCGGCGAGGGTGAAGGCTCGTCGCGGGGATTTCAACCGGCATCCGGCGTGAAGCAACGGGAAATTCCGGACACGGCCGGGCCGGACGGCGAAAGGTGCCACGCGGGCCATGAGGCGTGCGTGGATGGCGCTGCCTTCCCGACCCGGGCTGAGGGCTTGCAGCAGGATGCCGCAGCCACACTGGGCAACCCGGCGGAGGGACTCACTTGCGCTGGCGGAGCTGCTCCAGGCGGGACAAGGGCTTCTCCGTGGGGGGAGCTGGGGCGGCCGGGGCGTCGGTCTTGGCGACGGCCGGGGCCGCAGGAGGTGGCGTGTTGGCGGCAGGCTTGTCGATGCGCAGGGTGCCGCCTTGGCCGACCTGGTGAAGGATGGTCTGGCCGTTCTCCGGGATGGTCACGCGGCAGAAGAGGGCGGTGTGCTTGCCGACGGTGGCGTCGGCGGCGATCTCGATCGGGAAGTGCACCTCGGCCTGGCCATGCGGGAAGGGGACCGGTTGGGTCTTGGCCCCGTGGGGTAGCCCGAACAGCTCGGCGGTGGCATTGCCGGTGAAGGCGGTGGCGTAGTCGACCTTGCAGATCATGGTGGTCGGCTTGCCCTGCTCGGTGGCGGCCATGTCGATGGTCATGCCGAGGTAGGGCTCGGCGATGCGGAGCGGAACCAAGGTGGTGGAGACCTGCACCGGACCCTGTGGGGTGTTTGCCTCGCCGAGGATGCAGACCTGCCATTCGCCGGGAGCGGCGTCGCCATTGGCGTTCACCTCGTAGAGCACTTCGCTTTGGTCGGCGGGCATGGCGACGGTGGCCGGGGTGCCGATGCCGGGCGGATTCCACAGGAAGCGCAGGGTGATGGCTTCCTTGTAGCCTTCCTTGCGAAGCGCCTTCACCTTGAGCTGGAGGGTGCCGTTCTTGACGATCGGCACGGCGGGGGCTTCGAGTTCGAGTTGGAAGGGGGCTTCATCGACCACCGCGACCACGACGCGGTCGCTCTCGGCGGAATGGTAGGCACCCTGGTTGTTGACCTCGACGTGGTTGACGACGTCGCGCAGGCGGCCTTCGAGGGGCGGGGCATCGCCGGCGGACTTCACTTTGAAACGATGCAGGGAGCCGGCGGGAGCGGCGTCGGGAGCGGCTTCGAAGACCACCGGCGCGGCGCTCACCGAGCGGTGGATGAGCGGTGCTTTCATCGAGACGCCGGCGGGCAGCGACTCGGGTTCAAAGTTGAGGTCGCAGCCGATGTTCTCGCGGGAGAAATTCACCAGGGTGGCGTAGCGGTTGCCGCGGGGTACGCTGATGACTTTCCATTTTTGGGAGTTGTTCCGCTCCACGACGGGCAGGGCGGCGGCGATGGCGGCATCGCGGCGGGTGACCTCGAGGCGGTAGGTGAAGTCCGGTCCGCCGCGCTGGAGCTGGTCGCGGACCACGACGAAATACTCGCCGGCTTCAGGCGCGGTCCATTGCAGGACCGGATCGGGCCCGCCCTGGTCGTCGTTGGTGGCGAGGTTCTTGCCCTTGGCGTCGCGCACCGACAGCACGGCGTCGAGCGGCGAGCGGAGGTCGCGGGCGAAGACCTTGAGGGTGAGGTTTTCCCCCTTGGCGGCCTTGAAGGAGATGAAGTCGTTGTCGAGGTCCGCGCCGACGATGCCGTGGACGGCGAAGGGAAGATCCGGGGCCTTGGTGGCGTCCTTGAGCCCGGCATTCGGCTCGGCCTCGTTGACCGATGCGAGTGGGGACACCTTGATCCACAGCGGGGACGGGGCGTGGATGCCGTCGCGGGACGGGAAGAGCGGGAAGCGGCCGGTGGCGTCGGCGGGGATGGCGATGGACTCGGTGAAGTCTCCGGCGGGGTCGCCGATGAACTTGAACTCGACGGTTTCCCCCGGCCTTGCGCCGTTCGGGAAGACCGCGGTGGGGCGGGTGAAGGTGCCGATGCTGACGCGGTATTGGCAGGCATCGGAGCCCTCGTAGGCGGCTTCCCGGACCAGCACCCGGTAGTCGCCGTCCTCGGGGATGATGACCGAGACGAAGGAGTCGGTGCGGAGCAGGGCGGTATCGTCGCAGGAGGCGATCTCGAAGCCCTTGGGATCGACGATGGCGACGTAGGTGTCGAACATCGTGCGGCCGAGGCGCATGCCTTCGACCTCGGCGCTGAAGCGCTGGCCTTTTTTCAAACTACAAACGTAGTAGTCGGGGTCCTCGGCCTTGGCGACGCCCTGGACGGTGGTGTTGAGTTCGATCCGCTGCGCCTGTTCCGGCGTGTCGTTGGGATCGGCCTCGGCGACGGTGGGGAACTGGCCGACGAAGAAGGAGCGGAGGTAGCTGACCCCGCCGCCGGTGCGGACGCGGAACTGGTGTTCGCCGAGCGGGGCGTCGGGCTTGATGAAAATCTTCGCCGTCGCGTGTTTGGGGTTCTCGATGGCGATGCTTCGGACCTCGATGCCGGGCTGGTAGGCGAGAAGCTCCTGCAAGCCGTCGAGCCGTTCGCCGTGGAAGTGGATGTCGAGTTCCGTCCCGCGCTGGCCGCCGCGGGGTTCGATCAGGTTGAGTTCCGGGGTGAAGCCGGCTTGGGCGGAGAGAGAGGCGAGAGACCAGAGGCAAGAGGCCAGAGCGAGGCGGACCATTTGCCCGGCGGGTCGAACCGATGACAGGGAGCGAGACGCTCCTTGAACGGACTGGCGCGAGACGCGCCAGCCACTGCTTTTGGGAGCGTTCATGCCTTTTTCGCGAGGAGGGCATCGAGGACGTGGCCGCCGTCGACGATCTCGATGGGCCGGCCGCCGGGGGCCATCAGCTCCTTGTCGCTGGTGATGCCGATCTGGTTGTAGATGGTGGTCGAGAGGTCGGTGACATCGACGCCATCGGTATCGACGCCGCCGCCGAGCGCGTCGGAGGAGCCGTGGACGTAGCCTTGCTTGAAGCCGCCGCCGGCGAGCATGACGGAGAAGACGTTCGGCCAGTGGTCGCGGCCGCCGGTCGGGTTGATCTTGGGCGTGCGGCCGAATTCCGAGGTGACCATGACGAGGGTGGAATCGAGCATGCCGCGGCGTTCGAGGTCGCGGATCAGGGTGGCGATGGCTTTGTCGACCGGCGGGAGCTGGCCTTCGATGCCGGCCTTGATGTTGTCGTGGTGGTCCCAGCCGCCGGCGGTGAGGGAGACGAAGCGGGTGCCTGCTTCGATCAGGCGGCGGGCGAGAAGCATCCGCTGGCCGGCTTCGGTGCGGCCGTACTCGTCCTTGATGGCGTCCGGCTCGGCCTTGAGGTTGAAGGCTTCGCGGGCTTTTTCCGAGGAGATGAGCTTGTAGGCGTGCTGGTAGAAGGCGTCCATCGCATCGATCGCGTCGGACTTCTCAAGCGAGCGGAAGTGGGCGTCGACGGTTTCCAGCAGCGAGCGGCGGCGGTTGAAGCGGAACTCGTCGCAGCCGGTGGGCAGGTTGAGGTCGCGCACCTGGAAGTCGCCGCGGGCGGGATCCGAGCCGAGGGCGAAGGGACCGAAGGCCGACGAGAGGTAGCCGGAGCCGGCGAACTCGTTGGGGACGGTGGGGATGGAAACGTAAGGGGGAAGGTTGTTCTTCGGCCCGAGTTCGTGGGAAATGACGGAGCCGTAGGACGGGTATTCGAGCGCCGGGGAAGGGCGGTAGCCGGTGAACATGTTGTGGGTGCCGCGCTCGTGGGCGGCCTCGCCGTGGGACATCGAGCGGATGACCGTCAGCTTGTCGGCGATCGCGGCGAGGTCCTTCATTTTCTCCCCGAACTGGATGCCGGGGATCTTGGTATCGATGGCGCCGAAGGGTCCGCGGTATTCGGCGGGGGCGTAGGGCTTGGGATCGAAGGACTCCTGGTGGGCCATGCCGCCCGGGAGGAAGATGTGGATGATGCCCTTGGCGACGCCTTCGCGGGTCTCGTAGAATTTCTGGGCACCCATCGCCTGCTGGCGGAAGAATTGCGGCAGGGTGAGTCCGAGCCCGCCGAGGAGGCCGACGTGGAGGAATTCGCGGCGGGACGCGTAGCGGTCGAGCGGATTGCCGGGGCAGGTGGGTTTCATGTGTGGAAAAGAGTTAGCGACGCGGAAATACGGACCGGATGGTGGGGAGTATTTCACACGGACGAAATGAAATCAGCCGGAAACTGAGGGATTGGCGAAATCGGCAGGAATCTCCATGGTGAGTGCATGCGGTTGCCGGATGTGCGTGAACTTGAGGTGCTTGGACTGGTCGGGGGCGGGGCCTGCGGGCGGGTTTACCGGGCGCGGAACGCGGCGGGTGAGGCGGTGGCGGTGAAGGTGTTCGCGGAGACGGCGGTGAACCGGGAATTGCTGCATGAGGCGGCGCTGCGGCTGGAAGAGGGCGGCTGGCCGGCCGGGGTGATGGAGGAGTTGGCCTGCGACTATCGCGGCAAGCAGATCCTGCGGGTCACCCGGTTGCTGGAAGAGGAAGGTCCCGAGAGGCCGGTTCCGCGGTCCTTGCAGCACCGCTTGGCGCGTTTCCCCGGCGAGGATTCGTGGCCGGTGGTCGTGGAAATTTTGAAGGGTCTGGCGGCGTTGCACGACCGGCAGGTGGCCCATGGCAACCTGAAGCCGGGCAACGTGTTTTTCGACGATGAGGGCCGGGCGGTGCTGACCGACTGGGCGCTGGGGAACATGCCGGGGGTGGCGAGTTTGGAATACACCGACGCGGTGCTCTACCAGCCGCCGGACCAGTTGCGGGAGCCCGAGGGCTACCTGCGGGAAAAGGGCTACCGGCGCGATGTGTTCGCGTTCGCGGCGCTGTCCTTCCGTTTGCTGACGGGGGCCTTCCCGCGCTGCACCAAGACTTTCGACCAAGTCGCGCCGGAGCCCGGGAAGACGCGGCGGGAGGGGATCGCGGCGAATCTGAAGCAGGTGGCGAAGGCGGTGGAAGGGCAGCCGCTGGTGGAGTGGCCGGACTCCGCGGCGAATCCGCTGGAAAGAGCGTATCGGGAGATTCTCGACACCTGCCTGTCGCTCGACCCCGCAGCGCGGCCGGCGACGGCGGGCGAGGTGCTGCGGCGCTTCGAGGCGGCGGAGCAGGCGGCGGTGGCGGAGAAGCAGCGCGACGCGGTGCTGGACCAGCACCGGGCGGCGCGGCGGAGTGCCTGGCGGGCCAACGTGGCGGCGGGGGTGCTGGCGGGCGCGGTGATCATCCTGTCGGCGCTTTGGCGCATGTCGTCGCGCGAGCTGGAGAACGAGGAAGCGGGCCGTCAGGCCGACCTGAAGCGGCTGGAGGCGGCGCATGAAGTCACGGATGTCGCGCGTTTGCAGGCCGAACGGACGCTGGAGAGCGAGCGGAAGGAATTGCAGTACGAGAAGGACCTGTGGCTCGCCCGGCTGGAGGAGTCGCGGGCGACCGGCGACCGTTTGTTCGCGTGGGCGATGGAGAAGGGGCATCGCCGGTTGCCGCCGCTGGATGGCCGCGACCAGCGGCTCAAGCGGCTGGAGCTTTACTACCAGGACTTCATCACCCGTACCTCGGAGGTCGCGGCGCTGAAGGAGGAGCGGGCGCGGGCTCGCTTGCAGCTTGCCGAGGTCTCGTTGGCGAAGGGCGATCCGCAGGCGGCGGCGCAGCGGCTGAAAGAGGCGTTGGAGCACGCCGGGGACCTGCCGGCGGGGCCGGACCTCGACCTCCGGCTGGCCACCGATCGGCTGCTGCTTGCCCTGTTGTTCCAGGAAAGGAACGATCCGGAGACCGCCGCCGCCTTTGTCGCGGCTCGCATGGCATTGGTGGACGTGCCGCAAGCCGAGGTCGATGTGGATCGCGTGCAGCAACTGCTGGCGATCCTGGATTTCCACGAGTCCCGACTGCTGGCGGCGGCGGGGAAAGACTCCGAGGCGCTGGAGCAACTGCTCGGGGCGACCCGATCGTTGAAGCGGCTGACCGACCTAAGGCCCGACGTCGCGGTGCTGCGTTCGGAACTGGCGGCGTGCTTCTTTGCCTCGGCGACGATTCTCGACGGGATCGGGCAGATGGGCGATGCCCGCGAAGTGCGGGCGCAGGCGTCGGAAGAGCTGCTGCGGCTGCTCAAGCAGGATCCGGGCAACCTGGAGGTCCGGCTGGATCTCGCGGGCTGCTACGGGGCGATGGCCGAGGCGGCGCTGCTGTCCGGCGACGTGGCTGCGGCGGAGGCGACCTCGAAGTCGGCGGTGAAGTTGTTGGAAGAATTGATGCGGCAGTGGCCGGACCGGGCGGAGGTGCGGTCGCGGCTGGCGGCCCAGCGCTGGCTGATGGCGGGCATTCTGCGGGACCGCGGCGAGCAGATCGAGGCGATGAAGCTGATCGAGGAGGGGATCCTGCTGGTGGAGCGGATCGCGGTCGGAGAGTCCGCCGACCCGACCGCGAAGTATCGTCTTGCGATGCTGCTTTGGCAGAAGGGCCGGATGTGCGGTGCGGATGGCAGGCTGGAGGAGGAGATCGAACTCGAGTCCCGCGCGGCCGAGCTGATGCGCCGGATGGTGACCACCGACGATGATTTCGTCCGCGCCGAGCAGGTGCGGCGCTCGCTGGGCTACCTGCTGGGTGATCTGGGGCATGCCGCGCAGCGGGCGGAGAAGAAAGAGGTGGCCGAATCGGTATTTGCCGAAGCGGTGGCGGTGTGGGCGGAGCTCAACCGCGAGCGGCCGCAGAACGAGGAATATGAGGAAGGTCTGGCGTGGAGCCGGCAGCGGCTGGGCGAACTGTGACTTGAGGCTTGAAGCGGCGGGTCTGCTGGGGCTCGCTCCGCCGCGTGGAAAGGATCGACCGGCAAGTGCTGCGCAGCGTCTCCCGCTCGTTTTACGTGAGCTTGAGGCTGTTGCCGGGACCGATGCGTCCGGCCACCTGCACGGGCTATCTGCTGGCGCGGGCCAGCGACACGCTGGCGGACACCGCCGGGGTGCCGGTGGACGACCGGCTGGAGCTGCTGGATGGCTTCGCCGACGAGCTGAACGGCAAGGGTGCCGGCTGGCGGCGTGGCGGCTTGAAGAACTTCATCCGCTGCCAGAGCCACGCGGGGGAGAAGGTTTTGTTAGAGAGGCTCGACGATTGCTTCGCGGAGCTGGGCGCGCTCGACGAGCTGCAGTCCGACGCGGTCCGCAAGACGGTGGCCACGATCATCAGCGGCCAGCGTTTGGATCTGGTGCGCTTCGACGAGGCGACCCGGAGCAAACCGCGGGCGCTGAAGAACGAGGAGGAGCTGGAGGACTACTGCTACCGCGTGGCGGGGTGTGTCGGCAGCTTCTGGACCCGGATCGGCTTGCTGACCTTAGGCAACCGTTTCTCCGATTCGGCCCCGGACGATCTGGATGCGCTGGGTGTGCGTTACGGCATGGGATTGCAGCTGCTCAACATCCTGCGCGACCTGCCGGAAGATCTGGAACAGGGGCGATGCTATCTTCCAGTGGCCGATCCGCAGGACCCCGTGGCGCTGGCCGCGTCGCGCCGCGAGTGGCTGGAGCAGGCGGGGGTGTGGCTGGAGTCGGGCGGGCGTTATGCGTCGCGGCTCAAGATGCGCCGGCTGCGCGCGGCTTCGGTGCTGCCCGCGTTGATCGGGGAGAAGACGCTGGAGCTGTTAGAGCCGGAGGGGGCGATGCAATCGAAGGTCAAGGTCTCGCGGCAGGCGGTGCGCGGCGCGTTGTGGCGTGCCTGGTGGTGGCCGCGGAGCTTGGTGGTGCGGGGCTGATGTTTACCAGCGGCCGATCACGGCGGCCGGGACCACCACGGTGGTTTCGCCGCGGCGCACTTCGCCCTTGCCGATGTTGGCGGCGGGGACCTTGGCTTCGAGGCAAGGGGACGGCTGGCCGGCGGCTGCAAGCACGGTTTGCCGTGGGAATTCCAGCGTGCCTTCGCAGCGCTTACCGCCCCACGGGTCGAGGTATTGGAACGCGAAGGAGGTTTCGCCGCGAGCGAGTTTCTTCGGCACCGCGGCCACCGTCACGAAGTGGCCTTGCAGCGCGGTCCAGGTGCCCTTCCGCTGGACGAAGCGGCGGAGGCTGAGGACGGGCGGGATGCCTTTGGCAAGCGAGCGGTCGAAGCGTTCGCGGACGCGCCGCAAGAGGGCTTCGGGCGACTCTCGTTGGCGGAGGAAGAGATCGTCGTGAGCCAGCGGCGGGAGGAAGAGCGGCTTGTTCATCTCGTTGGCCGCGGTCACCAGGTCCTCCACGTTGATGCCGCTGGCGGACCAGCGCTTGCGGCCCTTGAGGGTCTCCGAGGGACGCAGGCCGTATTGGCGGATCCACAGGCGGAGCCGGTCGCGGTCGCTGTCGCCGGCGAGGCTGGCGGCGGCCCGTTGCCATGCCTCGTTACCGGTGCGGAAGGAGGCCAGCAGCGCGGCGGGGCCGCAGGCGTTGCCGGACACGCTCAACTGGTTGACGGGGGCCGCGCCTGCATTCGGAGCGGTCCGCATTTCGGCGGCGGGGCAGCAGGCGATCAGCCCGGCCAGCAGCAGGGACTCAATCGGTCGTCGCGGGCGGGGTGTAAACATCGGTCCGCCGGTTGTTCGAAGGCTTCAGGTCGTTCGCGCCGGTGACCTGGACGCGGGACTGGATGACGGCGCTTTCCCCGGTGAAGGAGAGCGGCAGGGTGAAGGTGGTGAAGTCGCCGGGCTGGAGGGTGGTGATGTTGAGAGTGCTGGTTCCCGCCGGGGTGGTGACTTCGACCGGGGTGTTCACCAGCATGGAGGTGCCGCGGTTCTGGACGGTGACCTGGAGCTGCGTCTGGCCGCCGTTGCCGGTGCTGACGTGGTTGGAGGCGATGGCGGCATCGGTGATGCCCGACTGGCCGCTTTGGAGGACGCGGCCCAAGTCGACGGTGCCGATGCCGTAGAAGTTATCGAGTCCCGGCGGGCCGGCTTCGTTGAGGTTGTCGGTGACGCGCTCGTAAGCCTGCGAGCTGCTGATCCGGGTGCCCCCCTGGGACATCGCGGCGGCGAGCACGCCGACGCCGATCGGGGCGCTGGCGGAGGTGCCGGTGAAATAGACGCTTTGCCCGCCGGTCCACGCCGTCACGAGGTCGAGCCCGGGGGCGGTCATGGTGACGTTGCCGGAGTTGGAGAAATTGAGGTAGCTGCCGTTGGCATCCACCGCGCCGACGCCGATCACGCCTTCGTAGGCGGCGGGATAGGCGAGCTGGTCGTAGCCTTCGTTGCCGCCGGACGCGTAGATCAGGACATTGGCCTCGCGGGCGGTGTTCACGGCATCGCGGAGGATGGCCGAGTTGCCGTAGGAGCCCATCGAGATATTGATCACGTCCACGCCGGCATCGACCGCGGCGAGGATTCCCTGGGCGAGGAGGAAGCTGTTCGATTGACCTTCGTCGTTCGCGACGCGCCAGGAGTAGAGGTCGGCGCCGGGGGCGATCTGGCGGATCAGGTCGGCGACCGCGGTGCCGTGGCCGTTCCAGTCGGCCGGGTTTTCGGGGGGATCGACGAGGAGCTGGTTGCGCGCGCCATCGAGGGTGGATCCGGTGTCGAGGATGGCCACCTTGACGCCGGTGCCGTAGGCGGAGTTGTCGCCGGTGATGCCGAGCCAGGCGAGCAGGCTTTCGCCGAAACCGAGCGCGCCTTCCTGGACGCCTTCGGTCTTCGGGGTCGGTAGGTTGACCGGGTAGATGAAGCCGCTTTCCTCGCTGCCGTCGAGGAGCCCGTTCAGCTCATCGAGTGACAGGAAGCCGACATGGAGGGCATTGAAGCGGTCGATCGAGCCGAGGATGGCGATGCCCTTGCCTTTCGCGGCGGCGAGGAAGCGCTCATAGGCGTCGCGGTCGGCAAAGCGGATCGAGCGTTGGTTCGCCAGTGCGCCGGCTTCCGCGGCGGCGGTGTCGCGGACCAGCTTGCGTTCCCGCTCTGCGATCTTTCGTTCCCGTGGTGCCGGGTCATCGGGGATGGTCCGGACAAGGTCGCGCACCGCCGGTGGAGGGGTCTTGTCCGGGACGCTGGTGCGGGTGAGCCACCAGCCGGCGAGCCCACCGCCGACCAAGGTGAGGAGGAGGATGGCCGGAGTGGAACGGGACTTCATGTGCACAGCTAAACCCGCCGAAGTCGATCCGGTAGCGTAAATTTTAGCCTTCAGCGGGACGGGTCAGAGCTTCGGCAGCTTCCAAGGCGGGGTTTCGCGGTAGGAATTGACGCTGGGCTGCTTGGAAACCGGATGAATGTAGGAGATCGCAAGGGCCCGTTCCTGCGGCAGGGAAAGCCAGCGGGTGTTGTTGACCGGGACCCATTTGTTGGTCGTGTCGGCGAACGAGATCACCACGTTGCACTGGTTCATCTCGTTGACCTTGCGGGCCTGGGGCACGAGGACGCGGCCGCCGGGCTTGAGGTCTTCGGAATGCTCGCCGATCGCGAAGCGGACCGGGACGGGGGCGAAATTGAAGCAAAGGGTGGTGCCGAGGGGGAACTGTTCGTCGGAGTCGTCGATCACCAGCAGTCGGTAGGCGGCGCCGTCCTTGCTGCCGGGGAGGAACACCGCGAGCTGCCGGGTGCCGGCCGCGGCCTTGCCGGTGGCGATGGTCTTGAGGGTCGTGGCTCCATCCGCTCCCGCTTCGGCGATCGCGAAGCGGAGTTCGCCTCCGCTGACGGTGGCCTCGATCTCGTCGGAAAACCCGCTGGTGAAGAGGTCGACTTCCACCGTCTTGTCCTCCGCCCCGACCAGCAGGACCTTGCGGATGTCGCCGACGTGCTCGAAGCAGAGCGTGCGGAGCTTCACTTTGCGGGCCTCCTGCGCGGCGGCGGTGGCGGATAGGAAAACCAGGGCGCAGGTCGCGGCGAGAACGAGGGCGGGCTTCATGGGTCGGTGAAAGTCACGGGGCGGGAGCGGCTGTCAAACCTCTTCGCTGTCGAGCCAGCGCAGGCTGACGATTTCGAGGCGCCGGCCGAAGCGGCGGTTCGCTTCGCCGAGTGCGGCGATGCTGCGGGACTCGTCGCCGAGGGCCGCCTGCACCTTGTCAGCGGCCTCGCTGGCGTCGACGAACGACGGCATCCGTTGGACCACCGCCTCGCAGATCGCCTTGGCCACGATCCGGCCCTGGTTGTCGCGGCTTTCACCGTAGGCCCGCACGCGGAAGGTGTCCGAGCGGACGGTCAGGGAAGCGCCGAGGGCTTCGAGGATGTCGCCTTGGCTGAGGTGGGCGTTCGAGCCTTGCTCGCTGTCGCCGATCGCGGCCGTGCTGTTGGCGTAGCCAAATTTCGAGGCATCGGCAGCGGTGATCATGCGCGGGTTCGGCCCACCGGCCCCCGCGTTGATCCCGGAGAGCCGGATGGCCGTTTCCAGGACGCCGGCGGTGGCGGATTCGTCGGACTCGGCCGCCAGGCGGCGGTTGACGAATTCGGACATCGAGCGGAAGGGGCCGCGGCTGCGGACCTGGGCGACGATCTCGGTGGCGAGCGAATCCAGTTCATCCGCATCGAGTTCCCGGAAGCCGGCCCAGCGGTTCTGGTTGGGCGCGTTGGCCGGGTCGGTGATGGTTCCCGAAAGTCCGCGCACGGTGCGGGGCAGGCTGGAATTGCCGGAGGCGACGAAGGTTTCTTGCGCCGTGACCGGATCGAGGACGGGCACCTTGGAGCCGGCCAGCGATGCCAGCACGACTTTCCACGCGGCGACCGACGTCGAGTTCACGTTGAAGCCGCCCTTGATGCCCTGCGAGGCGGCATTGGAGATCCACGCACCCTCTGCGAGCGCCCGGGTGGCGGCATCGGCGTCGGGGATGCCCGGTGGCGGTAGCGGGGTGAGGCGGGGGTTGAGGGGATGGAGCCCTTCGGTGAAAAATCTCCGCGCGGTATCGTTATCGCGAAGGCCCGAGAGGTAGTAGCCGTCCCAGAGGCTGTTGTTGGAGAGCCAGGCATGGTCGCTGAGCGCGTAGCCGAAGCTGCTGGTCGTCAGGCGGGCCTTGTCGGCCGGCAGCAAGGGGTTGGCATACGATTCCCCGACGGTGTAGGTGCTCAGGGGGAAGTGGCCGCTGCTGGCGAGGTTGGCGTGGCGGAAGCTGCCGATGTTCATGATCGGGGCAGCCGGGATCTGGATGCTGGGGAAATTCAGCAATCCGGTGGCGAGGCGGTTGCCAGCGAAGGAATAGGTGCGGTCGAGCGGGTCGGCTTCGATCGAGCCGACGGTGTTCGCGCCCTCGGTCTTGATCGGCAGGAATGAAAGCTCCATCGGCATCTGGGCCGGGTGGGTGCTGCTCACATCCATCCTGAGAACCTGATGGGCGAAGGAGGAGTGGACGACGGGCTTGCCGGGGAAAAGGGAATCGCGGGCGGTCCGGTCGGCGAGGGTGAAGATCGCGAACTGCTTCGGCCCGTTCCACTCTTCCACCGGAGTGGTTTCAATGTTCGCCTGATAGATCTCGTTGAGGTTCCAGTCCTTCTCGCGGCGGAAGGGGTATTCGATTTTGCCGAGCGACGGGTGGTTGCCGTCCTGCATCACCTCCAGCAAGCGCTGCTCCGTGCCGTAGCGGTAGAGGTAGTTGCCGATCTGGACGTCGCGGTTGCCAACCCGGGCGGAGATGTCGACGCTGAACTGGCCGTTCGAGCCGCCGGGCATCCGCGGCGTGCAGGCCACGTTGATGCGGTCGTCCCCGCGGGCTCCGAACACTCCAAGGTTGGCGTTGTCCGTGGTGCGGCCGGCGCCGGCGGGGCGGAGCCAGTCGACAATGAAGCCGCTGCGGAAGTTCCACCCGGGTCCGGCGAACAGGTTGAGGGTCTTGCTGGCGGCCAGGTCGTTCTGCCACAGGTAATTCGTCATGCTGCCCCAGCGGGTGCCCTTGGGGTGGTTCACCCCGAAGACCTTTGCTTCACCGGGCATCAGGGTCAGGGAGCTCGATGACGAGCCGGCAACATTGCTGAGCGTGGTGGTGAACTGGTCCTCCCAATCGGTCCGATTCTCCGAAGAAATGTGGAACTGGCTGAGCAGCGCCGGGGAATTGGTCTGGGCCGCTCCATTGCGGAAGAACTGGAAGGCCAGCGGCAGGTATTTGAAGGTGACCTTCATGCTGCTGACGTTGATCGGCGCGTTGTAGGGATTGTAGAGGGTCACCACCGGGGTGTAGATCAGGTAGACCATGAAGGTCCGCCGGGGATCCGAGGTGTTGTTCGGGATGGTCTGCATCCAGTGGCTGTGGGCCTCGCGGGAGACCAACGAGAAGGCCACCTGCACCTTGCTGACCACGGGAGCGATGAGATTGCCGTCGAGCGAGGCGAGGTTGGGGACCTCGGAGCGGGTGCGGGCATCGTAGGTCACGGCGCGGTAGTTTTTCGGGACCGCGGTGGTCAAGGGGCGGGTGCCGCCCGCGCTGGTGGCATGAAGCTGGTAGTAGGCGCTGAGATTGGAGAAAAGCGGATCCGCAGGGGTGAGCGGGGTCTTGAGATTGGAGTAAAGATAACGGCCGGCGAGTTCCGCCGGGAGGGCGGTCGATTCGAAAGCGCGGGTCAGGTCGGCCTTGAGTCCGCCGTCCGCCACGTTCACGGGCAGGCTCACCGACCACGGGGTGAGGGCCTCGTCCTGACCCAGGAATTTCTCTTTGTCGCCGGCCACGAATTCGCCCTGGCGGAAGCTTGCCATCTTGGGTGCAGCCGATTCGTCCAGCCGAAGCCCCGACAGGCCGTCAAGGACTTCCGGCGCGGTCCGGGCCGGGGCGCGGAGGCGGGACTTGAGGGCCTCGCCGGTCAGGGCTGCCGACTCCACCGGCAGGTCGAAGCGGGCCTTGACGCCTTCGTCGATGCTGGCCCAGGCGATGCCGCCGTCGCCGTTCACGGGAAGGACGTCCAGGGTGAGCGGTTTGCTGGTGCCCTGCGGGGAAAGGGAGGTCAGCAGCGTGGCCGGGCGCTCTCCGGACGGCGCGGGCGGGGTCGCGGGATTGCCAGCAGTCGCACCCCAAGAGGACGAGGCCAGCCAACCGAGGAATTCGCCGTTGGGAGCGTCGTCGGTCCGGCCGGAGCGCTTGGCTTGTTCCAGCGCCGGATCGCCATCGGGAGAAAGTTTCACCGATTCCCAAGCTCCGCTCAGGCCTGGAGGGGCGTCAAGGGTGAGGAGGTTGCCGGGAGCGCTGATCCGCTGGTCGGGTCCTACGGATTTCTGGAGTTGGCCGATGGCCAGCACGAGCGCCATCCGGGCGTTGGCGCGCGCCATCTGCATGGCTTCGCCTTGGGAAGCGGCCCTGAGCGAAACCGTCGAAAGCGTCAGCAGTCCCACCGAGATCACGGTAATCAGCACCATCAGCGAGAGGGCGATCACCAGCGCAAAGCCGCGTTGGCGGAGCGGGTGCCGGGAGGAAGGGACTCTCCGGACTTTCTTGGGATGGTTTGGGTTCATCAGGCGGCTTGGGTTAGGGGAAATCTACCGAACGAAACTCATTTTGTAAATACACCGATTCGGGTGATGCTCGGACGACGCTTGGAATATCTGAATATATTCGAGGCCGTGAAATGACAACCGAGAAATTCAATGTCAAGCAGTCATGCGGACGGTCGGGCTGATCCCGGGCGATGCAGTAGGGGCTTGCTTGTCCCGTGCTACCCTCCCGAGGAGGGTAAGAGCTTTGACGATGGAGCTCTGACCTTAGGGCTGCTTCGGGATCTCGAAGGCGGGGGCGTCTTCGTAGAGATTGACCATCGGGAGCTTGGACTGGGGGTCCAGATAGGCGATGGCGATGTCCCGTTTGGCGGCCACGGATCGCCAGCGGGAGTTGTAGAACTGGACGAATTCGCCGGGCTTCGTCTGGTAGAGAGCCTTGGCGTCGTACTGGTTGAGGTGGTTCACCTTGCGGATGGAGGCAAGCATGCCGGTTTTGCCCGGAGCCACGGTAGCACCTTTCGTTCCCGCGAACTCGCCGAGATCGAAGCGGACCACGGCGGGCGTCAGGTTCATCAGCTTGACACTTCCAAGGGGAAAGGTGGTGAGGTCATCCGCCATGGCGACGACCTGATACGGCTGGTTCTTTTTGCCGGGATTCGGGAGGAACAGGCAGAGGATCTTCGAGCCTTCCGGCAGCTTCACCGCGGGAAGGGCCGGCACGTCCTTGCCGGGTGCGGCGAGGCTGAAGGTGAGTTTTCCCTCAAGGGCGACGACTTCCACGGGAATGGAAAAGGTCTCGGTGAACAGCGGGACTTCGGTGCCGGAACCGGGCTCGCTGCCAGCCACGAAAACCTTTTGGACCTTGTCCACGTGGCTGAAGCACAGAGTCCGCAAGGTGATCTTGCGGGTTTCCTGGGCGGAGGCTGCAAGGGTCAGCCCGCAGAGGAAGAGAAGTGGGGTGCGGAACATTTGGGGAAGATGACGGATCCTTCGCGGGTGGCAAGACGGGGGGCGGGCGCAAGCGTCTCAAATTTCCTCGGGCGAGAGCCAGCGGAAGCCGGTGACGACGAAACGGCGGCCGAAGCGCTGGTTGGCTTCCTTCAGAGCGGTGATGGCGGTTGCGGGGGCATCGGTGGAGTCCACGAATTCGGGGACGCGCTGGACCACGGCTTCGCACCAGGCCCGTGCGGTGACCTTGTTGGCGGGATCCACCGCTTCGCCATAGGCGCGGATGCGGAAGGTGTCGGAGCGGGCGGAAACGATCGAGCCGACCGCCGTCAGGATGTCACCCTGCGTCAGATACCCCGGCGCGCCGGCGGCGCTCATGCCTTCGAGGGCTTCGGGGAAGGGATGGCCGTCGGCGGAAATCTCGGCGGCAGTGTAGAATCGCGAGTCGGAAGTGAAGCTGGCGTTGATCGACTCCGTTTCGTCGATCGCGGCTTGGAGCGCTCCCTTGAGAGCGAGTTTCTTGTCGCTGCCCGGCTGGCGGTTCACGAACTCGGCGATCGACAGGAAAGGTCCGCGCTTCTGAACCTCGAGGACGATGTTCTCGGCGAGTTCATTGATTTGGGCGTCGGTCAAGGTCCGCATGCCGGTCCATCGGCCGTGGCGGGCGTCCAGCGCGTTGAAGGACTCAAGTGCCGGTCCGGTGGCGCGACGCATGCGGCTGAAGGGGTGGGACGCCTGGTCGACCCGGCCGGCCGCGCCGGCAGCCGCGCCTTCAGCGACGTGGTAGTAATCGACATCCTCCTTGTTCAGCGAGGAGAGCAGCGCCTTCCATGCCTCGACCGAGGTGGAGTTGATGTTGAACGCGCCGTCGATCATCAGATGGGAAGCGCTTTCAAGATAGCCTTGGGCAGCGGTGAGCCGGTCGGTCAAATCTGTCTGCGGCTTGCTGGCGGCGGGGATGATTCGGGGGTTGAGCAGGGACTCGCCATCTTCGAAGAAGCCGGTGGAGACGTCCTTGAGACCGCGCGCCTTCATCACCGGACCCTCGTGGGGCGCGAGGGTGGAGAAGAAATAGCGGTCCCACAGCGCGTTGTTGGCGAACCATGCGTGGTCGAGCAGCTTGTAATCCTTGGTGCCGGTCGCGCTGACCGAAGAGGAGCCGAGCATCGGGGTGGCGAAGGACTCGCCGGCGGTGTAGGTCGCACCTGGCAGGAAGCCTTGGTTGGCGAGGCCCGCGTGGCGGAGCTGTGCGATGCTTTGCACGGGCAGCAGCGGAACCTCGTATTGCGGGGCGATGCGGGTGCCGAGGTTCTCGCCGTTGCTCGTGAAGAATTTGCCGCGGTTCATTTCATCGATCGGGAAGCGGAAACCGGGGGCGACGCGCTTGAGGGCGACCTCGGCCGGATGAATGCCCATCGACTCCTTGGTCAGGTCGATGCCCACCAAGCTGGTGGAATGACCACCCTGCTGCCAGGGCTTGGAAGGGGAATCGGATTCGAGGGTCGTCTTGCCGTAATAGCTGAACAGCGCGAAGGCCTTGGCCCGGGAGAAATTCTTCAGCGGGGTGGCCGGGGTCTCGTAAATTTCGCTTCCCAGATAGGGCCTCTGCAAGCGGACGGGGAAGGTGGTGGAGGGATCCTTGTTAAGGGCGGTGGTCAGGCGGTTGACGTCGCCATAGTCGAGGTCCAGGGCCCCGGACTTGAATTTGCGGCTTCCAACCGCGAGCTGCAACTGGATGGAAAGCCGGTTGCCGGATGCTTCCGAGGGCATGGGTGCGAACTCGACATCGACGGTGTCGCTGAGCCGCAGGGTGTAAATTCCCATCTTGTCATCAAACGAGGTGATCATCTCGTCGGGCGTCAGCCAGTCGACCCAGAAGCCGACACCTTGCGAGGGATAGCCGGGAGCTAGCGGGATGTCGGCCGTCAGGTTGTCTTGCCAATCGAACATCCCGCCAGAGTTCCAGGACGAATTCCCGCTGACCGATTCGCCAAAGACCAGATTCTCACCGGGCTCCATGACCACCGGTGCCGCCTTGCCGGTGGTGAAGGCGCTTCTCAGGTTGATCCCGAAGGTCTTGGCCGTGCGGGTATCCGTGTCGTGATAGACGTAGAGTTGGTTGAGGTGAGCCAGACGGGTGGTCTGGGGTTGACCGTTCCGGTAGAAGCGGAAGCCGATCGGCAGGTCCTTGAAGTCGATCCGGAGTTCGTCGAAAGAGATGGGGGTGTTGTAGGGGTTGTAAAGGGTCACGATCGGCGAATAGATCATGTAGACCATGTAGTTGTCTTCGGCCGTCTGCGTGTTCCGGTCCGTGCCGCCGCTCCAGACACCGTGGGCATCCTTGGCGACCAGGGAGAACTGCATCTGCACTTTCGCGACGACGGGCATCAGGATCATCCCGCGCGGTGCCTGAGGACTGATTTTCTCGGTCTGGGAGCGGGGGTCCCATTTGCTCGGGCTGTAACCGCCGGGGACGGTGGCCTTGATGCCGGGCGTGCCGTTCAGGTTGCTGGTCTTGCGGTAGAGAGTGGAGTAATCGAACAACTGGGCCCAGTAGGGATTCGGTGTGTCGTTCAGCACCTGCGGATCGTCATAGACCCGCTTCGTGGAGAAATCGGCGGGCAACGAGGTGCCGGAGAAGAGCAGGCTGAGGTCCTGGCGGAGTCCGCCGCGTGCGGTATCGGTGATCAGGCCGCGATGAACGGTGGTCAGATCCTGTTGGAGCGGCGGCAGCGGGGGCATGCCGGCGATCAGGCTCGAAGTCGGCAGGGTGATCAGGCGGGCCTGTTCGGTGCCGCCGAACCAGTCGTAATCCTTCAGAGCGCTCATGTTCTCCATGCCGAAGCGTGCCGGCGCTCCCATGGCGGCCATGCGGGTGGCATCGCCAAAGTCTCCGGGGGTGCGCACCAGGTCGACCTTGGCCTTGGTTCCTTCGTCGAGGACGCTCCAGCCGAAGCGGCCGTCGATTCCCTTGCCGCCAGAGGCAAGCTGGACTTTCGGGGCGCGGACGAATTCGGCCGGCTTCGCACCGTCGCCGAGCGAGCCTTCCGCGACGAGTTCGACGCCCGAAGTGAAGTCGGGCAGGTTGGAGGGCTGGGGTGACGGCTCGCTTTCCGAGCCGGAGACCAAATAGCCGCGGAATTCCTGATTTTTCGGGGTGGAGGGGGCGGCCGCCGTAGCCAGCTTGCCGGACCATACGCCGCTCAACCATGCCGGCGCCGTGTTGTCGGCGATCGTGGCGGGTGCGGTGATTCTTTGGTCCGGGCCGGCGTTCTTCTGCAACTGCCCGATTGCGAGGGCGAGGGCCATGCGGGCGTTGCTACGGGCCATCTGCATCGCTTCGCCCTGGGTCGAGGATCGCAGGGAAATGGTTGAAAGAGTGAGCAGTCCGATCGCGAGGACGGTCAGCAAAACCATCAGCGTCAATGAGATCACCAGGGCGAATCCACGCGGAACGGGTTTCTTGATTCCCTGGTAGGAAAGTCGCTTTTGGCCTTTGGAAATGACATTCATGGCGGCGTGAAGCTTCACTTAGAGCTGGAATCCTATAAAGTAAATACAATTTATGAGGTTTGGCAAGGCCCCGGTTTCGAGTTTCCCGGCTCATGGCAAGACTCCCGTGGATGCCCGGACCTGTCCTGAGTATTTCATGATTCCCGCGTTATTGTCGGTTCCCGGCCGAAGATCTCTGAGACCGCGGGAATTCACGACTGTGATTTCTTCCTGCGGCGGACCGCGGGATCACGAGAATTCCGGCAATCCGGCTTGCCCTACCGCCCCTGCACCCTGCAAGCAAGGCGTGCGCATGCGTGACTTGACGGCTCATCCCGCCTGGCAGGAAGAAGATTTGGGGAATCCGCTTCCGGATTCCCCTCATGCTTGTTCCGTCTGCCTGCCCACGTGGAAGGCGGTCCTGGGCTACGAGGAGGGACGCGACAAGGTGGTCCGGCGGATGCGGACCGGCTACCCGCGCTTCTTCCGGCATCCGCTGGTCGTGCGACTCAACGCGATGGCCGCGGAAGAGATCGGCCGCGAGGGGGAAGAGGTGCTGGTGTTCCCGAACAAGCTGACCGCCCAGCGGGCCCAGCGCTGGGTCGAGCGCCGCGGCGAGGTCGCCCTGCGCTCCGCCGGCTTCCACGGGATGCAGGCGCTCGCCGTGCCGGTGAAAGCCCGGCAAGTGGCGATCGACTACCAGCGCTTCACGGGCGAACTGGTGAGCAGTCGCCAGGCGGACGATTTCATCAACGGCAAGCATCGCACCGCCAACAAGACCCACCTGCTGCAACGCCGGCTCGGCAAGATCGTCGGGGTCGATCCGAAACAGGTCACCGTCTTCAACAGCGGGATGGCGGCGATCCTGGCCATCCTCCGCTCGCTGCCCGGTGTCAAGGAAGGCCGCAAGACGCTCCAGATCGAGTTCCCGTACGTCGATGCCCTCAAGGTGCAGGAGCTCTTCGGCAACGGCGTGGTGTTTCTCAACCAGGCCGAGGGCGAGTCCTTCGACGAAGCCCTCCGGCGGATCCGCAAGGGGGAGTTCGCGGCGGTTTTCACGGAGGCGCCGAGCAATCCCCTGCTGCGGACCATCGATCTGCCGCGGGTGGCGGCCGCCTGCGCCGAGGGCGGGGTGCCGCTGGTGGTCGACGACTCGTCGGTCGGGCCGTCGAATGTCAACGTCCTCCGCTGGGCCGACGTGGTGACGACCAGTCTCACCAAGTGGCCCTCCGGGACCGGCGACGTGATGGCCGGGATGGCGGTCGTGCGACCGGACTCGGTGTTTGCCAGCCAGTTGCTCGGCGGCTTGAGCGACGAGAGCGCGAATTGCTCGCCGCTCTATGTCGGTGATGCGGAGGTGCTGCTTTCCAACCTGAAGGGGTATCCCGGCCGGATGGCGGCGCACAATGCCAACGGGCTGGCGCTCGCCTCGCTGCTGGCCACGCATCCGGCGGTGGCGCGGGTCTGGCATCCGTCGCTGGTGACCCGCGAAAACTACGACAAGATCCGGGCTCCGCAGGGCGGCTACGGGCCGCTGCTGTCCTTCGTCCTGAAGAATCCGAAGAAGGCACCGAAGGTGTTCGATGCCTTGCAGGTCTGCAAGGGCCCGAGTTTCGGCACGCCCTTCACCCTGGCCTGCCCCTACACACTGCTGGCGCACTACACGGAGCTGGAGTGGGCGGAGGCTTGCGGCGTGCCTCCGGAGCTGATCCGGGTCTCGTGCGGAGTGGAGGAAACCGCAGGATTGCTCGCCCGGTTTGCGAAGGCGCTGGAGCTTGCTTGATCCCGATGAATCGGGTTAATTAAGGAATTGGGGTCACGAGATCTGCATAAAAGTGCGGAAAAGTGCTACCTTAGCAAATGTCCTTGCATGCCATGGATAAACCGCTCCAATCCGTGTCATCCGTGTCCCAAAAAGCAACTTCCTCCCCGAAGTTCCGCTTCTTTAATCCGGTCACGAGGCACAGAAACGCATGAAACGGAAACCCAAGCTGGCGCTTCGAGTCAATCAGGACAACCCCAACCACCACCTCTGGAACAACCGCGGGGTCTGGTGGTGTCACCTCACCGTTCACAAACCCGATGCGACCGCGGAGCGGCTCCGATTCTCGCTGAAGACCCGCGACGTCGACCAGGCCCGCGAGCGCCGCGACCGGATCTTCCGCCAGATCGCGGAGCACTACGAAATCGCCGCCTGAGCGGCGGGGCGGCGCTTGTTCGAAAAGTTCGGGTTGCCAAGTGCCACCCGGGCTGACGAGCATGCTTCCCATGTTGAAAGCGTTTGCGATTGGAGTGGTAGCCGCCGGGTTGAGCGTGATTTCCGTCCGTTCCGAAGAGAAAACGTCGGATCCGCGGCTGTTCGAATTGCGGACCTACCAGGCGGAACCGGGAAAACTGGATGCCTTGCTGAGCCGCTTCCGGGATCACACCTGCAAGCTGTTCGAGAAGCACGGCATGACGAACGTCGGCTACTGGGTGCCGGTCGAGAATCCAGACCGCCTGCTGATCTATCTGCTGGCCTACCCCGACCGGGCCGCCCGCGATGCCTCGTGGAAGGGCTTTCTGGCGGACGAGGATTGGAGGACGGCCGCGGCCGCATCCGAAGCGGACGGCAAGCTGGTCGCAAAGATCGGGGAGCGCTTCCTCACCGCCACCGATTTCTCGTCGGCCTTCGCCCCGGCGGCGGGCGGCGCGGAGCGCCTGTTCGAGATGCGGACCTACACCACGACTCCGGGCAAGCTGCCGGACCTGCACCAGCGCTTCCGCGACCACACGACCGGCCTGTTTGCCAAGCACGGCATGACCAACGGCGGGTATTTCCGCCTGAGCGCCGGGCAGGAGGGGGCGGACGACACGCTCCTTTATTTCCTAGCCCATCAAGACGCCGCCGCGGCGGAGAAATCATGGGCCGCCTTCCGGGCGGATCCGGTCTGGGTGGCGGCGAAGAAGGCCTCTGAAGACGCCGCGGGTGGTTCGCTGACGGTGCCCGATGGCGTGAAATCGCTCTTTCTCAAGCCGGTGGATTTCTCGCCGGTGAAGTGAGGCATGGAGCGCAATCTCCTCTTCCTCTGCTCCCGCAACAAGCTGCGGAGCCCGACCGCGGAGGCGATCTTCCGCGGCCGGCCGGGGATTGAGACGGACTCCGCCGGGCTGAGTCCCGATGCCGAGGTGCCGCTGTCCCCGGATCAGATCGAATGGGCGGACCTGATCCTCGTGATGGAGAAGGTCCACCGCGTCCGGCTGAAGCGGAAGTTCGGCAAGCTCCTGGCGGGCAAGCGGGTGGTGGTCCTGGACGTGCCCGACAACTACCGCTTCATGGACCCGGAGCTGGTCAGGCTGTTAGAAACCCGCTGCGCTCCTTATCTTTGAGGAGTCGCTTGAGATCGAGGGTGTCCAATTCCTCCGGCCGGATCCAACCGGGCAGCGTGGGATGCCAGAAGGGCTCGCAGATGCAGACATTCCCGCCGATCACGCCGCCGAGGTAGCTGAAGGTGCTCTTGGCGACGAAGAGGATGTCGCTTCGGACGAAGTGGTGGAAGGTTTCGAAGACATCGTCATCGAGGTGCAGGTGGACGCCGAGGTCGGCAAAGGCGCGGAAGTCATCGGGGCCGCCCTGCGAAAACAGACGGACGTTGGCGCGCTCCGGGCCGACGGCCTCCAGGACCCGGCGGACCCGGGTGAGCGCGATTTCATCGGCGGTGAAGCGCTCCGAGAACCGGCCGCTTGACCCGACATCGCCGCGGCGCAGGTGGACGGCAACCTGCACGCGGTCGTCGTCGTAGCCGGGGAGTGCGGGTTTCGGGGAGAGGCGGTACTTGTCCCGCAGCATCGGCGCGATGGCGGCCCAGGCTTCGGGGTGATGGTCGGTGACCTTGTGGCAGTGGGCGACCACTTGCAGGCGGCGGGAGCGGGGGAGGAAACGATGCGGCTTCGGCACCGGTTTCACCGGATACCTGCGGTCCTCGATCTCCGCGGCGGTGACTTCGCCGGCACCGAGGCTGAAAAAGCTCTCCCACGCCTGCGACCAGTCTTCCGGGCGGGTCCCGGCCGGCACGTGCGCGACATCGGCCACCGGGCTGTGGGCGTAGGTCAGGCCCTTCAGTTGGGCGAGGATCATCGTCGAGATCCGCGCCGAGATCTGCGCGCCGCCGCCGTCGTGGCGGTCGCGGCAGGTGATGAAGCTGTCCTTCGGGCGGAAGAAGGGAAAGGGCACGGCGCAGGATGCACCGGGACCCGCCTCCGCGGGCAACCACGAAAAATGCGGAGGCGGCCCATCACGCCTCGGGATTCCCGTGTCGCTCACGTAATCCGGCCCTTCCTTCCAGCTCTCCGCATCGCATTCGCCATGCGAGGAAGAGTCCGCTGCTCGCTCTTGAATCTTTTCGAATGGGTCAAAGCCCGGCTTCCCGGGCGATGCCGTGGCAGCGCCAGAGGGCGCGGGGGTGGTGGAAGAAGGATTTCCAGAGCGAGCCCTTGAGCGTGTTCGTCGGCACGCCATCGCGGCGCAGGTAGCCGAACCACTCGCCGTGTTCCGGATCGGCGAAGTGGCGGAAAGTCCAATCGCGGAGTTGTTCGTGCCAGGCGAGATACTTCGGGTCGCCGCTCATCCGGTGGGCCATCAGGGTGGCGATCAACGCCTCGTCGTGCGGCCACCAGAATTTCATGTCGTGCCAGTATTCCTGGACCGGCTTGCCGTACACGTCGCGGAAGTAAAAGAGCCCGCCGTGCTCGGGGTCCCAGCCGCGTTCCCACATCCAGTCGAGCATGTCGCAGCCGAGCTTTTGGAGGCGCGTGTCCTTGCGATGGGCGGCTTCTTCAAGAATGAACCACGCCGCCTCGATCGCGTGGCCGGGATTGAGCTGGCGGCCGTCGAAGTGATCGGAGATCGAACCGTCGGGCGCGACCGCTTCCATCACGACCTTCAGCTCCGGCTTCACGAAGAGCCGCTCGATGTCGTCGAGGCAGCGGTCGATCCAGCGGGTTAGCAGGCGGTCTTCGCCGAGGTGTTTGCGCAGTTCCTGGGCGGTGACCAGGGTGATCATCCGGGTGCCGATGCCTTCCATCGGCCGCGCGCCGGTGAACTTCGGCGGGATGCGGCCGGGGGTGAAATTCCAGTCGGTGAAGCGCTCGAACCAATGGCGTGCCTTGTCGGCGGAGTCGCCATCGTCCGCCGCCGCCGCGTGGGCCGCGAAGGCGATGGCGGCGAAGCTTTCGCTGTAGGCATAGCGACGCTTGCGGAGCGGGGTGCCATCCCGCGCGACGTGGAAGAACATCCGGCCATCGGTGGGGTCGATGCATTTCTCCTCGAGGAAACGCAGGGCGCCTTCCGCCCAGGCGAGCCACTCCGGGCGGCGTTCGTGCTCGAGGTAAAGCGTGAGCAGCATCCAGCTCATCCGGCCTTGGGCCCACACCGACTTGTCGGAGTCGACGAGGGTACCGTCGCGGTCGAAGCAATGGAGGAATCCGCCGTGCGTTTCATCAACCGCCCGTGGGAACCAGAAAGGCAGGCAGTCGTCGAAGAGCTGGGCTTGGTAGAAGGCGGCGAGTGGCATCGGGAAGGCGTGGAGGAAGTCGTGGCGGAAGAAGGCGGGCAAGTCCATCCCACCGGTCGGGAAGTCAGACCGGATCGGCAGCGGGGCCCACGCGATCGCGTAATGGCCTGAAAGTCGATATTGGCTAAAGATCAGACCGTCCTAGGAATCCCACACTCCTTCCGAAGGACCATCACACAACACTAACCCCCTGTTCCCATGCTCCCTCAACCAAGGACGGGAGGTCTGGCGTGGCATGCCATGGCCTCCGCTTGCATTCCCCATCGTCCGCTTCCGCGGACCCCCGCCGTGTCGCCGTGGATGGAATCCGCGACGGAACGGGTCCAGTGTCCGGCCGATGCGCCGGCGCTGCCCTTCGTGCCGTTTGCCGTCAAGGGCACGCGCGAGCTTCAGGCTCTGATCTCGCGTCGTCGTTCCCCGAGAAACCGTCCGCGCTGCCGGCCGCCGCTGGCTCTGGCGTTGGTCGCCTTCCTCGCCTCGAGCCTTGCGATGATTGGTCATTCGACACCCGGTCAGGAGGCCCTCACGGCCACCGTCCCGGTGATCCGCCACTGTGCGAACGAGATGGAGACGGCCATTGTCGCCGCCGCCGCCCGTGAGCACGGACTGTGCGAACTGAGCTTCAACGACGCGGGCGACCGCTGACGCGAAGCTTCTGCAACTCCAACGACGCGGCCGGTGTGGCGGGAAAGATCCCGATCCATGCCGGCCGCTTCGTTTTTGAAGTCCTGCCAAGCACGGCAGCGACCAAGGCTAACGCGGCGGTGCCTGGTCCTGGCTTCCCCGCCGGGCGGCGGCTTCGCGGAGCTTGTCCTTCTTGCTCGGGCGGCGGCCCTTGATACCCCCGGTGGCCGGCGGCGGCGGGGATCCGGTCGGCTCGAAGCCGCCGATCCGCTCGCGCGCGACCGGGGTTTGATGCCTTTTCTCGATCAGCAGGAAATGCGCGTGGCTCTCCGCGGTGACGAAGCTGACCGCAAGTCCCGGTTCCCCGGCGCGGCCGGTGCGGCCGATGCGGTGGATGAAGTCTGTGGTGGAACGCGGGAGGTCGTAATTGAGGACCACGGGCAGTTGCACGATGTCGAGGCCGCGGGCTGCCAGATCGGTGGCGACCAGCACCCGGACGCGTGAGTTCTTGAAGTCGTCCAAGGCCTGGCTGCGCGCGCCCTGGGCGAGCTCGCCATGGAAATCGACCGCCGGGATACCGCTGCGCCGCAGCTTGTCGGCCACGTGGCTCGCGCTGTATTTTTTCGCGACGAAGACCAGCACCCGCGACCAGCCTTCGGATTTGATGAGGTGGACCAGCAGCGGGGTCCGTTTGGCGGTGTCCACCTCGATCGCGCGCTGCCGGATCAGCGGGATCTCAGCAGGCTCATCCTCAATCCCGATCACCGTGGGCTGCCGCAGCGAATCCCCGGCAAGCTTCCGGACGGTCGGCGGGAAGGTGGCGGAGAAGAGCAGGTTCTGGCGATCCGGCGGCAGCAGGGCGAGGATGCGGGCCAGTTCCTTCGAAAAGCCGAGGTCGAGCAGGCGGTCGGCCTCATCGAGCACCAGCGCCGCGACATGGGAGAGGTTCAGCGCGTTGTGATCGACCAGGTCGAGCAACCGCCCCGGCGTCGCGATCACGAAATCCGCGCCGCCGCGCAGGGCCATCATCTGCGGGTTGATCGACAGTCCGCCGACGGCGCTGACCACCTTGAGCCGTTCCGGCAGGTGGGAGGCGCAGCGCCGGACGGTTTCGGTGACCTGGGCGGCCAGTTCCCGGGTGGGGACCAGGATCAGCGTGTGGAGGCGGCGCGGGGTGGTCCGGCGGGCTGTGGACCAGCGTTCGAGCAGCGGCAGAACGAAGGCGAGCGTCTTACCCGATCCGGTGCGGGCGGTCGCCATCAGGTCGCCGCCGCCGAGGGCCGCGGGAATCGCCGCCGCCTGAACGGGGGTCGGGGTGGAAAAAGAAGCCGTGGCCCGGACCAGAGCGGGGGAGAGACCGAGTGCGGCGAAGGGCATGGCGAAGCTATAGGCGCAAGCCCGGTCTTGCGGCAAGCCGGGGTGCGCGCGGGAACCCGATCAAGCCTTCGCCATGACCGGCGCGGCTGCCGTCTTGGCCGTGGGGTCGGGCAGGGCTTCGATCGGGCGGGTGAAGAAAGTCTCCGCCTCCAGCTTGAACCAGACGCGCATCCCATGGAACAGGTGGCGCACCGCCTTGGTGTTCGCCTCGAAGGGCATCCGCAGCAGGTGGCGGTGCTTCAGGTTGTTCTTGCCGTAGGTGCCGGCGGCGAGGCGTTTGCGGGCGATGACTTCCAGCCGCCGGTTGTAAAAGGCCATGAAGCGGGCGAAAATCGCGCCGCCGGGGCCGTTGTAGGGCATGGTCGAATACTCCTTGTCGGCATCGGCATAAACCGCGCGGACCGGGCCGATGAAGTAGGTCGCGATGTCCATCAGGAAGGCCGCGTGCATCAGGTCGGCGTCGCCGAGATACTGATACTTGTTTTTGTAAAGGGCATGATACCAGCGCTGGTAGGACTGCGGATAGATCATGTTGTGATGATCGAGCGCCATCTTCACGCACTCGCCGTCGAGGGCCTTGAGCAGGATCTTGTGAGCGGCGTAGGTCGCATGAGAACAGTAGTCCAGGCCCTGCGAGTAGAGCGGGTCCATGAAGCCGGCCGCATCGCCGGCGAGGATCCAGCCGTCGCCGCAGACTTCGGTCGAGTAATAGGGGAGATACTTGTAAATCCGCGCGTCGTTCTCGATCGGCGCCGCGTCCTTGAACATCAGCTTGCCGATCGGCTGGCTGACGAGGTGCTGCTTCACGCGCTCTCCGACCGGACCTTCGGATGGCGGGGTGAAGATCCGCTCGTCCCAGGTCACGCCGGCGGAGAAATCGCCGTTGGAAAGCGGGATGATCCACGACCACCAGCCGCGGCCCATCAGGTGATTGGTGGCGCTGGCGCGGGCGACGCTGGGGCCGTCCTTGAGGCAGGGGGCCTCCATCCGGGCCTGGTGGGTGTCGAGGCTCAGCACCTCGCTGAAGCGCACCCACATCGAGTGCACCGGGTGGCTCTCCAGCTTGCGCCAGGTGCCGCGCTGGCGGGCGACCAGACTGGCCTTGCCGGAGCAGTCGGCGACCCAGCCGGCGGTGAGGGTTTTCGTCTCGCCGCCGTGCTTGAGGACGATGGTGTTTTTCCCCGCGCCGTTCAGTTCGAAGGACTTGATGGAAGCCGGGCGGATCACGGTGCAGCCCTCCTTTTCCGCCATCTCCAGCAGGTGGAGGTCGAGCTTGGAGCGGTCGAGCTGGAAGGTGGGCAGCCGGGCCTGGGTGTTCGGCCCGATTTCCGCACAGCAGTTCGGGCAGTCGTTGTCCGGGGTGGTGAACCACATCCGCAGGCCGTGCTTTTGGAAATGCTCGCAGGACAGGTAGTGGGAAAGCCCGAGGACGCGCGTCAGGAAGCAACCGGCGACCTCCGAGGTGGATTCGCCGACCTTGCGGTCGAACACTTCCGACTTTTCGACGATCAGCACCCGGGTCTGCGGCCGGGCCCGCTTCAGCAGCAGGCCGAGCGCGGAGCCGGAGAAGGCCCCGCCGAAAATCACGACATCGTAGTCGGTGGCGGGGGCGCTGCTGGAGTCTGGGGAATGGCTGACCATAGCTTGAACGGCGGCATTGTAGCCGCTTCTCGGGAGCGGGCAACCTGTCATAATGCCGGATCCGAACTTGCCGGGACTTCCGGGTCGGGTTCCCGGACGAACGGTGCCCGGTACCAGCCCCAGGCCCGCCGGACCATCGCGATCAGCTCTTCCAGCACCAGATAGGCGGCGGGGATCAGGTAAAGGGTGATCACCGTGGCGAACAGCAGCCCGAACCCGAGCGAGACGGCCATCGGGACCAGCATCGCGTTCTGCATCGAATCGTCCAGGATCAGCGGCAGCAGCCCGGCGAAGGTGGTCGCCGAGGTCAGCATGATCGGCCGGAACCGCCGCGCCCCGGACTCCACCACCGCTTTGTAGAGACTGGTTCCCGCCGCGCGGCGCTGGTTGATGAAATCGACCAGCACCAGCGAGTCGTTCACCACCACGCCGGCCAGGGCGAGGATGCCGAAGACCGAAAGGAAGGACGGCGTGATGTCGCGGATCATGTGGCCGGCCAGCGCCCCGATGACCCCGAAAGGAATGGCGAGCATCACGATGAAGGGTTGAAGCATCGACTTGAAGGGCACCGCCAGCAGTCCGTAGAGCGCGAGGAAGAGGCCGATCGACATGTAAAGCGTGGTCCGCGAGGTCTCCTCGTGCTCGGCGATGTAGTCGTCGTAGCGCCAGGAAAGCTCGGGGTAGGGGTTCAGCAGCGCGTCGAGGCGGGGGGCGATTTCCTTGGAAATGGCGATGATGTCCACCGTGTCGTCCTCGGGGCGGGCGTTGATTTCGATCACCTGGGCCCCGTCGATCCGGCGGATGTCGGAGCGGGTCGGGACGAAGGTGGCGTCCGCCACCGAGTGGAACGGCGCATTCCCGCCGTCCGGGGTGCGGATGCGGAGCTGCTCCAGCGTGTGAAGCGACTGCCGTTGGTCGAGCGGCAGCCGGACCATCACGCGGACGTCGTCCCGGCCGCGCTGCACCCGCTGGGCCTGATCGCCGAAGAACGCGCTGCGGATTTGCCGGGCAAGTTCCGCCTGCGTCAGGCCGAGCGAGCTGCCTTCCGGTTTCAAAGTGACATGGAGCTCGTTCTGGCCGCGGGTCACGTCCGCGGAGGCATCGGCGACCCCCTCGTAGGATTCCAGGATGGCCTCCATCTCCTCCGCGAGACCGTCGCGGAGATCGGACGCGGGTCCGCGGAGTTCGATCTCGATGGCTTCCACGTCGTCGCCGCCGCCGCGGAAGCCGCCGCCGCGGTCGCTGAAGACGGTGAAGGATTGCGCGTCCGGGAGCTCCCCGACGAGCTGCTGCCAGCGCTTGGCGATCACGCTGTTCTTCGCGCCCGGTTCGCTGCGGAGGCCGGGATCGGTGACCGAGATGGTGATGTAGCCCTGGCGCGGATCGACATCGTCCCAGCCGCTCCAGCCGCCGGTGCTGGTCAGCACGTCCTCCACCAGCGGCTTCCCGGTGCCGGGATCGACGAATTCCTGCTTGAGCTGGTCCACCGCCGCGACGACCCGCCGCACCCGCTCGTCGGTGATTTCAAGCGGCGTGTCGCGGGGCATCCGGACTTCGGCGATGATGCGGTTCTTGTCGATCGCCGGCATGCTGGTGAATCCCAGCCGCCCGCTGCTGAAAATGCCCACGCTGATCATGGCCAAGGCGAAAAAGACGGCGATCGTGGCGTAGCGGTGGTCGACCGCGAACTTCAGCGAGGGCTGGTAGTAGCGCTCGATGAAGGTTTCCAGCCCGTCGGCGATGGACTTCTGGAAGCGGCTGACGGGGTTGAAATGGGTGCGGCCGACCTTGATGCCTTTCAGGTGGCAGGGCAGGGCGAGCTTGGACTCGATCAGGGAAGCGATCAGCACCGCCCCGACGATCGGCGGGATTTGCTTGGTGAAGTTCCCGTAGAAGCCGTCGAAATACATCAGCGGGATGAAGGCGACGATGGTGGTCAGCGCGCCGAAGGTCACCGGCACGGCGATCTCCTTGGTGCCTTCGACCGTGGCTTCCAGCGGGTCCATGCCGCTGCGGAGCTTGGTATAGACGTTTTCCGCGGTGACGATGGCGTCGTCCACCACGATGCCGATGACGATGATGAAGCCGAAGATCGTCATGATGTTCAGGCTGAGCCCGAAATAAGGCATGGCGATCAGGCCGCCGGCGAAGGAAACGGGGATGCCGATGGCGACCCAGAGGGCGATGGCCGGGCGGAGGAACAGGCCGAGCACGATCATCACCAGCAGGCCGCCCTGGGCGAGGCTGGTGAGCAGGGTGCCAAGCCGGCCTTCGAGTTCGAGCGAGCTGTCGTCCCAGATGAAGAGTTCGATGCCGGCGGGGAAGCGCTCGCGCTGGGTCGCGACGTAGTTTTTCACCTTGGCCGCGATGTCCAGGGCGTTCTCGTCCTGCAAGCGCATGGTCTCGATCAGCAGCGCGGGCTTGTCGTTGAAGCGGAGCAGTTTCCGCCGCTCTTCGAAGCCATCGCCGACGGTGGCCACGTCGCGCAGCAGGACTTCCCCGCCGTTGACGTTGCGGACGACGATGGATTCGAACTGCTCCTTCTCATACGCCTGGCCTTTGGATCGGATGATCAGGTTGCCCTCGTCGGTCTGGATCTGGCCGGCGGGGAGGTCGAGCGACGAGCGGCGGACGGCTTCGGAAAGATCGGCGAAACCGAGGCCGAAGTCGCGCAAGCGGGCGAGGTCGGCTTCGATGGCGATTTCCTGCCGCGTTTCCCCCTGGATCGCGGCCTGGGAAATGCCGGGCAACTCGATCAGGTCGTCGCGGATGCGGCGGGCGGCGGCGACCAGGTCGGACTCGTCCATGTCGCCGGTGACCGCGATCTTGATCACGTCGAAGTACTGGACGGTGTCGGGGACGCGGACTTTCGGCGGCTCGATCTCCTGGGGGAAGGTGGAGATGGCATCGACCCGGGATTTCACGTCGTCGAGCATCTTGTCGATGTCCACGTCGTCCTTCGCCCGGACGCGCACCTCGCCGCTGCCGGCCGACACGCGGGAGCTGATTTCATCGACGCCGGTAAGGCCTTCGAGCGCGCTCTCGATGGGGATGACCACGCCGCGCTCCACGTCTTCCGGGCTGCCTCCGCGGTATTCCACTTCCACGCGGACTTCCTGGAAACGGATCGTCGGCTGGACCTCCAGCGGGATCTTCTCCATGGCGGTCCAGATCCCGAAAATCAGGATACCGAACATCACGAAATTGGCCGCGATGGCGTTGCGGGCGAACCAGCGGATCATCCGCAGTCCATAGTCGTGCTCCCCGGACCCGTCCAGCGCGACCTCGTCCGGCCGGGCGGGGGAGCGAGCCTATCAAATCCCGGTAGGGCTGGACCGCTGGGCCCGCCCACTTCACCCCCGAGGGTGAAAGGCCAAAGAATCTGCCAATGCATTCGCCTCCGCAGCCTCAAGGTAAAGTGGGTCCGCCCGGCGGTCGGTCCCTACCATTCATGAGGTGGGACTGGGTCGCCCACAGCCGGATGGCGGCGGCCCCGGTCCACTCGGCTTCGGTTGTGCCGAATCAGCGCCCCCCCGCACGACCCTCCTGTCTTTCCCCTTGGATCACCATCACGGAAGGGCTAGCTTCCCCACCGTGAACGCTTTTCCCGAAACTCCGTGCCTCCCTGTCGGGTTTTTCCTTGTTCTCCGACCAGTCGGAGCAAATCCGACCGGTCGGTGAACAAAGCTGTTAGCTCAAAAATGAAACACGTGCGCTGCTTTCTCTCAATAGTCGCCTCGGTTGTGGTGAGCTTCGGCAGGGCCACGGCTGGCGAAGATGCGGTCACTTACACCGTTCAAGCGCTCACGGGACTGGTGGGCGACATACCAAGATTCGAGAAGGTCTATTGCCACGACATCTACGCATTCTCTGGTGAGCCGACGTCGATGGCATTCATTTGTTCTCCCCATTTTCCTCCGACCAACTCCAAGGAGAAGATGGAGGATCACAACCTCCTGTCTGCGGCAGGAATCAGGATCAGCGGGACACTAACCAGCGAAGGAGCAGTCATCACGCTCGATGCATCGAAGCTGGCCATCCCGAAGAGTTTGTATGATGGCACGGAGGAGTCACTGATTGTATTCGATTTGGAGTGCATCCGAATGACCGCCAATCTGAATCGCATCGAGAACTATTCCCTGAAGATTGTTGCGACTGCCGAGCTCGATGGCGCGGCACAGCAGCTCAAGGAGAAGTTCGTTGCGCACGACAAGTCGAAGCGATTTACGATCCATCCCGCTGACGAACCCAACCAAAAATAAGAAGAGGTAACCAGGCGTCGCATTCGCGTCAGGTTAAGCCACAACGCGCTGACTGACAGTGAATTAAAACGGAAAAAAGTCCGAATTATGTGTTGACAGGGTGAGCGAGCCGGCAAGCTCGGCATGTCTAAGACTTCACCCGCC
>JBIPNO010000174.1:0-3300 GCA_044372775.1 Haloferula sp.
ATCAAGGTCGCGACGTGGAATATGAAGCAAGCCGTGGCTCCCAAAAAACCCCGGGAAGATCTCTGGAAATGGGCCGAAGATTCGATCGGCGCTGACCTTATGGTTTTGACCGAGGCCAACGTGCCAGAGACTGGGATCCCGCCGGGATGGTCCGCTCAATGGACACCGGATGGAATCGGTCCTCGACGCCGTTGGGGAACTGTGCTCGCCGCCCGCGGCATTGAACTTCGACCTCTCACCGAAGTATCGGTCAAGCGCAAGACCCACGCACTGAGCGCTCCGTGGGATGCGGTGCTCCAAATTGCCGACGTCATGATTGATGGACACCGATGGGCGACTCTCGTCGGAATGTACGGACTAACAGTTGACAGTTCCGGTGCATCCTGCGGACACGGAGACCACTCCGTCTCAGTGCTCATCCGAACAATCAGTCCTCTTCTTGACTCAGACCGCGGTGACCGAGTCATAGTCGCCGGCGACATGAACCTGTGGCCGAAACACGCTTCCTACAAGTTTGATCGACTCGGGTTGATTGATCTCATCGAATGGACTGGAGACGAACGAGCACCACTTGAACGATGCGCTAACTGCAACGGCAACCCTGGATGCGGCCATATGTGGACGCATAAGAACGGCAACAGTCCAAATGCTGCAGTTCAACAAATCGATTTCATTTTTGCCACGGCGGAATTAGGAAAAGAATTGATCCACGTCAAAGGTGGCATCGCCGACTTTCCAGACTCATGGGAAGTAAGCGATCACGCACCAGTTGTCGCAACATTCTCCTGAGAAACAAGAACGCGAACGTCACAATTCACAGCATTTTCGTATACCGATCTTTAAGGACACCCAATGGCGGCATCCCCTTCACCTAAGCAACTCGTCTCACTGAAACAGTTCTACAGGGCTCATGAATCTGCTCTTGGCTGGCTTCCCGATCCCGAGAAACTTGACGCAATCAACGCCGATCCAACTGAGTCTCTCCACATGATTGCTGGCCCCGGCACTGGCAAGACGGCGTGTCTCGCAGCGCGAGTTCTCAAACTCATTTATGTCGATCAAGTTCCGCCGACGGGAATCATCGCTACGACGTTCACCAAGAGAGCGGCTACCGAACTTCGATCGAGAATCCTGGGCTGGGGTTTCAAGATGAAAGAAGCACTTGAGGCCGACCCAAAGGTTTCAGGGAAAGCCCTTGAATTTGTTCAATCCGTTGACGTCAATCAGGTGTTGATTGGCACCATCGACAGCCTTTGTATGGATCTACTCACTCTTCATCGCGGACCCGGAGATCAGCCACCCATCGACGCTGATGAGTACGTCGCCAAGACAATCATGTTGCGGGAGGGCCTTTTCACGGAAAAGCGCCACAAGAGCAAGCGGATGGACGCCGAACTCAAAGAACTTGACGCGCGAACAAATTCTTACGGCTGGTTTGTTTCCCGAAAAGTGGAAGTGCTCCAGTCAATTGCAGATCGTCGCCGACACGATGAAATCGAGATGCGCGATTGGGCGAAGGACCCCTCATCAACTGACGGAAAATATGGCCGAGCAAAGATCTGCGAGTCGCTTGAGGCATATGACAGTGCACTCGCTGACCGCGGCATGCTTGATTACGCCGGAATTGAGTTTGAAGCTCTGAAACGACTTCGGGAGGGGAAACTTGACGATTTCCGAAACTCGCTCCAGGTGATTCTTGTTGACGAATACCAAGACACGAACCTGTTACAAGAAGATCTCTATTTTGAACTTGCCCGGGGATGCAACGGCGCACTAACCGTTGTTGGTGACGACGATCAAAGCCTCTACCGATTCCGTGGCGCAACCGTGGAACTCTTTGTGGACTTTGCGAAGCGGTATCGGAAGAAGTTTTCCCGCGAACCCAAACCGATTTATCTCCATACGAATCACCGATCCACTCCGGAGATCATCCAGTTCACCCAGAACTATGCAACGCTCGATCGATCGTATTCGAAGATCCGGGCGAAGGGGAAACCGCCTCTCGATTCACCTCCGGGTGCGAACAGTGGTCTACCGATACTCGGAATGTTCCGCGACAGCGTTGAAGAACTCGCTATTGATCTCGCCGACCTGATTGATCAAACGTTTCGTGGAAACGGATACCGACTCGAAAACGGGATGACGATTCAGGGCAACACGCTTTCAGGAGACGTAGGGGACGTTGCGATTCTGAGATCTTCACCTCAAGAAGAAAACGCTTCTGGGAAGACCCAATTGCCCGGTTTTCTTCGTGATGAACTCTTAAATCGTCCGAATCCAATTCATGTCTTCAACCCCCGAGGCGAGCCAACCGAAAAGATTCCCCTGATTCAGCAGTTGTGTGGACTTCTCCTGCAGTGCATTGATCCTGATGGTTCCATTGAGGAAACTCGCTTTCGGCCCAACGACGTAAAGGGTGTCATTGCCGATTGGCGAAATGTTGCCGACGCCGAGTTAAGAAAATCCTCCTCCCTCATGGCTTATGTCAGCGCATGGCAAGGTCGACTCAATGACTCAAAGTGGCCTCCTTTGTTTTCCTTGCTTGAGTTGCTTTATGACCTCTCGCATTGGTTTCCCGAATCACGTCTTGACCCCACTGGGCAGTTGTACCTCGAGCTTCTATGCCGTCAGATTGGCGCGGCCCAAGAAGTGGGCGGATACAACTGTCAGATCCTGACCTATCGGGCGCCAGACGACACCGCACACAACCAGCAAAGCGTGCGACAGGTCATTGACAATTTCATTATTCCTGCTGCATCAGGAATTCTCGATATCAACGAAGAACTCATTGAAGACTTCCCCCGCGACCAGGTCCCGATTCTCTCAATTCACCAGTCGAAGGGACTCGAGTTTCCGATGGTTATCGTTGACGTTGGATCAGCCTTCAAAACCAATCATGCAAAGCAGCGATTCCGTCGTTTCCCTGACGAACCGGGGGCGCCTCAGGCACAGGAATCTTTGCTCCGACCATTCTCGCCACTTGGCCCACCCAACCGAGGTGACCTTGATCGAGCATTTGATGATCTTTATCGCTTGTACTTCGTTGCATTCAGTCGAGCGATGAATGTCCTACTCCTCGTTGGCACGAATAAGTCCCGCCCAGACGGCGCGATCATGAACGTCGCTTTGGGGTGGAACCGAAAAGGCCAATCAACTTGGGCCGACACTCCCCCATACATGGAGATTTGAAATGGAACTCAAAGCTCGCGGATCTGCCTACATCGTGCCGGACTACAGCCTCACCGGAGACCTGCTGAGTTTCCACCGATGTGGTCTGCAGTATCGGATGTACAACGTTGG
>JBIPNO010000139.1:0-3242 GCA_044372775.1 Haloferula sp.
CTCGTTCATTTTCAGGGTGTCTTTCCATGGCATGGCCGAGAACCGTACGACGGTCCGCGGAGTGCAAGGTGTTACCCATGTATTGAACCTATTGTGTTACCCATGTTCTGAACCCGGACCATGGTAGATGGTAGATGGGCGGATCCCGGGGCTTTCGGGTGCTTTGAAGGGTGGCCGGCGGGACGAAAAAAGGGGCACCTGCTGACAGGTGCCCCTTTGGAAAAAGGTGGGCGGGATCAGGGCTTGAGCTCGAGCACCTCAATGTTGCGGAACTCGTAGGGATGGCTTTCGGACTGGAGGCTGATGTAGCCTTCGGTCAGGTCGTTGTGGCCCTGGGCCTCGATCAAGGCCTTGCCCTCGGGTTCGGCGGGGTTGAGCTTGGTGTCGGTGTATTCGAAGACGACCTTGCCGTTGATCAGGTGCTTCACCAGCTTGCCGCCGTTGACTTCGGCCTCGGCCTTGACCCATTCGCCGACGGGCTTGGTGGGCTCGGTGGAATTCAGGCAGTGGCCCTTGTTCTCCTTGCCGTCGAGGGTGATGAAGGTGCCGGGCGTGCAGAGGTTGCCGGTGGTCTTGACGCCGTTGCCGGCGCCGAGGAGCTGGAACTCGAGCGAGGACGGGAAGCTCTGGTCCTTGCCCATGGTTTTCGGGTCCTGGCAGTGGAGCATGATCCCGGAGTTCTGGATCGCCCAGCCGGGGCCGTTCTTCACCTGCTCGCCGACCACGCGGTATTCGAGGCGGATCCGGTAGTGGGAGAACTTGGTCTTGTAGAACAGGTGGCCGAAGGCGTCGCCCCACTCGGTGTAGTTGGCGTAGCTGACCTTGATGCAGCCGTCTTCGACGATGAAGGTCTTTTTGGGGTCTTCACCGAGCGCGAGGCCCTGGATTTTTGGCGTCCAGCCGTCGAGGTCCTTGCCGTTGAAGATGGGGGTCCATTTCGCCTCATCGGCGGAGGCGCAGGTGAGGGTCAGGGCGGCGAGGGCGGAGAGTTTGAGGAGTCCGGTCATGGGTATCGGTGGTATCGGAAAGTGGAAGAATCAAGCCTCATCCCGGAAAGCTTCCGCCCGGCCGTTCGTGATGCAGGAATTCAGCCAGTGGATGAGCTGGTCGATCTCCGGGCTTTCGCGGCGGAGGCCGTCGAGCGCCTGCCAGTCGATGTGCTGGCGGGTGTGCGGGGCGGCGATCCGGTGGATGTCGAGCCGTTCCATCAGGGCCTCGGTCTCGCGCGGGTGGGCATTGAGGATGTTCGCGGCGCGCGGCAGGTCGTCGAGCGCCTGGGCGGTCAGGCCGAAGGACATCACGCCGACGCCGAAGGTGGCATTGAGGCGGCGCAGGCCGTCGGCGAGGGCCTCGTCCTCGATCGGCGCGGCGTAGAGCAGCTCGCCTCCCTGCGCCCACATCGAGGCGGACAGCGCTTGGAAAAAATCCTCCCGGAAGCTGCTCAGGGTCGGCTGGATGCGCAGGCGGGCGGCGTGAAGCCGGAACGGCGGCAGGCCGAGGCGCTGCTTGAGTGAGAGCATGGTGGGATCGAGGGCGAGTTCCTCGTCCGGGGCGTCGCCGGTTTCCCAGTCGACCAGCACGGCTTCTGGGAATTTCCACAGGTTGCCGAGCGGGGCGCCCTGGGCGAAGGCCTGGCGGAAGACGAAGGGGAAGCGGCCGTTGACGTCGAAATAGCGGACCACCACCGCGCGGAACTTGCTCAGGCGCTCCAGCGCGAGGTCGACCGCGCCGTTGTCGCCGCCGAAGTCGTCGAAACGTCCGTGGCTCAGGGCCAGCAGCTCCTGGGCACCGGTCAGGGCGGGCACCGGGGCGGTGCGGCGGTAGTAGCCCTGGCCCTTCTCCACCTTGGCGATCGGCGAGGCCGGGTCGCAGGACATGATCGAGAAATGGTAGCGGAGGGAGGCGTCCGAGTAGGAACCCTCGAGCTGGAGCCGCGCGAGGCGGATGAGCTCGGTTCCCTTGATGGACTCCGACGGGTTGCTGGGAAGGAGCGGGGGGAGGATCTCCGTTAGCTGCGTGCGTAGGCTCATGTGGATCGGGAAAAAGGCGTTGGAAGCGGTGTGAGGGATTCCACTTCGCCGCCCGCTCCGGCATCAAGCTCCAATGGTGGGAATTTGAAAAATCCCGGTCATGCGGGCCGGTCTTTTTTCGAATCCGACCGGGCGCTT
The DNA here is from genome assembly GCA_044372775.1 of Haloferula sp. Lineage (GTDB taxonomy): Bacteria > Verrucomicrobiota > Verrucomicrobiia > Verrucomicrobiales > Akkermansiaceae > Haloferula. The sequence goes on from JBIPNO010000139.1 coordinate 2,169, forward strand.
GCTAGAAGCCGCCGGACGCGCCATGTTCCAGCCATGAAGTTTTCAGCCTTCGCCCTCGCGGCCCTTGCTTGCATCGCCCCGCTCCATGCCCAGCAGCCGGATGCCGAGGCGATGATCCGCGGGATCCGCCTGTCCGCCACGCTCCAGCAGATGGATCTGGACGGGAATATCCGCAAGGAAGGGCAAAAGGACACCCCGGTGCAGCTTTTCGTGCGGGAGAACAACATGCAGTTCCGGCTTGGCAACGGCGAGCGCTTCCACATCCGGATGGGCGACGAGTCGGCGGTACTGCTCACGCTGGACGACCAGGGCAAGACCGGGAATTTCCCCGCATCGCGCCTGACCCAGCCGATCGGCGGGACCGACGTGACCTACGAGGACCTGACGCTGCGCTTTCTCTACTGGGACGGGGCGAAGCTGGAGATGGAGGAGAAGATCGACGGCGAGGATTGCTACCGGATCCGCCTCGACAATCCCGGCAAGGACGGCGCTTTCGGGGCGGTCTATGTGTGGGTTCACAAGAAATATGGGGCCTTCTGGCGGATCAAGGCGCATGACCGGAAGGGGAATCCGATCAAGCAGTTCCAGGTCAGCGCCGTGATGCAGCTCCCGGACGGGAAGGGCTACACGATCAAAAAGATGCGGATCAGCGCCCTGAAGGAAGACGGGCGGGTGGCATCGATCACGGATCTGGAGTTCAAGAAACCGGCGTCGGCGGGGCCGAAGGGGCCGCGGCGGTAGGAGGGCTTTGCAAGTTGCGATGGGGGGCGGGTGGCCGCTGGGGGATCGCTTCGTGGCCGGGTGAACTGACGGCCGCGAGAAGCACGCAACTTGCAAAGTTGCGCTACTTCGCTGCGCGGCGAGGGAGGAAGTAGCACAACTTTGCAAGTTGTGCTGGGGGGCGGGTGGCCTCGAAGGGGAGCTTCGGGGTCTGGTGAACGGACGGCAGTGATACCATTTCTTGGAAATAATGTGACTTGCCAGTTCCGGTCTGTCAGGTTGCGTCATGCCTGGACGCAAACTCAAGCTGGGGCTGCCCGAAGTGGCAGCCGTGATTGACGCACGGCATTCCGC
>JBIPNO010000009.1:0-139867 GCA_044372775.1 Haloferula sp.
CGGGCGACCACGAGGTCGAAGTCGTCGACGCGATCGAAACGATCAGCAAGGGCGGCCACGAGATGATCGAGCTCAAGCTCAAGACATCCGCCGGCAGCTACCTCTACGACTTCCTCGTCTTCATCCCGACCGCGTTCTGGAAGATCGACGCCTTCCGTGCCGCCACCGGCGAGGTGGTCGAGCCCGAGGTGGACGTAGAGATCACTCCCGACCACGTCATCGGCCGGACCGGCACCGCCCGGCTCACCGTCGAGGAATACAACGGCAAGAAGCGCAACAAGGTCGCCGCCTGGATCGTCGGCACCGCGAAGCCCGCCCAACCCCAACCCGCGCGTCGCAATGACAACGAGCCATTCTGAGACGATGGGCCTCCGCGCCTATCAAATGAAAGCCCGGCAGGACATCCACAAGGGCTTTGAGGACTTCGACCGCCAGCTCGGTGTGCTCCCGACCGGGGCGGGAAAAACGATCCTGTTCAGCCGCCTGGCGCAGGACTACCAGCCCCGGCGCACCCTGATCCTCGCCCACCGCGAGGAACTCATCACCCAGGCCGTCGACAAGCTCCGTGTTTCCACCGGCATCGAGGCCCAGGTGGAGATGGGCGAAGATCGGGCGTCGCTTGATGCCCCCGTGGTCGTGGCATCCGTCCAGACGTTGATGCGGGAAAAGCGCCGCGAGCGTTGGCCGCGGGATCACTTCGGGCTGGTCGTCGTCGATGAAGCGCACCACGCGCTGGCTGACAGCTACCTCAACACGCTTGGGCATTTCCACGATCACGCGAAGGTGCTGGGCGTCAGCGCGACGCCCGACCGCGGCGACAAGAAGAACCTCGGCCGGTATTTCGAGAACATCGCCTGCGAGGTGACCTTGCTCGACCTCATCAACCAGGGATGGCTCTCGCCGATCCAGGTGAAGACGGTTCCGCTGGGGATGGACCTGCGCGGTGTGCGGACGAGCCACGGCGACTTCAGCGCCGACGACCTCGGCCATGCGCTGGAACCGTATCTCGAACAGATCGCCGACGTGCTGGTGGAACACCGGCACCGCAAGACGCTGGTGTTCCTGCCGCTGATCGCGGTGTCGAAGCGCTTCGCCCAGATCTGCCGCGACCGCGGCTTGCTCGCCGAGCATGTCGATGGCCAGACGACCGAACGGCAGGCGACCTTGGCGCGGTTCAAGCGGGACGAGACGCGCATCCTCTGCAACGCGATGCTGCTCACCGAAGGTTACGACGAGCCGTCGATCGATTGCGTCGTCTGCCTGCGGCCAACCAAAGTGCGGGCGCTCTACTCGCAGATCATCGGCCGTGGCACGCGGATCTGGCCGGGCAAGGACCACCTGCTCGTGCTCGATTTCCTCTGGCAGGCGGAAGAGCACAGCCTGATGCGGCCGGCGAACCTGATCGCCGAGGACGAAGCCGACGCGAAGGCGCTCACCGAGAAGCTGGGGGCCGAGGGCGACCTCGAAGAGGCCCGCGAGGAAGTGAACTCGGACCGGACCAAGTCGCTCACCGAGCGGCTGCGCGCCAACCGGACGCGTCGCGGCAGCGTGCTCGATCCGCTGGAGCTTGCCGTCTCCCTCAACGAAGCCGCCCTGGCCGACTACGTCCCGATCATGAAATGGCAGGCGGAAGCGCCCACGGGCAAGCAGCTCGATGTGCTGGCCAACTTCGGCCTCGATCCCATGGGAGTCCTGACCAAGGGCCATGCCTCGCTGATCCTCGACCGCCTGATCACCCGACGAAAGCTCGGGTTGGCGACGCCGAAGCAGGCCCGCGTGATGCGCCGCTTCGGCCACCAGCGTCCGGAAACCGCCACCTTCGAGGAAGCCAAGGCATTCCTCGACGCCCAATTCGCCCACCGCTGATCCCATGGCAAAATACCGATCCACCGGGCTCGCCATGGCCTTGCCGCGCCGCACGCTGGAATACCTCCAGCGCGGCGCGGGCGAGGGGATGCGCAACGCCGAACTCTTCGACGCGACCTGCCAGTTCCGCGACGCCGGCCACCCGCTGGAGGACACGGAAGCCCAACTGCTCGCCCGCGCGCTGGCCGACGGGCTGACCGAGGCCGAGGCGCGGACGACCATCCGCTCGGTCTATGCCCGGACGTCCAGGGAACCACTCGGCGCCGGCGTGGCGCCGGTGCCGAAAGTCCCGTCGCCACCGGCTCGGCGGTTGGCACCGGCACCAACACCGGTTCACCGCGAGCGTTCGACGATGGCGCTGCCGGTCACTCTGGACGACGGTTTCGTCCGCCTGCTCGACGCGTGTTTCCAGCCAGATGAATTCGTCGCCATCGCTCCGGCGGCGGAGAACGAGGAGGGCGAGATCGCGCCGCGCCGTGGCGTCACACTCACCGCCGCCGAGTGGAAATCGAAGGTGGCGGCCAAGGGCGGGATCGACCGAGTGTTCGGCACCAAGCTCGGGCTGTTCCTGCGGATCAACCCGATGGCCAAGGGTGGCGCGAAGAACGAGGATGTCACCGCGTTCCGCCATGTCCTGGTCGAGTTCGACCGCGACGAAGCCGGCAAGCCGATTCCGAAGGAAGAGCAGTATCATGCGGTCGTTGCCAGCGGCATGCCGGTCGCGGCCTTGCTCGATTCGGGCAACAAGAGCCTGCACGCGTGGATCCGGGTCGATGCTCCGGACGAGGCGGAATACAAGCGTCGCGTCGAGGTCATCTGGGGCTGGTTTTCCGGCATCAACCTGGACAAGCAGAACCGGAACCCGTCGCGCCTGTCGCGCTGCCCGGACGGCTGGCGCACCGTTGATGGCGAGGCTCGCCGCCAGTGTTTGCTCGCTCTGGAACTCGGCGCGGAATCGTGGACGGCGTGGGAGGCGGCGCACTCGAACTCGGATCTGCCGCCGATCCTGCCCGGCCAGGCGTTCATGGGCCAGCCGGAGCCGGAGCCGCCGCAGCTCGTCGAGGGCATCCTCCATCAGGGTGCCAAGATGGTCCTCGGCGGCCCGTCGAAGGCTCGCAAGAGCTGGTCGCTGATCGACCTGATGCTCTCGGTGGCCACCGGCACGCCCTGGTGGGGATTCCCGACACGCCGTGGCCGCGCCCTCTATCTGAACTTCGAGCTGCCTCCCTTCGCGCTCCAATACCGGATTCACCGGATCGCGGCGGCGAAGGAGATCGGCGACTTCACCGGCTTCGACATCTGGAACCTGCGCGGCCACGCGACCGACTTCTCGGCCCTCATCCCGAAGATCCTCGGGCGCATCCGCGACACCGGGTATTCGCTGATCCTGATCGATCCGATCTACAAGGGGCTCGGTGCGCGGAACGAGAACGACGCCGGCGACATCGCGAGCCTGCTCAACGAGGTCGAGCAACTGGCGGCGAAGTCCGGCGCCGCGGCCGTGTTTGGGGCCCACTTCTCGAAGGGGAACCAGGCGGGCAAGGAGTCCATCGACCGCATCGGTGGCTCGGGCGTCTTTGCCCGGGATCCCGACGTGATCCTGACGATGACCCCGCACGAGGAGGACGACGCCCACGTCATCGACCTCACGCTGCGCGCCCTGCCGCCCGTGAAGCCGTTCGTGGTCCGCTGGTGCGAGTCGATCTTCATCACCGACCGGAATGCCGATCCTGCCCAGCTCAAGGCTCCCCAGGGCAATCCCAAGAGCGACAAGGCGAAGGCGACCTACAAGCTGGGCAGCGCGGCCGACCGCTACGCCAGTGCCGTCGAGACGATGCCGCCGCTCGCCAACGGGCGCGTCCCCCAGGAGTCCGAGGTGCTCGCGTTCATCTCTGCCCGGATCGCCGAGATCGACGGCGATTGCACGCTCAAGGAGGCCCAGCGCGTCTTCTACTGCCTTGCCAACATGAAGTCGGGGCCGCTGGTCTTCGACAAGGCAACCCGCCTGTGGAGGGGGCGTCGCCATGGAGTTTGAACCCGCCATTTCAGCCGGGTTTGAATCCCGGGTTCAAATGGGTTTGAACCCTTTTGAACCCTCGGATTCTAACAGAAACCAGATTCCCTATGTAAGGAGCCTTACTGGGAACCTGACCGTTATACGTAGTATAACAGCGCGAACTGGTGAACCAGGATTCGCGCGCGCTGTGACGCTTAGAAAAGCGACAGCGATCATCAGGCTACCGTTGACGCCGGAAAGGAGGTGCAAATGAACCCTCCAAAAAGATCCGGGAAAAAAGTCCGGACCCCTCGTGCATCGAAGCACATCCACCTTTGGCCCGAGTTGGAGCTCATGCCGCCTCTCGATCATTGGCCGGATCGACCTGGACCTTATCGCCCCGAAACCAGCGAGGTCCTCCGGTTCCTCGTCGAGGGATTCGGCATGACCCTGGACGAAGCCGAAAAGGTGTTCGGGTCCGCGAGGAAGCGCGGCTCGATCCGGTTCAACCGCGACACAGGGCTGTGGCATGGGCGGAAAGGGGGACAGCCATGAGCTCCGACGAATACGCGAAGAAGCAGAGCCGGCGGGATGGCGAGTACGAGCGCGAATACGAGGCCTGGGTGAAGTCGATGTCCCTCGATGAACGTCGGGAGGCGGAGAAGCTCGGCCTGCTCAAACCGTGCCTGCAACGCCATGGCAACGGCGCGGCCGACCACGACATGGCCGATACCCCTGCGGCCAGCCACACGCCGGACATCGCGGCCCTGGTCGAACCTGACGAAGATCCACCGGAGACCCAGTCGATGGGCAGCGCCACCGAGATCCTGCGGCGCCTGGTGGCCGACATCGTCTTCGAGGAGAACACCCGGCTGGTCATCGATTGCCTGACCATCGCCCTGGGCCTGCGGGTCTATGCCGGCGACAGCATGACCATGATCGCCAAGCGCCACGGCATCACCCGGGCCGCCGTCTCGAAGCGCTGCGTTGACATCACCGAAAGGCTGAAGCTGCCCCCATCCCGGGCGATGCGCAGCGAGACGGCCCGCAGGATCTACCGCAACTCACAGCTCAAGCGATACCGCTCCGAAAAATCATGAACACCCTCGCCATCCACGACCCCAAGTTTTCGATCACGCCCACAGGAATCCAGTTCAGCGAGGAACTGAGCTTCGATGAATGGGACAGGCTCGGACAGCAGCTCGCTCCCGTCGGCAAATCCATCGGTTTCATCATCGGCGACTGGATCAACTACGGCGAAAATCGCTATGGCGAAAAATACCAGGAAGCGCTCGACCGGACGGGGCTCGCGGCCCAAACGCTGCGCAACTATGCTTGGGTTGCCCGCCGTGTTGAAATGTCTGTCCGGACAGACAATCTTGATTTCACTCACCACCAGGTAGTGGCCAAGCTCAAGCCCGACGAGCAACAGCACTGGCTCGACATGGCCGAGAAGCACCAGCTCGGCAAACGTCGGCTCCAGAAGTCCATCAACTTCGGCCGCCTCGCCACCGAAGAGGAGGTCCAGGGAGATCCCGCCGACAAGGGTGTCGTCACCCACCTCGCGCTGATCAACCGGCTAATGCGTTGGTGGAAGCAAACCACGGTCGATGATCCGGTCGATCGATGGGACGAGGAACAGCGGGAGAACGTGAAGAGGGATTTCGGACGCCTCTTGGAAATCTACGACGCGCTCTAACCAAACGCAGGGAGGGCGGTCCCAGGCGAGATTCATATCCTCGACCTCCGCGGGTTCAATTCCCGCCCCTGCAACCACTTCTCGACGACCCGGCGGGGTTCAAACCGCCACGGAGGAATTGAACCCGGGAAGGAATCTATTGAAAGCCAACGACTAAGGCAGGGACCTCCCCACCCGTGTCCATTTCCCGTGCAATGCGCCATCGCGACTTCCCACATAACGGGCGGTCCGGACGTTGACTCCGGGCACCAGGGAAATGGCTGCATCCCGCCTGGAATCAAGGTTTCTGCTGCTCTGGCGAGTGGCGCAAGGTCCGCCGCTGGAGCGGGAAGTGAAGTTCCACGTTTCCCGTCGCTGGCGGGCCGACTTCGCGCATTTGGCAAGCCGGACCCTGATCGAGATCGAGGGCGGAATCTTCCTCCCCGGCGGTGGCCGGCACAGCCGCGGGGCGGGCTACGCCAAGGACGCCGAGAAGTATCTCGAAGCCGTGCTGGCCGGCTGGACGGTCATCCGTCTGACCGAGCGTCAGCTCGAAATCGACTTCATCGGGCGGATCGTGGCCTGGATCAATACTCTTCCGGGAGCAGGATGCAGGTCGAACTCCGATCCGCCTCGGTGATGATGTAGATCCGGCGGCCACCGCCGAGCTTGTAGTGGCTCAGGATGCGGAGCCCGAGCTTGAGCGCCTCCTCGTTCGCCTGCTTGTCCTCGTCGCAAAGGTCGCCCCAATCGCCGCAGTGGTGGCGGCGCATGTAGGACGCCAGGTCGATCCCGAGCGCCATCGCGGCCGGCGTGGCGACGGTGGTCCCCAGCGGGAACCGCGGTTCCATGAGTCGGTAGGCCATGGTCGTTCAGTCGCTGGAGTTTCCCCATGCCGGGTGGCGCTCGCCGGTCGCGATCAGGCCGGAGGCAAGCATGTCTTCGACCAGCGCCTTGGGCGGCCATGCACGATGCGGTTTGGCGGTCTGCATCTTCGACGCGCGGGCGGTCGCCCGGCAGTAGGATGGCAGGTCGGCTTCCGGGTTGAAGCTGTCCTGGCGGAGCTTGGTCATCAGCTCGGTGGCATCGGCGGCGGAGAAGGTCGCGCCGTCGATGGTGTGGTATGCTGTGTTCATGGTTTCGTGTGGCATGGTGGAAATCAGGCGGCGAGTTTCTTGGCCCGCTCGGTGTAGAATTTGACGAGGCCCTTGGCGTCGATGGCTTGGAAGAACCACTTCATGCGCGGCATCCCGACCCCGTTGTCCTCGGGGCGGTTGCGGACCGTGGCGGCGGATTCCGCGGTGTCGAACAGGCGGGCCATCAGGCGCACCCAGTTGGTGATCTTCTCGGGATCGGAGGTTCCCGAGTGGTGGCGGACTTCCAGCGTCTGGTGGCGGAAGTAGGAGTGGATGTTCAGCTTGCGGTAGCGGCAGGGATAGAGCTGCTTCATCTGCTCGATGCTCTGGCAGGCGTCGATGCCGCGGAATCTCCGTGAGCACTGGTTCTTGTGATCCTCGCTGCCCGCGATGCTGTCTTCGAGGTTGGTGCGGCAGTAGGTGTTGGCGTTCCCCCGGCGCGACTGCGGCTGGAAGGTATCGAGGACATCCTCGAATTTCAGCCAGAGCTTGAAGAGGTTCTTCACCGCCTTGAGCGACATCGTGCGGGCGTCGAAATGGACATGGAGTCCGCAGCGCCGGTCGACCTGGGCTCCGGCGGCTTCCAGCGCGGCGGCGGCGATGCGGACTTCCTCAAGACCGGCCTCGCCTTCGAGAACCGGGGAGACGAGTTCATAACCGCAGGACCCGTCGGTGACGATTTTCCAGTGAGGCGTCGTGCCGTGGGAGTATCCCTCGAACTCGACCCGGATGCCGGCGGCTCTCAGGCTCGCGAGTGCCTGCTCGGTGGTGATGGTGGAGAGGAATTCAATCTCGACTCCGAAGCGGCGGGACATCGTTGGCGTTGTCATGGGTAATATCTGCCATGGTGCCACCTCGCGTCCATGGCTAAGTGGAGTTAGAGAAAAATGACAGAATTGGCATGAGTCGTGGCACCCATAACGCGTGCCATTCATAAGTCTAACAGAATACAACAAGGGGACAAACAAAGACGAAAAATGACATGGACTCATGGTGTCCGGCTGGCAGATGAGGGACGATGAAAGCAAACACGCCATCCCCTGAGATCCCATGAAATCCGAATCCGAGATCCTCGACAAGATCCGCAAGCTGCTCCGTCTGGCCGACCGCTCCCGCGGGGCCACCGAGAACGAAGCCAAGGTCGCATTGACCAAGGCGCAGGAATTGATGACCCGCCACAACATCGACTCGGCGCTGCTCCGCATGGAGCGCGGCGAATCCGGCGGTGGGTCGTTCAAGGTGGACAAGGGAAACCTCGACCTGCCGAAGACCCTCAATCCGGCCGACCTGATGATCCTCTCGCTGCTGCAGGCGCACTTCAACGTGAAGACGATCCTGATGTCCGGCGGCCGCGGCACGGCGGTGGACATTATCGGGGCACCCGCCGACATCGACTTCGCGATCTACGCCTTCAACTACCTGCGCCAGACCTTCTTCCGCTGTTGGAACGAGTTCAAGCGGACCCACGCCAACCCGGACAAGGCGTCCTACTACCGGGGCCTGCGCGACGGCCTGAACGCCGAGCTCAAGGCGGCCAAGGAGCGCACCGAGCAGTCCTACGCCGCCGACCAACGCCAGGCCTACGGACTGGTGGTCGTGGATCAGGAAACGGCGATCACCCGCTACGTCGCCGACCACTACGGCAAGCTCCGCAACCGGAACCAGCGCCGCCGCAATCTCCATTCCGGCAGTTACGCCGCCGGTGAAACCAAAGGCCGGACCATCCAGATCAACCGCCCGCTCCCGTCATGAAAATCAGCCGACAGAAAGACGAAAAACACCATGGACGTGCCCGATCAGACAGGCAGATGGGGGATGCCATGACAACAGCATCCATCCCTAACAGCTACCTGACCGAAGCGGTCCGGAACAGAATCCACGAACTCGAAGCGAACGGCTTCCGTGTCCGGCGCATCCTGCCGGCCGATCCGAAGGCCGGCGTCCATGCCCGCGAGTTCCGCGCCGACTTCGCCAAGCCAACCCGAACCGGACTGCTGGCGTTCAGCGTCCGGATCGACACCGACGGCAACATCACCACCCCATAACCAACACCACCATGAACAAACTGTATTGGATCGTCTGCGACGACAAGGAAACCAACGTCTTCGAAGGCCGCTACCAGGGCCGCACCCGCGGCGAGGCCTTGAAGTTCCTCAAGCAAACCATCGGGCGCAAGACCCTCAACGGACTGGTCTTCACCATCACCGAAATCCCGGTTCCGCTGATCCGCGAGATTGTCGCGGAGATCCTCGCCGGAGGAGACGGCAGCCATGTCACGCCGGTCGCCAACATCGTGCCGATGCCCCGCCCCGAGGCCGAAGCCGGCCCGGGACGCTATGATGCGTTCGCCGATGCGGCTGATGCCGAACCACCGCCCGCGGAGGCTGCCCCGGCGGCAGAGCCAGGACCCCCGAAGTCGAAGGCATCCAAGTCGGCCAAGAAGGTCGGCAATCCCGGCCACGGTGACGACCACTGGTCGCAGGTCCGGGCCTACTGGCTCGAATGCCGCAGCGTGAAGCAGACCGCCGAGCACTTCGGGATTTCGCCCAACTCCATCAAAACCCGCAGCCGCCGGGAGGGCTGGAACAAATGAGCGCCCCCGCATGGAATCCCATCGTCGGCGACGGCGCGACGATCTGCCACTACAGCGACCGGACCGCCTGCACCGTGGTCCGCGTCAGCCCGAGCGGCAAGACCCTCTACCTCCAGCCCGACATCGCCACGCTGGACGGATGGAAGCCCGACATCCTCCCGGGGGGCTTCGCCGGCCACTGCGTGAACAACCACGAGCAGCGCTACACCTACGAGGCTGACCTGACGGCTCCGCTCCACCGCGCCAGCCTCCGCAAGGACGGCCGCTACCGGACCACTAGCGGCGAGAAAGTCGTTCCGGGCCGCCACCACTTCCACGACTACAACTTCTGATGAAGGTCGAAGTCACGCGCCACCGCAAACCTGATGGCTACGCCACGCGCTACTGGTCGGTCGTGGTGAACGGCGAACTGCTCGCCGTCACCCTCTACCGCAAGGGCGCGCTGGCCGTCGCCAGGGCCCTCAACCACTCCAATCCAGATCCCCATGTCACGTTCCTTGAAGATTCTCCCAACCCCGCCGCTACGCCCCGCAAGCCCGCCGCTGGCGTGGCGTCCTACCGGACCCGATGACCTCTGCGGCCCCGCCGCCACCGTCGCCGCCCGCCTCGTCGCCAAGGCCAAGAAGCTCCACGACGATCCCGCGGTTCCCGTGAAGATCCTGCTCTACGGCCCGCCGGGTGTCGGCAAGACCAGCATCGCCGACATGGTGGCAGACACGCTGGCCGGCACCCGCTTCGCCGTCGAGGAGTTCAACGGCAAGCTCGTCACCGTCGAAACCGTGAAGCAGTGGATGGGCAACCTCGCCACCTGTTCGCTGTTCGGAGTCTATTCGGTGAAGATCATCAACGAGATGGACCGCTGCACGCGGGACGCGCAGGACCTGCTCCTCAGCTACCTCGACCGCCTGCCACCGGGTCGGGCCGTGATCGGCACCAGCAACCTGCAACTCGACCTGCTCACCGAGCGGTTCCAGACGCGCTTCCAGTCGATCAAGCTCGCGGCTCCGACCACCGAGGAACTCGCAGCCCTGCTTCGAAAACACTGGCCGGTCGATGAAGCCACCTCGCTGCGGATCGCGGTGGGATCCGGCGGATGCGTCCGGGCCGCGCTGGCCGATCTGGAATCCTGGCTGGATGCCGGCGGCTGTTGACAGCGGCTTCCACGGCGATGACCGATGATTCCCCCAAGGCCCGCACGCTCGCCAATGGCATCGAGGTCTGGTGCAGCTTCGACAAGCTCGTGCCGGTGGGCGAGTTGAAGCCCAACCCGCGCAATCCGAACACCCACCCGCAGCGGCAGGTCGAACTGCTCGCCAAGAACATCCGCTACTTCGGTTGGCGACAGACGATCACCGTGTCCAATCTCACCGGCCTGATCGTTTCCGGCCACGGCCGGCTGATGGCGGCGAAGCACCTCGGCGTCGAGGTTGTGCCGGTCGACTACCAGGACTTCGCCAGCGAGAACGACGAACTCGCCGTGCTGGTCGCCGACAACCGCCTGGCGGAACTTTCCTCGGTCGATCTCAACGAACTCGAAAAGATCGCCAGCGAGTGGAAGTCGGCCGACTTCGACACCATCCTCGCCGGCTTCGAGCCCGCCGACCTCGAAGGCCTGCTCAATCCCGGCGGCGATGACGACCAAGAGGATGACGACGACCGGCACGACAAGGAACTCGACAAGAGCGACGTCACGGTCGCCGTCGGCCTCTACCGGTTCCGGATCAGCCAGGACGAGTTCATCGCGTGGTGCGACCGCGTGAAGCAGGACGCCGGTTTCGACAAGGACTCGGTCATTCAGGAAATCCGCAGCCGTCTCGGACTATGAACATCACTCTCGAAGCCATCGACGCCGTCCGGCCCTCGACCTACAACCCGCGGTCGGCGGTTGCGGAACGGCTCGACTTGATCGAACTCTCCCTGCGCAAGCTCGGCTTCATCGCCCCGATCTTCGCCGACTCGGACGGCGAGATCCTGTCCGGCCACCAGCGCCACCTCGTGGCCACGCGGATGGGTGCCACGCACGTCCCGGTGTTCCGGACCAAGGCGCTCGACCTCGACCAGCGCAAGGCGCTCAACATCGTCTTCAACCGGGCGACCAACGACTTCGATTTCAACAGCACGCCCGGCAGGGTCACCAGTGAGCTTCAATCGCTCGACATCCAGTCGCTCGCCTCGGCCATCCCGGACAAGGAGGTCGGCGGCGATGGCTTCCTGCGCTGCCTCAAGCCCGCGGAAGTCTCGGTCAAGGATCTCTGCAAGGTGAACGCGGGGCGCTGGATCCAGTATGCTCGCAACCTCGCCCGCACGCTGCATCGCCACGGCATCCTCATGCCCATCGTCTGCCGCGAGGATCTCACGGTCATCAACGGCATCGGCCGGCTGGAAATGCTCGCCGAGAAGGGCGCCGCGTTCGCGCCGGTCGTGTTCGTCACCGGGGAGGAAGCGGAGTTCGCCCGGGCCATGATGAACCTGCTGTCGATGGATTTCGACATCCACACGCGCTATGCCGACATGCTGCGCTTCAATTCGTTCCGCCGCGCACGCCGCGTGAGGCGCGAACTGGGCAACGGCTTCATCTTCGCCACCCACGGCGCGAAGCCCTGCAAGGACTTCGACATCGGCAAGCCGGCCGACCGCGCCCGTTGGGTTAAGGAGCACGGCACGACCATCCTCGACTTCGGGGCCGGCCACCTGACCGAAACCTTCCTCCTTCGCCAGGCCGGGATCGACTGCACGCCGTTCGAGCCCTACCGGCTGGGACCCGGCGGCATCAACAAGGCGGAGAGTGTGGAACTCGCCCGCGCGTTCCTGGCCGAAGTGGCGGCGGGCAAGGAGTGGACCAGCATTTTCATCGCCAGCGTGCTGAATTCCGTGCCGTTCCGCGAGGACCGCGAGCACATCGCCTGCCTCTGCGCCGCCCTGTGCAAGCCGTTCACCAAGGTCTATGCCTGCGCGTCCTCGGCCGGGGAGTCCGGCTGGCGGCAGGTCAACGGTAAGGCCTTCATGAACGAGAGCAACGCGGGAAACATCGCGTTCCGCCTCGACTACGAACCGGGCATCCGGATCGGCGACTTCCAGGACAAGCCCAAGGTCCAGAAGTATCACACCGTGTCGGAGTTCAAGGACCTCTTCGGCACCTTCTTCCGCTCGGTGGAGGTCGATGACTTTTCCAACAACATCAACGCCGCCTGCTCCGCGGCCCGTCCGGTCGATCCGGCAAGGCTTCGCGCGGCCATTCGGTTCGAGTTCGACCTGCCCTATCCGGACGGCACGCGGATGGATCTCGTGCAATGCGCCATGGACGCCTTCTCGCAACGTCTTCAGATTACCCTATGATCATCCTGCTGGACCTCAACTACACGCTGGTGGCGAACAACCCGGCCCGTGGCACCACGCCCGTCCGGATGGAGAAGCGGCTCGCGGGCGAGCAATACCGCCAGTGGCTGGTCGAGCTCGTGCGGCCGCACACCGTCGTCCTGATCACCGCCCGCCCGGAAAGCTGGATGCCTAGAACGCTCGACCGCATCGAGGAGCAAACCGGCTGGCGTCCCGAGGACGCGTGCTTCGCGCCGCAGGGCTGGTGGAATCCACCGGCAATCAAGGAACACCTGCTCCGGAAGGAAGTGTTCCCGAGCCACGGCGAGGACTCGCGCTACCTCGCGATCGAAAGCAACCCTCGGACCCGCGACATGTATGCCCGGTTCTCGATCCCGTGCTTCTGGGTGACGGAGGAAGGCACCTGCCTGACCGAAGGCACGCGGATCGTCAAACGGCTGCCGCGTTGACATCCACCACGCGGGCATGAGTGAAGCCCAACGCGACGAGGTGGTTCCACGCGGTGCCTGGCAGTTCGACCAGGAGGTGACCGCTGTCTTCGACGACATGCTCCAGCGGAGCATCCCGCAGTATAACGCGATGCGGATGGTGACCTTCGAGGTCGGCCGGCGCTTCGTGCAACCCGGCACCGCCATCATCGACATGGGATGCTCCCGCGGCCAGGCGCTGCTGCCGTTCGTCTCCACCTTCGGAGCCGCCAACGATTACATCGGCCTTGAAATCAGTGATCCGATGATCGAGGCCGCGCGTCAGAACTTCAGCTACCACCCGCACGGCAAGCGCGTCAGCATCCGCTCTGCCGATCTCCGCCACGAGTTCCCCGGTGTGACCTCCAGCCTCGTGCTCTCGGTGCTCACGCTCCAGTTCACCCCCATCGAATACCGCCAGCAAATTATCCGCCGGGTGTTCGAGTCGCTGGCGCCGGGCGGGGCCTTCATCCTGGTGGAGAAAATTCTCGGTGCCACCTCCCGGCTCGACGAGGCGTTCGTGGAACTCTTCCTCCAGATCAAGCGGGAGAACGGCTATTCGGACAGTCAGATCGACCGCAAGCGGATGTCGCTGGAAGGCGTGCTGGTTCCGGTCACCGCCCGCTGGAACGAGGAGTTGCTCCGCGAAGAAGGTTTTTCCTCGGTCGATTGCTTCTGGCGGCATCTGAACTTCGCCGGGTGGGTGGCCGTGAAGCCATGAGTTCGGCCCGGCTCCATGATGACGGGCGGCCGTCCCTGAATCCGGATGTCGCCGAGAAGATCCTCGACGCCGACTTCCAGAACATCGTCAAGAAGGTCGCCGCCGGAAAGCCGCTCACCGTCGCCGAGCGGACCCGCATCGAATCCCGGGCGGCCGGCAGCGTCGAAACGCTGGCCTATGCCAAGACCCTGGTGGAATTGGCGGCGGTTCTGGGGGTAACGCGCCGGACGCTCACCACCTGGCAGAAGATGGAGGGCGCTCCCAAGCCGCTGTCCAACGGGCTCTGGCCGGTGGCCGACTGGCGCGAGTTCGTCCGGCTCCGCGGCTTGAAGGCGGGCAAGGTGCCGGCCGGCAACGAGGAGGCGCTGAAAGCCCGCAAGCTGCTGGCCGAAGTCGAGGAACGGGAGCTGCGCATCGCGGTGAAGAAGGGCGAGTACGTCCCGCTCACCAAGGTCCGCGAGGAATGGATCGGCCTGGTCGCCCAGGCGACTTCCATCTTGCGGGCGAAGTTCGAGAACGAGTTGCCGCCGGTGCTGTCCGGTCTCGATGCCACCGGCATCCAGCGGGAATGCCGCCGCGCCATCGACGAGGTCCTGCTTTGCCTCCACGAAGGCTGACGGGCGTTGACGTTTTCAGCAAGGGCATGAAAGCCCTGAAGGAGATCTGGCGCGAGGCCTGGCAGCCGCCCGACCGGCGGCCGGCTTGGGAGTGGTGCGAGGACCACATCGAGGGCATCCCGTATTCACCGAACCCGGGACGCTTCCGTTCGGAAAACTCGCCGTGGATCCGCGAGGTGATGGAAGCGCTGGTCGATCCGCGCATCCGCCTGGTCTCGATCATCGCCTCGGTCCAGTCGTCCAAGACCACCGCGCCGGAACTCACGCTCTGCTACATCATTTCCAATCTGCCCGGGCCCGCCTTGTGGCTCGACCAGACCGACGAGGACGCGCGGGACTATTCCGAGTCGCGCCTGCAGAAGCTCTTCGACCAGTGTCAGCCGGTCGCCCGGCTGATGCCCACCGGTATCCACCGCCACAAGCGCAAGAACAACGCGATCCAGTTCACCAACGGCATGACGCTCTGGATCCTCGGGGCGCACAACAAGACCAACCTCCAACGCCGTTCGATCCGCTGGTTGATCGGCGACGAAACCTGGCGCTGGCCGCAGGGACACATGGCCGAGGCCGAGGCCCGCGTCACCGCCTTCGGCTGGCTCGGCAAGTGCATCTTCATGAGCCAAGGCGGCGAGGAGGAGGACGACACCCACCGGAAATTCGAGGCGACCGACCAACGCGAGTGGACCTTCGCGTGTCCGGAATGCGGCCACCGCCAGCCCTTCAAATGGGAATGCGTCGAGTGGAGCAAATCGGCCAAGGATGAATTCGGCGAGTGGGATTTCGACGAGGTTCGGCGCACCACCGCGATGCGCTGCGAGTCGTGCAATCACTACTTCAACGATGGCGAGCGCACCCGCCGCGAACTCAACGCCAGCGGGGCTTTCGTCGCGAAGAACCCTAAGGCCTCGAAGGAGAACGTCGGTTTCCACTGGAACGCCCTGTGCGCGATGAGCTGGGGGCAGCTCGCCGAACTCTACTTGCGGGCCAAGGCGGCGGCGCGGAAGGGCGACGTTTCGCTGCTCCAGCAATTCTATCAGAAGCGGCTTGGCCTGCCATGGCGCGAGTACGTCGAGGACTACAAGTTGGAGATCGTCAAATCCGGCTACAAACGCGGCGAGACCTGGGAGGAGGAAGGCGCGATCGATCCCAAGACCGGCAAGATCCTCGCCGCCCCGCTGCCCGGGCGCACCGGGCTGATCCCGCTGCGCTTCATCACGGTGGACTGCCAGATGGACCATCTCTTCGCCGTGGTCCGCTCGTGGTCGGCGGAGGGATCGAGCCGCCTGGTCTGGAACGAACGGATCCTGACCTTCACCGACATCGACGTCTTGCAGGAGCGCTTCGGCGTGCATCCGAGCCTCGTGTTCCTCGACGCCGGCTATGCGACCTACGACGTCTATCGCGAGTGCGCCAAGCGCGGCTGGGTCGCGCTCATCGGCGACCGACGCCCGGTCTATGCCCACAAGGGTCGCGACGGCAAGACCGTCCAGCGCTTCTACTCGCCCCGGCGCAAGGTGGTGCTCTCGCACCGCCAGCACTGCCACGTCCACTACTGGAGCAACCTCAACATCAAGGACACGCTCGCCCGGCTCCGCCGCAACCAGGATCCCGCGAGGGGCCCGACCTGGGAAGTCCCCGACGACATCGACGACGAATACCTCGCGCAGATGGAGAGCGAGCAGCGGATCAAGGAGAAGGGCCAGTGGATGTGGAAGCAGATCGGTTCGCGGCCGAACCACTACTTCGACGGGGAGTCGATGCAGGCCACCGCCGCCACCATGCTCAAGATCGTCGGCCGGGAGTCCGTCATGGCCGCGGCGGTTGACACTCCGGACGGGGAGTCATGAAAACCGTCACCTTCCTCCGCTTCCTCACCTTCCTCGGGTCCGGTATGTCCACGCTGGCCGCCCTTGATCTCGCCGGCGTCGCCAGCCTGCTGGAACCCGGCATGGCGAAATACCTGCTCGCCGCCGGCCCCGCCGCCCTGGCCGTGAAAGAACTCGTCGTCGTGCTCGGCGATCTGTTCGACGACGGCAAGCCCAACAAGTCGTTCAAGATCGGCCTGTTCTGCCTCGCCATGGCGTTGCTGACCTTTCCGCTGCTCAGCTCCTGCACCACGCTGCCCGCCATCACCGGTGAATTCATCACCAAGGACGGGCGGCTCACCGTTCATCCCGACGGCCGCGTGGAGCTCGTCGTCGAACCCCTCACCGACAAGTGACCGATGAGCGCGTTCAACGAATGGTTCGCGGCCCAGGGGTTCCGGCACTTCGGCGCGGGTGAGTTCACCGCCTACTTCGCCCGCGAGCGCAAAGGCGTGAAGAACAGCCCGCCGCCGAAGCGGCTGTGGCAGAACATCGTGTCCACTCTCCGGATCGTGGATGAACTCCGCGCTTTCTTCGGCAAACCTTGCCACATCCTCAGCTCCTACCGCTCGCCCGATTACAACCGGGCGGTCGGCGGTGCCTCGCTCAGCCAGCATCTGGAGTTCAACGCCCTGGACATCGTGTTCGACGGCGTGAGCCCGCAGAGGGTCTATGACCAGCTCATCGAATGGCGGAAGGCAGGGAAATTCACCGGCGGGCTCGGCCTTTATCCGTCGTCCGGCTTCGTCCACATCGACACCCGGGGGCGGAACGCCACCTGGAAAGGAAACTAACCCATGGTCCGCGGACTCTTCATCACCGGCTTCACGATCTCCGAAGTTCTCGCCATCCAGCAGCGGGCGAAGGAGCTGCTGCTGGAGGGCAAGACCATCATGAACTGGAACGACGCGGAAACCTCCGTCTCCAAGCAGTTCACCATGCCCGTGGACCAGGTGCTTGAAGAGTGCGGCCATGCGCTCCGGGTGCTGGATCCCGCCAACTACGGCCGGCCGCGCATCGCCGTTGCCTCGTTCATCTCAGGCTACCTCCCGAAATGACCAGCCTCAAACAAATCGCCGCACGCTGGCTGCCGCCCGTTCTCGTGCCGAAGGCGTGGGGATCTCCGTTCGAGGCGGTAAACTGGTCGCCCCGCCGTGGCAACGTGCCGGGAGCCTCGCCCACCGACGCCCGCAACGAACTCACGCCCGGTGTCCGCACCGAGCTGGTCCGCAAGTCGCGCTATCTCCACAAGAACAGCGGCTTCATGCGCGAGCTGGTCGCCAACATGGCGATCTACTCGACCGGCGACGGCATCCGCGTCCAGGCGCAGTCACCCGAACCTGAATGGAACCGCGCTGCCGAGGCCTACTTCGCCCTGTGGTCGGCCCGCTGCGAGGTGACGCGACGCTTCTCGTTCGAGGAATGCCAGGCGCTGGTCTGCCGGGGCATGGACATCGACGGCGAGTATTTCATCCACAAGACCCGCGATGCCGACGGCGAACCGAAGATCCAGTTGATCGAATCCCACCGGGTCGGGGACGCGTTCGGGTCGAAGGACACCATCGACGGGGTCGGCCTTGATGTTTGGGGTGCGCCGGTCTTCTACCGGGTGCTGGAGGACAACGCCAAGGGTCGCGATCTGCCGGCCCAGGCAATCCTCCACATCCATGAGCCGGAATGGGCGGGCGGCGTGCGATCGCATCCGACGATCCAGCATTCCATCAACCACGTCCTCGACGAAATGGAACTGCTGGCGCTGGAGAAGCACGCGGTGAAGGACAACGCCGACGTGTCGCGCATCCTCAAAACGGCACGAGGTGAGATCGACGACAACGGCGACTTCGTGGTCGGCGGCAATGCCAGCTCAGGCGACCCCAGTGATCCGGTTTCACTCCAGCGCATCGTCGGTGGCAAGCTGATCGCGCTCAAACCCGACGAGTCCCTCGACAGCTTCCAATCCAACCGCCCGTCGCCCACCTTCACCGGCTTCCTCGAACACCTGCGGCGGGATTCCGCGCTCGGGATGATCCCGTTCGAGTTCGCGGCGGATTCCAGCAAGATCGGCGGCGCGGGTGTAAGGCTGATCGTCGCCAAGGCCGACCGGCGCTTCTCGTTTCGACAGATGATCCTCGAGCGCCGCCTGATCCGGCCGGTGTGGGCCTACGTCATCGGTGACGCGATCAGCCGGGGCATCCTGCCGCCCGCCGCCGGCTGGTGGAAGATCAGCTCCGTTCCACCGAAGCGGGTGACCGTCGACGCCGGACGCGAAGCCCAACAGAATCGCGCCGACGTGGAAATGGGGCTCAAGACACTATCGGATCATTTCCAGGAACTCGGTGCCGACTTCGGCGAGGAAATCGAGCGCCGCGCCAGTGATGCCAAACTCATCCTCGAAACGGCCGAAAAATACGGTGTGCCGGTCGAAATGCTGTGGAAGCCCAGCGGAGCGGCGCAGAGCCCGGCAACGCCATCGAAACAGACGGCAGAGGCGGCGAGGTCAGGCAAAGACCGGTGAAGCCGCGTGCGGGATTCGAACCCGCATCCCCAGCCGAAACGACTGGACGCTACCCAAGCCGGTATTCATTCCCGGTTACGCCAACGCGGCAGACATGGATAACAGCGCGATGACCACGGCGCAAGCTCGGCAGACCCGTTGACACCGGCGACCGGGCGTGAGTCCGGTAATCCAAAATCGCGAGTGGCTGATCCAGCCTGAAGCCCTGCAAGCCATGGCTGCCGCCGCCCGGGGAGTGGTGGATCGCGGCGGGTTTCTTCCCAAGCAGGCATCCGAAAACTCGCTGCTCTCCGTCGAGGACGGCATCGGCGTGGTCGCCATCGAAGGTCCGATCCTGCGCAAGCCCGACCTGTTCGCGCGGATCTTCTTCGGTGCCACGGGTTCCGAAGACATCGGCGCGGCGCTTCGCGAGGCCGCGGGACGCGACGACATCAAGGCGGTGTTTCTCAACATCGACTCTCCGGGCGGCACCGTGGCCGGCACGCCGGAGCTCGCCGATGCCGTCGCGGCCCTCGACAAGAAGAAGCCGGTCTATGCCTTCTCGTCCGGCCTGATGTGTTCCGCTGCCTATTGGGTGGCCAGCCAGGCCCGGGCGATCTACGCGACGCCATCCGCCCAGGTCGGCTCGATCGGCGTGGTGCAGGCGGTCATCGACAACTCCGCCGCCCTCGATAAGGCGGGCATCAAGGTAGAGGTCTTTTCGGTCGGCAAATACAAGGCGATGGGGGCACCCGGCACGCCGCTCACCGACGACCAGCGCGAACTCATTTCGTCCAACCTCGCGGAGATCGCCGGGGAGTTCCATGCGGCGGTTCTCGCCAAGGGCCGGGCGATTCCCGCCGAGGCGATGGAAGGCCAGACCTTCAGCGGCAAGCAGGCCCAGCGTCACAACCTCGCGGGCGTGGTTCCCCACCGCGCCGAAGCGATGCGCCGCCTGCGAGTCTATCACGCCGCGCCGGTTGACACCGGATCACGGGCAATGGACACGACCATCGAAGACGAACTCGCCCAAGCCCGCACCGAACTCGCGAATCTCCAGCGGGACCACCAGGCCCAGACGGAACTTCTCAACGAAGCGTCGGCCGCCGCGGATTCACTGCGCGGCGAAGTCGAGCTGCTCACCGCCGAAATCGACACGCTCAAAGCCGAGCGCGATACGGCGACCACCGAGTCGACTGCCCTCCGGACCCGCGTCACCGCGCTTCAGGCATCGCAGGCCGATTTCGACACCCGCGTCCAAACCGAGGTCGCCCGTGTCGTCGCCTCCACCGGCACCACGCTGCCGGCCCGCGTCACTCCGGCCGGCGACGCCACCCAGGCCGCCGACCTCCACGCACAGTTCGCCGCCATTACCAATCCCACCGCCCAGACCGTCTTCTGGCGGAAGCTCACTCCCGAACAACAAGCCCTCATCCTCAATCACCAAGCCTGATAGCTCGCCATGTCCAACACCCTTACCAACCTCAAAGACATCAAGGTCGCTCAGCGGGCGCTCATGCCCTTCATGGCGAACCTCCTGCCGGTCACGGCGTTCTCGACCAATTTCGGCCCGCAGCCGTCCGACAAGGGCGACACCGTCCGTGTGCCACTGGTCGGCGCTCCCACCGATTCGAGCGATTTCGCGGGCGACTACACCGCCAACGCGGACTCCACGGTCACGACCGTCCCGGTGACGCTCAACCGCCACAAGTTCAAGACCGTCCACGTCACCGCCCGGGAAAATGCGGAAACGGCCATGGACGTGCTCGATACCCTGGTGGAAGTCGCCGCCCAGCAACTCGCCCAGGACGTGCTGCTCGACATCATGACGGTCATCACCCTGGCGAACTTCGGAGCACCGGCCATCGCCGCGCTGGCTGCCACTTCGTTCGACTACAAGAAGGTGCTGAGCATCCGCGACGTGTGCGGCCAGGCGAAGATGCCGGCCTCCCAACGGTCGCTCATCCTCGACTCGGGTTTCTACACCAACCTGCTCGCCGATGACGTCGTGGCCAAGAGCTTCAACCTCAACCTCAGCGCACCGGGCGTCACCGAGGCTCTCATCAAGCGTCTGGCCGGTTTCGACCTGCACGAGACGATTGTGATTCCGGCCGCCCATGCCGAAAAGCTCGTCGGCTTCGCAACCCACCCGAGCGCGATTGCCGTGGCCATGCGCTACCTCCAGCCGGTCGCCGACTACCAGCAGGCCGGGGCCGTCACCGATCCGCAGACCGGGATGACCTTCGGCTACCTGCGCTTCACCGACACCCGCGCCAACAAGGTGTTCGTCACCATCGAATGCCTCTACGGCTTCACGGTCGGCAAGACCGACGCCCTCAAGCGCATCGTCAAGCTGTAATCCCTTTCGGTCGCGGGGTTCATGGGACGCCCTCTCCGGGAAACTGGAGAGGGTGTTTCGTTTTGACAGGAGCGCATGGGCATGAGCCTCGAATCGGAAATCCTCTCGGACCTCCACCAACTTTTGTCCGAGCATGGCGTCCGGGCGCGGTGGCAATCCATCGACCTGCTAGTGCTGATCAGCCGCGTGCGCGACGAACAGCAGATCGACATGGGCGGCTTCGTCGCGTCACCCGACTTCAGCCTGCGCGTTCCGAAGCTGGCGTTCCCCGCGGCCCTGCCGAAGTTCGGCGAGCGCATCGAGGTGGACGGCACCGAATACCGGATCAGCCGGGTCTCGAACCATCCGCGTTCGCCACTCCTCACTCTCAGCCTTTCCTCGACCGATGAATGACGGCGCGATCCGCTTCACCGCGAAGCTGAAGGGAGCGTTCACCGTAGCCCGCCTGCTGCGCCGCTACCCGGACAAGGTGGGCCGGACGCTGTTGTCCCTGGTAAAACAGGAAGCGCGCGGGCTATCCGTCGAACTTGCCCGCAACACCCGGCCGTTCGGGTTTTCGGAAAAGGCACGCAAGACGGGCGAGAAGGCGGTGGCGAAAGACATCGGCGGCGTGTTCGCCTTGCCATCCGACGCCTTCGAGGAAATCCGCAAGTCCGACCCGGCGGCGGCCGACCGGTTCTGGGCCAACATCCAGAACCGGCGATTCGCGCGGGCGGAAAACAATCTGCGCCAGACCCGTTCCGGCTGGAAGGACCTCACGGTTGGCCGCCTCGATCCGAAACTCCACCGCTGGGGGCAGCTCGGCGGATCCAAGCCGAAGCAGATCGTGACCAGCCCGAAGGCCCGCGAGACCTACATCGAGCGAATCCAGAAGCGTGTCGGCTTCGCCAAGGGCTCGTGGATCAACGCCGGCAAGGCAATCGGCGGGCGCGTCCGCGGTGCCGTGCAGTGGATCACCCGCCACAAGCAGTCGCCAGGATCGGCCACGATCCGAACCGGCGACAGCCCGGCCGTCACGCTGGTCAACAAGCTCGACTACATTGAGAACGTCAGCACCCGCAAGGGCATCCAGCTCGCGCTCCGTGTGGCTGCGGGCAGGCTCCGCAAGGCACTCGCGACCTCGCTCCGCAAGATCAACGACGGCGCGAACCGAACGCTGCGACGGCGGTCCGGTTGACGCGATTGCATCCACAGGATGCCCAACCTGATCGAAGACCGCTTGTCGTCGCTGCTTGCCGAATGGATCGATACCCACCGGCCCGACGGGTTTCCCGGGTCCATCCCGGTCCACGTCGCCCGCCGAGATGAAATCCGCACCCGTCCGTGCGTGGTTCTCGACACCTCGGAATCCAAACCAGTCCCGGCGATGCCGCACACCGCCCGCGTGAAGCTCGACGTGCATCTCTTTTCCCAGGTGGATGACACGCCTGCGGAGCTTCACGCCGGATGGGCGGGAAAACTCGTGACTCTCCTCCGCGACAAGGCGGCGATCCAATCCGACCTCGATTCGGAGACCTTCGTCCTTCACGACCTCATCGAGCGCGAGGGCAGCACCACGCCGGACGAATCACGCGGCCGGGAAAGCGTGCTGAGCTACGAGGCCGTCGTCTCGGCCGTCTGATGCGGTTGACACGCCGCACGCGGTCAAATGGCCGCGACTTTCCTTGGCACCACCGGCAACTGGGGAATCCCGAACGATCAAGCGGGAATCCTCATCACCGACCTGTCCTTCGACTTCTCCAACCAGGAGAAGACCGTCCTCGACAAGGCCGGCGAGATCATCGGCCTGTCGCTCTACCAGGAGAAGGTCGAGATCAAGCTCTCGGGCCTCGTGGCCAAGACCTCGTCGTTCAGCGGCAAGATCGGCGCGGCGATCGCACTCGCCAACGCGATTCCCGCCCATCTTCAGCAGGCCAGCGGCGGCACCACCATACTCATGCAGGTCAGCCGCAGCCTCAACAACGAGGACTTCGAGAAGATCGACTTGACCGCCACCCACTACCCGTTCGTCGCCAGCGGCGGCGGGGCCTGAACATCCTTCTAACATTCCGATCCCGAGATGAACGCCGTATCCCACCTGTCCTCAACCGCCACCAGCAACACCTGCCTCGCCGCCGCGTTGACGGCCGTAGGCATCGCGCTGGGAGAGAAGCCGTTCGTCCGCATCGTCGGCGACGGCATCCGCGGCGAGCGCACCGTCTGGTTCTTCGATCCGCAGAGCCCGTGCGGCAAGTTCCAGACCAGGGAACTCATCGCCGCCTGGCACGACGACGCCTGGCACCTCGCCCACCCCGAACACCCATTCGCTTACATCAAGTGCGCTCTGCTCAACCGCGAGCGGCTGGTCGACAAGGTGAAGCGGGACGTGCCGCTCGCCTGCGTGAAGCGCCGGGGCAAGATCGCCTTCATCCCGCTGGATGCGTCACCCGCCACCGAAGACCTGTTCCTCCGCCACCTCTGATCCCATGGACGACACCGACCGCCAGAAGCTGCTTTCCTCCGCCTTCCACGACGTGGAAACCATCGTCGCCGGCCACGCGATGCGCCCGCTTTCGCTGGCCAGCTACGACGTGCTGCTCCGCACCGGAAACCCGCTGGTGAAGGGGGAGATGCCCAAGGACGGCACGCCGGAGTTCACGTCCTCGATCATGGGCTTTGTCTATGCCCACTGCGCCCCCTGGCCCGAGGTCGTCCGGGCGTCGTTCAACGACCAGGGATTCCGGGAAGCCGCCCTGATCTTCTGCGGCGGGCTGACCCCGGAGGACTTCCAGACCGCCTTCCAGCGCCTGGAGGCACAGAGCCGCGAGCTGGAGGCGGCACAGGTCGATCCCGTGTCGGGACTGGCCGGAAAAAAGCCCCTGCCTGCGACGAACCCGGGTTCGTAGCCGCCCAGGTCTTCGCCGTCGCCGCCGCGAAACCGGCTGGCCTGAGGAGCGGATCCTGTTCATGCCGCTGGCGCGTCTGGCGCAGTATCAGCACTGTCTGTTGCGGCGGAACGCGGTGCGAACGACGTGGAGCCGGTCGGGCGCGTGTGAATCGTCGCTCGCAGACCAACTCTCTCTGCTCCGTCTCCAGTGGCGAGAGTCGGTTGACTCCGAAGCCGGGGCATGAGCGCCCTGACCGTCACCCTTGGAGCCGACATCACCGCACTCAAGCGGGCCATGGCCGGTGCCACCGAACTGGTCGGCGCGTCCGCCCGGCGGATGGGGAGACTCACGGGCGCGGGACTGTCCGGCCTTGGCAGAGGCGGTGCCGCCGCGTTGCAGAAAGGCTTCAGTGTCGCGGGGACCGCGTTCAAAGCGTCCATCGGCGCGGCGATGGCCGGCGGAGCCGCTGCGGTGGGTGTCGGCATGAAGGCGGTGACGGCCGCCGCCGACTTCGAGCAAACCAAGGTCGCCTTCACGACGCTGATTGGCGACGCGGCCAAGGCGGAGCAAACCCTCGGTAAGCTCCGCGAACTCGGCGTCAAGACGCCCTTCGAGTTCCCCGAACTGGCGGATGCCGGCCGCAAGCTCATCGCCTTCGGTGAATCCGCCGACTCGGTGCCCGAAACCCTCCGCAGGATCGGCGACGTGTCGGCGGGCGTTCAGGCGCCGGTTAATGAGATCGCGGAACTCTACGGCAAGGCGCGGGTCCAGGGGCGGCTCTTCGCCGAGGACATCAACCAGCTCACCGGCCGCGGCATCCCGATCATTCAGGAACTCGCCAAGCAATTCGGCGTGTCGGATTCCGAAGTGAAGAATCTGGTCGAATCCGGGCAGGTCGGCTTCCCGGCCATCGAGCGGGCTTTCGCTTCGATGACCTCCGAGGGCGGCCGGTTTTCGGGCATGATGGATGCGCAGAGCAAGACGACTGCCGGCCTGTTCTCCACCCTCAAGGACACGATCAACGAGGTGTTCCTCACCCTCGGCCAGCCGATCAACGACTCGATCCGTGTCCTGGCCGAACAGGCGATCGGTCTGATCCAAAAGCTCACTCCTCTCGCGACCGAAGCGGGCAAGCGGGTCAAGGACGCCGTGATGTTCATCCTCGCCGCGTTCAAGAGCGGGCAGATCCTCGACTTGGTTTCCTCCGCGTTGCAACTCGGGTTCGCGGTGGGCGTGAATGCGCTGATCAACGGCTTCCGCGCCGCCATCGAGTTCTTTTGGAACCTCATCACCGACGGCGCGATGTGGAAGAGCCTCGGCACTACGCTGCTCGGGCTGGTTGCCGGGTTCGGAGCGGCCCTGCTCAACGCGTTCCAAACGCCCATCGTCTATCTCCAGGCGGGCATGGAATGGGTGATTGCCCACCTCCTCAAAGGATTGCTCAAGATCCCGGGCATGAGCGACCTGCTCGGCTTCGAGGCCGGCGACGTAGAGACCAACTTCGGCAACATCCTCAAAGACCGGCAGGAGGCCGGCGCGGAACTGTTCGGCGTGAACTTCAAGGAGATGGCCGAAAACGCGAAGGGACTCATCGGCCAAGGTGCCCCACAACTCGGCGAACGGGTCGCGGAGGCGGCACGCAAGGCGGGCGAATCCACCGGCAGCGAGCTCATCGACACCCGCGGCCTGCGGGACAACTTTGGCAAGGTGGCGAAATCGATCCGCGACACGATGCCCAAGCCCGAGGATGCCGCCAAGACGGTGGCCGCTGCGGGCACGGTCACCGGCACCGCACCTTCGGCGGCCAAACCCGCCGCCTCCACGCTCGCGCCGATCGTAACCTCGCTCGGCAAAGTCGGTGGCGGCGGCTACTCGGCCGGGGCGCTGGATGCTCAGCGCGAGAACAATCGCCTCACAGGCGAAACCAACCGGCTCTTGAACGATCTCAACCGTAGGGTCGACAAGCTCGGCGGCGGCGGTCAGGCGGCCTTCGGTTGACGCCGTGCCCCGGCCAAGATGCCGAGACACGTTTCCATCCAGCAGGGACGCCTTTATCCGCAGCCCGGCTACTCCGTCCAGATCGACAAGGAAGGCAAGTGGACCGCGACCCAGGTCTTCCTCTGCCACCGGAGCTCGGCCGTCGCCCTGATGCCGCGACCCGGTACGGTCCACCCCGAGATCAACTTCATCCAGGTCTCGCAGGTCACCGCCAGCTTCACCGAAGGCGACCTCGCGGAGATCGTCTGCCAGTATGCCGGGGCGGAGGAAAAGGAAGAAGACGACGAGAAGAACAACGCCGTCTATTCGATGGGGTTGTCACTTTCGGAAGAGCCGCTGCTCAGCCACCCGCGCTACAAGGACATCGAGGACAAGGAACGCGAGGCGATCCAACTGATCCAGTCCGGCAAGGACAAGGACGACCAGGGCAACAAGCTCCGCGACAAGATCGAGAGCGACTTGGGGACGGAAGTCCTCGGCAAGATCGAGCGAGGGCAGACCAGCTACTACAGCCCGCGCGTGACGTGGCGCGAAAGCTGGGTGCGCGACAAGCCGGCCAAGTCGAGCGATCTGAACGACATCGGGAACATTTCCGAGCCGTCTGGCCCGGTGCCGGACCTGGCCGGCGGCCGCAACTGGCTGCTCAACGGCGTGAGCCAGTCGCAGGAGGGCAAGTCGTACCGGATCGAGATGGAGTGGCTGGCCAGCGACCGGGGCGGCTGGGACGAGGACATCTATCAGGAGGAGGAATGAACCGGCTGCCAGCCAGAAAGAAGCGTGGAGATCCGGTGCTTGCCGAGGACTGGAACGCCTTGCTCGATGCCATCGCCTCGCGCACGCCGCGACCGGGGACGGGGCTTGAACTCATCGCCTCGTCGGGCGGCTTCGCCTACTCCAAACCGGGTCCTGGTATTGCGCCGAACCAGAACCTACCGCCATTTGCCGTCATCGGCATCGAGAAGAAGGACGGCGGCTACCAGGTCACGGTCAAGGACGGGTGGGTCATCGAGCGCAAGCCCAAGTCCGGCGATACCCCGGCGGTGAAATTCCACATGCCCAAAGTCGGCGACAAGACGCTCGACACGATCCCGCGCCCGCAGATCGCCATGGCATTCGGCGACACTCTCTGGTGCAAGATCGTCACGGACGAGATGGGCGAGATCAGCGAGGAGCCCGAGATCCTCGCCGCGGCCGGCGATCAGGATGGCAAGCACTACTATCCGGTGGACCCGGAGGGATCGGGCAGCGACGGCGAGTATTTCGTGAAGCTCTTCAAGCTGGAGGATGATGGCGGGACGCCCCGCGTGAAGGTCTATCAGCAGAGCGACATCGAGCACTGGGCGCAGCTCTGGACAGGAGAGAACACGGGCGGTGGTGCCAACGTTTTCAAGGATCACAAGGAGGATGCCAACATCTACCGCTTTCGGACGGTCCGAGGCGACTACGGCATCCGCCAGACCCAGACCACAGACGAGGTGGAGCTCGACTTTCACGCCGTGAATGCCGGCGAGGGCTGCCCGGTTTACATCGAGCCGCTGGACCCGCAGAACCCGTCTGACGGGCCCGCCGAATTTAGGAGTATTGCGGCGAAAGAGTCTCAGCCGCAAATCCAGGTTAAATGCGAAGCGGAGGAGGGAGAACCGCTCCCCAAGACGATCCGGATCGAAGGCAACGGCATGGACGGTTCTCTGGTCGCGGTCAGCTGCGATGACTCCGAAACAACACTGATACAGTGGGAGGACGGGCTGATCACAACGCAAGGCCCCATTATGATCGAACTCGGCGAGTGTGCCGAAACCACTACCGAACCCCCGCCACCCTGACCTATGCTTGGAGTCTGGTTCACTTTCGGTCCCGACACGCCTTGTTTGGTGGAGTCAGTGGCATCCTTCCGCGAGGCCGCAGGCCCCGACGCGAAAATCGCGATCTTCGATGACGAGCGTGCGCCTTTGTCGGACGATTGCGTCCGCGCCCTCCATCCCGACCTGAGGAAGATCACCGCTTTTCCCCGGGGAGGCCATTTGACCGGCTGGTCGTGCGTGCTCGGCATGCTCGATTGCATGCGGCTCGCCTGCGACGAACTTCAAGAGCCGGGATGCGTGAAGATCGATTCCGACACGCTGGTGCTCGGCCTCGACTGGCTGTCTGAGGAGGCTCCGCTGTGCGGTTTTGTCTCGGGTCGCAATGCCTACGCCGTCGGCATGGCTTACTGGATTCGCCGCGGTTGCATCGAGGTGGTTGAGCAAAGCCTCGCTGGCCGGTGGAAGTCCGACGCTTGGAGAGCTCCGGAAGACCAATCGATCTCAACTGAGGCCTTGTGGCGGTTTGGTCCCGCGTGCGTGCTCCATCCGTGGGATCTCAAATGGGCGGGCGGCTGGCAGTACGGCAGGGTTCCCGTCTCACGATACCGGGAATGCCGGGTCATCACCTTTGGCGACAGAAAATTGATCGACGGGTGTTCCTGCAACAACGACCGGCGGCTGCGTGCCGCGATGGAGATGGCGCGGTTCCGGCACCCGGTTGACAACGGCCCACCGGCGTGAGGCTCTACGTTGACCTTGAGACACTGGAATTGATCGAGGGGCCGGGATTCCGCAACCCGATCACCTCCCTGCGGTTCAAGCGGGGCGACGCGGCCAGGCTCGAAGTGAGCTTCCTTTCCAACGGGACCACCGCCGCCGAGATCGGCAATCCGGACACCCTGGAACTCCAATTGGGAATCAAGCCGCGCGGGCGATACGACGTCGGCTATCTCGTCCACGAATCGGCCTGGACGCTGCCAGCCAGCGGCGCGGCGAGTCCGCTTTACTTCTGCTCGCCGAGCTTCAACACGGTCGAGCTTGATTCGGCGATGCAGGTCGGTTCGTCCACCGGCACGGAGCTTTCCGAGATCCTTCTCATGGGCGAGATCACCTGGCGCGAGGGCGCCGGCGTCCCGACTTCCACCCGCACGTTCCTTGTCATTGTCGAGAACGACGTGAACCGCGGCACGGAAGGCGTGCCGACCGATGCGGAGCCTGCTTATCCGGCACCACAGAACATTGCTTCTCCTGCGGACCTAGCCGCTGCGATGGCCGCGCATTTGAACGCGGCGGATCCCCATGCCAAGTATTTGCGGCACGACATCCAGGAATCGCTCAGCACGGCAAACAAGGCGAATGTCCGGGTGGCGATCAACGCGGCCGAGTCTCCGCCGGATCCGGGTATTCCGATGCAGAAGATCGGTGGCGTCTGGTATCCGGCCGTTCTCGATTTTGCCCCGTCCAACAGTGATAGCGGTGCGATGATCGAGGGCACTCCCGGATGGCGTGGGCGACTTGCCGCGGTCGGCGGGGAGGCATGGATCTGCACCAAGGACGACATGACCACGACCAACGACGGCTGGATCATGGTTCTCAGCCAGGAAGAACCGCCACCGCCCCCGACCGTTACCCCGGTCTACCTCGACAGCTACGAAGGCTGGGTGTCCTTCGGCATCGTGCAGGCGGGCAAGAACTATCACGTGCGATTCGACAGCTTCGACTCGTCACCCATGACCAGCGACTATTTCGGGATCGCATACGTCAACTACGGCGCCGGGGACTTTTCCAACGTGCAGCTCGTTGCCAGCAATTACCTTTTCGCTGGCATCAGCGAACTCGCTGATTTTTCGGCCATCATCGTCGATAGTCCGGCCAGCCCGTCGGATATTTACGCCGAGTTCACCTTCACGGCGGATGCGAGCTTTGATTGGGCAGGCCACTCCTATTTCGGGATGTACGGCTCCGGCTCGCAAATCGGCCTCACCGTCACCCTGACTCAACTCTGACCCGCCTTCACCCATGACTGAAACGCAATTACAACAGGCTCGGCTGCGATCGGCCAAAATTGCACGGCGAATCCGGCTCGAAGAAAGAGCGCAGAAACGTCTGACCGCGGGCATCGAGATCAACGGCATCACTCTGGCCGCTGGCGAAGCCGACCAACAGGCGTTCACCCGTCTGCTTACCCTCTTGCGCGAAGCCCACGACCTGCAACCCGACAGTGCTGCGAAAGCCGCGTTCATGAACGCCCCACAGGTCATCACGGACATTCGAGGTGTGCCGCAGACGCTGCCTGGAGTCAGAGCACTCCGCCTCCTTCTCGTGGCCTACGGGGCGGCCATTCGTGAACAGTGGACGACCCACGCCACGCGCAAGGCCGCGATTCGCGCGGCAAGCACCCGCGAGGAACTCGACGCCGCGAGCCGGTCCGATTGACAAGCCAACCGGACCCATGCGCCATTCCTTTGACTACGACTACATCCTCAAAGCCATCGTCGGTGTTGCCTCACCGATCATTGGCGTCATCACGTCCTTGCAGGAGCAGATCGAGTGGACCTTGCGGGTGTCCTCGCTTGCTGTCGGCCTGCTGGTCGGCCTCATGTCGCTTGTCGGCATGATCCGCAAGATTCGCCGCCGGTGACCGCGGCCCAAAGGCCGGAACGTGCGGCTGGAAGCTTTTCAACCGCCCTACGAAAAGGCCCCCGGATGGTTCTCACCGTCCGGGGGCTTTCGCTTTGTGGCAGGTCAGTTCGCGGCGTCCACCTGGTAGTGCTTTCGAAGAGCGGCCAGAACCGCCTCGAAGTCGTAGAGGTAGAACCGGGGGCTGATCTGGAGATAGGGGATCATTCGCTTCCGTGCCCACTCGTCGATGGTGCGCGGGCTGACGGAAAGGCGCTTGGCCAGCTCCTTCTTCTTGATGAGGGTGGGGTGGACGGGGGGCAAGATTCCCAACCCCGCAGCGGTTTCGCTCGTGTTCATCGTCCGAAAGGGATGCGTGCTGATGGTGGCTTTCATGGTTGCGCATCGTTTGCAGTGTCAACGCGCGGGATGTCTTGGAGACAGGAGATTTTGCGAAGCCGATCTTTGATCGACCATTTCAGTCCGGCAGGTTGCCAGCCCGCGGGGGGAGTAATCGACCACCACGCCTTCATCGCCTCCTCATCCACGATCTCACGATAGTGGCGGAAAATCATTTTCGGGGAGTTGCCAGCCTCCAGAGAGGTCCGGGCGACGTCGCCGGTCTCCGCCACCCGATAGCTGATGAACGAGTGTCTGAGGGCATTCTGACGCCATCCGCCGGGGATTTTTGCCTTCGCGGCGGTGTCGCCCAAGGCACCGGACGCGTCGCTCATCGAGAGAATTGGGCCGGTCTCTTCCCGCCAAGGGGCAAGCCACGCCTTGAGGTTGTCGGGCAGGGGAACCAAGCGACGCGCCGCGGTCTTCGACTTCCAGCCGGCGATCTCAATGTGCCCACGGTCCCACTTGATGTCCTCCCAGTTGAGCCGCGCGACCTCGGCTGACCGGATTCCAGCAAATCCACCGATTGCGATGAGCGGCAGAATCCGGGCGTGGGCGGCAAGCAGGATGCGCTCCATCTCGTCCGGAGTGAAGATGGCGATCTCCTTCTCGGGCACCTTGAACGAGTCGGTCTGCTCCGCGACCGTCTTCCGGTCGGGATGCAGGTATCCCTGCTTCTTGGCGAATCCGAACATCGTCACGAGGTTGCGCCGGATCCCATTCTTGGTCACCGGTCCCAATTTCGTGAGCCCGTCGAGGAAGCGGTTGATGTCGGCCGCAGTGACATCCGCGATATTTCCCGCAACGGCATCCGTGAAACGCTTGAGGGTGCCGGTCGCATTCCGGACGTAAATGTCGCTGACGCCTTTCCGTTTGAGCGACTCGACGAACTCGGCGGCCACCTGGACGTTGCTGCGGACGGCGAACAGGTCGGCCCGGTTCGCGGCGTAGAACCGGACTGCATCCGAGAGGGGGACTTCACCCGCCGTACGGCGGGCGCTGGCCCATTCGTCGATAGCGGCGGCGAGCGTCACGCCGAACTCGTTGGCGGTGCGCTCGCAATACCGGAGCAGATCGATGTCCCGGCGGGTTGCCTCGCAGGCATCGGCCGTCGCGCCGTTGATCAGGCGGACGGTGATTTGCTGGCCGACCATCTTTGCCTCGTCCATGCAGGAGAAGCAGCGGGTTTTCCGCCGGCCACCTTCCTTCCACGCGAGGGTGAACTGGTCGTATCCGTCCTTCCGGTTGATCGTGTAGATCCGGACTGCGGCCGGACCGGATCCGATTTCCACGATGGAACTGCGGCGTTTGCGCTTGCGGGGCATCGAGCCCGGCTTCCGCGTCAACTTGCGTGGAATTCCGTGTGGAAAAGCTGTCGCGGCTTTCTTGGATTCGTCGCTTCGCCCTGATTTACAGGGCTTTGCGGGGATCGTGCTAGACGATGGCGGAGGGGGTGGGATTCGAACCCACGGTCAGTTGCCCGACTTCGGTTTTCAAGACCGACGCGATAGACCACTCTGCCACCCCTCCGTTGATTGACTCTTAGCGACTTACGTTTTCCGCTTTCCATCCGGTGATACCTGCTTTATACCACTTTGAGCCACCAAGCTGCAAAACACTATGAAACAGGACACCACCAAATGGGAAGCGACCGACACGCCCGGACTTTACGTCCGCCGTCCCGGTGGCGGATTTTACGCACGGGTCACGATCAACGGCAAGCGTTCATGGCGCTCCCTGAAAACCGACAAGCTGCGGAAGGCGCAGGCGCTGCTCCGGGATCTACAATCCGGTCAGACCAAGCAGGTATCCACCCGCACCGACGACAAGCTCCACGCCGCGATGGAAGCGGTGATCGCCTTTCGTGCCGTTCGTCGTGGAATGAATCGACCGTTGAAGAAACGCGCTGCGGGCTACCACCAAGAAATCCTAGGCATCGCCAAGAAGCTGTTTCTAGACCGCCCCCTTGCATCCTTTGACGCCACCGCGCTGCTCAGGGGGATTCAGGACAGCGGTTATTCACAGAGCCGCCGCAAGGCCATCTTCGAGCTTGTGAAGGGCACCTACAGGACCGCCGTGGAAAACGGTGTCGTCACCAAGAATCCGCTCGCCGGTCATGTGCCGGGGCAGGTGCCGAAAAAGGACCGCGAGTTGCCGACCAGAGACCAGCTTGACGAGCTGATGAAGGTGATCCCGGAGCTATTCCCTCGCTTCGGACATCGGGCGGTCTTCTCGCTTCGCTTCCTCGCGTTCTCCGGGATGAGACTCATGGAGGCGCGGTCGGTGAAGTGGGAGGACGTAGGAGCCGACAAGATCATCGTTCGCGGCACCGAGGACGAGGGGACCAAGACGGGCGGCACGCGGATGCTCGACATCAACCCGCCCTTGCAAGCGGTCCTTCAGGAGATCGAGCGGCAATACGGGCGGAAGGATCCGGTGATGCCCGCGAAGAACATCCGACCACAACTCGCCGCCGCCTGCGAAAAGCTCAAGATCCCGGTGATCGACCACCACGACCTCCGCGCCTGGTTCATCACGTGGGGCATCACAGGGGGCGTGGACGTGTCCACGCTGGCCGGATGGGTAGGGAACTCCCCCAAGGTGCTGCTGGAGCGTTACGCCAGCGTTCAGGACGAAACCCGGAGGGCCGCTGCGGCGAAGCTGGTATGAATCCCATCATCGTCTATCCGAAGGGCAATCCATCCGAAGCGCATCTCATCGATGCCGATAGCGTCATCATCGGCAAGGACCGGATGGGTCACTGCTTGGCGGCGGTCTCTCTCTGGGACTTCAAGGAGGGGCAAGTGGTCATTCTTGACGATGGGGCAGGACTGGCATTCCCAAAACCCTGCCACCTCCGGGAATACAAGAAAAGCGCATGGGCGATGGGAGCCATTCGACCGGGGAAACAGCGTCCCGAGCCATTCACCCCGGCACACAGGGGGATCTTCCCCGATGCCGCCGCCGCGATGCTCCGCCTAGCCGCCGCCGCGATGCCAAGCGAGATCCGGCGAGGAAAGGTCACAGTATTCGGCGAAGCTGATGAAGACTGGTGCCCGTGGAAGTTTCTAGCCGCTTGGCGGTGGTCCTTGTGGCAGGACACCTACCTTTCCAGCGGGAAGAAGAAGGGGGCCATCCGCGACAGGCACAAGGACATGGTGGAAATGGGGTATCCGGGCACCGAGGGTGCTTTCAAGATGATGCTGATTCGGATGGGTCTGCGGCTTCATCGGTCCCGAAAAAACGGGCAGTAACACGGAAGGCACCCTTTCGTGTTACTTCACCCGAGATTCGCTTTCCAGCCAATCGCAGCGGGCTGAAACACGCGGCGAATGTCATTGCGTGACTACTACAGCACGCAAGACACAGTTGGATCGAGTCGCCTTCGACTTCGATGAAACCGCACAGAAATTCGGACGGGATCGCACTTGGGTTTACCGGCAGGTAAAGAAGGGCAATCTCAAGGCAATCACCGGATACGGCAAGATGATGATTGCCGCTTCCGAGATCGAGCGTGTGCTCAGCGGGGAGGGTGCACGATGAATCACCCATTTAAAACGGGTGCTTCAATCAGCCTGTCCGTTGATCGTCACGCCCGTCTTCATGGTGCCATCCTCCAGGCGGAAAGACTTGCAGCGTTCACGCTGACCACGATTCGCGGTCGGACTGCTGAGGCCGTAGCGGTCGAAGTGGCGAGCCGGGTTATTAACAGCCTGCGCTCGAAAGCCTCCAACCCATCACGGCCATGATGAAGACCGCCACTAAACGCGAGCGCCGGACCAACGCGGGCATGAAGGACTTGTTCTCCGGAGTTCAAAGTATCCTAGGCGAATATACGGAACCCATTTCGATCCGCCACTTGTTCTACAGATGCGCGAATGCCGGACTGATCGAGAAGACGGAAAAGTCCTACAACACCTTGCGCGGACATCTGAAGAGATGGCGCGAGCAAAGGGTGATTCCGTTCTCCCGGTTCATCGACGGCACCCGCTACCACTACGGTTACAGTACATTTAATGACCTAGGCGAATACATGCGCCATTGCGCGAAAAGCTACAGGCTCAACCTCTGGCGAGGGTCGGACTACTTCGTTGAGATCTGGACCGAGAAGGATGCCATCGCTGCCGCAGTGCAATCCATCGCGCAAGGGTGGAACCTGCAAACCTTCGTCTGCCGGGGAGATCCGTCCATGTCATCCCTGCACTCATGCGCCGGAACGTTCAACAGCTACAGGAAGGCCGGCTACCAGCCCGTCATACTCTACCTCGGCGACTACGACGAAAGCGGGCTGGCGATCCCGAAGACGATCCGGGAAAAGCTACGGTCGAACCACGACTGCGAAGTGGACCTGATCCGCGTTGGCGTC
The DNA here is from genome assembly GCA_044372775.1 of Haloferula sp. Taxonomy (GTDB): domain Bacteria; phylum Verrucomicrobiota; class Verrucomicrobiia; order Verrucomicrobiales; family Akkermansiaceae; genus Haloferula. Next base: position 35,180 of record JBIPNO010000009.1, read on the forward strand.
AACGAGGACCACATCAGAAAATACAACCTGCCGACGCGCCCACCTAAGGGCGACCGGCGTGGCGAATCCATCGAGCAAGCCGTGGACATCGACGCCATGAAGCCCGCCGACCTCCGCGAGATCCTCGCCATCGAGATCGAGTCGTTCATCGACGCGGGCGAACTCGCGCGGATGAAGGCCGTCGAGAAAGCCGAGCGGGAGACGATGAAAAACATCAACATTGAAGACCTACTGCCATGAGCCGTCGCCGTCGCAAACCGAAGGAGACCCATCTCCTGATCGAGCACCCGCCGCACCAACGGCCGAAACGCGAGGCAAATCGCGTGCTCGACCTGCTCGACCGGATCGCCAGCGAGAAAACTAACAAGGAGGATCAAAGGGGGTGAGAAAAAAGGACCGACAACAGAGCGGCAGCGCAAAAAGGACCGACAACCGCAGCCAAAAAGGACCGACAACCCAAACCAGAAAAGGACCGACCAATTACAGACCAGTGGTGACTGTTGGGGTGGTTGATGCAGGGGAGATGGTCAGCCTTCTTGATCGAGCCAGACAGGGAGCATGGGCTACCCCCAAGAGAGTCGCCGGATTGCTCTTGCTGATCGGCTTCATCATTAGGAAGGGCGGGAAGTCGGTGAAGCTCTCTAGTACGCTCGCACATCAATACGTCGGCCGATTAAAACGCCCGCCGCCCGCCATCGCTCAGCCTCTTGAGTTGCTGGTTCATCTTGAGATCCTTGAACGGGTAAGGAGTGCCGTCGTTGGTCCGCATCTGAAGGTGTCGGCTGAATATCGGATTCACCCGATCCATTCCCGCCGTTTCGATGTAACAATCGAAGCCTCTCCGCAACAGGTTGCAAAGCTCGCCGATTTCGAGGGTCGGAACGAACAAAGGAAGAACCGAAAGCACTCCTTTCGCGCCCGCCTGATCGAGGACATGGAGAAGCTCAGCCTAGCGTCTGAAGGGAAGTCTGCCGCGCTGGATTTGATCACGTCCGGCCAAAAGGTGGACGCTGTCAATCTGACGCTTGAATCGCTGAAGGGAACCCGGCGCAAGTCGGTAAGCGTAGACAAGGTTGGAACGATTAGAACCTTCATCAATTCGACACCCAGAGAGCTGAAGTCGCACTTCCTGATCAACGGGAGCCCATCTTCAAAGCTAGACATCAACGGCGCGCATATTTGCATCCTCCAGCGAATCATCCGTGATCGCATCGATCACCTTGGCAAGACCCATCCCGCAAGCCCCAGGATTGCCGCGCTGGAAGGCGAGCGGGCGAAGCTGGCTGCGACAATTGCAGACGGTGATATCTACCGGCAGGGCGAAGCGACGGTGACGACCGAGGAGAGAAAGAGGAGTAAGAGGGAGATGCTTACCTCACTCAACATGAAGACCGCCGTCGCGATCCGCTATCCTTCTTACCGGTGGCTCCGGTCGGAGTTCCCCCTTACTTGTGGGATCATCGAGGACATCAAGGCAAAGGATCACAGCAAGCTTTCGATTCAGCTCCAGAATTACACCGGCCGTGTGATCAACGGCGCGCTGGCCGAAGTTCAGTCTTTAGGCATCCCGGCCTTTCCCGACACCGATGCCCTGATCGTGCCCGAGTCCGAGAGGACTCTAGCCGAAGAAGTATTGAAGCGATGGGTGAGAGCGATAGTTGGCGAGGGAACAGTGTCGGCGGCATGATCGACCTGCGTTTTCGCCGCTTGTTAGATTGTGCACGGATTGAGGAAACCGAGCAGGCCCACCACCACGATCGGCAGCACTCATGGAACACCCGTTTCAATCGACACCTTGACACCCTAGGAAACACTTGTTTCAAGCGCCTATGCAAGCGACCGCACCTGTCACCGCTGCCGACGTTGGCAAAGCCCTTGGACTGTCCACCAGCACCGTAGCCGGGGCCATGCGCGGGCATCAATCAGTCAGTCCCGCAACCACTGCCAAGGTCCGCGAGATGGCAGAAAAGCTAGGCTACGTCAACCGAGGCCGAGGCGGGAAGCAAAGCCCGGTCCGCTCCCGCCGAGTTCACGCGGTGGAACCTGCCAAGAGACTTGAAGATTACCTGGTCGGCCTTGCACGCGATGTCGGCCTCGCCTGCTCGAAATGGCTGGAAGATCGAAACATTCCAACGGTTCTATTTAACCGGACGACACCGAAAGAATGCGCTTTCTTATCTCATGTAGATGACAAGGACATCGGGGCGAGCGAATAAGTAAGAAGCGGATTTGTCATGTCTTATTGACTATCAGGGAGATAGGCATCGAGGCCATGCCCCCTATGGGAACCCTACGGATAGGGCGAATCCATCGGGCGGTCAGAAGACTTGCGAAAGGATTTCATAAACTTTTCTACCGCAAGCGTTCAGAAGAGCCGGAAACCCGCCAGGAAGTGACGATTTCAACCCTACTAACGCAATCGGGTTGCGTTTACCCGTCGAGCCGTTCAAGCTCCCGCCATGACCACCAAAACCGCTTCCCTCGTCACGCTGGCGAAGATCCACAATGTCTCCGAGTCTATCCTGTCCCGCTGGAAAGCCGCTGGCACCGATATCCAGGACTCCCGCGAGATCGTGAAAAAGGTATGGGCGAGCCGCACCACAGCACCGACTTGGCAATCGACAATCGACGGGCTGCAGGGCGGGCTTGATAGCAATTCAGAACGCTATTGGAGGCGCGAGAAATTGAAGCGCGAGGCCGAAAAGCTGGAGCTGCAAAATGCCATGTCCAGAGGTGAGATGTTCCGGCGTGAAGATACCGACGCCGCGAACATGGCACTTGGTTCCGCGTTCAAGCTGGCGCTCATGGAATCGCAATCTGTCCTTCCGCCACAGCTTGTTGGACTAACAGAAGCGGAGATTGAGAAGGTTTTAGGAGATGTCTATCGGCGGATGCTCACCGATCTATCGGACCTTTCCAGCGGACTATGGCAAAGCGTCATGGCGAAGCACCGCGACAACGGTGAAGCGGACGCTGCACCCGCGAAGGCGAAGGTTGGAAAGATCCACTCTTGCAAGTGAGTTGCGTTTGTGGCATTCTCCACTCAGATGTCCCGCCCGTCCGACACCGCTCTTGCTCAAGCCTACGGTATCCACCGCAGGCAGCTCCGACGCTACCAAGACAGGGGAATCGACGTGCTTCGCCCCGAGTGTGTCCTTGAGGCCGTTGCCGCTCAGAATCGACCAGGTGCAATCCTCGACCGCCTGCTCGCCCCCGGTGAACTCGAGAGAACTTCACAACTTATCCACAATCTATTCACAACCCCGAAACCATGACCAATCCCCATCAAAGCGCCGTTCACCGGCAGACCGTCCTGCGAAAGCTGGAGGCACTCACTCCTCGGCCCGCGATGAATTCCGCTCCGAAATTCATCCCGCCTGCCGATCCGATGCGCGGCCTTCGCCAAGCTGGCGAAAAGCTCGACCGCCGTCTCGACGAAGCGAGGACGCTGTTGGCGAGTCTCAAAACTTCCAAGACCCCGGTTGCCACCGCTCGCCGCGTCGAAACCATCACCCGCAGCGCCGCCGCCGACCTCAGCGCCGCCCGCCGATCCGCCGCTATCACCGCCGAGCAATTCAAAGCCTCGACCGCCAGGCCGACCATGAGCCGCAGCGAGTTCGACAAGCTCACCCACCCTCAGCGCAACGCCGCCATGAAGGCCGGTGTCCGCCTTGTTGACTAACAATTCCCACCTCAAAAAATCATGACCTCGACCGAACTCCGCCAGTCCGTTTACAGCCACAATCCCAACGTCCGCCGCGCCCGCCAAAACCTCATCGCCGTCCGCGCGGAGATCGAGCGCATCGGGGCGCTGATGCAATTTCAGCTTACCACGACGGGAGGCACGGAGCCCGATCAACCGCAGATCGTCAGCGTAGCGGCATCCGACACCCTCGACGTTCTGGGCCGGTATCACATCGCCGAAAGGCTGATTCTTGAATCCGCCATCGCCGCCGAGATTCCCGCACTCGACGCGCTCTACACGCAGATCGCCGAGGCCGAGGCCCGCGAGGCGGAAGCCGCTACTGCTGCTCAGGCCGCGCAGAACGCGCTTGAGGAGGCCGAGGAAGCCGCCCGCGTGAAGCTGGAGGCGAAGATCGCCACCGACCCCGGCGTCGTGAAGGCCCGCGCCAATCTCGCCGGAATCAAGAGGCTAGGCCAGCCGCTGGACTCCGAGCCGCTGGACCTCGACCGCGAATTGATCGCCGATTTCCACTAACAGATTTCCGGGATTCGGTCCCCGGATGCTCCGCCCCGTCCCGGTTCTTCGCCGGGGCGGGGTTTTCCATTTCGCCATGATCCTGCCACCCGACCTCGACCTTTGAATCTACGTCGCCGGAATGATCGCATCCGCCGTGCTGCTGGCGGTGATTCTCTGGCGCTTCTGCCGGTGATCCTGGACCAAGCCACCCGATCCGCTAGGCCGCGCTGGCGGGGAGCCTCTCGCGCTCTATTAACTCCGCGAAAATTTGGATATTTTGGTCAGTGACCTTTTTTGATTTCAATTGTTTTCAGAATTTCAATGACATCATCTTGCAATACCGGGGATTCGCCATCCTCAATAAATGACAATGGCCCGAGATAAGCGGAAAGCTCATACTTTCCATTTGTTGTTCTGAAAAGGTTCTTTGAATTATAGGTGTATCGGTATCCCGAGAATTCACCGTGTGAGATCGCAACCGGGTGGGCGGACGCTTCGACTTCCTGTCTCTTGGAAGGAGTCATTCTTGATAGATCGTCTTTTATTTCCTGATTCATCTCTTTCAAGATGAGATCTAGCCCCTCTTTTAAGTTCTTTTGGGTCGGGTAGACAGTCAGGATGAAATTCCCTGGCAAAGGTTCGGATTTCCGACGCGGAATATCGAAAGTGAGCTTAATCGCGGAGCAATCAATATCAGTATTGTATTTCCCGGCGGGCATTTTGAATTTAGCTGTAACCGTTTTGGTTCCGTCTTTTCTCGTTAGCTTCGCCTCAAATTCTTGGGAAGGAATTCGACCTGTCGCTTTTTGCCAAGCTTCCACTGCCTTCTTGGATTCAGCGTCAAGCGTGTCGGTTTTGATTGTGACTTTCTTGTTGTCACTTTTTCGCCGCCCCGTGATTTCCGCTTCTGTGGCGCTATCGGGCAGGATCTCAATAGCGCGCCCTTTTGTATCCTTCAGTGTGATGGACTGGGCGTGTATCGTCGCGATGATCGTGGAAGCGGCCAGCAAAGTGAGTAGCATTGCCAGCCTCGAAAGTGGTTTTTTGACAATTCGTCTCATCCAGTTGAATCTGGGGCAGGCCGGGAACGAATCGCAAGTGAATTTTGGGCCAATTCGCACTTTGATCGTGCGGCAGATGGCTCCTTGCGGTCGTCCCCACAGCGAACTCTTGCGAGCGCGTGATCGACCGCTACCTCGTGGTGCTCGTGGACCTCGTGGTGATCGACCTCGTGCTCGACCTCGTGCTCGACCTCGTGGACCGGTTGCCGCTGGAGGGCGGGGCGGGGCAGGGGTGGGGTGATACCATCTGATACCACCGAATCACCAGAACGCCGCGATTCTAACAGAACGCACACGGTTCATGGACCGGAGGCGAAAGAGGGTAGGCAAAGGGGGTGAGCAGGGTGATACCAAAAAAGATACCGCTTTTGAGGAAAAGCGGTCTTTCGCAACCTTTATGCATCATTCACAAGGTGCTTTCCGTAAACGCTTTACCACGCTCCGTAAATCGGTAAAAAGGCCATTTCTAGGTTTTCAAGACCGACGCGATAGACCACTCTGCCACCCCTCCGGAGGTCCGGATGACGGCGGGATTCTTCGCCGCATCGTCGCCAGTGCAAGGCAAAAGCCGGAAATGAAGGCGGCAGGTGCCATGAAAACCCACCCTCAAAAGTGACTGAATGACGCGGAATTTGCCTTGCGCCCCGGGGGGAACCGGCAAATGCTGACGGCGATACGTTACAAACTTGAGCAACTAACTAAGGTAATGCTTCCCGAGCACGCTCCCTTCTCTCCCGACCAACGCCGCGCGGTCGATCTCGCGCTTGCGGGCCTTGATGCGTCCCAGCGCTTCTGGCTTGCCGGCTTTCTCTCCGCCGCCGCTGTTCCGGCTGCCGCACCCGCGGTGAGCGCGGGCTCGACCAAGCTGACCGTGCTCTACGGCACCGAGTCGGGAAATGCCGAAAAGCTGGCCGACTTGTCCGCGAAGGTTGCCAAGAAGAAGGGCTTCCAAACGGCGGTGAAGAATCTGTCCGACATCGCCCCGGCCGATCTCGCGAAATTCGAGAACCTGCTGGTGATCGTCAGCACCTGGGGCGATGGCGAGCCGCCGGAAAGCGCGACCGCTTTCTACAAGGAGTTCATGAACGGTGCCGCGCCCGATCTGAAGAAGGTCCGCTTCTCGGTCTGCGCGCTGGGCGACACGGCGTATGAAAAATTCTGCCAGACCGGCAAGGACTTCGACGCCCGCCTCGAAGCGCTCGGCGCAACCCGGATCCTGCCGCGCCAGGACTGCGATGTGGAGTTCGACGAACCGCATGCCGCCTGGCTCGATGCCGCGCTGAAGGCCTTCGGTCCTTCGGCGGCCACCGTGACGCTGGAAGTCGCCGCCGCCGCGCCGGTCGCGACGGAGTTCGGCAAGAAGAACCCGTTCCCGTCGGAGTTGTTAGAGAAAGTCCTGCTCAACGGCAAGGGCACGACCAAGGAAACGTGGCACTACGAGCTCTCGCTCGAAGGCTCCGGAATGAGCTACGAGCCGGGCGACGCGCTGGCGGTGATCCCGGTCAATTCACCGGACATCGTCGAAGGCATCCTCAAGGCGTCGAAGCTCTCGGGCAGTGAGAACGTCGAAGTCAAAGGCATCGGAGCCAAGCTGCTGGCGGATGCCCTGCGCGAAGACTTCGACATCACCGCGCTGTCCCGCGCCGTGCTGACCAAGCTCCAAGGGTTCTCCGGTTCCGAAAAGCTTGCCGCCTTGCTGGCCGACGACGCGAAGAACCAGCTCAAGGACTACCAGTGGGGCCGTTGGATCGCCGACGCGATCGCCGACTTCGCGCCGGACGGCCTGGCCGCCGCCGACCTCGCCGCGATCTTCCGCAAGCTGCCGCCGCGGCTTTACTCGATCGCTTCCAGCCCGCTCGCCCATCCCGGCGAAGTCCACCTCACCGTGGCGTCCGTCCGCTACCAGGCCCAAGGCCAGGCGCGGAAAGGCGTGGCGTCCACCTATCTTTCCGACCTCGTGGAAAAGGGCGGTCAGGTGCCGGTTTACACCCATCAGAACAAGAACTTCCGCCTGCCGGCTTCGGCCGACACGCCGGTCATCATGGTCGGCCCCGGTACCGGCGTCGCTCCGTTCCGCGCCTTCGTCGAGCACCGCGCGGCGCTCGGCAATCCCGGCAGGAACTGGTTGTTCTTCGGCGACCAGCGCTACACCTACGACTTCCTCTACCAGACCGAGTGGCAGGAGCACCTGAAGGACGGCAACCTGACCAAGCTTGACGTCGCCTTCTCCCGTGACCAGCCGGAAAAGGTCTACGTCCAGCATCGGATGATCGAGCGCGCGAAGGAACTCTACGCGTGGCTCCAGGACGGCGCCCATTTCTACGTCTGCGGCGATGCCTCGCGCATGGCCCACGACGTCCACGAAGCCCTGATCGACGTGGTCGAAAAGCAGGGCGGCTTCTCCCGCGAGGTCGCGGAGGCCTACGTCGAAGACCTCAAGAAATCCAAGCGCTACCAACGCGACGTCTATTGAAGTGCCGAGTGATCAGTGATCAGTGATCAGTGAAATTCAAACCACTGATCACTTGGCACTGATCACTGATCACTTCCCCTCTAACTTTCTTCATCCCATGAGCGAAAAGAAACTCTCCGTCAACGAAGGCATCAAGACCCGTTCGAACTACCTGCGCGGGACGATCGAGGAAGGTTTGGCCGACCTTTCGACCGGCTCGATGTGCGAGGACGATCAGCAACTGCTGAAATTCCACGGCACCTACCAGCAGGACGACCGCGACCTGCGCAACGACCGCCGCAAGCACCGGCTCGAGAAGGCCTACTCCTTCATGATCCGGATCCGCGTGCCCGGTGGCGTGGCGACGCCGCAGCAGTGGATCGAGACCGACCGACTGGCGACGCAATTCGCCAACGGCACGATCAAGTTGACCACCCGCCAGGCCTTCCAGTTCCACGGGATCATCAAGACCAACCTCAAGCGGACCATCGCCGAGATCAACCAGGCGGCGATGGACACCATCGCGGCTTGCGGCGACGTGAACCGCAACGTGATGTGCAATCCGAACCCCTATCTCTCTTCGGTCCACTCCGAGGTGCTGAAGGCGGCGCAGGACATTTCCACTCATCTGACTCCCGCCACCCGCGCCTACCACGAAATCTGGTTGGACGGCGAAAAGGTCGAGTCGACGGAGGAGGAGCAAGAGCCGATCTACGGCAAGACCTACCTGCCGCGGAAGTTCAAGATCACCATCGCCGTGCCGCCGAGCAACGATGTGGACATCTTCGCCAACTGCCTGTCGTTCATCGCGATCGTCGAGGACGGCAAGCTCACCGGCTACAACGTCGCCGTCGGCGGCGGGATGGGTTCGACCCACGGCAACGAGGCGACCTATCCGCGCCTGGCGGACGTCATCGGCTTTTGCACGCCGGAGCAGGTGGTGGATGTCGCCGAGAAGGTGGTGCTGGTGCAGCGCGACTTCGGCGACCGCACCGACCGCAAGCACTCGCGCTTCAAATACACCGTCGACGACCACGGTCCGGAGTGGATCCTCGCCAAGCTCAACGAGTATCTCGGCTACGAGCTGGGTCCGGTGCGCTCGTATGAGTTCACCGACAACGGCGACCGTTTCGGCTGGGTCGAAGACGAGAACGGCAATTTCCACTACACGCTCTTCGTCGAAGGCGGCCGCGTGCTCGACACGGCGTCCTACCCGATGCGGACCGGTTTGTTGGAGATCGCGAAGATCCACGACGGCGACTTTCGCCTGACCGCGAACCAGAACCTGGTGATCGCGAACATCTCGGTGAAAAAGCGCTCGGAGATCGAGGCGCTGCTGGAGAAGTATGGCATGGCGCACAGCCACGAGCGCAGCGCGCTGCGGCTGTCGTCGATCGCCTGCGTCGCCTTGCCGACCTGCGGCCTGGCCTTGGCCGAAGCCGAGCGCTATCTGCCGGTGGTCATCACGAATCTCGAGGAAGACCTCGAAGCCGCCGGCTTGCGCCATGATGCGATCACCATCCGCATGACCGGCTGCCCGAACGGCTGCGGCCGGCCCTTCATCTCGGAGATCGGCTTCGTCGGCCGGGGTCCGGACCGCTACAACCTCTACCTCGGCGGCGGCCATGCCGGCCAGCGGCTCAGCAAGCTGTATCGCGAGGACATCCACTCGGACGAGATCCGCGGCCTGCTTGCGCCGATCTTCCAGCGCTATGCGAAGGAGCGGAATGACGGCGAGCGCTTCGGCGACTTCGTGATCCGCGCCGGCTACGTGGTCGCCACGGTGCAGGGCAAGGACTTCCACAAGAACATCAAGGAAGAGGCGCTGAAGAACTGATCGGTCGAATCCGACCGATCGGACGGATTTGTCCTGAAGCCATGAATGCCACCCAATCCATCACGGAGGCTGACCAACTTTCCGCCGACCTCGCCCGCCTCAAGGCCGGCGAGCGTCTGGGACTGCTGTACGACCGCTACGGTAGCCGTTTGGTCGCGTCGACGAGCTTCGGCTTGCAGGCGGCGGTGATGCTCAAACTGATCGCCGATCACGCGCCGGGGGTCCCGGTGGTGTTCATCGACACCGGCTACCATTTCCCGGAGACCTACCGCTACGCCGAGGAGTTGACCAAGCGCTTCGGCACCGACCTGCGGATCTATCAGCCGACGCACTCCGCCGCGCGGATGGAGGCGATCTACGGCAAGCTCTGGGAGCAGGGCCGGGAGGGCATGGACCAGTACGGCGTCTTCACCAAGATCGAGCCGATGGACCGCGCGCTGCGCGAGCTTGGCGCCGACGTCTGGATCAGCGGCGTCCGCCGCAGCCACTCCAGCACCCGCACCGAGCGGCCCTTCGCCGAGCAGCAGAAGCGGACGCTGAAAGTGTATCCGATCCTCGATTGGCCGGATGCCCAGATTTCCGCCTACATGCACGATCACGGCTTGCCCCCGCATCCGCTGGCCGAGCAAGGTTACGTGACGATGGGCGACTGGCATAGCACCCGGCCGGCCGTCGACGGTCTCGACGCGGAAGCCACCCGCTTCAATGGCGAGAAATACGAGTGCGGCCTGCATCTCGACTCCGGGAACTCCGACTTCCAGATCTAACTCTTCAACCCACGATCCTTATGCCCATCGCAGATTCCATGGTTGCCACCGTCGGCAACACCCCGCTGATCCGCCTCCACAAGCTGACCGAGGGCCTCGGTGCCGAGATCCTCGTGAAAGCCGAGTTCTTCAACCCGCTGTTCAGCGTGAAGGACCGCATCGGCAAGGCGATGATCGAGACCGCGGAAAAGGATGGCTCGCTCAAGCCCGGCGGGCTGATCATCGAGCCGACTTCCGGCAACACCGGTATCGCGCTCGCCTTCGTCGCCCGCGCCAAAGGCTACCGCATCATTTTGACCATGCCCGAGAGCATGTCGATCGAGCGCCGCGTGCTGCTCCGTCTGCTCGGTGCCGAACTGGTGCTCACGCCGCGCGCCCGCGGCATGGGCGGTGCGATCGCGATGGCCAAGAAGCTGCTGGAAGAGAACCCCGGCTCCTTCGGTCCCGGCCAGTTCGACAACCCGGCCAACCCGCAGGTCCATCGCGAGACGACCGCGGAGGAAATCTGGCGCGATACCGAGGGCAAGATCGATGCCTTCGTCGCCGGCGTCGGCACCGGCGGTACCATCACCGGTGTGTCCGAAGTGCTGAAGGCCCGCACCGCATTGAAGGTCTTCGCCGTCGAGCCGGTGGCCAGCCCGGTGATCTCCGGCGGCGCGCCCGGCCCGCACATGATCCAGGGGATCGGTGCCGGCTTCATCCCGAAGAACCTCAATGTCTCGATCATTGACGAGGTGATCCAGGTCTCCAACGACGACGCTTTCGCCACCGCCCAAGCGCTTAATCAGCTCGAAGGCATCCCCGCCGGGATCTCAACCGGCGCCAACGTCTGGTCCGCGATCCAGGTCGCGAAGCGCCCCGAGTTCCAGGGCAAGCGCATCGTCACCATCGGCTGCTCGTCCACCGAACGTTACCTCTCGACGCCGCTCGCCGAGAAGGTCCGTGAGGAAGTGGCGAATCTGCCGGTGGCTGAGATTTGAGGGGCTTCATTGCCACAGTGATTTCAAAATGCCCCGCCTTCACCGGCGGGGCATTTTTATGTGAGGAGGCTTGTGGCAGGGATGCCGCAGCCACGGTCCTGCTGGCGAGCCGCCCGCGCCCCTCTTGGTCGCCCCTCCGCCTTTGTCCTTGCGTGTCCCCGGGGCATCGGGAGAATCGCCGCCCCCGCGAAGGGGACCCAATCGCGTGAACGCCAGTTATCAGCAAATCGGAGAGGCCATCGCCGCGCACGACTCGTTCGTGATCCTCAGCCATGTCCGCCCGGATGGCGACGCCATCGGCTCGCAGATCGCACTTGGTATGGCGCTCGAAGCCGCGGGCAAAAAGGTCCGCCTGATCAATGAAGACGGGCTGCCCGACAACCTCGCTTTCCTGCCGTGCTCCGACCGGATCGAAACGCCGCCGGCCGAAGCGCTCGACGTGGAAGTGGCGATCGCCCTCGACACCGCGACTAAGCCGCGGCTCGGCGATGCCGCCCTTCACGCCGCGTCGAAAGCGAAACTCTGGATCAACATCGACCACCACAAGTCGAACCCCGGCTATGGTGACTTGAATCACATCGACTCCAGCAGCCCCGCCACCGGCCAGATCCTTTTCAAGCTGATCACCGCGCTCGGCCTGCCGCTGCCGGCCGCGACGCGTGACGCGATCTATGTCGCCGTGTCGACCGACACCGGCTCGTTCCAGTATCCCTCGACCACCGCCGACACTTACCGGATGGCCGCGGATCTCATCGACGCCGGCCTCGACGTCGGCGGGATCAATTCGCTGATCTACGACAACCACCCGTTCCGCCGGGTCGAGCTCATGCGCTCGCTGCTCAACAAGCTGGAGATCGACGGCGGCGGTCGCGTGGCGCATTGGGAGCTCACGATGGCGACCCGCGACGCGCTCGACTTGAAGCCCGAGGATAGCGAGGGGTTGATCGACATCATCCGCGGGATCGAGGGCGTGATCGTCGCCGTGTTCTTCGAGGAACTGCCGGACGGCAAGATCCGCGTCTCGATGCGCTCCAAGGACAGCCGCGTCGATGTCTGCAACATCTGCATGGAATTCGGCGGCGGCGGCCACGCGCTGGCTGCCGGCATCCGGATGGCCGGCCCTCTTGCCGCGGCGCGTGCGAGCGTGCTCGATGCGGTCCGACTTGTCCTTCCAGCGGTCTGATCCGCAACTACTAGATTTACCGAACATGAATCGACCGAACCCCGGACCGATGGTTCCCAGCGGAGTGCTGCTGGTGGACAAGGCCCCTGACATGACCTCGCACGACGTGGTCGCCATCGCCCGGCGCGCGCTCGGCACCAAGAAGATCGGCCACTGCGGCACCCTGGACCCGATGGCGACCGGACTGCTGATGCTGGTGGTCGAGCGGGCCACCAAGATCCAGGACCTGCTGATGAGCGAGGACAAGGAATACGAAGGCACGCTCACTCTCGGCAAAAGCACTTCCACCCAGGACCGCCAGGGCGAGGTGCTGGAGGAAAAGGATGTGCCGGCTTTCACCGCGGAACAGGTCACGAGCGCGTTCGATGCCTTCACGGGTGCCTTCGAGCAGTTGCCGCCGATGGTTTCCGCGATCAAAAAGGACGGCGTGCCGCTCTACAAGCTGGCCCGCAAGGGACAGGAAGTCGAACGCGCGCTGCGGCCGGTCACCGTGTCGAAGTACGAGGTCCGTCGTATCGAGCTGCCGGAGATCGACTTCGTCGTGAACTGCTCGAAGGGCTTCTACGTCCGGACTTACGCCCACGACATCGGGGCCAAGCTCGGCTGCGGAGCCCACCTCAGCGCGCTGCGCCGGACCCGCTCCGGCCGCTTCACGCTGGAGCGTGCGGTGACGGTGGACCAGCTCAAGAACGGAGTCCGCGAGGAACTCTGGCGCTCGCTGGTCAGCCTCGCCGAGATCTCGCTGATGCGCGGGGCTTGAGGTCAGGAAGCGTGCAGCTTTTTCCGGTAGGCGAGGGGGCTGATGCCCACCGCCTGCTTGAACTGCCGTGAGAAGGCCGACTGGTCGGAGTAGCCGCAGCTCAGCGCGATCTGGGCGATCGGCTCCGCAGTGAGAGATAGCCGCTCGCAGGCGGCATCGATGCGGACCTTCACCAGATACTGTCCGGCCGTGACGTGGAACAAGGCGCGGATCCGCTGGTCGAACTGATAGACCGAGAGCCCCGCCATGTCCGCGAGCTGGGGGAGCCGGAGCGGCTCGTCGAAGTGCTTGTGGATGTGGTCGAGAGCCTTGGACATCGCGGCGAAGTCCTCCTGCCGGTCGTGCGGACCGTGGAGGTCGCGCGAGATGCCGCAGACCCCGGCGATACGGCCGTCCTTGCCGCGCACCGGCTCTTTGAAGGTCAGGCACCAGCCGCGCCGGCCGCCGGCATAGAGGTGGAGCTCCAGGTGATCCCGGATGCCGAGTCCGCTCTTGAGGATGGCGCGATCCTGCGCGGCGAAACCTTCGCCGAGGGGCGGGGGAAAGAGTTGTTCGGCGGTCAGTCCGATCGCCGCCGACTTGTCCGGCAGGCCGCAGCGGCTGGCCAGCGTCTCGTTCACCGCCATGTAGCGGCCCTGCGCGTCCTTGATGAAAAAGACGATGTCCGGCACGCCGTCGAACAGGCTGTCGAGCGGCGGCATCCCGTCGAGTGATTCGAAAAAGGTCTTACGGAGTCGGGCGGACGGGGACATGGCAGACGTCGGAAAGCATACGCGTCCCGTGCTATACGGATTCGGAGGCGGCGGCTAGAGCTTTCGCCAAGACCCTCTTGCTAAGATCATGCCGCAACCCATGAGTGTCCCACGTCTCCACGTCATTGATTCCCACACCGAGGGCGAGCCCACCCGTGTCGTCATCGAAGGCGGGCCGGACCTCGGTTCCGGCACCGTCGCGGAGAAGGCCCGCCGCCTGCGCGAGGAACACGACTGGCTGCGCTCCAGCGTCTGCAACGAGCCCCGCGGCCATGACGCGATGGTCGGCGCGCTGCTGGTCGAACCGCACGAGCCGGACTGCTGCTGCGGTGTGATCTTTTTCAACAACGTCTCGACCCTGAACATGTGCATCCACGGGACCATCGGTCTCGCGGTGACACTCGCCCACCTCGGCCGGATCGGGGTCGGCGAGCACCGGATCGACACGCCGGTCGGCGTGGTCGTCGCCCGCATCCATGACGACGGCTCGGTCACCGTGGCCAATGTCCCGAGCTATCGCCTGGCCACCGGCGTGGAGGTCGAGGTTCCGGGCTGGGGCACTGTTAGAGGCGACATTTCCTGGGGCGGCAACTGGTTCTTCCTGATCGAAGATCAGGGACCGGCCGTGACTTTCGCGAATCTCGATGCGCTCACTTCATTTACTTGCGCGGTCCGCGAAGCCTTGGAAGCGCAGGGCATCACCGGGGCGGATGGGATGGAAATCGACCACATCGAGTCCTTCGGCCCACCGAGCGATCCCGCGACTTCGGATAGCCGGAACTTCGTCCTCTGCCCGGGCAAAGCCTACGACCGCTCGCCCTGCGGCACCGGCACCAGCGCCAAGCTTGCTTCGCTTTACGCCGCCGGAAAGCTCGCGCCCGGGGTGAACTGGCGACAGGCCGGCATCCTCGACACCGTCTTCTCGGGTTGCGTGGAGCTTTTGCCCGATGGCAAAGTCCTGCCGCGCGTCAGCGGTCGCGCCTGGGTCACCGGGGAGTCCGTTTATCTCTTTGATCCCGCCGATCCCTTCCGCCACGGAATTCCCTCCTCTCTCTAATCCACCGAATCCTACCCGCACCATCATGAGCATTACTTGGAAAGGCGTCATGCCCGCCACCCTCACTCAGTTCAACGCCGACATGACCATCGACCACGCCTTGATGGCGGAGCATGGGAAATGGCTCATCGAAGGCGGCTGCTCCGCCATCGTCGTCCACGGTTCGCTGGGCGAGGGAGCCACGCTGTCGTTCGAAGAGAAGCTGGCGCTGCAGAAGACCTACGTCGAAGCCCTGCCGGACACCCCGATCATCCCGGGCGTCGCCGCGCTTTCCACCAAGGAAGCCGTCGACATCGCCAAGGCCGCCAAGGACAACGGCTGCCGCGGCTTGATGGTCCTGCCGCCGTATCTCTACGCTTCCGACTGGCGTGAGATGAAGGCCCACATGAAGGCCGTGATTTCCGCGACCGACCTGCCCTGCATCATCTACAACAACCCGGTCGCGTACAAGACCGACTTCACCCCGCTGCACATCAAGGAGCTCGCCGACGAGCTGCCGAACGTGGAGTCGGTGAAGGAGTCCTCGACCGACGCCCGCCGCATCGCCGGCATCCGCGAAGTCTGCGGCGACCGCGTGGTGCTGGGCGTCGGGGTCGACGACTGCGCGCTGGAAGGCGCGGCGATGGGCGCGAAATTCTGGATCACCGGCGTCGGCGGCGCGTTCCCGAAGCACAACGTGAAGCTCTGGGATCTCGCGACCACCGGGCGCATCGAGGAAGCGATGCCGATTTACACCTGGATGCTGCCGATGCTGCGGATGGACACCGTCGTGAAGTTCGTCCAGCTCATCAAGCTCCAGCAAACCCTGGCCACCGGCGGCAAGTATGGCAACAACCGGGTCCGCGCGCCGCGTCTCGAACTTGAGGGCAAGGAGTTGGCCGAAGCCACCGCGGTCATCGAGAAGGCCCTGGCCACCGCTCCGGTGGTGTGATGTCGAAAATTGGAGCGCGGAATTCATTCCGCAGCAACTCCGCCAGAGGGGGCGTGCGGAATGAATTGCCTCCGGGCATGTCCGCGGAGCTCCGGTTCCGCGCTCCCTGCTGCGGAATAAATTCCGCGCTCCCAGTTTTTATTCCGGCACCTCCCGGTCTGGTCTTGCGTCTTGAAGTCTCGCATCTTGAATCCACCCCATGACATCCCAACTCCTCGGCACTTCGATCATCGGCTATTCCCGCGGCAGCGGCACGGACGTGTGCGGCCACGGCATTCACCAGGCGAGCGGCGCGCAACTTGAACCGGCTTACCTTTCGGCCACCACCGACGAGATGAATCGGGCGGTCGATCTGGCTGCCGCGGTTTTCCCGGAATACTCCGCGCTGCCGGGAACGGTGCGTGCGGGTTTCCTCCGGGCGATCGCCGCGGAGATCGAGGGCGTGGTGGAGGATCTCGCCCAGCGCGGGCCGATGGAGACCGGACTGCCCGAAGCGCGCCTGCGCGGCGAGACGGGCCGGACCACCGGCCAGTTGCGTTTGTTCGCGTCGCTGCTTGAGGAAGGATCCTGGGTCGATGCCCGGATCGAGCACGCCCAGCCCGACCGCGCGCCGGTGCCGAAGCCGGACATCCGTTCGATGCTCCGTCCTCTGGGTCCGGTCGCGGTGTTCTGCGCCAGCAATTTCCCGCTCGCGTTCTCGGTCGCCGGTGGTGACACCGCCTCGGCCCTTGCCGCCGGTTGTCCGGTGGTGGTGATCGCCCACGCCTCGCACCCCGGCCTGGCGGAAATCGTCGGCGCGGCGGTGATGCGGGCCGCGCTCAGCACGGGCATGCCGGAAGGGGTCTTTTCGCTGCTCTACGGTGGCGGCCGCAGCATCGGCATGTCGGTGGTGCAGCACCCGGTGATCCAGGCGGTCGGCTTCACCGGCTCGCGTGCCGGCGGCACCGCCCTGATGGCCGCCGCGGCGAACCGCGAGCAGCCGATCCCGGTCTATGCGGAGATGAGCTCGGTGAATCCCGTCGTCATCCTGCCCGGCGCGCTGGAGCGCGGCGAAGCAGCGCTGGCGGAGGCTTTCTTCGGCTCTCTCACGATGGGTGTCGGACAGTTTTGCACGAACCCCGGCTTGGTCTTCCTGCCGGAAGGGACCGGCCTGGTATTCCTGGAGAAGCTCAAGGAATTGGTCGAAGCCGGTGCGCCGGGGACCATGCTCAATGCCTCGATCTGCCGTGCTTTCGCGGAGGAGGTGGAAGCCTTCGCCGAGACCGAAGGCGTGGAGACCATCGGCCGCAGCAAAAAGGAGGTGGGTCAGGGACAGGGGGCACCGGCGGTTTTGAGTGTCTCACTCCGCCGTTTCCTCGAGGCCGACTTGCTCCAGGGAGAAATGTTTGGCCCGGCGGCTCTGATCGTCCGCGGCAGCATCGGCGAGATCGAAGCCGCCATTCCGGAGCTGGAAGGCCAGCTCACCGCGACCGTCCACGGCACGGAAGCCGAGTTGGCCGCGCACGTGTCGCTGGTTGCCGCGCTTCAGCAGAAGGCCGGCCGTCTCATCTTCAACGCCTTTCCGACCGGGGTGGAAGTCTGCCACAGCATGGTGCACGGCGGGCCCTTCCCGGCGACCTCCGATGGACGTAGTACTTCCGTCGGCAGCATGGCGATCCACCGCTTCGTTCGGCCCGTCGCCTGGCAGGGTTTCCCGGAAAGCTGCCTGCCCGCGGAGTTGCAGGAGGCGAATCCGCTGGGAATCCGGCGGATGGTGGACGGGGTCCGGGTCTGAACCCGGCTCCGGCAAGGAGCGTTCGCTTGATTCAAATGCCCGCGGGGAGGATTTCTTGACCTCGACCTCGCTCCCCGCGGGCGCTTTGCCCGTTCAGGGAATGTCGACCCGCAGGCGGGTGAAGATCTTACCATCGGCAGCCAAAGTGCGCGGGATGGTGACGGTCACGCGGTCGGTGCCGGCGCCGTGGAAGTCGCCATCCTCGTTGATGGTGACGCCGTTCACGCCGGCTTGAGCGGGGGTCCAGCCGGTGAGGTCGGAGCCATACTCGACGAAGGGATTGAATCCGGCGGAGGCGTTGGTGCGGCGGAAGACGAAGGTCAGGTTCGTCGCGTCGACGGTGGCGGTGGGCAGGAGCGCGTTGGAGTCCGAGTCGGGGCCGGAGGGATCGCCGCCGATGACGAACTCGATGCCGTTCGGGATGCCGTCGTTGTCGGAGTCGGTATCGGCGCCGGCACCGGAGATGCCGTTGGCGGATTCGAAGGCGTCGTAGGACGTGCCGAGGCTGTAAACGAGCTCGAGGATGTTGCCGTTGGGCTGGACCGACCAGGTGCCGGTGCCGGGGGCGTTGGTGTCGTCGACGATGATCTCGCCGGCGTCCAGCCCGCTGATGCCGCCGCTGGTGGTGGCGAGGGTGAAGGTCTTCGCGGTCTCGCTGAAGTTCACCAGCGACTCACCGGTGACGACGATGACGACCGGTGTGGCGGAAACCGCGCCGATGGTGAGGGTGGCGGCGCTCAGGGTGTCGTAGCCGGTTCCGGCGCCGCCGTTCCAGTCGCCGATCTGCCAGGCGACCTTGGCGCCGTTTTCCAGGGCGACGTCGGCGGTGGAGGTCAGCGTGCCGACGGCATCGCCGGGGGCGAGGGTGCCGGAGACCGAGGAGGCGCTGCCGAGGGTGCCGGTGCCGCCGAGGGTGCCGGCGGTTTCGACGACGAGCGGCGAGTCGGGTAGGGTGGTGTTGAGGAGCAAGGTGCCGCTGCGGACGGTGGTGGGGCCGGTGGAGGACTTGGTGCCGGTGAAGGTGACCACCTGGCCGGCGCTGCCGGTGGTGAGGCCGATGAAGGTCTGGCCGGCGCCGGAGAGGGTGTTGGCGACCGAATGCGCATCGGTTCGGGAGAAGGTCAGGATGCCATCGTTGACCACGGTGGCGCTGCCGAGGCTGCCGGAGATGCCCGCGCCGGACTGGCTGACGTCCGTGTTTCCGGGAACGCCGCCCACCCGGACCGGCACGCCAGCGGGGATGGTGATGGTGCCGCTGAGCGTGTTCTCGCCGGTGAGGATGAAGCCGGTCTGGTTGTTGGTCATCGAGACCGCGGCATCCTCAAACGTCAGGCCGCCCGAGCCGGAGATCACGCCCTGGAGTTTCATCAGGCGAGGTGCGTTCAGCGAGCGGTTGATGACGCGGTTGTCCGCGCCGGTGAGAACGATGTCGTTGGTCCAGGTCCAGTTGCCTTCGATCTGGGACAGCCTGCCGCTGGTGGTGGCGTCGCCGAGGATGACGTCGCCGCTACCCATGGCGGTGGATCCGTTGCGGATGGTTTGGAATTCGGAGCCACCCTTGATGATGAGGTTGCCGGAAAAGCCGGTCCACGAGTTCGCGTCGGAGAAGCCGGTGCCGGTGCCGGTGTAGTTGAAGACCGTGCCGCCGCCGTCGATGACGATGTCGCCGGCACCGGTCACGGTGCGGAGGCGCGGGTTGGTTTTGTAGTCGAGGAGGTCGGAGCGGTGGATCCGCAGGGTGGCACCGGCGAGCACATCGACCGGTCCGCTGCCGATCTGGCCGCTGGTGGCTCCGTCGCCGAAGGTCAGCGTGCCTTCATCGACGAAAGTACTACCGGTATAGGAGGTGGCGGAGGTGACGGTCGCGGTGCCGGGGCCCTGCTTGGTGAGGTTGCCGGTGCCGTCGATGCTGCCGCCGCCGAGCGTGTAGGCCAGCGTGTCGTTGTCGATGGTGACGCCGGAAGGGCTGAGCGGGCCGGCCAGGGTCACGGCACCGGTGGTGGCGGTGTCGTTGAACAACACGGAATCACCGACGAGGAAGTTGGTCGGGCTGCCGCCGAGGGTCCAGTTGGCGGTGGTGTTGAGATCCCAGGTGCCGGAGCCGCCGGTCCAGGTGACCGTGCCGCCGGAGTATTCCAGTTCGATGTTGGTGTTGGCGACATCGTGGACCAGCGTGAAGCGGCTGCCGGGTGCGAGGGAGAGACTGGCGAAGTCGCTGAAGGTGCCGTCGTAGTCGATGACGGGCACCTTGTCGCCGGGGTTCAGGCCGCCGTTCGAGATGACGGTGATGACGTGGGGGCCGGCCACCGTGAGGCCGTCGGGATCGTTGACGACGATCTGATCATGGGTGGCTCCGGCGCGGAAGACCGAGGTGCTGCCCGAGGCCAAGGCGAGGGATTTCACGAAGCCGGTGCCGACGGTCGCGGTGTTGCCGGCAGCGATGGCCGCGCCCGCCGCCACGGAGACCGGGCTTGACCCGAGGTCGCCGCCGACGCGGAGACGGCCGGCGGAGACGGTGGTGGTGCCGGTGAAATTGATGTTGTTTCCGGTGAGGGCGACGTTGCCTTCGCCCGCGGTGCCGTCGTTGGTGATCTCGATCGCGCCGGATCCGTCGATCGCACGGTCCCAGACGTACTCGGAAGCGTTCGCCATGAAGCGCAGCGTGCCGCCGCTGCCGACGGTGAAGGTCGAGGCGGTATCCCAGTTCGCGGGGTTGAGGGGTGCGGAGGGGTTCTCCGTGCCGTCACCCATTTGCCAGATGCCGCCGTTGACCGCGAAGTTGAGCGATCCCGGGCTGCCTGCGGCTCCTTGGGTGCTGCCGAGGCGACCGATGAAGGTCAACGTGCCGCTGCCGTCCTTCGTGATGGTGACGTTTCGGCGCTGGGAACTGCCGTTGTGGGTGTAGATGCCGCC
Source organism: Haloferula sp. (assembly GCA_044372775.1). GTDB lineage: Bacteria > Verrucomicrobiota > Verrucomicrobiia > Verrucomicrobiales > Akkermansiaceae > Haloferula. The sequence continues at coordinate 55,848 of JBIPNO010000009.1, forward strand.
GGCGACGACGGTGTCGGTGCTTTGGTTGATACGGACCTTACGGATGCTCAGGGGATTGCTGCCCACGCCCCAGTCGGAGCGGAGGTTGCCGGTGCCGGAGAGGCTGGCGAGTTCGAGGGTCTTGTCGTTGAGGGTGTTGGTGAGGATGAAGTCGCCGCGCGACGCGGCGTCGCCGGTGTCGAGGTGGAAGGTACCGGTCTGGGTCAACGAGCCGGGGACGCCGGTGGTGCCGCCGCCGCCGCCGAAGGCGAGCCAGTTGTTGGCGAGGTTTTCGATCTGATTCACGCCAGCGCCACCGAGGGTGACGCCGCGCAGCCGGAGGGTGCCGGTGAAGGTCACGTTGGTCACGCCGTTGGCCCCGCTGGTGCCGTTGCCGCTGGTCGACCAGTTCTTGGTGCCGGTACTCGAAAGGGTGACGACGCTTGAGCCGGCGAAGGTCGCCCCGGTGCCGGTATTGCCGTTGCCGGGGGCGACGGCAAGCGCGGCTCCGTTGATGTTGAGGCTTCCGGCAGCTCCAGCCGCGCCCCATGTGAAGTCATTCGTTCCGACGTCGAGGATGGTGCTGGCGTCGGTGCTGTGGTCGAGGGTCAGGGCGAAGGCGCCGCCGATGCTCACCGGGCCGCTGGCGGCGGCGATGTTGAGGCCGCCGTAGGTTTGACCGGCTCCGATGGTGTTGGCGAGGGTGCTCGTGGCATTCCAGGTCGCGATGTCGGCGGCGGTGGGGATGCTGCCGTCGGCCCACGCGCCGACCGTGTTGAGATTGTCGGCGGTGGCGCTGCGGATGTCCTGGCCGTGGGTGGTCCCGACGGCGAGGGCGGCGAAGAGGAGAGCGTAGGATCTTTTTTCCATGGTGGCTTTTCGAGGTTCGATTAGACGAACCTCGACGCCGGAACTCCGGAGAACAACGGCTGGCAAGTGGTCGGGATGGCCGACCAGTTGGCGCTCAATGCATCTGGCCGGTGTATCCGGCAGCGACCAGCAGGCGGTGGGATTCGACCACTTCGCCGGGCGTTTCCTGCGGCGATGCGAAGCCGAGAGCGGGGTAGTCGAGGAGGCGCTGGAAGTCGCCGGTCATGGCCTCGGTCACGAGTCCGGGCGTGAGATCGCCGGTGCAGTATTGATGGAAGTCGAGCGGCGGGGAGCTGGCTCGGAAGGTGACCTCGGGCCACTGGATGTCGAGCGCGGCGATGCTGCGGCGTTCCATGTAGGGCTTTTGTACGATGATCGCCGTAGCAAGGACGAGGCCGCGGGCGGCGAGCAGTTCGCGGGAGAAGCGGATGTTCTCGCCGGTGTTCGTCGCGCGGTTTTCGATGAGGATGGCATCGTCCGGAACGCCGAGGTCGCGGGCGACGCGGGCCATCGCGGCGGCTTCGGTTTCCGGCCAGTCCTGCGTCATCCGTCCGCGGGCTCCGGAGAAGAGGATCCACGGGGCGAGGCCGGCATGGAAGAGGTCCGCGGCATGGGCGGCGACGCGGAGGTCGTTGCTGCCGAAGACGAGGATGCCGTCGGAAGGAACGAGGGAGTGGTTCAGTCGGTGGTAGTCCCAGAGGACGAGGGCGGCGGCGAGGTGGTCGGGGTGCATGGGGATGTCGGGACGTTCACCCTGGATGCCGGGAGGGGAACAACGAAAGAGACAAAATGGGTGGTGAGCAAAAGGGCCGGAGGAATCAAGTGGCGGAGAAACGACATGGGGAGTGTCGCCGCGGCTTGCGGAGGGTGCCGCGGGAGATCAGGGGGCCGGTCAGCCGACCAGATGACGCTTGGAGACGAAAGGGCCGCGCGGGGATGCTCCCGTGCGGCCCGGTGGCTGACTTTGAGGAATGAGAGATCAGGAGCGGCGGCGCCGCAGGAGGGCGAGGAATCCAATTCCGCCGAGTAGAGCGGCTCCCGGTTCGGGGACCGAGTTGTAGGTCATGCTGAAGACCGGCTCCCATCCGGCCCGGTTCGTGAAGCTCGCGGCGTTGCCCGCGACGAGTTGGGTCTCCGCCAGAAGGTTGGTCCCGGTTTTGAGTTCGAGTTGGCCGCTGGTGATGTGGGATGCGAGCGTGGGGGTCGCCGTATTGGTGAAAACGAACTGGTAGGTGTTGCCTACCGAAAGGAGAACGTCGCCGAAAGTCCAGGTCATCGACTCGTTGGCGGCGGGGGTGGTGATGCTGTTGGTGGACACGCCCATCACGGTTCCGACGTTGGTAACGTTGCCGTTGGAGTCGACGGTGAGACCGTCCACGATGGCGACGTAGAAGGTTCCGGTCATCGCCGTGGAAGTCGAGCGTTGCCACGTCAGGCTTTGGAACTGGACATGGGTCGCGGCGGGGTCGGTAGCCGAGAGGGCGTGGGTGGCGGTGTAGGGGTTGATGTTCCCGCTGCCGCCTTGGGTGACGGTTGGGTTGGTGTAGGTGGCAACCGTCGTGATCAGGTAGGAGACACCACGGATCGGACCGGCCTGGTTGTCGTTATCGGTCGCGGAGATATCGCCGAAAGACGAAAGGATCGTGGTCGCGGAGGCTCCGAAGGAGGAAAGGCCCAGAAGGATAAAGATCGGAAGCGTTTTCACGTTGCGTGGACGTTGTCAGACGAGTGGCGGGAAACCGGATCATCGGCATCACTGGGCGGAAGATCGCTGTGTGAAGAGTGGTGAGCACAGATGAAGTCCGTGGTTGGTTTGACCAACCGGTTACTCGCCAAGCTCGACGCGAAGCCGGAAGAAGCGGGCTGCCGGGGTGGCGGGCGTTTCGAGGGAGATCCAGCCCGAGGCGTCCGGGACGGACAGGTCGTGGCGGGAATCGAACAGGATTCCGGAAGGAGGCCAGACGGCGGGATCGGCGGTGGATTCGACAATCCAGCGGAGGCCGTGGAGGGCCGGATCGTAGGGGAAGCGGAAGCGCGCGACGCCCCCTTCGACGAGCAGTTCCGGCAGGCGGACGCGCCCATCCGGAGTGGTACCGAGGGCGAAGCGGAGGAGGTTCGCGATGCCGTCGCCAAAGGGGCTGGCATCGGGTCCGGCGAGTGCGGGATCCGCGGGGTCGGGGAAGGTGGCGAGCCGCCATGAATCGTAGTCGAGCGGCGCGCCGTCGAAGCGGATCTCGAGCACGCGTCCCGGCGGATCTGTTAGAGAGGAGGGCACGCGGGTGACGCGGGCGGTGGGATGCGGCGACCAGAGGCGTCCCTCGAAGAGGTGGAGGCCGGCGGGATCGGGGATGAAGATGTGGAGGGCGGGGTGGGCGAGCAGCGCGGACCAGGGCGCGGCGGCGGGCAGGAGGAGGCCGCCGCGGAGGCGATTGGTGGCGGGCGGCGGTACGGGGAGATCGAGGTAGAGGGCGACGCCGGCGGGTGCGGTCAGGGCATCGGTGACCAGCAGGGCGCTTTCCGGATCGGCAGCGGGGATGACGATGGCCAGGGCGACGCCGCTGACGGCCGGGCTGGCGAGGCGGGCGCGGTCGATCTTGAGCAGACCGCCGCCGGTGACGGGGCCGATGGAGCCGGCGGCATCGAGGATCGAGCCCGCGGTGGTGGTGACCGGCGAAGCGAGTTCGCCGCGCAGGTGAAGGGTGCCGTTGTCGAGGAAGAGCGGTGCATCGAAGCTGCCGTGATTGCCGGCGATGCCGAGGGTCCCGCCGCCGGATTTCCTGAAGCCGCCGGCGCCGCCGAGGGGGCCTGTTAGATCGAGCCGGTTGGCGGCATCAGCGACGTGGAGCTGGGCGGGGGTGGGAAAGAGCAGCGGGCTGGCGAGGGTGGCGTGGTTGCCGGAGGAGCCGGGGTCGTAGCGCAGGGCACCGAGCTTGCCGAAGCCGGCGTCGTCGGGGATCGCCGCGCCCCGGCCGGTGCCCTGCAGGACGAGGGTGCCACCGAATGGATAGAGCGGCGTGCCGCCGGATACCAACCGGAGCTGGCCGCCGGGGAGGACGGAGACCGACGCGGTGGCGGACGGGGTGGCGGTGCTGGTGACCCGGAGCACGCCTTCGCCGATGACGGTGGGTCCCTGGTAGAGCTTGCCTTCGCCTGTTAGAGAGGCGGTGCCGGGGCCGAGCTTGGTGATGCCGCCGGGGCCGGTCCAGGATTGGCGGAGCCGCAGGGCCCCGTGGCCGGGGTCGCCGGCAAGGTTGGCGACGTCGATTTCGAGCGGGCTTTGCAGGATCACGCCGGCGGCGAGGTCGAACTCGATGAAGCCGGTGCCGCTGCCGGTGACCGCGAGGCGGGCGGGTGCGGCGGTGCCGCTGTCGAAGGCGAGGGCGCGGGGGGCGGCGGCCGCGAGGCGGTTGCGGAAGGGCGAGTTCTGGTCGTCGAAGAGCAGGGAGCCGATGGTGACGGGCGCGGAGAGGGTGACGCTGCGGTTGGCGACGTTGGGACGGCCGATGATGGCGGCCTGGCCGGGGCCGTCGGGGAAGACGGGAGATTCCCAGTTGCCGTTGAGGTTCCAGGTGGCATCGCCGCCGCGGAGCAGGCGGGGACCGGTCGAGGCGGGATAGAACGCGGCGCGGGTGATGCCGCTCCACGCGCCGCCGTTCAAGGCGCGGGCGGTCACGGTCATCGGTGCGCCGATGGCGAGCGGTCCGCCATAGGTCTGCGCGGTCGGTGATACGCCGCCGCCGGGAAGCCGCGGGTCGCTGCCATCGGTGGTGAAGCGGATGCTGCCGGCGGGCGCGGACATTGACAGGGTGAGGCCGGGGCTGACCGGGCCGCCGGGACTGGTGAAGACGGGAGGGGCGGTGTACTGGGCGTCGATGGCCGCGGCGCGCGTGGCCAGCCAGGATTTCAGGGTGGTGAGATTGGTGGACCAGGTGCTGGCGGTGATGCCGCTGCGGGCGGCGACGGTGCTGGTGATCTCGGCCGCCTGGGCATCGATCAAGGCCTGCATGTTGGCGGTGGCGAAGGCTCCGCGGCGGAGGTCCTGCCAGGTGTCGATGTGGGTTTGCCGGAATTCCGGATCGGTCAGCAGCCGCGGATAGAAGAGCCGGTCGTGGGCCCAGTTGAGGTTGGCGGTGGCGCTGCCCATCCGGGCGTAGGAGCGGTCGAAGTCCCAGATCGAGGCCCAGCGGATCGGGGTGCCGGGCGATTCGCGGTAGAGGTAGGCGCTGAGGACGATGGCGTCCTGGTTGCGGGACAACTGGTGGAGGGCGAGGTGGTGGGCCCAGTTGCGGGCGTCGATGTGCGGGGCCCAGCCGAGCGCGGGGTCCTGGTAGTCCGGGCTGTAGAGCGCGGCGTCGAAGTCGCGCAGCGCGGTCTGGATGGCGGTGCGTTGGGCGGGCTGGATGTCCCAGCCGCGGGGCGAGACGAAATTGAAGAACGAGTGGTAGAAATTCGGCATGTCGTCCGAAGTCGAGACGCCGCGGGCGATGTCGTCGGAGGTCTGGAGGATGCGGTCGGGGCCGGCGCTGTGGAATTGGCGGGGCTGGAGGGAGCCGGCGGCCGATCCCGGCGGCAGGGCGTCCATGCGATCGACGTTGATCATCCAGCCGCCCCGGCTGGCGTCGTCACTGAGGACGTCAAAGGGCACGCGGGACTTGTCGCGCTTCGGGGTTTCGACGAGGAGGTAAAGTCCCTTGTGGTCGGCCAGGGTGATGCCGCCGTCGCCATCGGTGTCGAGGAAGAGCTCGACGAAGCGGAAGCGCGGTGCGTTGAAGCCGCTCTGGCGGGCGAGTTCGTAGGAGAAGGCGTTGTGGAGGAGGGTGATGTCGAACTGCGCGGGATCGGGGGCGTAGAGCACCCAATCGCTTTCCGCGGGCAGGTCGAGCAGGCCGGTCTTGAGATCGCGGCCATCGATTTCCTGCCAGGTGTCCATCCGGTAGCTGCGGCGGGTGAAGGTGAACGACGAGCTGCCGCGTCGCCGCAGGCCGGCGCGGGTCTGGCCGGCGACCGGGCTGGAGAGGTTGACGGGGGAGCCGGGAGGGCCGTCGAGCAAGGTGAGCACTTGCGGCTGCATGGCCACTTGCACGACCTCCGAGCCGTCGCCGTTCGGTCCGCGGGAGGACACGCCGGGGACTTCGCCGCCGCCGAAGTTGCTGAGGATGACCAGCGGCAAGGGGGAGGAGAAGGTGGCGAGGTCGCTGCCGCGGCGGAGGTAGGCGGCGGTGGCGGAGATGCCGTAGCGCTCGCCCGGGGCGATCACCGCGACGCGGAGCTGGGTGTTCCCGGTGAGGGTCACCGGGCCTAACAGCTCTGGCGAGCTGAAGTCCGGGCGGCTGCCGTCGGTGGTGAAACGGAGCGTGCCGGACGGCGGGCCGCCGGTGGAACTGGCGGCCACCGCGACGCTGGTGTCGAAGGTGCCGGCCGGCGGGTTGAAGGCGATGGCTGCGGTGGCGGCGGCGCGGCCGTCGAGATTGAGCGCGCCGGGGGTGGCGGGGAAGAAGTGGCGCGGCGCGGCGGGTGGTCCGGCGCCGATGCCGTGGGAGACATCGTCCGCCTGGGCCGGGTAAGCGAAGCTGCTGGCGGCGCTGCCATCCGGCCGGGTCAGGACGAGGTATCCGCCTTCGCGGGCAAGGGAGAAATTCGCGTGCCACGGCGACTCCGGCGAGCGGCGGTCCTTGCCGGTGGCCCAGACGAGGCGGAACCCGCCGGGTGCCAGCGTGACCGGAGGCAGCGGCCATTTCTGCGGTTGAGCGGGGTTGTCGGTCAGGTGCCAACCGGCGGTGGAGAGCGGGGTGCTGCCGGCGTTGAAGAGCTCGATCCAGTCCCCGGCTTCGCCGTCCTCGTCGCGGAGGTCGCCGGTGTTGGACGCGAGGAATTCGGTGATCCGCAAGCCGGCGCCGGCTTGGAGCACGGCGATCGCGGCGGTGGCGGTATCGGTGAAGGCGTCCGGGCCATTGAAGGCGCGGCACCAGTAGTCACCGGCATCGGCTGGTGATAGCGGATCGAGCGGCAGCGTGGCGGTGGTGCTGCCTGGCAGCGGCAGGCTGTCCTTGAACCATTGGTAAGCGGTGACGCTGCCGGAGAATGCCGCATGGAGAGTGACCGCGCCATTTTCCGCGATGGCCTGCGAGACGGGATGGGTGACGACGCCGGGCCGCGGGCCGGACGGGCCGGTGCCGGTGGGGTCGGCGATGGCGAAAGCGACTTCGTTCCAGTATCCGTCGCCGCGGCCGCCGCTCGAACCGGTGCCCCATTGGACGCCGTTGAAGCTGTTGCTTTCGCCGTTGTAGGTGCTGTGGCGGAGCACGCCGTTGACGAGGTAGCGGGTGGTGTTGGTCGCCGCGTCGTGGATCAACTGGTGCTCGTGATGCTGCGCGGGATCGAGGTCTTCCAGCCGCAGCGTGGTGCTGCCGCTCGAGAACGAGGCGACCAGGGTGCCGTCGGGATCGAGGTCGAAGAACAGCCCCCAGCGGCGGGTGCCGTTGCCGTAGAGCAGCATCACGCTGCGGCCGCCGGCGTTGGCGGCCACCGGGTCGGCCACGCGGAGGCGTGCCGCCAGCGTCCAGCCCTGGGCGGTGGCGGCGGCATGGTCGGAGGCGGAGACGCTGCCGGTCCAGCTGAGGAACTGGCTACCGGCCGTGCTGTTGTCGAGCAGGCGCCAGGCGTTGAAGCCGGTGCTGCCGTCCGGCGAGACCGGCGCGCTGGTGAAATTGGCCGTGTCGCTGGCGGGCGTGCCGGCGGTCCAGCCCTGGGTCGAGGGAGACGGGGCGGTTGCGGGATTTCCCGCCAATCCCGCCTCGTACTGCCGCACCACGCGGTCGGCCTGCGAAGGCGTCAAGGCGAGCAGCCATAGCGCGGCGGCGATCCACGGCCACGGGATCCGGCTCCGCGATGATCCACGCGGCGGCGGGAAGGCGGGAGTCGGGGTGGGGGGCATGTTGCTTGGGGATGGCGGGGTCTTGATCCGTCGCCCGATCCGGTGGTCCCAAGGGTCGCGCAGGAGGAAGGCGCGGGAAACGGAATCCGCTGGTCGGCTGTACCAACCGGTTGCCGGATCGCGTCGGACTGGTCGCCCGGGCCGACCCGTGATTGCGGCTGGCCGGACCGGGTGGATGGCGGCTATCGGTCGGGGGCCTCATGAAGTTTCCGTTGCTCCATCCGCTCGCTTGGCTGCTGCTTTTTTCCGGCCCGGCCGCCGCGGGCCTCGAACTCGGCCGTCCTTTCGGTGACCACATGGTGCTGCCGATGGGGCGGCCGGTGCTGGTGTGGGGCACGGGCGATCCGGGGCAGGAGGTCAGCGTCGCGTTTTCCGCGCAAAACGTGCGGACGAAGGTCGACGGAGCGGGCCGTTGGGAATTGCGGCTCCCGGCGCTGGCCGCGTCGGCGGAGGGGAGGGAGCTCACGGCGAGTGCGGGGGACGAGCGGGTGACGCTCGACGACGTGCTGGTCGGCCGGGTTTTCCTGTGCTCGGGGCAGTCGAACATGGACTTCCCGCTGGGGCAGGCGATTGGCGGGATCGAGGAAGCCAGGACGGCTGGAGAATTCCCGGCGATCCGGCTTTTCAATCTAACAGGCGCGCCGACCGACGGGCGGGTTTACGGTGCGGCGACGCTGGCCCGCTTGAATCCGCGCGATCATTTCACGGGGAGATGGGAGAAGGCGTCGGAGATAGCGGCGGCGGCCTTTTCCGCGGTGGCATGGTGGGCGGGGAAGGCGGTTCACTTGAACGACGGGGTGCCGGTGGGACTGGTCGACAACTCGGTCGGCGGGTCCGGCACCGAGGCGTGGCTGCCGCGGGAGGTGCTGGCGTCGCGGCGGGAGTATGCGGAATTGCTCGATCAACGCTGGCTGGAGTCGCCGCGGATGAGCGGGTGGGCGCGGGAGCGGGCGAAGCGGAATCTGGGAGGTCATGCGGAAGCCAGCCATCCCTTCAAGCCGGGCTTCCTGTTCGAGTCCGGGGTTCGAGCCTGGACGGGATTCCCGTTTGAAGGCGTGCTCTGGTATCAGGGCGAGACGAACGCGGAGATTCCCGACGATGACTGGAACCGGCGGCTGATTTCCGATCTGGTGGGCGGCTGGCGGAAGGAACTGCGGCAGGAGAAGCTGGCGTTTTTCATGATCCAACTCCCGCGGATCGGTGGAAGCGATCCGCTGCGGAGGCACTGGCCGGCGTATCGGAAGGTGCAGGCCGACGCCGCGCGCAGCCTTTCCGGCGTTCATCTGATCGTGACCGAGGACCTCGGCTGGGACAGCCCCGACGTGCATCCGCCGGACAAGCGGCCGGTGGCGATGCGGCTGGCGGAGGCGGTATTCAAGGCCGGGAGCCGATAGCGGGCTTGTGGTGCGCCAAAACGCAGGATTTTGCGGTTAAAACTGTCCGACAGGTTCAGGGCGGACATGTTGATTGAAGTTTTATAACTTTTCTGACTTTCCGAGCCGTCTGCCGCTTCCATCGGAAGAGCTCCGGGAGTTGGAGAAAGCCCAACCCAGTCGCCCTTGCTCCGTGAACCCCCGGATCTTGAAATACCGTCTTCTGGCGGCCTTCGTGGCCGCGAACATCACTCCTCTCGTCCATGCCGGCACCCTTTGGGACGGCGGTGGCAGCGATGACCTTTTCGGGAGCGGCGGCAACTGGGACCCGGATGGCGCGCCGAGCCCCGGCAATACGGTGGACCTGACTTTCGCCGGCACGACGCGGCTGACACCGGACAACAACTACACCGCCTTCGACGACTTCCGGAACCTCGACTTCGCGGCCGGTGCCGGTTCCTTCGTGATCTCCGGAAATGCCATCGACCTGTTCGGCCGGGTGGAGAACCAGAGCACGAACTTGCAGACCGTCTCGCTGGCGCTGGCGATCAATGCCGGGCAGCCGAAGACCGGGGAATTCAACCCGGTGAACGGCGACCTGCTGATCAATGGCAGCGACATTTTCACCAACGGCAACACGGTTCAGGTCTGGGGTGACAACGGCAAGACCGTCACCTTCAACACGGTGATTTCCCACGCTGGCGGGATCACCGTGAACCAGAACAGCACCGTGGTGCTGCTGGGCGCGAACACCTACGGCGGCGCGACCGCGATCAATGCCGGGACCCTAACGGTCGGCGGCGGAGGCACGGCGGGCCAGCTCGGAAGCGGCGCGGTGAGCATTGCGACCGGCAGCTCGCTGACTTTCAACCGCTCGGACGCGACCACGGTGGGCAACGCGATTTCCGGGGCTGGATCGGTGGCGGTGACCGGAGGTGGCACGGTGGCTTTTAACAACCAGAAGACCTACAGCGGAGGCACCACCATCGGTGCCGGGATCCTGGATCTCACCGGCGGCGGCGGCGCCTCCGGGACCATCCGCGGCACGGCGACGGTCAACACCGGCGGAACGCTCCGCCTGAGCACCGGCGACGCGACCGGCTACGACACCGGGGCCTCCAGCCTGACGACCATCAACCTCAACGGCGGCACGCTGAACCTCAACACTGCGGCCAACCAGACGCTGGGCGGCGCGGTGATCAACATGACCGGCGGCTCGATCACCGGCGTTGCCAACTCGAACCTGGATTTCTTCAACACCACCTCGGCGCTCAATGTCCTGAGTTCCGCGACCACCTCGACCATCAGCGGCGCCAAGATCAACCTCCGCCAGAACGGCGGCGTGGTTTTCAACGTGGCTGATGGTGCATCGGCGACCGATCTGCTGGTCTCATCGGTGATCTCGAATTCGGCCGGATTCACCGGGAACAACCTCAAGAAGACGGGTGACGGCACGATGCAGATCAGCGCGGCCAACACCTTCAACACCGCGGTCGAGGTGCAGCAGGGCCGGTTGCTCGTCAGCGGCTTCAACGGCCTGATCAACGCCTCCGGGGTCACCGTTTCCTCCGGCGCGACTCTCGAACTGGGAGCCACCAACATCTTCGTCGGCGGCCACGGCACGGCGATGGGGAACACCCGGGTGCTCACGATCAACGGAGGCACGCTGCTGATGAACGGCTCCTTCGACGCGCGCTTCGGCAACGTGACGCTCAACAACGGCGCGACCTGGACTTCCAACCGCGCGCTGACCGCCTGGGACGCCTTGCTCGGCAACACCAGCACCGGCGCGGCGACCGTCAGCGTCACCGGCAGCGGGGCCTCGACCATGAACGGCAGCGGCGGGATCCACCTGCAGGGCTTCCAGAATTTCGCGGTCGACAACGTCACCGGCGACGCCGCGGCCGACCTCGTCGTGACCATGCGGCTGGACAACGGCGGCAATGCCGGCGGGACCGGCGGCGTGACCAAGTCCGGCGCGGGCACGATGCTGCTCAATGGCGCGAACACCTACACGGCGGGCACGGTGGTCAATGCCGGCATCCTCGCGGTCGATGGCAACCAGCAGTCGAACCGCCTGACGAACAATCATGCGGTGACTGTCAACGGCGGGGCCTTCGAGATCCGTGGCGTCAATGCCCTGCCCAACGCGGGAAACTCGGTCGATGTCACCGTCAATGCCGGCGGGTCGCTGAACGTGGTCGGCGGCGGCAGCGCGGCGATCGGGTCCGGCGGCCAGAGCCACGCCCACGTGCGCAACCTGACTCTCAACGGCGGCACGGTGAATCTCTCCTATTCCGGGGCCGGCTCCGCCTACAACGGCGAGTCTTTCCAACTCAACGGCAACGTGGTCGTGAGCGGCAGCGCCGCCTCGACCATCCAGTCCTCGACCGGTACCGCCAATTCGGGCGTCGCGCTTGCCGGCAACCGGACCTTCACGGTCAACGATGTCACCGGCAGCAGCGCGAGCGACCTGATCGTCTCCGCGGAGCTGGAGAACACCGACAGCAGCCCGGCCGACGACGGCTTCACCAAGGGTGGCGCGGGAACGATGGAGCTCACCGCGGCCAACTCCTACTCCGGCGTCACCAATGTCCAGCAGGGGATCTTGAAGCTGGGCGCTTCCGGTTCGATCGCGAGTTCGTCCCAGATCATTCTCGGTGCTTCGACCACGCTCGATGTCTCCGCGGTGAGCGGCGGCTGGACGCTGGGTTCATCGCAGACCTTGTCGGGAACCGGCACCGTTTCGGGCAATGCCACGATCGCCGGCACGCTCAACATCGGTAGCTCGCCGGGAACGATGAATGTTACCGGCGACCTCGGCCTGGGCAGCCTCTCGACCTGGAACGTCGAACTCGGCGGGACCGGCGTGCTCGACTTCGACCGGCTCTTCGTCTCCGGCCAACTGGCGGCCGGCGGCACGATCAACGTCAGCCTGATCAACAGCTTCGTCCCGTCGACGTCCGATAGCTTCCAGATCGCGAATTTCGGATCCTTCGTGGACAACGGTTTCACCTTCAACTTCAGCTCCACTCCCTTGTCCGGTAGCCAGTCCTGGGACACCAGCGCGTTCGCGACCAGCGGCACCATTGCCGTGGTGCCGGAGCCCGGGGTCTTCGGCTTGGTCGGTCTTGGGTTCGCCGGCGCGCTGCTCCGCCGCCGCCGCTGAGCGGGGTGGTGACTGGTCGGGGGAACCGACCGGTCAGCCAGAGTCTGCCGGGGGCGGCGGGAGGCTTAAGTTTCGCGGCGTGCGACTGATCCTCGTTTGCCTTTTCTCCGCCAGCCTGCCCCTTGTGGCGGAGCTGCCCGCCTTGATCCCGCTGCCGCGGGAGATGGCGGAAGGGGAGGGACGTTTGATTCTAACAGGCGAGCCCGGGTTTTCCGCGGCGGATCCGTGCGACGCGGCGCGACTCGGAGTGGTGCTGTTAGAGGCCGGGCTGAAGCCACAGCCCAAGGCGGTCGGGGCGCAGATCGAGCTGCGCCGGGGGGAAGTGAAGAATCCGCATGGATTTGCCGGTGCGTATCGCTTGGAGGTGGTGGGCGGAAAGGTCTCGATCACCGCGGCGGACCGGGTGGGGATGATCCATGCCGCGGAGACGTTGCGGCAACTGCTGCGGAAAGATGGCGGTAAGGTGGACCTGCCCCGCGTGACGATCTCCGACTGGCCGGCCTTTCCGGTGCGCGGCTTCATGCTGGATACCGGCCGCAACTACCAGTCGCCGGAGCTGCTCAAGGAGCAGATCGAGGTGATGGCGCGCTACAAGCTGAACGTCTTCCATTTCCACTTCACCGACAACCCGGGCTGGCGGCTGGAGAGCAAGGTGCATCCCGCGGTCACCTCGTCGATGACCCATCAGCCGGGGAAGTACTACACCCATCGTGAATTCCGCGAGCTGTTGGATTACTGCCGGGATCGCGAGATCACGCTGATCCCCGAAATGGACGTGCCGGGTCACACCGAGTCCTTCCGCAAGTCGCTGGGGATCTCCTCGATGAACGCGCCGGAGAGCCGGCGGATCGTCAAGGAACTGCTGACCGAACTCGCCTCGCTGGCGACGCCGGAAGAGATGCCCTACATCCATATCGGCACCGACGAAGTGCGGGAGAAGGGCGAGCATGTCGACGCGAGTTGGCTGCCGGAAATGTCGGCCCATGTCCGCAGTCTCGGCCGCGAGGTGATCGGCTGGCGGAAGGGTCTGGAAGACCCCGCCGACAAGCAGCGGATCACCCAGCTCTGGGCGCGGGCGAACCCGCTGCCGGAGAACCCGTTCATCGACTGCCGCTCGACTTACATCAACCACATGGACCCCTTCGAGGTGGTCTCGACTTTCCTCTTCCAGCAGTCCTGCCGCCGGCCGCATGGCGATGCCCGGGCGCTCGGCGGGATCCTGTGCTCGTGGCCGGACATCCGGATTGAAGAGGAACGTGATCAGCTCCGCCAGAACCCGGTCTATCCGGGCATGGTGACCTATGCCGAGTCGATGTGGCGCGGGGTGGAGAAGGACGACCGCGAGCAGTTCTGGGCGAACCTTCCGGCACCGGGGACTCCGGAATGGGAGAAGTTTGTCGAGTTCGAGGCGCGCCTGCTCGACCACAAGGAGCGCTGTTTCCGCGGCAAGGAGTTTCCCTATTTCAAGCAGACCGACTTGCGCTGGCGGATCATCGGGCCCCTCCCGCACGGCGGCGACGTCGCGAAAGAGTTCCCGGTGGAGAGCGAACTACGGGATTCCTACGAGATCGACGGCAGGAACTACCGCTGGATGGACCGCGGGTTCGGGGCGGCGACGGTTTACCTGAAGCACTTCTTCGGCTTCGGTGCGCCGGTCAAGGAGGCCGAGGGGACCTGCTATGCGCTGACCCACGTGTGGTCGCCGAAGGATCAGGAGATGCCGGCGTGGATCGGCTTCCACGGAACGTCGCGTTCCGACCGCCGCGGGGCCTTCACGTTCCGGCAGGGGGAATGGCATGACAAGAAGCCGTGGATCCGGGTGAATGGCAGCCTCGTCGCGCCGCCGGTCTGGCAGAACGCCGCGCCGCTGGTGAAGGACAACGAGACCCCTTTCACCAACGAGGACTACTTTTTCCGCGAGCCTTCGAAGATCCGGCTGAAGAAGGGCTGGAACGAGGTGCTGCTGAAGATTCCCCATCGCAGGAGCGACTGGAAATGGATGTTCACCTTCATTCCGGTGGGCGACACCGCCGGCCTGCGCTATAGCTCCGAATTGAATCCCGAAACCATGATCCGAACCCTGACCAGTGTCCTGTTAGGAAGTGCCGCGGCGCTTGCCGAGTCCTTCGAATCGCCCGCCGCCGGGCCCTTCACCGTGCTGGAAAGCAGCATCGGCCGCTGGTCGGCGGACGAAGGCCACGCCCGGATCCACGCGGGTCTGGGGAAGAGCGGCAAGCAGTGCCTGCGGATCGCCGGCGAGGGCGAGCGTCAGGTGGTGCTGGCATTGCCGGCCGCCGCCGAGAAGGGCGCGGTGCTGGTGATGCAGGCGGAGCGCTGGACGAGAGGAGCCCCGTTTGACTTCCGGATCGAGGCCAAGGGCAAGGACGGCTGGAGCGAGTTGCTCGATGCCTCCGCCCGGGTGAAGGTCGGCGGCTTTTTGACCGAGCTGCGGGCCGAGCTGCCGGAAGGTAGCCGCGAGGTGCGCTTCCGGGTGACCGCGCCGGCGGCGGCGGGGCTTCTGTTGGATGACGTGAGGGTCCTCAAGCCGGGGCCGGCGAAGGCGACCCTGGTGGAGACGGTGCAACCGGTCTGCCCCGCCTTCATCCGGGAGGACTTCAATCCGGTGCTCGGCTTCCGCGTGGTGGTCGAGGGCAGCGAGGGAACGCTGGACCTCGAAGGGCTGGAGCTCGGCTTCGGCGGAACGACGAGGATGGAGGACATCGCTTCGTTCCGGATCCACGCCGGCGGTGCCGATCCCTCGGCGGAGCCCGGCGCGGTGATCGGGGAGGGGACCAAGGCCGCGGAGAAGATTTCCTTGTCGGTGAAGCACGCGCTGCCCGCCGGGGAGCACTGGTTCTGGGTGTCGCCGGTCTTGAAAGAGAGCGCCTCGATCGACGGGCGGATCGACGCGTCGGTGTTCCGCGTGAAGGTCGGCGGCAAGGTGCTGGAACCGGCCGTGCCTTCGCCGGAGGGAGCGCAGCGGATCGGGTATGCGGTGCGCGTGCCGGGCGACGACGGATCGAAGTCGTACCGGATCCCCGGTCTGGTCCGGAGCAAGGCGGGCAGCTTGATTGCGGTCTATGACATCCGCTATGGGCATGCGGGCGACTTGCCGGCGGACATCGATGTGGGCGTTTCCCGCAGCACCGACGGCGGGCAGAGCTGGGAGCCGATGCGGGTGGCGATGGACATGGGCAAGGATCCGAAGCACGGCTTTGACGGCGTGGGCGATCCATCGATCCTGGTCGACCCTTCGAACGGCCGGATTTGGATCGCGGCATTGTGGAGCCATGGCAATCGCGCGTGGAATGGTTCCGGCCCGGGCATGACGCCGGAAGAGACCGGGCAGCTCATGCTGGGATACAGCGATGATGATGGGAAGACATGGTCGGAGCCGATCAACATCACGTCGCAGGTCAAGGAGCCGGCCCAGCGCCTGTTCTTCAACGGACCCGGGATGGGCATCGCGCTCAAGGACGGCACGCTCGTTTTTCCCGCGCAGTACCGCGCGGCGGACGGCATCCCGTGGTCGACGCTCATCTTCTCGAAGGATCACGGCAAGACCTGGCAGCCCGGCACCGGCGTGAAGAGCGACACCACCGAGGCCCAGGTCGCGGAGCTGGCGGACGGCTCCATCATGATCAACTGCCGTGACAACCGCGGCGGGTGGCGGACGGTGGCGGTGACCAAGGACCTCGGCAAGACCTGGCAGCTTCATCCCAGCGACCGCAAGGCGCTGCGCGAGCCGGTTTGTATGGCGAGTTTGTTGGAGTGGAAGGGGGCGCTGTGGTTTTCGAATCCCGACGCCACCAGCGGCCGGCATTCGATGACCGTGAAGCGCTCCACCGACCAGGGCCTGACCTGGCCGGAGAAGGACCACCGGCTCTACGACTCGCGCGGCTGCTTCGGCTATTCCTGCCTGGCTCCGGCCGACGATTCCCACCTCGGGGTAATTTACGAGGGCATCAGCACGATGTACTTCCTGAGGTTCCCGCTGGCGGAGTGGGAGTGAGTCGGAGGAGTTTCCTGACGGGATGGGCCGGTCGCTTGACCGTGGCGGTGCTGGTGTCCATGCTTCCAACGCGGACCATTTGATCCGGATCGTTGTCCGGGGCCCGAGGCTCCCGGCAGCGGGTGATGTCATGAAGAGCGAAACCAGCAGGTCCCACGGATGAAACGCAGCCCCCGCAGTTTCAAGGCGGTGCCGCAGCCGGTCGACGCGCCGTCCGGTCAGGTGGCGAAGGAACTCGGGCTGCCGTGGAAGCAGGTCGGGATGCCGCGCCTTCTGGTGGGTCGCCGCGAGTGGATCGCGCTGCCGGAGTTCGGGGTCGGGCCGCTGCATGCCAAGACCGACAGCGGTGCGCGGACTTCCTCGCTGCACGCGGAGCAGATCCAGGTCTCGCCGGATGGGAAGCGTGTCCTTTTCGTCACCTGCGACCATTACGGCCGGCGCATCACCTGCGAGGCTCCGCTGGCGGGGGAGAGGCGGGTGAAAAGCTCCACCGGGGTGGCCAGCAAGCGCTACTACATCGAGACCGACGCGGTGTTCGCCGGCGGCTTCACCTGCCGGATGCGGCTGACCTTGGCGAACCGCTCCGACATGCGCTGCCCGATGCTTCTGGGCCGCCGGGCGCTGGCCGGGTTTTTTCTGATTGACCCGCAGGGGGACCATCTGATGGGTCCGCTGCGCGATCTTGAATCGCAGCTTCCCGGCATCCGCCGATTATGAAAATCCTCGTCCTCTCGCGCAATGCGAGCCTCTACAGCACCTCCGCCCTCGTGAACGCCGCCGAAGCCCGCGGCCATGAAGTGAGGGTGGTCGATTACCTCCGGTGCTACATGAACATCACGGCGCACAACCCGAAGATGTTCATCGAAGGCGAGGAACTCACCGCCGACGCGGTGATCCCGCGGATCGGGGCGAGCCACACCTTTTACGGCAACGCGGTGGTGCGGCAGTTCGAGATGATGGGGGTTTTCACCGTCAACGATTCGGTGGCGATCGCCCGCTCCCGCGACAAGCTGCGCAGCATGCAGTTGCTGGCGCGGAAAGGCGTCGGGCTGCCGATCACCGGCTTCGCGCACTCCACCGACGCGACCGGCGAGCTGATCAAGATGTGCGGCGGCGCTCCGCTGGTGATCAAGTTGTTAGAGGGCACCCAGGGCGTCGGCGTGGTGCTGGCGGAGACGGCCAAGGCGGCCGAGTCGGTGATCGAGGCCTTCAAGGGGCTGCGGGCCGACATCCTGGTTCAGGAATTCATCAAGGAAGCCAAGGGCGCGGACATCCGCTGCGTGGTGGTCGACGGCAAGGTGGTCGCTTCGATGAAGCGTCAGGCGGCGGAGGGTGAGTTCCGCTCGAACCTGCACCGCGGCGGCACGGCGGAGAAGGTGAAGATCACGCCGGAAGAGCGCTCGGTGGCGATCCGTGCGGCGAAGATCATGGGGCTGAATTTCGCGGGCGTGGACCTGCTGCGTTCGAACCACGGACCGGTGGTGATGGAGGTGAATTCCTCGCCGGGGCTGGAGGGGATCGAGAAGTCCTCGGGCAAGCCGGTGGCGGACATGGTCATCGACTTCATCGAGAAGGCGGCGGTCAAGCGGCCGAAGCCGCCGAAGCCGACGGACAAGTGACCGTGGCTGCGGCATCCTGCCGCAAGCCTTCTCGATCACATGGCTTGCGGCAGGGATGCCGCAGCCACGGTTTCCGATCACGCGATGCCGCGGAGGCCGTCGGAGGCGTCGCCGAGGTCGTTGGCTTTGACGCCGGCGGTCTCGAGCATGCTGATCCACAGGCCGCAGAGCGGGGTGCCTTCGTCGTAAACGACGTGTTTGCCGGTCTTGAGTCCGGCTTTGCCACCGCCGGCGACGACGATCGGGACGTTTCGCGGGTTGTGGGAGTTGCCGTCGCGGATCGGCGAGCCGAAGGCGACCATCGAGTTGTCGAGCAGGTTGCCCTCGCCTTCCTTGATGCCCTTCATCCGGTCGAGCATGTAGGCATACTGCTCGACGTGCCAGCGGTTGATCTTCTCGTACTGGTCGAGCTTGGTGGCGTCGTTGCTGTGGTGGGAGAGATCGTGGTGGCCGCCGTTGACGCCTTCGAGGAAGGAGAAGTTCCGGCCGGTCACGTCGTTGCCGAACATGAAGGACGAGACGCGGGTGGAGTCCGACCAGAAGGCGAGGACCATCAGGTCCATCATGATCCGGCAGTGCTCGCCGTGATCGAAGCGGGCCATCGAGTTGAGTTCTTCCTCGCGGTTGGCCTTGCCCATCGCCTTGGAGATGCGCTTGTCGAGCACGTCCATCTGCTTGAGGAGATCGGGGGAAAGGTTCTCACCGCTGCCGAGCAGGTTGGCCTCGGCCTCGATGCGGCGTTCGACTTCGCGGATCGACTCGAGGTACTGCTCGAGCTTGTTTTTGTCGGAACTCCCGAGCTTGGACTGGAGGCGCTTGGTGTCGTCGCGGATCAGGTCGAGCACCGACTTGTCATCGGCGGCCTGCTTCTCGCCACCCTTCGAGCGGCTGCGGAAGAGGCGGTCGAAGGCGACCCGCGGGTTGATCTCGCAGGGCAGCGGGACGGTCGAGGTTTTCCACGAAATGTGGGAAGCGTAGAGGCGGGTGTAGTTGACGTTGGTGTCGATGCCCGTCGCGACGGCTTCGGTGCCGAGTTCGAGCGAGGGCAGCTTGGTCCGCTGGCCGATCTGCTGGGCGGCGATCTGGTCCATCGAGATGCCGCCGGCGGCGATGTCGGAGCCGGTGGTCTTGGTGATGGTGGTGCCGGTCAGCCAGCCGCCGGTCTTCACGTAGTGGCCGTCGCCGGTGAAGGAGGCCTTGTTCTGGAGGCCTGTGAGAACGAGCAGGTCCTGGCGGTGCTTCTCGAGCGGCGAGAGAATGGGCGAGAGCTTGAAGCGCGAGCCGTCGCCCTCCGGCGTCCAGCGGTCCTGGCGCACGCCGTTCGGCATGTAGAGCAGGGCGATGCGGACGGGCAGCGAGCCGGACGAACCCGCGGCCATCAGCGGGCGCATGGCGTCGAGGAAGGGCAATGCGAGAGTCGCACCGGCACCGCGGAGGAAGCTGCGGCGGGGCATGAGCCACTTTTGAGTCTGGATATTGGCCATGGGGTGAGGAGATTGAAGATTGTCGATTTTTGATTGCGGATTGGAAAGGCAGGGGATCTTCCATCTCCCATCTGCCATCCGGCTTTATCTCTTCGCGCTGCGGTTCTGGAAGGGCGGGGATTCGATGACGGAAAGGATGAGGGTTTGCATCTTCAGGTCGTCCTCGCGGAGCTTGGTGACGAGGTCGGTGACGACCGGTTCGTCGTAGTATTCCAAGGGTCGACCCAGTGAGTAGGCTAGCATTTTCCGGCTGAGATTCCGCAAGAAAAGTTCGTCGGAGGAAAGGAGCAGGTCCTTGAGTTCCTTGGGCGAGGAGAAGGTGATGTCGCCGGGGAGGGTGGCGAGGGAGTCGACGGGCTTGCCGTTGGCATCCTGGGTCCGCCAGCGGCCGATGGCGTCGAAGTTCTCCAGCCCGAAGCCGAGCGGGTCGATCTTCTCGTGGCAGCCGGCGCAGGAGGCCTTGGTGCGGTGGATCTCGAGGGTCTCGCGGAAGGACAGGCCCTCGGTCGATTTGTCGTCGCCGGGCAGCACGCCGGCATCGGGTGGGGGAGGGGGCGGCGGGGTGCCGAGGATCGTGTCGAGGATCCATTTGCCGCGCTTCACCGGGCTGGTACGCAGCGGCATGGAGGTGGCGGTCAGGATGGCGGCCTGGCCGATGACGCCGCCGCGGTTCGGGTCGGAAAGGGCGACGCGCTGGAGCTGGCTGCCGGTGACGCCGTCGATGCCGTAATGCTTGGCGAGTTCGCCATTGGCGAAGGTGTAGTCGGAGTGGATCAGTTCGGTGGCGGGGCGGTTGGCGCGGACGAGGTGGTTGAAGAACTCGACCGACTCGCGGTACATCGCGACGCGGAGGCTCTGGGTGAAGGTCGGGAAGCGGGTGGTGTCGGGCTGGGCGACTTCGCGGAGTTCCTCGAAGCCAAGCCACTGGCCGGCGAAGTGGCGGGCGAGGGTTTCAGAGCGGCGGTCGAGGATCATCCGCTGGGCCTCGGCGCGCAGGGTGGCGGGGTCGGAGAGTTTGCCTTCGTCGGCGAGCTTCAGCAGGCGGCGGTCGGGCATCGAGGCCCAGAGGAAGTAGGAGAGGCGGGTGGCGAGTTCGAAGTCGTCGATCTTCCACTCGGACTTGCCGGGCTGGTCGGCCTCGATCCGGAAGAGAAAAGAGGGATGGATGAGCAGGGCCTGGAGGGTCGGGCGGAGGGCTTCCTCGTAGGAGGTGCCGTCGGCGAGTTTCTTGCCGAAGAGGGCGAGCAGCGGCGCGAGGTCCTCGTCGGTGACACGGCGGCGGAAGGCGAGCGAGGCGTGGGTGAGCAGGACGGTGCGCGCGGCCTTTTCCGGCGGCAGCTTGTCGCCGGGCTTGGCGACGATGACCCGGGCGAGGTGCTTCGGGTCGTCGTAGATCGAGCCGATGACCTTCTTCGAGGCCGCGAGGTATTTCTCCATCAGCGACGGCTGGACGAACATCGCGTCGCCGACGTTGTCGAAGCCTTCGCCGCCGGCGCCGTCCGAGGGGAAATCGTTGCCGGGGAGGAAGTCGATGCCGAAGAGGTCGCGGACGGTGTTGTTGTATTCGTTGCGGTTGAGGCGGCGGACGGTGGTGCGGCCGGGGTTGCGCGGGAACTCGCCGGTTTGGAGCTTCTTGAGGACCGAGCGGATCTCATCGACGAGCTGTTTGCGTTCGGCATCGGTGGGGAGCACGTCCTCGTCGTCGGGTGGCATGTCACCGTGCTCGACCTGTTTGGCGATGTTTTCCAGGAAACGGTGGTGGCGCAGGGCGGCGTCGGCGGAGTTGAGCTGGTGGACCTCGATCCCGCCTTTCTGCGTCTTTTCGCCGTGGCACTCGAAGCAGTATTTTGAGAGCAGGGGAGTCGCCTTGTTCGCGAAGTCATCGGCCCGGCCGGCGAGGGACAAAGCGAGGATCAGGGCGATGGAGCGCGGGATGGTCATGCGGCAGGCGGGAAACGTGGCGGTTGTGTCCGGGCTTTCAAGGGCGGGGATGAGACGCTTTGCGGTGGACTGGAGATTCCTTGGCAGCGAGCGGATCGGCAGGGCCTTCAAAGCGGGAACCTGACCGCGAAATTGCGCGAAAGGGCGCGAAATCTGGAACAGCCAAAGGCGGTTTGGATTCCCTGGATTGAAAATTTCGTGTCCTTTCGCGGTTGAAATCCCGCTCCCGAACTGACGGCGTACTCCCGCCACGAGTGCCAGTTGCGCCCGGAATACCGATGAACGAGATACCGCCGAGCTCCGAGTTGCCCGACGGCTCGCTCATGAAGGGTCGCGGCTTGCCAAAGGCCTGCGAAACATGCGGGCAGGACGCCGCGATCGAGATCGAGGGCCGCGGCTGGTGTGCAGCCTGCCTGCACGCCCAAGGCTCCTGCTGCGGGGAGTCCGAAAAGGACGGGTGCCCGGACTAAGCTCAAGGTTTCGCCGGTGCGTCCTTCCGCGAGAACTCCGCGGTGTCGCTCAGGTACCAGATGGCGGCCCCGGAGCCGATGACGGCGACGAGGATGAGCAAGGCGAGGAGCAGGCCGAAGCAGGATTTCATCGGGTTGCCGGAGAGTGTTCAGTTTTCGCGGGAGGCGGCAAGGGCAGGTTTTTTAGCGGCACAGGCAGGCGGCGAAAGCGCCGTCGGTGCCGTCGCGCTGGGGCAGGGCCTGGCGGGTGCCGGCGAGATGAAGCTCGGGGTGGTCGATGAGCACCGCGGCGATCAGGTCCTCGTTTTCTTCGGCCTCGATCGAGCAGGTCGAATAGACGAGCCGGCCGCCGGGCTTGAGGCAGGGCAGGGCGTTTTCGAGGATCTGGCGCTGGAGCTTGGTCAACTCGGTGATGTCGGCGGGGCGGAGGCGCCAGCGGACGTCGACGCGGCGGCGGAAGACGCCGGTGTTCGAGCAGGGGACGTCGAGCAGGATGGCATCGAAGGCACCGTGCCACTTCTCCGGGGCGGGCAGGGACCAGTCGTGGACCTCGATGCCGGCGTCGCCGCAGTGGAGGCGCTCGAGGTTCTCGCGGAGGCGGGGCAAGCGCTTGTCGTTGGAGTCGGTGCAGAGCAGGTCCTTGGCGGCGCCCTGCGCGGCGGCGATGAGGAAGGCTTTGCCGCCGGGCGCGGCGCAGGCGTCGAGGACCTTCTCGCCGGGCTTCGGGTCGAGCAGTTCGACCGAATGGCGGGTGGCGGGGTCCTGGATGTAGATTTGTCCTTTGGCGAGGAGGTCGCCGGGGACCTGGCCTTCGATCTTGATGAAGCCGGGCGGGAGTTCTTCCGCTTCCGGATCCTCGCTGACGGTCTGAAGAGCGGCGCTCCCGGCGGCCAGCGGGTTGATGCGGGCGAAGGTCGGCGCGGGGCAGTTGTTGAAATCCATCAGCGCGATGGTGTCCTCCTTGCCGAAGGCCTTCTTCCAGCGCTTGAAGAGCCAGTCGGGGTGGGAATAGACGACCTCGGGCGCGACTTTTTCGAAGTCGTAGAGGTTTTTGCGGGTGGCGATCGCGCGGCGCAGCACGGCGTTGATCAGGCCGCGGACCCCGCTTTTGCCAAGCTCCACGGTTTCAAAGACCGCGGCGTGGTCGGGAAGGCGGAGGATGAGGAGTTGGCAAAGACCGACGCGCAGGATGTCGCGGGTCTCGTCGTCCAGCTTGCCCTTGCGCAGCCCGGCGATCCAGTGGTCGAGCAGGCGCAGGTTCCGCAGCACACCGAGCACGATGGCATTGAGCAGGGCGCGGTCGGCGGAGGTCAGGCTGTTGCGGGAAGCATGGCGTTCGATCAGCCCGTCGGCGTAAACGTGGCCCTTCGACCAGGCCCGGAGGATGGAGACGGCGGCGCGGCGGGGTGATTTCATGAAGGAGCAATAGAGGCCAGATACCAGAGACAAGACGAGAAACGAAAGAGGCTCGGACCAAACGCCCGTGCCTCTTCTGGTTCAAGTCTTGTTTCTGGACTCTGAGCTCTGGTTTCGAGCTTCAGCGACCGATCGAGATGTATTCGAGGCCGGCGGCCTTGACGTCCTTCGGGTCGAGCAGGTTGCGGCCGTCGAAGAGCAGCGGGGTGCGCAGGCGCTTCTTGATCTCGTGGAGGTCGGCCTTGGCGAAGGCGGGCCACTCGGTGGCGATGACCAGGCAGTCGGCGCCGTCGAGCGTGGCATACATGTCCTCGTGGTAGCTGATGTCACCCTTGAGTTCGCCAAACTTCTGCGCGGTGCCGAGGGCTTCCGGGTCGGTGGCGGCGAGGATCGCGCCTTCCGAGAGCATCTTCTGGGCGAGCTTGATGGCGACGGATTCGCGGACGTCGTCGGTGTTCTGTTTGAAGGCGAGGCCCCAGAGGGCGATCTTTTTCTCACGGAAGACCCAGAGCTTTTCGCGGATCTTGTTGAGGAAGCGGTCGAGCTGGTCGAAGTTGATCTTCTCCACTTCCTTGAGCAGGCCGAAGGGCTGGCCGAGGGTTTCGGAGATGTGGATGAAGGCCTTGATGTCCTTCGGGAAGCACGAGCCGCCGTAGCCGAGGCCGGCGTTGAGGAAGGACCGGCCGATGCGCTTGTCCATGCCGATGCCTTCCGCGACCTTCTCGATGTCGGCGCCGGAGGCCTCGCAGATGTTCGCC
Organism: Haloferula sp.; assembly: GCA_044372775.1. Taxonomy (GTDB): domain Bacteria; phylum Verrucomicrobiota; class Verrucomicrobiia; order Verrucomicrobiales; family Akkermansiaceae; genus Haloferula. The sequence goes on from JBIPNO010000009.1 coordinate 79,873, forward strand.
ACGGCGTTGATGTAGGAAATCTTGAGCGCGAGGAAGGAGTTCGCGGCGTGCTTGATCAGCTCGGCGGAATTGATGTCGGTGACCAGAACCGGGGCGACGAAGGGCTCGTAAATCTTCTGCATGTAGGCCAGCGCGCGGTCGTCGTTGGAGCCGATCACGACGCGGTCGGGGTGGAGCAGGTCATCGACGGCGCAGCCTTCGCGCAGGAACTCGGGATTGGAGACCACGCCGAACTCGACGCCCGGAGGGGCGTAGCGGCGGACGGTCTGCTCGACCTTGTCGCCGGTTTTCACGGGGACGGTCGATTTGTCGACGATCACGCGGTAGCCGAGTTCCGGGGTGAGGCACTGGGCGATCTCGCGGGCGACTTTTTCGATGAAGGAAAGGTCAACCGAGCCGTCGGGCTGGGGCGGGGTCGGCACTGCGATGAAGATCACGTCGCTGTTGCGGACCCCTTCTTCGGTGGAGGTGGTGAATTTCAGGCGGCCGGCGGCCACGTTGGACTTCACGAGCTCTTCGAGGCCGGGTTCATAGATCGGGACTTTGCCTTCGAGGAGGGTTTTGACCTTTTCGGGATTGTTATCCACGCAGGTCACTTCATGTCCGACTTCGGCGAAGCAGGTGCCGGAGGTGAGTCCGACGTAGCCGGTGCCGATGATGCTGATTTTCATGATGTAGGGGGGGGAGAGCGGGGGTGGTCTAGCAGCCGGGCCCGCCCGCTGCAACCCCCGCGAACGCGTAAGGGGAGCGAAATTCAGGCCATCTGCTGCCAGAAAAGCCGGGTGGCGATTCCGATACCGATGACCGCCACGATGACCCGGACGGCGGTAGCCGGGATCTTCTGGCCGTAGTGGCTGCCGAGGAAATAGCCGGGGATCGAGCCTGCCACCAGCCAGCCCGCCAGGCGCCAGTCGACGGCGTCGCAGTAGATGAAATAGACCACCGAGGCGACGTTGCAGAGCAGGCCGAGCAGGGATTTCAGGGCGTTGATGCGGTGGACGTCCTTCATTCCCACGAGGCTCAGCCCGGCGAGCATCATGATCCCGATGCCCGCGCCGAAATAGCCGCCGTAGATCCCGACGCCGGTCTGGAAGGCGATGCCGGCGGCGTTCGGGCGGGAGGGTTCCGGGGCATCGGGCGAGGCATGGCGGTTCGCCCAGCGCCGGAGCGGGCCGTTCAGGAGAAAGAGCGCGGTGGCCATCAGCAGGAGCCAGGGCACGACGCGGTCGAAGACTCCGGGAGGCATCGCGAGCAGCAGCCAGCCGCCGGCAAGCCCGCCTAACAGGCTGACGATGGAGAGCGGGAGAATCCACGGCTTCACCTCGGCCAGCCTTTTCCGGAATGCCCAGACGCTGCCGGGCATGCCAATGAAAAGCGCGACGGTGGAGGTGGTGTTGGCCATCACGCCGCTCAGGCCCGCCGCCAGCAGGGCGGGGAAGGTGAGCATCGTCCCGCCGCCGGCCACGGAATTCATCACCGCGGCGAGGAAGCCGGCGGCGAGGACGATCCATTCGGTGGAGTCGGGCACGGGGGGAGGTGAGACGCATCCCAGGGACCTTGGAAGGCCAAAAACAAGGGGACTGAGGTTGCTTCACCGGAAATTCATGTGGCCTTCATCGTGCCTCGGCAGTCAGAGTGGCTCATGGGTTGTGTTTTGCACGTGATTCAATGAAGGAGGAAGCACTGGAAGCATTGATCTTTCCCCCATTGGGAGTGCTCATCGGCACTGCAGTGATGCTCATGGGAATGGGCGGCGGCAGCGTGTTTTTCGTGCTGGCGGCGATGACCATCCTTCTCCTTGTCTACCTTCCCAAGCTGATCCGGGGGAGCCTGGGGCGATACGGCGGCGGTGCAGCGATGCGGAGCTTTTTCGCGGTGATGTCCCTCGTGTCATTGGCCCTTACGGCGCTCTTGGGCTCTGCATGGTGCCTCATTGCCATGGATCCTCCCCGGCCCTTGCCGAAATCAGGGGACGGAGAGCCTGTCACCCGGATCGAGTTTCATTTTCCGGGAAAGAAACGGGTGGTTCACGACCCCTATCGGAAGCTCGTTTTCTGCCGGGGAGCATCGCCGCCCGAAGTACGCAAAGACCCGGACGGCACCGTGGTCGCCGTGTTCCGCGGTGGCGCCGGGAGTTTGGAGACATGGTGGGATTCGGCCGGCATCAGTGAGTCGGGTTTCAAATTTGGTGGATGGATGGGAGTCCGGCTCGGGGAGGATGAGATCGTGGTTACCAAGGAAGGCACGTTCGACGGTGTGAACCGAAATTCCGGCAAGGCCGTAATGGGTGAACCGATATTCCGACCCCACACCCGGGGATATTGACCAAGGAGCCGCCTTGAGGGCGTGGCATCGGACGGATTCGGCATTGAAAAAGCCGCCGACCCCGCCAATCTCCCCGCCCCATGTCCGAACGGAAGACTCTCGAAGAACGCGCCCAGATGACGGATTTGGAGCGCCTGCGGCACTCCAGCGCCCACGTGATGGCCACCGCGATCCTGCGGATCTGGCCCGATGCCCAGTTTGCGTACGGCCCGCCGATCGAGAATGGCTTCTACTACGACTTCGACATGAAGCACCGGATCACGCCGGACGACTTCGAGAAGATCGAGGCGGAGATGAAGAAGATCGCGAAGGAGAACCAGAAGTTCGACTACAAGGCGATTACCCGTGAGGAAGCCAAGGCGATGGCCGAAAGCGGTCGGCTGGGCGGGCTGTCCGAGCGCCCGGGCAATCCGAGCCGCTTCAAGCTCGACCTGATCGACAAGATCCCCGAGGGCGAGACGATTTCCTGCTTCCAAAACGGCGAGTTCATCGACCTTTGCGCCGGGCCGCACGTCGGCTACACCTCGAAGTGCAAGAACGTGAAGCTGATGTCGGTGTCGTCGTCCTTCTACCTCGGCGACGAGTCGAAAGGGCAGCTCCAGCGGCTCTACGGCACGGCTTTTGAAAGCAAGGAACTGCTGGAAGAGCACCTCAACCGGCTGGAGGAGGCGAAGAAGCGCGACCACCGCCGCCTCGGCAAGGAGCTCCATCTTTTCCACATCGACGAAGCGGTGGGGCAGGGGCTGATCCTCTGGAAGCCGAAGGGCGGGCTGATCCGCCGCGCGCTGCAGGATTTCATCACCCAGGAGCTCGACAAGCAGGGCTACTGGCAGGTCTTCACGCCGCACATCGGCAAGCTGGACCTTTACCGGACCTCTGGGCACTTCCCCTATTATCAAGAGAGCCAGTATCCGCCGATCGCCGAGCGCGATGCGCTGGAGAAGTTGGCCGACGAGGATGCGACCTGCGCCACGCTGATGAACGGCCTCTCCGACGGCAGCATCGAGGGCTACATGCTCAAGCCGATGAACTGCCCGCATCACATCAAGATCTTCGCCAGCGAGCATCGCTCGTATCGCGATCTGCCGGTGCGCCTCGCGGAGTTCGGCACGGTTTACCGCTGGGAGCAATCCGGCGAACTCGGCGGGATGACCCGTGTTCGCGGCTTCACCCAGGACGATGCCCACCTGTTCTGCACCCCGGAGCAGGTCGCCGCCGAACTGGTCGGCTGCCTGAGCCTGGTCAAGACGGTGCTCACCACGCTGGGCATGACGAATTACCGGGTGCGGGTCGGACTGCGGGATCCGGATGACAGCAAGTTCACCGGCGATCCGGCGAAGTGGGACATGGCGGAAGACGCCTGCCGTGCCGCCGCGGCGACGCTCGGTGTTCCTTTCACCGAGGAAGCCGGTGAGGCCGCGTTCTACGGCCCGAAGATCGACTTCGTGGTCAAGGACGTGATCGGCCGCGATTGGCAGCTCGGCACGGTGCAGGTCGACTACGTCCTGCCGGAGCGCTTCGACCTGAGCTACGTCGGTTCCGACAACAGCCCGCACCGCCCGGTGATGATCCACCGCGCGCCCTTCGGCTCGCTGGAGCGATTCACCGGTTTGCTGATCGAGCACTTCGAGGGCAAGTTCCCGACCTGGCTCTCGCCGGAGCAGGTCCGCGTGCTGCCGATTTCCGAGAAGTTCCTCGAAGCCGCGGAAGCGGTCACGACGCAGCTCGCCGAAGCCGGGGTCCGCGTCTCGCTCGACAGTTCCTCCGACAAGGTGGGGGCGAAAATCCGCAACGCGCGGATGGAGCGCATTCCCTACATGTTGGTTCTCGGCGCGAAGGAAGTGGAGGAAGGGACCGTCTCCATCCGCCATCGCGACAAGGACGACCTGGGCGCCAAGCCGCTGGAACAGTTCATCGAGGAGATCACCGCGGAGATCCGGGAGCGACGGCTCTAGCGTTCCCGGGAAATGGTTTCCGGATGGACGTCGGGCCGCCGCGATGGCAAATTCGCGGCGTGCCTATCGACGCCAGAGTCCCGGAATCATGGAAAACCCCCTCGGAGCGCAGAAAGCAATTCGAGCGAGGGAACTCGTTGCTGTCGTCTCCCCGAATCGAAAGCCGCCCCTCTACGGTCAGGTTTTCCAATCCGCCGCCGAAGTCGAACGGCAGTGGTCCGCGCTGACATCATGGGCGGAAGAAAAAGGCATGCTTTTGTCCCTCTCGCAGGTCGAAGCGCTCCGGCGCGGCCGCGAGGGAGGAGGCGAGGAGCATTTCGTCTACTTCGACGAGAACTCCAACCACGTGATCAAGGAGACTCGCCCCGACTCTTGGGCCAACAAGGCGAGTGCGGGCCAATACTTCCAGCGTTGGTTCGATCTCGGAACACTCTGGCCGGCCTTGGAAGCGGAGGTGATCGGGATTGACGGCCATTCGATTTTTGTCAGGCAGAGGTTTGTTGATGGCGATCTTTTCGAGGACCGGGCCTCCCTCGACGCCGGCATGGGCGAGAATGGATGGGAGCGAATCGGACCCATCCGCTTCCGGCACCTCGCCTCAGGGGCGGTCATCACGGATGCAAAACCCAGCAACGTCATTCGGGGGCGCGATGGCAGCGTGTGGCCGTTCGATGTGGTGGTCGAGTCGACCGGAAGTCTTGGATCGCCGGACGCGTCCGACTTCCTGGGGTCATGACCGGAAAGAAGTCATAGTGCTGGAGATTCCCTGCGGAAAAACACGCTTGCCGATTAGAGCGGTGGAGCTTATAGAATGATCCATCGCACGCGAAGCCCGGCATTTGAATGTCAGCCCCCGCGCCCCACGCGATCTCCGGCCCCGCGCCACCCCGATGCTTTTTTTGGAACGACAGATGAACTCCTTGCCGACCGGTCCTTCCGACCGTTCCGCTGACTTCGGCTCCGTATGATCCCTGATCCGGAGCATCGTTCCCCTTACCCCTTCGCAGGCGAAGGTCCGGTTCCGCCGTGCCTGCCTGTGTCGCATCGAACCTACGGAGGACAAAGCCATCGCTAAACCATCAAAAAGCAACTTCAGGGGTCGTCAGCAGCGTGACATGACACGCGTCAACGACCGGATCCGCGCGCCCAAGGTGCGCGTCGTACTCTTCAACGGCGACCAGCTCGGCGTGATGAGCGCCCGCGAGGCGCTCGACAAGGCGAAGCTGATCGGGCTCGACCTGGTCGAGATCGCCCCGAACGCGGACCCGCCGGTGTGTCGCATCGTCGACTACGGCAAGTACAAGTACGAGCAGTCGAAGCTGAAGAAGGTGAAGTCGAAGAACTCGACGCGGATGAAGGAAGTGAAATTCCGCGTCGGTACCGGCCAGCACGACTACAACATCAAGATGGGCCGGGCCGAGGGTTTCCTCGATACCGGGCACAAGGTGCGCATGGTCCTTCAGTTCCGCGGTCGTGAGAACGCCCACAAGGAGCTCGGCTTCGTGATGATGAAGCGGATCATCGAGGACCTGAAGCAGATCTCTCACGTCGACCAGGAGCCGCGTCTCAACGGTCGTGCCGTCGGCATGACCCTCTCGCCGCTGCCGGAGCACCAGCGCAAGCGGAAGTTCCACCTCTTCCATGGCGAGCTGATGGAGCCGGATGACTTCGAGGACGACGAGGAAGAAGAAGGCTTCGATGAGACGATCACCGCGGACGACTCGGATGCGGCTGCTCCCGCCGCGCCGGAATCGCCAGCCGAGAGCCCGTCCGACAAGGATTGATTCGTCGTGCTTGGCGCGTCCCTCTGGCTTTTCGACATTGACGGCACCCTGGTGGATACCGGGGGTGCCGGCATGGCGGCCTTGCAGGAGGCGATGCTCGAGCATTTCGGAAGGGAGGGGCCGGCCCTCGACCTTGCCGGCAGCACGGATCTCGGGTTGCTGGCGATGATCGCCGGGCATTTCGGCCGTGCGGATGCGGCGGCGGAATCGGAAGGATTTTTCGCGACCTACTTGCGCCGGCTGGACTGGAATCTCGGCCGGGGTGGATTTCCCGGTCGGGTGTTGCCGGGGGTGGTCGGCTTGCTCGATGCGCTGGCGGCCACGCCGGGCATCACGGTGGGTCTGCTGACCGGGAATATCGCCGGCGGGGCCGCGGCGAAGATGCGGCATTTCGGTCTCGAACGGCATTTCGCCTTCGGGGCCTACGGTTGCGATCATGCCGACCGCAACCGGCTGGGGCCGGTGGCGCTGGACCGCGCCGCGCGGCATGCCGGCCGGTCTTTCTCGGCGGAAGAGACCGTGGTGATCGGCGATACGCCGAAGGACATCGATTGTGCGCGGGCCATGGGCGCGCGTTGCCTGGCGGTGGCAACCGGGCGGTTTTCAGTGGAGGAGCTGCACGGTGCCGGAGCCAGCAGGGTCGTATCGACGCTCGAGGAGTTCAGGCCGTTCGCTTGAAGCGGTCGTCGCGGCTGCGCTTTCCGTCCGGGCTGTCACTTTTTCTGCTGGAGCATCATCCACGCGAACAGCGCGGGATTGGCGTAAGCGGGAGTCCACGATTCGTGGGCTTCGTCCGGATAGTAGGTGGCACGAAAGCGTTTGCCGCCGGCCTTGAGGATCGCGGCTTCCATCTCGCGGGTCTTGGCGACGGGGACGGCCTGGTCCTTCTCGCCATGAAAGGCCCAGATCGGGACATTCTTGAGGGCTGCCGCGCCCGAGGGTTCGCCGCCGCCGCAGATCGGCACGCCGCTGGCGAAGAGATCGGGGGCCTTCGCGAGGCAGGCCCAGGTGCCGAAGCCGCCCATGCTGAGACCGGTCAGATGGACCCGGCTGGCGTCGACGCGGAGCGAGCCGACCAGCTCGCGGGTCAGCGCGATGACCTCGTCGGGATTCCACCATCGGCCCTGGGGGCATTGCGGGGCGACGAGGACGAAGGGGAAGCCGTGTCCTTCCATCGCGGTCTTCGGCGGTCCGTGTTTCTTGAGCATTTCCAGGTTCTCGCCGCGCTCGCCGGAGCCGTGGAGGAAGATCACCAGCGGGTGCCTGCCTTCTTCATAGCCGTCCGGAAGGAAGCGGAGGTAGCGGATCGGTTCCTTGCCGCCGGCGTCGAAGCTCTCCTTCGATTCGGTGGGAGCGGCAAAGGAGAGGGTGGGAAGGAGGCAGAGGAGGAGAAGTCGCACGGAAGCGAGTCCAGCCGGATCGGTCGGGAAATCCAAGCGGGAAGTCGGCAGGGATCGTGGGTGTGATGGACGGGACGAAAAAAGCGGCTCCCCGCGAGGGAAGCCGCTTTTCGAGAGGGGAGGCGGGCGATTACTTGCCGCCGGTGCCGGGAAGGAAGCGGTAGTAGACTTCCAGCATCAGGATGCAGAGGCAGTTCCGGTAGTGGACGTTGCTGGTGAAGAGGGCCGCCACGGCGTTCGGCTTCTTGCCGCCGCCCGGAGCCTTCCAAGAGCCGTCGGCGTTCTGGTTGTTGAGGATCTGGTCGCGGAACATCTCGTTGTACTTCTTCCACTGTTCGCCGCCGCGGTTCATCATCGCCTGGCCTTCGTAATAGTGGCCGTAGAGGTCGCAGTCCTCGCCGTTGTAATCGAATTTCGACTTCTTCTCGATGTATTTCGCGCCGCTGCGGACGCTGCCGGCGGACTCCTTGTTCCACATCTGGAGGCTGAGCATGCCGGCACCGGTCAGGGTGTGGTAGCCGTTCGGGGCGTGGGAATCACCCTTGCCGGCGTAGCCGAAGCCACCGTCCGAACCCTGGCGGGCTTCGACGAAGTCGAGCGCCTTGCGGATGCAGCGGGTCATGTTCTTGAAGTCGAGACCGGTGTGCTTGCAGGCTTTCAGCGCCTGGACCTGCCAAGCCACGATGGAAAGGTCGGTGTGTCCGCCCTTTTCGACGTAACCGTAGGCCCAGCCTCCATTATCATTCTGATTGCTGATGATGAACTGGCCCGCCTTTTGGGTCACTTCCATCAGGTTGGGAACGTTGATGTTGAGCTGTTTGCAAAAAGTGGCGGACTCGGCGAGGGCGTAAGTGGCGATGGCGTGCTCGTAGGGCAGGTGGTTCTTCTCGCCGGAGGAAGCGAGTACACCATCCTTCTCCATGCCGCGGTTGACGAGGAAGGTGATGGCGCGGAGGACGGAGTCGCCGAATTCCTCGGACAGCGGGGTTTCGCAGTGGCCGAGGTAGGCGAGCAGCGCCAGGCCGGTCATGGCGCATTGGTTGCTGCCGGTCCAGCTGCCGTCGGCATTCTGGGTCGACTTCAGCCAGCGCAGGCCTTTCACGACGGCTTCCTCGCACTGGGCGGTGCCACCGTTTTCCAAGAGCCGTGCCATCCGATCCTCGGGCGAGCAGCGCTTCTTCATGGTGGCCGGGATGTTGCCGAAGCCGCCGCCGCCGCCGCCGTCGCCACCGGAGCCCCAGCCGTCGCCGAAGTCATCGCCGTTGCCGAAGTCGGTGGAAGGATCGGGCACGTCGACTTCCGGGACCGGCACGGCGGTCGGGGAGACGGTGTTGGCGGCGATCACCTTGGCCATCGAGGAAGACGGGGCGGACGGCTTGCGCTCGACCGAGTTGTTCATCTTCTTCACTTCCAGGTTCTCATCCGTGATGGTGGTTCCCTGGTAGCTGACGATCACCGGTGTTTCCTTGACCCAGGCGGGGAGGAAGATGAAGGCGAGGACGAGGCAGATCAGGACGATGACCAGGAACGAAATGATGATCGAGGAGATCGTCGAATTCCGGCGCTGGGCCTGGAGTCGGGCCTGGGCTTCGGGGCTTAGCTGGGCGTGGAGGCTCATGTTTCTAAGAGTTGTTGAGGAACAAACTACGCGGCGGAGAGCGACAAGCCAGTCGAAAAACCGGACGGGTCGCTGAGATTTCGCCCCTAGAAACGGCCGGCGCGGCGGGATCTTGGGACTTTCCGAAAAACTTTTCAGAAAGCCCCGGACCGCACCCGGCTCACTTGCCGCCGGTGCCGGGAAGGAAGCGGTAATAGACTTCCAGCATCAGGATGCAGAGGCAGTTCCGGTAGTGGGCGTTGCCGACGAAGGTCGCGCCTGCGGCATTGAGCTTCTTGCCGCCGCCCGGAGCCTTCCAGGAGCCGTCGGCATTCTGGTTGTTGAGGATCTGGTCGCGGAACATCTCGTTGTACTTCTTCCACTGTTCCCCGCCTCGGTTCATCATCGCCTGGCCTTCGTAGTAGTGCCCGTAGAGGTCGGCGTCGGCGGTGTTGTAATCGAGCTTGGACTTCTTCTCGATGTATTTCGCGCCGCTGCGGACGCTGCCGGCGGATTCCTTGTTCCACATTTGAAGGCAGAGCATGCCGGCACCGGTCAGCGTGCAGTATTTGTTGTCCGCGTGCGAGTCGCCCTTGCCGGCGTAGCCGAAGCCACCGTCCGAGCCCTGGCGGGCTTCGACATAATCGAGGCCCTTGCGGATGCAGCGGGTCATGTTCTTGAAATCGAGGCCGGTGTGCTTGCAGGCCTTGAGCGCCTGGATCTGCCAGGCCACGACGGAAAGGTCGGTGTGCCCGCCCTTTTCGGTGTAGCCATAAGCCCAGCCGCCGTTCTCGTTCTGGTTGCTGATGATGAACTGGCCCGCCTTTTGGGCCACTTCCATCAGGTTCGGCACGTTGATGTTGAGCTGCTTGCAGAAGGTGGCGGCCTCGGCGATGGCGTAGGTGGAAATGGCGTGCTCGTAGGGCAACTGCTGGGTCGACGCGGAGGAACACATCACGCCGTCCTTGGCCATGCCGCGGTTGACGAGGAAGGTGATGGCGCGGAGGACGGAGTCGCCGAATTCCTCGGAGAGCGGGGTTTCGCAGTGGCCGAGGTAGGCGAGCAGCGCCAGGCCGGTCATCGCGCACTGGTTGGTGCCGGTCCAACTGCCGTCGGCATTCTGGGTCGACTTCAGCCAGCGGAGGCCCTTCATGACGGCTTCCTCGCACTGCGGGGTGCCGCCGTTTTCGGTGAGGCGGGCCATGCGGTCCTCGGGCGAGCAGCGCTTCTTCATGGTGGCCGGGATGTTGCCGAAGCCGCCGCCGCCGCCGCCGTCACCGCCGGAACCGAAGCCGTCGCCGAAGTCATCGCCATTGCCGAAGTCGGTGGACGGATCGGGCACGTCGACTTCCGGGACCGGCACGGCGGTCGGGGAGACGGTGTTGGCGGCGATCACCTTGGCCATCGAGGAAGACGGGGCGGACGGCTTGCGCTCGACCGAGTTGTTCATCTTCTTCACTTCCAGGTTCTCATCGGTGATGGTGGTTCCCTGGTAGCTGACGATCACCGGCGTTTCCTTGACCCAGGCGGGGAGGAAAATGAAGGCGAGCACCAGGCAGATCAGGACGATCACGAGGAACGAAATGATGATCGACGAGATCGTCGAATTGCGGCGCTGGGCCTGGAGTCGGGCTTGGGCTTCGGGGCTTAGCTGGGCGTGGAGGCTCATGGATAGAGGGGTTGGAGGCGGACAGGATACGTTTCACAGAAAGGCTGACCAGTCGCAAAAACAGCCTTTTTCAGAGAGTTCAGGGGACGGAACGGGGTGGAACGGGGAATCTTGGGGACTTCCTCGGCATTTTTTGCCGACGTCCGCCATCGGCCGGCGAAGGATGCCCCGGCCGGGGCTTGCTGCCGGGCGGGCGGCAGGCATAGGAAACGACATGGAAATCATGCGTGCGGGAGTGGCCGGGGCGGGATCGATGGGGCGCAATCATGCCCGCGTTTACAGCATGATCCCCGGGGCGAGGCTGACGGCGGTCTACGATGCCGATCCAGCGCGGGCCAAGGCGGTGGCGGACGAGTTCGGCGCGGTGCCGGTGACCTCGCTGGAAGAACTCGCGGGGCTGGCCGATGCCGTGAGCGTGGCGGTCCCGACGGTGGCCCACCGCGAGGTCGGCTGCCGGCTGATGGAACTGGGAACGCACATCTTGATGGAGAAGCCGATCGCCCCGTCGGTCGAGGATGCCGGAGCGCTGGTGGAGACCGCGCGACGGACCGGACGGATCCTGCAAGTGGGGCACATCGAGCGCTTCAATCCCGTCCTGCGCCAACTGGAGCACCGGCTGACCCATCCGAAATTCATCGAGGCGCACCGGCTTTCGCCTTTCCCGAACCGCAGCGTCGACATCGGCGTGGTGCTGGATCTGATGATCCATGACCTTGAGATCATCCTCCATCTGGTCCGTTCGCCGGTGGAGAGCATCGATGCGGTGGGCGTGCCGGTGTTGACGACCTCCGAGGACATCGCCAACGCGCGGATCCGCTTCGCCAACGGCTGCGTGGCGAACGTCACGGCCAGCCGAATCAGCCCGGAGAAGATGCGCAAGATCCGCGTGTTCCAGTCGGACTGCTACCTGTCGCTCGACTACCAGGAGCAGGCCGGCCAGATCCATTGGAAAGAGGGCATGGGCATCCAGCGGGCGGAGGTGGAGGTCGAGAAGGGCGAGCCGCTGAAGCTGGAACTGGCGGCCTTCATTGCCAGTGTCGCGCGCGGCGAGGACCCGGCGGTGACCGGTCAGCAGGGGACGGCGGCGCTGGAGCTGGCGCTGGAAATCACGCGGCGGATCCACGAGTGAGGCATGAAAAAAGCCGTGCCCGCGGGTGCGGGGCACGGCTTGAAAAACGGGATTCGGTCAGACTCCGGTGCCAGGCAGCACGAGGACGATGAACGCGGTGTTGTTTGGCATGTCCGCGAAATCCTGGTTGAAGATTCTCCATCTGCCGCCCGAATAGTAAACACCGAGCGGCCGGTTGAGATAGGTCGGGCTAGCCGAGGTCCAGACGTGCTGGATGAACACGAAGGCGTTCGGATTGTCGTTGGTCAAGGGGGTGTCGATCGTGGCGATATGCCCGCTGATGTTGCCGCCGGCGGCCGTGAAGACGAAGGAGGCCGGGTTCTCGCCGTTCTTCAGTTTGGTCACGTCGGCGACATGGAAGCCGATGGCTTCCATGTTCTCGGTGTTCTCGGTGAAGAGCGACCACTGGTTGCCGTAGCTGGGCCCGCCCGGCACGTAGTAGAGGCCATGGTAGCGCTCCGATTAGGTCGAAGGAAGGCCTGCCACCGGGTTGGTCACGTGGGTTGCCAGCAAGCGGGCCGTTGGAACCCCCTTGGCGATCGGGAAGAAAGTCAGGTCGCTGGTGGTATTGGTGGGCGAGGCGAGCACCGTCTTGGCCCCTTTCGCGATCAGCACGTTGAACTTGGCATTGGCGGGGATATCATCGCCGTTTTCGTTGACGATCTGCCAGCGCCCGAGCGTGCCGTTGTACTGGACGCCGACCGGACGTGCATTGTAAACGGCACTCCAGAACTGGGTGATCAGCGGCTTGACCTTGGGTTTGCCGTTGAGCGCGGGGTGGTCGATGGTCAGGACAGCCCCGAGGATGTTGCCTCCTCCCGAATTGACCCGGAAGTAGGTTTGCGCCGCGGCGGAAAGCGCGCTGGCGAGGAGGAGGGCGGCGGCGAAGCCGGAACGAAACAGGGGGAGGTGGGGTAGGTTGGATTTCATAGCATGCTCCATATCGAGCGCTATCAACTGATTCTCCCCGCATCTCCGGGTCAAGGTGGATCGGCGTCCGTTGCTATTTCTTCAATTCAGGTCGGAAGTGCTCGGTGATCCGCTTTTCGGTCTCGCGGTCGATGATCTGCGCACTGTAAAGGTCCGCGGCCAGGTTCCGGGCGGCGGCGATTTCCAAGTCGGTCGGAGCCTCTTTCTTCTTGTCGCCGGGGACGAGTTCCAGATTGGGCACGACCTTCTCCAGCCCCGGCGAGATGGCGGGGTCGATGGTGTAGGCGATGACCGGCTTGGGAGTCACGTCGGGCATCTTCCCGTCGGCGAGGTCGAGCCGGGCCTCCGGCGTTTCCAGCAGCTTGAGCTGCACCGCGTGCTGGTGCGCCCGCAGCAGCGTGTCCTGGGCAAGCTTCAGGCGTGCGGGGCGGTCTTCGAACTCGTCGGCCGGGTCTTCCTTGCTCTTGTCCCGCTTGAAGACGAGATCGAAGTAGGCGCTTGGTTCGACCCCGAGCGACTTGGCTTCCTCGACCTTGGCGATGCCTTTCAAGAGCACGCCGCGGGCGTCGGCTTCGGTCAGCGACCGGTAGAAGGAGGCTTCAGAGACCAGCGTCCGCATCTCGGCGACGAGGGCCTCCTTGCGCTTGAACTTCTTGTAGTGCTTCGAGCCGAAGGAGAAGACGACAAGAGCGAGCACGGCGAAGATCGCCAGCTTGAGGGTGGTGGCAACGCGGGGGTCCATCAGGTCCAGATCGATTTGGGTTTCTTGGCTTCGACGGCGGGTGGCGGGGTGTCGAAGGTCCGCTTTTCGCGGCAGTGGTGGAGGGCTTCCTCGCGGGTGATGTAGCCGCTGTCGAGCAAGCCGGCGATCGACTGGTCGATGGTGCGGTTGCCATCCTTGAAGCCGATTTCCATCAAGCCGACGAGCTGCTCCAGTTTTCGTTCTCGAATGCAGGCGCGGATGCCGTGGTTGGCACGCAGGACTTCGGAGGCGAGCACCCGGCCCTGGCCGTCGGCGCGCTGGATCAGCCGCTGCGAGACCACGGCTTCGAGCACCCCGGCGAGCTGGGTGACGATCTGTGGTTGTTGATCGGGCGGGAAGACATCGACCAGGCGGTCGATCGACTGCGGCGCGTCCACGGTGTGCAAGGTGGCGAGTACCAGGTGGCCGGTTTCCGCGGCGGTCAGGGCGATGCGGATGGTTTCGAGGTCGCGTAGCTCGGAGACCACGATCACGTCCGGGTCCTGGCGCAAGGCCTGGCGCAGGGCGATCGGGAAGCCGCGGGTGTCGGAGCCGACCTCGCGCTGTTTGATCAGGCAGGATGCGTGGGAGAAGAGGAACTCGATCGGGTCCTCGATCGTCACGATGATGCCGGAGCGGTTTTCGGAAACCCGGCGGATCATCGAGGCGAGCGTGGTCGATTTGCCGGAGCCGGTGATCCCGGTGACCAGCACCAGGCCGCGGCGGAGCGCGCAAATGTCGTGGACGGTGGCGTGGTGGCCCAGTTCGCCGAGTTCCGGGATGTGCTGCGGGATGTGGCGGAAGGCCGCCTCGTGGCTGCCGCGGGCGATGTGGACGTTGCCGCGGAAACGGCCGACGCCTTCGATCTGGAGGGCGTAGTCGAGTTCCCAGTTTTGCTCGAGCGCGGCGCGTTGGGTTTCCGAGAGGGTGTCGAGGATCAGCCGGCGGGTCGTCTCGGGATCCAGCAGGAAGTCTTCGAGCGGGACCAGGTTTCCCCCGACCCGTGCCGCCGGAGGTGCCCAGGCGGAAAGGTGGAGGTCGGAGCCGCCGAGCTCGACGGCTTGGCGGAGATAGTCGGTGATTTCGCGGGCCTGGCTCACGGGGATTGGCGGGTGAAGCTATGAAATGCCGCGCATGGCGCGATCAAAATCCTGGGGTCGGTCGGTGGCGGACCGGGCGGTGTCGGGGTCGATGATGCCTTGCTGGGTCGCCGCGATCAGATAGCGGAGGAACGAGCAGGCAATCGAGTCGTCGCTGCGCTGGAGGTGGTCCTTGAGGTCGGTGTAGTTGCCTTCGGCGATCCATTTCCGGACCGCGGCCTCGTTCTGGACGTATTCGAGGATGGCGAGGACGCCGCCGTTGATCTGGGGCAGGAGCTGTTGGGAAAGGATGCCGACGAGCTGTTGGCCGAGCAGGGAGGCGGTGGCCCCGTGCGCGGTGTCGAGCATGCGGGTCAGCCGCTCGACCGTGTCCGCCACGCCGGAGCTGTGGAGGGTGGCCAGCACCAGGTGGCCGGTTTCCGCGGCGCGGAGGGCGGTCGCGGCGGTCTCGGCATCGCGGATCTCGCCGATCAGGATGACGTCGGGGCTTTGTCGCAGCGAGGCGCGCAGGGCGACGTCGAAGTCGCCGGTGTCGCGGCGGATTTCGCGCTGGGAGAACCACGAGCGCTGGTTTTCGAAGAGGTATTCGATCGGGTCCTCCAGCGTGACCACGTGGCGGGCCTGGTGGCGGTTGATCCACTGGAGGCAGGCGGCGAGGGTGGTCGACTTGCCGGCACCGGTCGGTCCGGTGACCAGCACCAGGCCGGAGCGGCGTTCCATCCAGGAGGTGAGGAGGGGCTCCGGCAGGCCGAGTTCGGGAAAGTCGGGGATCTCGCGTTTGATGGTCCGGAGGGCGAGTGCCAGCCGGCCGAGGGTGCGGAAGGCGTTCACCCGGAGGCGGCCGGTCTGGTCGACGCTCAGGCTGGCGTCGCCATCGGTGACCTTGTCCGGATCCAGGCCGCATTCCCGCCAGATCTCGGCGATGGCCTCGCGTGAAACCGGGCCGCCGTGGGCGATGATGATTTCCCCGTCGCCGCGGACCCGGGGGCGTTCGCCTTCCGTCAGGAAGACATCGCTGGCACCGCCGGTGAAGGAGTTTTCAATGAGTGCACGAATCTCAGGATCCACGATGGCGAGACTAAGCGGAGCCGGGCGGGGGAGGGGAAGGGAAAAGGCGGTGTTTCGGTGGAATCGGTAGGTCGGTGTTTCGGTAGGTCGGTAGGTCGGTAGGTCGGTAGGTCGGTAGGACCGACTCACCGATTCACCGGCTTCACTTCATCAAATAGCCGGCGGTGTCCGGGGTGAAGATGGCGGGATCGATCTTGGGGTTGATCTTCGCATTGGAGAAAACGGTGCGGATCCTGGTCTTGTCTTCCAGTTCCAGTGCCATGGCGCGCAGTTCCTGGGTGGCGGTGTCGATGTCGAGGAACATCCACGAGACGTTCTTGCGCATCGCCTTGTCCTTCGGGCGGACGGTGAGCTGATAGATGCCGCCGGTCATCCTCGATTCCACCAGCTCGAAGGTCTGCTGGAAGCTGGCGAGGTCGCGGAAGGACTCGTCGGAAAGCAGGGTGAACTGCTTCGCTTCCGGCGATCCGGACTCGATCTTCTTGCCGCGCTTCTTGGCGACATCGAGCAAAGTCATGGTGGTCCCGTCGGAGACCGCCAGGGTCTTCACCGGCGAGCCGAGTTCCCACAGCAGCTTGCCGGGCCGGACCATGCGCATCCGGCCGGGGGTGGTGATCGGTTTCTTGAGCGACGGCAGCTTGCGCTCCTGCACGAAGTCGGCGTCGAGGCTTTGCAGCGACTTCTGGCGGCTGATCCAGGTCTCCAGGGGCTTGAGGTCGAGCTCGGCGCGGGCGACCGAGACCAGGGTGAGCAAGGTGAGGAGCAGGCGCATGGGGGCAGCGTGAAGTTCCAAGTGAAAAGTTCCAAGTGCCAATCAGCTTCCTCACTCGGCACTTTCCAGCGGCCTCATTCCTCCTAGCCTCCGCGGGCATGCGGAAATGGTGGCTCTACGGGATGCTCCTCGCGGCGATCGCCGTCGCGGCCATGGGCTTGTCCCGGCTGAGGTTCGACACCGACATCCTCTCGATGCTACCCGGCGAGCTGCCGGAGGTGAAGGGCCTGAAGGCCCAGCACCAGGCTTTCGCGCGGCAGGACGAGGCGATCCTGCTGTTGGAGACCGATGGCGACCTTTCTCCGGCCGATGCCGCCAAGTCCCTCGCCGAGGCGCTGGAGAAGGACGGCGTGGTGAAGAGCGCCCGCTGGCAGCCGCGCTGGACCGCCGACCCTGAGGGGCTGTCGGAGCTGCTCGCCTACCTCTGGCTCAACGGCGACCCGGCGGCGACCCGCGACCTGGCGGCACGGCTGTCGCCGGAGAACTCTCAGACCACCTTCGACACCGCGCTGGAAGAACTCGCCACGGCGCTGTCCGGCCAGGACCTGGCGATGAACGCGCACGATCCCTTCGGCTTCCTCGCCCATCCCGCCGTGGCCGATGTGCTGGAGTCCTCCGGCGGCGGTGCGGGCTTCGCCAGTGCCGATGGCACCTCTCACCTGATCTTCATCGACGCTCCCGGGGAGATCCCCGGCTACCGCGAGGCGGGCGAGTGGCTCGACCGGGTCCGGGGCTCGATTGCGAACTGGCAGGGGGCAGGGGACAGCCCGTTCAAAGTCAGCATCACCGGGGAGCCCGCCTTTTCCTCGGAGATCGGCCTGGCGATGGAGAAAGACATGAGCGGGTCGATCGGGATCACCCTCACGCTGATCGCGCTGCTGTTCTGGTGGATGCAGCGGCGGCTGATGCTGCTCCACGGCCTGGTCATCACGCTTTGCATGGTCTTCGCGGTCGCCTTGGGTGTCGCTGGCTGGATCTACGGGGAACTTAGTATCATGGCGCTCGCCTCGGCCGAGATCCTGATCGGCCTGGCCACCGACTACGGCCTGGTGATCTGCCAGGAGGCGAAGGCCGCCGGCCACGACCGCAAGAAGCTGCTCCGCGCCGCCGGTCCGCCGGTGCTCTGCGGCGCGATCACCACGACGGTGGTCTTTTCCGCCCTGAATCTCGGTGGCCTGCCGGGCATGGCGCAGCTCGGATCGATCGTCGCCTTCGGGCTGCTTGCCGCGGGGATCCTGATGATCGTTTTCTATCTGCCGTGGGTCGCGAAGTTCGGCGTCGACCGTGCCCCGGCGGAAGACGAGGCGAAGTGGATTCCGCGCCGCAAGAGATCGCTGCTGCTGACCGGCGGACTGGTGGTGGCCGCCCTCGCCATTCTTGGGACGCTGGGCATGCCGGGCGTCGAGTTCGACTCCAAGATCATGCGCCCCCGCGACAGCGCCGCGATGGCGGCCTTCGAGCGGATGCAGGAGAAATTCCCCGACAAGGACCCGCGCCAGCTCCGGCTGGTGGTGGAGGCTCCGGACGATTTGACGATGCGCGCCCACCTCGCCGAAGCCGAGCGCCGCCTCGCCGCCGCCGAGGATGATGGCGTCCTCCTTGAATCGTCCCTGCCATCCGGCTGGTGGCCGGACCCGGACCGGCAGGAAAGCAACCGCGCGGTCCTGCTCGCGTTGTCGGCGGAGGCGCCGCGGCTGCTGGCCCAGGCGGATGAGGCGGGCTTCACCGAAGAAGGCACCGCGCTGGGTCGCCAGGTCTTCGGTTTCCTCGCGAAGGCCGGGACGGCGAAAGGCTTCTACCCGGAATCGGCGGCCGCCCGCGAGGTCATGCGGCTTTTCCTCCAACGCGGCGAGAACGGCGGTGGGCTGGTCCTCGGCTCGGTGCTGCCCGCGCCGGAAGTCGATCCGCTGACGCCCGGCTATCCTCGGCTGCGTGCCTTGAACGGCGACGGCATCTGGCTCGCCGGCTGGAGCCTTTTCAAGCCCGCCATCGCCGGCCTGGTGAAGGAAGACATGACCCGCATGCTGGTCCCGATGGGCGTGCTGCTGGTGCTGATGATGTTCCTCATTTTCCGCCGCGGCCGGGATGTCGGGCTGGCGCTGATGACGATGCTGGTCAGCGCGGTCGTCCTGCTCGCGCTGATGCGGCTGTTCGACCTGAAATGGAACTTCGTCAACCTGATGGCCACCCCGCTGCTGTTAGGCACCGGCATCGACTACGCCATCCACGTCACGCTCACCCTCAAGCGCACCGGCATGTGCTTCAAGGAACTCTGGAACGGCACCGGCAAGGCGCTGCTGTTCTGCGGGGCGTCGAACGTGATCGGCTTCGGCTCGCTGATGTTCTCCTCCAGCGACGCGCTGGTCAGCCTGGGTCAGGTCGCGGTGATCGGAATCCTGCTTTCGATGACGTTCTCGATCTTCCTGCTACCCGGCTGGCACGCGGGACGGAAGTGAGACCGGCCCCGGCGGGGCTCGAAAATGCGCTTGGACCGCGCGGCCTCAGCCCCTAGCCTCGGCCCGCCCATGTCCTGGTTCAAGAATCTCAAGGAGAAGCGGAAGTACAGCAAGTGGATCGAGGACGGACGTCCCGACCCGCCGCCGCCGCTGGCCAAGCGCGAGATGCTGCTCGATTACAAGCAGAGCCACGGCCTCCAGGTGCTGGTCGAGACCGGGACTTTCAAAGGCGACACGGTCGAGGCGATGCGCGGCGAGTTCCGCAAGGTCTACTCGATCGAGCTGGCGGAGAAATTCTACACCGAAGCCAAGCAGCGCTTTGCCGGCGTGGCCAATGTCGAGCTGCATCAGGGTGACAGCGGCAAGGTGATGCCACAGATCGTGGCGAAGCTCGACGCACCGACCTTGTTCTGGCTCGACGGGCACTATTCCGGTGGCGACACCGCGCAGGGCGACCTGAATTGCCCGGTGTGGGGCGAGTTGGAGGCGATCTTTTCGCCGGAAATGAAGCAGCCCTTCGTGGTGCTGATCGACGACGCCCGTTGCTTCCGCCACGTCGGCGCGGTCGACTATCCGGCGGTGTCGGACATCGAGAAATGGGTGGCCGAGCGCCGTCCGGACCTCGGCATCGAGGTCGCGATGGACTGCATCCGCATCGCGCCGAAGAAGGCCTGAGGCGGCTCAAAGTCATTCCTTCCCGAAGCGGAATCGTTGCCGTTTTGGGTATGACGAACGAAAAATTTCTTCATACTGGCCCCGGGTCTGCTTAGTTTCCCTGCCGATGGCAGCGGACGACAACAACGACGGGGTGAGGCGGGTGACCGTCTCGATGCCCGAGGAGACTTTCCAGGCGCTCGACCGCTTGGTCGGGGAGCGCGGATTCGACAGTCGCTCCCAGGCGGTGGCGGAAATGGTCCACCAGCATGCGGCCCAGCATCTGGGGAAAGTCGGCACCGAGGTGATGGCCGGCACGCTGACGCTGGTTTACGACGAGTCGAAGAGCACCCTGCTGCGCGACCTTTCCCGGATCTTCCGCGATCACATCGCCGAGGTGATTTCCTCCCAGCACGTGCTGCTGGAGGACGAGCACGTGCTGGAAGTCATCCTGATGCAGGGGCCGGCGCGGACACTGCGGGAGATCGCGAACAAGCTGGTCACCTGCAAGGGAGTGAAGACCGCGCAGTTGACGCTGACGCCGCATTTGATCCCGCCGCTGCATGCGAAGCGGGGGAATTGACGATTGAAGATTTCAGATTGCCGATTGATGAAGACCATCCACGAAAAGAACCTCAGCGGCGCGGGTATGTGGTCCGCCGTGATTTCCCGTGGCAAGCGGCTGCGGATGACCGATCTGGAGGGGGGCGCGAACGTGTCGATGCTGCTCTACAACGCACTGGAGCGGAACGAGCGCTACAACATGCCCGACACGCTGAAAGGGCAGCACATTTTCTACCTCCGCGCGCCGTATTGCCTGCACTCCGACATGGGCCGGCTGCTGGCCTCGATCACCGCCGACACCGTCGGCTGGCACGACACGGTCTGCGGCCACTCGGATGCCGCTCGGGTGCTCGCGAAGTACGGCGAGCACAACTACCAGCAAGCCCGCAACGACTGGTATCGCAACGGCCGCGATGGCTTCCTGATCGAGCTCGCCAAGTGGGGCCACGGCAAGAAGGACCTGGTGCCGAATCTCAACTGGTTCTCCAAGGTGGTGGCCGATGAGACCGGCAAGCTGTCCTTCGTCCCTGGGCACTCGAAGGCGGGCGATCTCGTCGAACTGCGCTTTGAAATCGACACGCTGGTGGTGCTCAACACCTGCCAGCACCCCTTCGATCCCGATCCCGTCTATCGGCCGCGGTCGGTGAAGCTGGAAGTCCTGGCGGGCGAGGCTCCGGGGCCGGACGATCCGTGCTTCGCCGTCCGGCCGGAGAATCTCCGCGCTTGGGAGAACAACGAAACCTATCACGCCCTGCGCTTCTGACCGCCATGACCGAAAGCATTCTCGATCCGGCCTGCGCCACTTACCGCCACGTCATCCCGGCGGGCGACTGGTGGGTCCACGAAATCAAGAAGGGCCAGACCCTGCGGATCCTCGATCTCGAGGGGAACCAGGCCGCCGACACGCTGTTCTACAGCGCCGCCGATCCGACCGAGCGCTATTCGGCCGACGGCACCATCCAGGCCCAGCAGGCACTCTACCTGACGACCGGGACGAAGCTGATGAGCACGGAGGGGAATGTCTTGTTGGAGATCACCGCCGATACCTGCGGTCGCCATGATACGCTTGGCGGCGCTTGTTCGCGGGAGTCGAACACGATGCGCTATGCTCACGACAAGGAGTGCATGCACGCCTGCCGCGATTCCTTCATCCGCGGGGCGCAGGAGTGGAAGGTGGAGCTGACGAAGCGGGACATCGCGTGCAACATCAACTTCTTCATGAACGTGCCGGTGTCGCCCGAGGGTGGGCTGACGTTTGCGGACGGGATCTCAGCTCCCGGTCGCTACGTCGAGATGGTGGCGGCGATGGATGTCGTGTGCCTCATTTCGAATTGCCCGCAATTGAACAACCCGTGCAACGGCTGGAACCCGACACCGGTGGAAGTGCTGATTTTCGACTAATTGGAGCGCGGAATTCATTCCGCGAGACTTCCGACAAATCCTGCTGCGGAATGAATTCCGCGCTCCCAGTTTTTCATGAACATCCTTATCGCAAATCGTGGAGAGATCGCAGCCAGGGCGATTCGCACCGTTCACCAACTTGGTCACCGGGCGATTGCCGTGTATTCAGATCCGGACTCCGGGGCACCGCACGTGGATCTCGCGGACGAAGCGCTTCGGCTCGGGCCGGGGCCGGTGTCGGAGAGCTATTTGCGGAAGGACGCGCTGATTGAAATCGCGAAGCAAAGCGGCGCGGCCGCGGTGTTCCCGGGCTACGGCCTTTTGAGCGAGAACACCGACTTCGCCCGGATGTGCGAGGAGGTCGGGGTCAAGTGGCTGGGGCCGACGCCGGAGCAGATCATCGCTTTCGGACTGAAGCACGAAGCCCGGCGCTTGGCGGGCGAAGCGGGAGTGCCGCTGGTGCCGGGAACAGATCTGTTAGAGAGCGCGGAAGCGGCGGTCGCGGCGGCGGAGTTGATCGGCTATCCGGTGATGCTGAAGAGCACGGCGGGCGGCGGCGGGATCGGGATGAAGGTGTGCCGCGACGCGGAGGAGCTGGCGCGGGAGTTCGAGAGCGTGGTCCGGCTTAGCGAGCGGAGCTTCGGCTCTGGCGGTGTGTTCATCGAGCGCTTCATCCAGCGCGGGCGGCACGTCGAGGTGCAGATTTTCGGAGATGGCGCGGGCCGGGTGCTGGCGCTCGGCGAGCGCGATTGCTCGGTGCAGCGGCGCAACCAGAAGGTCTTCGAGGAAACCCCCGCGCCGGATTTGCCGGAGGCGGTGCGGAGTGCCCTGCACGCGGCGGCGGTGAAGCTGGGCGAGAGCGTGAGTTATCGGTCGGCGGGCACGGTTGAGTTCATCTACGACGCGGACCGCGGGGATTTCTTCTTCCTGGAGGTGAACACCCGCTTGCAGGTCGAGCACGGGGTGACCGAACTGGTGATGGGGATCGATCTGGTCGAGTGGATGATCCGGCTGGCGCTCGATCCCGGCTGGGTGATGCCGCTGTCCTCGCCGGAGCCGCGGGGCCACGCGATCCAGGCCCGGGTCTATGCGGAGGATCCGAACCACAACTTCCGCCCGAGCTGCGGGCTGCTGACCGAGGCGAGTTTTCCGGAGTGGGCGCGCTGCGACGGCTGGATCGTCGCGGGCACCGAGGTGAGTCCGTACTACGATCCCTTGCTGAGCAAGGTCATGGTCCACGGGGTGGACCGGGCGGAGGCCGTGGAGCTGTTAGGTCGGGCGCTCGACGAGAGCCGGATCTCCGGGATCGAAACCAACCTGCGCTACCTGCGACAGGTCGCGCGCTGGCCGCTCTTCGTCGCGGGCGGGGTGGCGATGCGCGACATGGCGTCCTTCGATTATCGGCCGAAAACCTTCGACGTGCTGTCGGCGGGGACGATGACCACGGTGCAGGATTGGCCGGGACGGACCGGGCTGTGGGAGGTCGGGGTGCCGCCTTGCGGACCCTTTGATTCGCTGTCGTTCCGGCTCGCGAACCGTCTCGTGGGCAATCCAGAAGGCGCGGCTGGTCTGGAGATCACAATGAGCGGCCCGACGCTGCGCTTCAACACCGCGGCCGTGGTGGCGATCGCCGGCGCGGAAGTGCTGGTGTTGAAAAATGGCGAAGCGGTGGCTTTCGGCGCGGCCTTCGAGGTGGCGGCGGGGGACACGCTGAAGATCGGCCGCATCGAGGGCCCGGGCATGCGCTGCTATCTGGCGGTGGCGGGCGGGATCGAGTCGCCGGATTACCTGGGGAGCGCGGCGACGTTCACGCTGGGGAAATTCGGCGGACCGTTTGGGAGGGCTTTGTTGCCGGGGGATGTGCTGGGGATAAGGAGTCACGACACTTCTGTCGTGACGGGGAGGGGACAGGAGTGTCCCCTCTCCTTAACGCACGATTGGAAGATCGGTGTGCTCTATGGTCCTCACGGGGCACCCGACTTCTTTCTCGACGAGGACATCGAGACCTTCTTCGCGACGGCCTGGGAAGTTCACTACAACTCCGCCCGCACCGGCGTCCGGCTGATCGGCCCGAAGCCGAAATGGGCGCGGACCGACGGGGGCGAGGCGGGGCTTCATCCGTCGAACCTGCATGACAATGCTTACGCGATCGGCGCGGTCGATTTCACCGGCGACATGCCGGTCATCCTCGGTCCCGACGGACCGAGCCTCGGCGGCTTCGTGTGCCCGGTGGTGGTGGTGGATGCCGAACTGTGGAAGCTCGGCCAGCTCCGCCCCGGCGACCGCATCACCTTCGTCCCCGTCGACGAAGCCTGGGCTCGTGATCAAAGCCTCGCGGTGGCGGCTTTCCTCAACGGCGACATCAAGGATCTTCCGGATCCCACATCCACCATCTCCCATCTTCCATCTCCCATCCTCGACAGTTTCGGCGAAGGCGATGACAGCGTCGTCGTCCGCCGCGCCGGCGACCGCTACATCCTGATCGAGTTCGGCCCGCACCACCTCGATCTCAAGCTGCGCTTCAAGGCGCACGTGGTTTACGAGTGGCTGAAAAAGCAGGAACTGGCGGGAATCATCGACCTGACGCCGGGCATCCGCTCCTTGCAGGTGCATTTCGATCCGTGGGTGATCGGGCGCTGCGATCTTTGGGAAACGATCCGCGAGGGCATCCTGTCACTGCCGCCCTTGGAGCAGATCGAAGTGCCGACGCGGATCGTGCACCTGCCGCTGAGCTGGGACGACCCGAGCACGCGGGAGGCGATCCAGCGCTACATGCAGAGCGTGCGGCCGGACGCGCCGTGGTGCCCGAGCAACCTCGAATTCATCCGGCGGATCAACGGGCTGGAATCGATCGACGAGGTGTATCGTATTTTCTTCGATGCCTCTTATCTGGTGATGGGCCTCGGCGACGTTTATCTCGGTGCGCCGGTGGCCACGCCGCTGGACCCGCGGCACCGGATGGTGACGACGAAGTACAATCCGGCGCGGACCTGGACGCCGGAGAACGCGGTCGGCATCGGAGGGGCCTATCTTTGCATTTACGGGATGGAAGGTCCGGGCGGCTATCAGTTCACCGGGCGCACGATCCCGGTGTGGAACCGCTGGCGGAAGACGGAGGATTTCGAGAAGCCGTGGCTGCTGAGGTTCTTCGACCAGCTGCGCTTCTATCCGGTGAGCGCGGAGGAATTGCTGCGCTTGCGCGAAGAGGTGCCGCGCGGCCGGCACAAGCTGGAGATCGAGGAGTCGGTGTTCCGTTTCGCGGACTACGAGGCCTATCTCGAACAGCACGCGGTGGAGATCGAGGCGTTCCGCTTGAAGCAGCGCGCGGCTTTCGAGGCGGAGCGCAGGCGTTGGGAAGAAGCGGGTCTGGTGATGGACGCGCCGGCCGAGGAGGTGGTGGAGGAAAGCGAGATCACGATCCCCGACGGCTGCGTGACGCTGGACAGCCCGGTGACCGGCAGCGTGTGGAAGATCCAGGTTCAGGCCGGGGATCTGCTTCCGGTGGCGGCGACGGCGGTGATCTTGGAAGCGATGAAAATGGAAGTGGCGGTGGATGCCGACGAGCACTTCGAGGTGGTCGAGGTGCTGGTGGTGGAAGGGGCGAGTGTGAGGGCGGGGCAGGCGCTGGTGGTGGCGAGGAAATTGTCGATTGCCGATTGTTGATTGAAGATTGTCGATTTGAAGAAGATGAAGATTTCAGAGATCAAAGCGCGTTATGCGGCGGGCTTGCGGCCGGTCGGGCTGATGGCGGAGTTTTATGAGAAGATCCGCGCCTGGGATGATCCGGCGCTGTTCATTCATTTGGCGGAACTTCAGGAGCTGCAGGCTTTGGCGGAGGAGGTGGAGCGGATGCCGAAAGACCTGCCGCTGTGGGGGATTCCCTTCGTGGTGAAGGACAACATCGATGTCGCGGGGTGGCCGACGACGGCGGCTTGTCCGGCCTTCTCCTATGTGCCGGCGGAGGATGCGGAGGTGGTGCGGCGCTTGCGGGCGGCGGGGGCGATTCCGCTGGGGAAGGCGAATTTGGATCAGTTTGCGACCGGCTTGGTCGGGACGCGGTCGCCGTTCGGGGTGCCGCGGAATGCGATCGACGCGGAGTTTTTGCCGGGGGGATCGAGTTCGGGCAGCGCGTCTTCGGTGGCGGCGGGGCTGTGCTGTTTTTCGCTGGGGACGGACACGGCGGGTTCGGGGCGGGTGCCTGCGGCATTCCAGGGCTTGGTCGGGTGGAAGCCGACCAAGGGGCTGCTGAGCACCCGCGGTGTGGTGCCGGCGTGTCGCTCGCTGGACTGCGTGTCGGTCTTTGCGAACACGGCGGAAGATGCCGCGGCGGTGGCTTCGGTGGTGGCGGGCTTTGATGAGGCGGATGCGTTTTCACGGGAGATCGAAGCGGTGGGTAGAGCGGGGGCACGCTTCCGCTTCGGGGTGCCGGGGGAGCTCGATTTCGCCGGGGATCCGGACACGCCTGGCTTGTTCGCGGCGGCGGTGGAGCGGATGAAGGCGATCGGCGGAGTGCCGGTGGAGATCGATTTGAAGCCCTTCGTCGAGGCGGCGAAGCTGCTTTACGAGGGCCCTTGGGTGGCGGAGCGCTGGGCGGCGGTGGGGGGCTTCGTGGAGGAGCATCCGGGGGAGGTGTTTCCGGTGACCCGGAAGATCCTTGAGGCGTCGAAGGGCTGGGACGCGGCGGCGACGTTCCGGGCGCAGTACCGTTTGCAGGAACTGGCGCGGGAGGCGGGGAAGGTGTGGCGGGAGATCGAGGTGATGCTTTTGCCGACCACACCGCGGATCTACACGGTGGCGGAAGTACTGGATGAGCCGTACCAGACGAACGCGACTCTGGGTCGCTACACGAATTTCATGAACCTGCTGGACCTGGCCGCGGTCGCAATGCCGGCGGGCGAGGCGCGGGGCGGGCGGGCGAGGTGGGGCGTGACCCTGGCAGCGCCAGCGGGGTGGGACGCGGTTTTGTTGGAGCTGGCCGGGAGGTTTGGCGGCGAGGAGGTTACCGGTCTGAAGGCCAGCGTTCCCGGAATTCCAGTCGTCGAGTGCGGGGCCCATCTGGAGGGCCTGCCGCTGCACTGGCAACTCGCGGACCGCGGGGCGGTGCTGCGGTCGCGAACCCGGACGTCGCCGGTTTACCGGATGTTCGCGATTCCTGCGGCGGGGAGCCTTCCACCGCGACCGGCGCTGATCCGCGACGAGGCCAAGGGCGCGGCGATCGAGGTCGAGGTGTGGGAGCTTTCACCCGCGGCCTTCGGGGACTTCGTGTCGAAGATCCCAGGGCCGCTGGGGATCGGCAAGGTGCTGTTGGAGAACGGCGACGAACTGCCCGGTTTCATCGCGGAGCCGCGCGCAGCGGAGGCCGCGGAGGAAATCACGGCCTTCGGCGGATGGAAGGCGTGGCTGGCGCGGTAGGCGGGATCAACTGTCCCACTTGATTTGGAACTCGATCTCCTGGGAGCCGTCCTCGCGTTCGTGCTCGATGCTGTAGGTGGCGCGAACGGGGACGTAGATGCGCTCTCCGGCGATCTGGATTTCGAACTGTTCGCCGGACTCCAGGCAGTCGGCCAGGCGGCGGAGCTTGGCGATGAAGTCGTCGACGGGGTAGGTCTTTTCGATGTCTCGGTCGGATTTCATGGGAGTGGGAAAGTGGTCACTGTGAGGTGTCGGGGCCGGAAGGATCAAGCTCGCGGTAGCGGCTGGGGATGGTTTTTCTGGCAACGAAGCGCGTTATCTTGCGGGCGCGAGTTTCGGGTCGTCGAGGTCGAGGCGATAGAGGATCTGGTTGTAGTTGTAGCGTGGCGTCGGCTGCGGGCGGTCGGCGAACTCGGCGGTGTAGGTGCCTTCGAAGACGATGAAGGGGGCATCGTCCGGAACGAGCTCGGGGTGGATGCGGGGGTTGTAGAAGGTGTAGTTGTCGTGGGTCAGGATCTTCACGGCCTTGCCCCAGGGGCCGGTCGGCGCGGCGGCCTCGGCATACCAGATCTCGCCGAAGGCGGAGGGCTTGCCGAAGTGCTGGGTGAAGACGGTGATCCACTTCTTGCGGAAGGGGTTCCAGGCGATGGAGCCGCGGTGGGGTTTGACCTCGCTGCCGTCTTCGGCGGAGCGCGGGGCGGCGGGTTCGGGGAGCTTTTCCCAAGTGGCGGGGTTCTTCCAGTCTTCGAACGTCGCAGGGCAGCGCAGGGTCGGGAAGGGGTCGCCGAAGAGCACCCACTCCTTGCCGGTCCCGTCCTTCCAGAGCAGCGGATGTCCTCGCGGGACCGGTGGCTTTTCGCCAACACCCTTCCACAGCACCTCTTGCACATCGAAGCGTTTCTGATCCGGATTCCACACGCAGAGACCGAATTCGTATTCGTCGAGGGGTGGCTTGATCTTCGAATAGGTGGCGACGAGCCGGGGTTCGTTGATGAATTTCGGTTCGTTGCCGGGCGGGTTGTCCTCGATGACTCGGAAGTCCTGCACGAGGGCGGGCAAGCTGGTCATTCCCGTCAGCCAGGTCGGGCCGTCACCCGGCAGCTTCGCGACGCCGAGCAGCTTGCCTTCGTTGTCGCGGACATGGTTGTAGGCAAGGGCGAGGGGCGGCTTGAACTCCGCGACCGGGGCGAGGCTCGTGACGGCGGCGGTGGAGTGAAAGATGCCGAGCGGGTAGCCGGGCAGGGTGGTGTCGCCCCACAGCCAGAAGAGTTTGCCGGCATGGCGGGTCATCAGGACCGAATCGCAGCCGAAGATGCCACTTTCGGGG
The DNA here is from genome assembly GCA_044372775.1 of Haloferula sp. Lineage (GTDB taxonomy): Bacteria > Verrucomicrobiota > Verrucomicrobiia > Verrucomicrobiales > Akkermansiaceae > Haloferula. The sequence goes on from JBIPNO010000009.1 coordinate 108,158, forward strand.
AGCGGTGAGGTTTCGCCGAGTTTCTCCGATTCCCCGAAGAGGCCAGCGCCGGTGAGGCGGCCGAGGCGTTTGGCGATGTTCCGGCGTTCGACCTCGATCCGGATGGTTCCGCCGGCGACCGGTGAAGTACGGATTCCCTCGTAGCCGAAGCCGTCCTTCTTCACGCCGTAGCCGTGGCCCTTCACATGGAACCAGACGGCGCGGTCGAGCAGGTCGGGATCGTCGATGGCGATGAGCCCGGCGTTGTCGCTGACGAAGCGCTGCTCGTGGATGGTGCGGAGTTCGACCAGCGGGACGGGCCAGCCGTTCTCCTTGTCGATGATTTCGACGCGGCAGGGCTCCGCGGCGTGGAGCAGCGGGGTGAAAAGGAGGAGAAGGCGGGTCATGGCCGGGAGCTTCGGTTCGGGAGCCGTCGAACAAACGGCCGCCATCAGCACACAACTTGCGAAGTGGTGCTACTTCACGCAGCGGAAGCCGGTGTGGTTGGTCGGCGACTCGCTGTCCTGGGAGTGGCGGGCGGCGGGGCGGTAGCGCATGCAGTAGGAGTCGTGGCAGAGGAAAGATCCGCCCTTGGTGACGCGGTGGACCTTGCCGTCGCCCTTGATCCCGGTGTCGCGGTTGATCCAGTGGGAAGGGCCCTGCGGGTTGTCGGGATCGCAGTCGGCGAAGTAGGTCGGATCGTAGAGGTCGCTGCACGCTTCCCAGACGTTGCCGGCCATCTCGTAGAGGCCGTAGCCGTTGGGCGGGAAGCTGCGGACCGGGGCGCTGCCGGTGAAGCCGTCCTCGGCGCTGTTCTGATTCGGGAACTCGCCCTGCCAGGTGTTGGCCATCCATCGGCCGCCGGGCCGGAACTCGTCGCCCCAGGCGTAGATTTTTTCCGCGAGCCCGCCGCGGGCGGCGAACTCCCATTCGGCTTCGGTCGGCAGCCGCTTGTCGGCCCACTTGGCGTAGGCGGCGGCGTCCTCGTGGGTGACGCAGACGACGGGGTGCTCGTCCTTGCCCTCGATCGAGCTGCCCTTGCCGGCGGGCTGGCGCCAGTTGGCCTCGGGGTCCCAGCGCCACCACTCGATCGAGCGGCCGGGCGCGTTCGGGTCGCCCTCGATGCCGGCGTCCTCGCGGAAGACGATGCCGCCGTTGGAGAAACCGCCGGGCGGCAGGTTGGCGCGGGCCTCCTCGGGGAAATCCTCGGGCTTCACCTGGCGCTCGGCGAAGGTGACGTAGTTGGTGGCTTTGATGAAGGCGGCGAACTGGGCGTTGGTGACTTCGGTCTCGTCGATCCAGAACGGCTGGACGGTGACGGTGTGGGCCGGGCCTTCCTCGGGGAACTTCTTCTCGACGGCCTTGCCCTCGACGATGGCCTCGAAGACCTGGTCGTTGCCCATTTTGAAAGTGCCGCCGGGCAGCAGGACCATGCCGTCCTTCTTTTCCAAGCCGGCGACGGCGGGAGGCAGCGGGGAAGTGGCGGCGGATGGAGCCGCGGGGGAGCTTTCCTTTTTCTGGCAGGACGGAAGCAGGGCGAGGATGAGGAGCAATCGTTTCATCGGTGGCGACGGGATGAGGGCAAGATGCCGCTTTGTCGCCCGCGGGCACGAAGAATCGGCGGCGGGGCGGGGGCGGTAGGCACGATGGATTGCAATACGGCGCGATCCGGCGAGGATGGCCGCGCTTTGTTGCCATCGCCATGAATCTCCGCCGACTCTATCCGCTTCAAGGTCTCCCCGGGCAGCGGCAACTGTGGAGCTGGATCTCGTTCGACGTGGCCAACCAGTCGTTCACGCTGATCGTCAACACGATGCTGTTCTCGATCTTTTTCGAGGCGGTGGTGGTGCAGGACAGCACGAGGGACGACCGGCTGTGGGCGCTGGCATTCGGCGGCAGCATGGTGCTCGCGGCGCTGTTTTCGCCGCTGGCGGGGGCGGCGGCGGACGAACGGGCGTGGAAGAAGTCCGGGCTGGTGGTGACCGGGCTGGCGTGCAGCGTGTTCACCTGCGGGCTTGCGTTCATCCAGACGGGGCAGGTCTGGCTGGCGATGCTGCTTTATATCCCGGCGAACTTCGCGTTCGCGATCGGTGAGAACTTCCTGGCGAGCTTCCTGCCCTCGCTGGCGCGGCAGAACGAGGTCGGGCGGGTGAGCGGGTTTTCGTGGGGGCTGGCGTATTTCGCGGCGCTGCTGCTGATCGGCATCACCGCGGGCGGGATGGCGCTGTTCCAATTGAAGTCGCCGGAGCAATGGCGGCCGTTTTTCCTGATGGCGGGGCTGTGGTTCCTGGCCTTCACGCTGCCGACGATTTTCTGGCTGCGGGAGCCGGCGGTCGAACGCACGGTGCACGGCGGGAATTCCTGGCTGACGGCGGGCTTCGTGCGGCTGGGGGAGACCTTCCACCAGTTGAAGAACTACCGGGATCTGGCGATGCTGATGGGGGCCTCGTTCTTTTTCGCCACCGGGATGAGCGTGGTGGTGTCCTTCGCGAGCAAGTTGGCCGCGGAGTACGGGTTCAAGGATGTGCAAATGGTGATCTTCATGGCGGTGATGACGGTGTCGGGGATCATCGGGACGCTGGTGCCGATGCTGTTGCAGGACCGGCTCGGCCACCGGTTGATCTCGGCGCTGTTGCTGGGCGTGTGGGTGCTGGCGGCGGCGGGGTTCGCGGGCTATGCGCATCTTTATGAGGCCCATGCCCTGAACGGCGACGGCTCGGTTTATCCGACCTGGCCGCTGTGGCTGGTGGGGAACCTGTTAGGCTTCGGGCTGGGCTCGCTGGGCTCGGCGAACCGGGCCTTTGTCGGCTATCTGGCGCCGCCGGAGAAGTCGGCGGAGATGTTCGGGATCTGGGGGCTGATGATCAAGCTGGCGGCGGTGATGACCTTTCCCTTCGCCTGGGTGAAGGACACCGCGGGCAGTCCGCAGGCGCTGCTGCTGCTGGCGGGCTTCATCGCGGTGGGGCTCGTGCTGACCTTGTTCGTGGATGAGAAGCGCGGGCGGGCGGCGGCGATGCGAGAGGAATAGGTCGTATGGGACCGATGGGACCTATCTCCCTTGACTGACGTTGCCGGACCCGTGACATCCTCCGCCATGACCAAGTTCCGCCCGTGCATCGACCTTCATGAGGGCAAGGTGAAGCAGATCGTCGGCGGGACCTTGCGCGATGACGGGCCGGGGCCGCGGGTGAATTTCACGGCGAGCGCCGGGGCGGGGGCGTTCGCGGCGAAGTTCCGCGGCGATGGGCTCACCGGCGGCCACGTGATCAAGCTGGGACCGGGCAATGACGGTGCCGCGCGGGAAGCGCTGGCGGCGTGGCCGGGGGGGCTGCAGATCGGCGGCGGGATCCATGCGGGCAATGCCGGCGAATGGCTGGCGGCCGGGGCCTCGCATGTCATCGTGACGTCGTGGCTGTTCGAGGAAGCGCGGTTTTCGGAAGCGCGGGTCAAGGAGTTGGTGGAAGCGATCGGCGCGGCGCGGCTGGTGATCGATCTTTCCTGCCGGCGGACAACGCGCGGCTGGACCGTGGCGATGGACCGCTGGCAGACCTTGACCGATCTGGATGTCACCCCGACGACACTCGACCGGCTGGCGCCCTGGTGCGACGAATTCCTGATCCACGCGGCGGATGTCGAAGGACTGTGCGGCGGGATCGATGGCGAGCTGGTGTCGATGCTCGGCAACTGGGGCGGGCGGCCGATGACTTATGCCGGCGGCGCGGCTTCGCTGACGGATGTGGAGAAGGTGGCAGAGCTGTCGGGCGGCAAGGTCGACGTGACGGTCGGCTCGGCGCTGGATTTGTTCGGCGGGAGCGGGGTGGGGTATGAGGAGCTGGTGGCTTGGAACCGCCGTTGAATTTGAGGTTTGAGATTTCGGATTTCGGCTTTGAAATGACCGGGCAATGTCCAAGTGCGCAGACTTTCCCTACCTTCCGTCCGCATTTGATCCGGAGGAGGAGTTGCTGGACCAACTGAGCAACCGTCCCGGCCACCAGCGCTGCGTGGTGGGACGGGACGAGCTGCTGCTGGTGGTGCACGAGGTGCCGAAGCCGGGGGTGTCGGAGCGGGAGCCGTTGTTTTTCTGGCGGCGGGATGACGAGACCTGGCTCGACTATGCGGGAGGGAAGGGGCTGAGGAGGCTGGGAGATTTACTCGACCGATATGCGAAGGTGATCGACGAGAAGGAGGGACTGATTGATGAGGCCGACACTGCGGCGGAGATTTTCGATCTGGTTCGGTCCTCGGCACCGCTTTCGCGGTCGTCGCGGAACCTGATGCTGGCGATCGATCACACGGTCTTGCAGGACGAGGACAACCGCGAGTTGAAGTCCTACCGCGACCGGATCCGGGAGCTGGAGCGGGCGGCGGAGCAGCTCAATCATGACGCGCGGTTGACGCTGGAGTATTGGAAGGCGGAGCGCGGCGAAGAACAGCAGGAGGCGGCGGAGAAGCTCAACAAGATCGCGTTCCGGCTCAACCTGTTGGCGGGCTTTTTCCTGCCGCTGGTGGCGCTGGGCGGCTTGTTCGGAATGAATGTGCGCTTGCCGGATTTCGTTCAGGGCTGGTTCTGGCTGATCTTTTTCGGCGGTCTGGTGACCGGCGGCACCTTGGTCTGGCTGGTCGGCCGCAAGACGGGGGCGGGATCATGAACGGGCTGTGGATCCTGCTGGTGGGTCTGGTGGTCGTGGCGGGGATCGTTTTCTGGCATTCCGGACGGGTCGAGCGGAGGCGGGCGAAGCTGCGGGCGCGGCGGCTGGACGAACGGCAGCAGGCGATCGTGGCGGAGCATTTTCCGCTGTGGGAGGAGATCCCGGACGAGATCCGGGCGGAGACGGAGCGGTGGATGCAGGTTTTCCTCGCGGAGATGAATTTCGAAGCCTGCGGCGGCTTGCCGGAAGTGACGGAGGAGATGCGGCTGGCGATCGCCGCCCCGGCTTGCCTGCTGGTCGCGCGGCGGCCGGGGGATTACTACGAGAGGCTTCGTAGTATCCTGGTCTATCCCGATGCCTTCACGGTGAAGGACGACTGGGGGATGGAGGACATCCGGCTCGGCGAGTCGTGGGGTCACGGCAGCGTGGTGCTTTCCTGGGAGACGGTGAAGCAGGGCGACCTGAACCCGGAGGACGGGCTGAACGTGGTGCTGCATGAATTCGCGCACCAGATCGACCAGGACGACGGCGCGGCGGACGGAGTGCCCGAGCTGGAGGAGGGGGACGACTACGGGAAGTGGTCGCAGGCGATGCTGCCGGCCTTCGACGCGTTCTGCGAAAAGGTGAACGAGGGGAAGCGCAGCGTGATCGACGACTACGGCGCGGAGAGCCCGGCGGAGTTTTTCGCGGTGGTGACAGAGACTTTTTTCGAGCGGGCGAAGGGACTGAAGCGGGAGGAACCGGAGGTGTTCGCGGAGCTGGTGAAGTTCTATGGGATGGATCCGAGCGAGTGGTGATGGGGTGGAGGGAGTGCGAGGCACATGGGGCGGAGACGGCTGGATGGGCAATGCGGGCTGTAATGGGCGGCGGGCGATGGGGGACCGCTCTGCGGGCCGGAGGCTCCGCGTCCCCGGTGGGGCTTCGCCCTGATGGGAGGGCCGTCCTAGCGGCTTGCCTCCCGTCGGGAAAGCGGTCAGAAAACCGGGGCCGATATGATTATTTCCCCGAAAATCCGCGGATTCATTTGCACCACCGCCCATCCGGAAGGCTGCGCCGCCCATGTCCAGGAGCAGATCGACTACGTGAAGTCGAAGCCCGCACTGGAGAATTGCCCGAAGCGGGTGCTGGTGGTCGGATCGTCGACAGGCTACGGCCTTGCCTCGCGGATCGTGCCGGCGTTCGGCGGCGGGGCGAAGACGATCGGCGTGTTTTTCGAGCGGGAAGGCACCGAGGGCAAGACCGCCACGGCTGGCTGGTACAACTCGGCGGCTTTTGAAAACGCTGCGGCGAAGGAGGGGCTCTACGCCCGCAGCTTCAACGGCGATGCGTTTTCCACGGAGATGAAGACCCAGGTCATCGATGCCATCAAGGCAGACCTCGGCCAGGTGGACATGATCATTTACAGCCTGGCTTCGCCGCGTCGGACCGACCCGGTGACGGGCGAGGTTTACAAGTCCTGCCTCAAGCCGACCGGCGTGACTTACACCAACAAGAACCTCAACACCGACAAGAAGGAGATCGAGATGGTCACCATCGAACCGGCGAACGAGGACGAGATCGCGCAGACGGTGAAGGTGATGGGCGGCGAGGATTGGAAGCTGTGGATCGAGGCGATGAAGGAAGCGGGCGTGCTGGCGGATGGCTTCAAGACGGTGGCCTATTCCTACATCGGGCCGGAGCTGACCTGGGCGATCTACACCGACGGGACGATCGGCCGGGCGAAACTGCATCTGGAAGAGACCGCGAAGGAAATGAACGCGGCCTTCGGCGAGGGCACGGCGGTCGTTTCGGTGAACAAGGCGCTGGTGACCCAGGCCAGTTCGGCGATCCCGGTGGTGCCGCTCTACATTTCCATCCTCTACAAGATCATGAAGGCGAAGGGTTTACACGAGGGCTGCATCGAGCAGATCCATCGCCTCTTCGCCGATCACTACGGGGCGGAGGGCGGCCCGCAGCTCGACGACAAGGGGCGGATCCGGATCGACGACTGGGAAATGCGGCCGGAGGTGCAGGCGGAGATCGAGTCGATCTGGGCGGGCGTGACGACGGAGTCGATCGACGACGTGTCGGACTTCGGAGGCTACCAGAAGGAGTTCTACCGCCTTTTCGGCTTCGGCTTGAGCGGGGTGGACTACACGGCGGAGTCGAATCCGGTGCGGCCGATTCCCAGCCTGGCATAACCCGTTCCCCCCCCCTCCGGATCATGGCTGAGTGGTACTACGGATCGAGCGCCGGCCAACACGGGCCGGTGGCGGAGGACGAGGTGCGGGCGATGATCGCATCCGGCGGGGTGGGTCCGCAGACGCTGGTGTGGCGCGACGGGATGCCGGCCTGGCAGCCGATCTACAGCGTGCCCGAGTTCAGCGGGCAGGCGGGCGCTTACCTGCCTCCGGCACATGTCGGAGCGCCGGGCTACTACCCGGGTGCCCCGGTCCGCAACAGCGGCCTGGCGATCGCCAGCATGGTGTGCGGGATCGCGGGTTACCTGACCTGTTATTTCGTCGGGGTCTTCGGCATCCCGGCGGTGATCTGCGGGCACATGGCGCTGAGCCAGATCAACAGCAGCCACGAGCCGGTGGCGGGCCGCGGGATGGCGATCGCCGGATTGATCCTTGGCTATCTTGGAATTCTCATCACTCTCGGCTTCATCACGTTTTTCTTCTTCGCCTTCGCCTCGATGGCCACCCCTTAACCACACGCAACATCCGATGAACTGGTATTACGCAAAGAACGGCCATCAGAACGGTCCCGTGCCTACGGAGGACATGATCGACCGGGTCGCCATGGGCGAAATTTCCCCGACCGACCTCGCCTGGTGCGAGGGCATGGCCGACTGGCTACCGGTTTCGCAGATCCCGCAGTTGAAGGTGCTGCCGCCGGTGAGGGATGAAATGCCCGCCGCTGCCGCGACCGGGGCCGCCCCGCAGCAGGCGACGCCTTATCAAGCGCCGGTCTCAACGGCTCCGGCGCCCGCTTCGTATGCCGCTTCGGGACAGCCGCCCTCGCAGGGGCTCGCGATCGCCGCGCTGGTGTGCGGGATTCTGAGCCTGGTGGGTTGCTGCCTCTGGCCGGTTGCCGGCCCGCTGGCGATCGCCGCGATCGTGCTCGGCATCATCACGCACACCAAAGCCAAGGCGAATCCGGGTGCGGTGGGTGGCAAGGGCATGGCCAAAGCCGGGATGATCACCGGGATCCTCGGATTGATCGGTGCCGGCGTAATGCTGGCACTGGGGCTCTACATGACTTCGATGACGCCTGAGCAAATGGAACAGAAGTTCATCGATTGGGGCGTGCCGGAAGCACAGCGCCAGGAGTTCCGCGAGAAGCTGGAAGCGGAGCGGGCGAAGCAGCAGCCCTGAGCCATGAGCGTGCGCCGGCGTCCCTGGACATGGCTTGCCTTGGCCGGCCTTTCCGGGGTGCTGGTGCTGCGCCAAGCCTGGCCGGCGTGGCCGACGCTGGTGCCGGAGTGCACGGTCCGCCGTTTCACCGGGCTCCATTGCCCGGGCTGCGGCGGAACGCGCTGTGCCATGAAATTGCTCGACGGCGATCTGGCCGGGGCGTGGGGGATGAATGCCGCGGTCGCCGGGGTGGCGATGGTGTTCGCCGGGGTGATCGCCGCCGGGGTCTGGCAGGAATGGAGGGGCGGAAAGCGTCAGGTGTTTCCGTCCTGGCTGGCGTGGGGTCTGGCGGGCTTCGTGGTGGCCTTCGGGCTGGTGCGGAACCTGCCCTGGTGGCCGTTCACTCTGCTGGTGCCGTCTTGAAGCCGTCCATCAGCTTCGCGACGTGCTTGGCCAGCAGGTCGGCTTCGAGATTGACCCGCGCGCCGATCTTTAAGCCGGGCAGGTGGGTCACCAGAAACGTGTGCGGGGTGATCCAGAAGCGGGCGCGGTCGGCGGAAAGCTCCGCGATGGTGAGCGAGATGCCGTCGACGCAGAGCGAGCCCTTGTCGATGCAAAGCCGGGCGATCTCCGGCGGCAGGGAAACGTCGAGCACATGATCCTGCCCGCGTTCTTCCAGGGCGATCACGCGACCGGTGGCATCGACATGGCCCTGCACGAAATGGCCGCCGAAACGGTCGCCGGCGCGGAGGGCGCGCTCGAGGTTCACGACGGATCCCGGGGCGAGATCGCCGAGGGAGGTCACCGCCAGCGTCTGGCCTAACAGGTCGAACACCGCCCCGGCGGGATCGAGCCCGGCAACGGTCAGGCAGCAGCCGTTGACGGCGACCGACTCGCCCATTTCGAGCTCCGCGGCGAAGGGGATCCCGAGGGAAAGACGGGCCTGTTCGCCGAGCGGCTCAAGCGAGCGGACGCGGCCGGTGGCTTCGACGAGGCCGGTGAACATCGGATCAGTGGGCTGCGCCGGCGGGTGATGCCGGAGCTTCCGCGGCCGGGCTTTGTGCTTTCGCCGGAGGTTCCGCGAACATCTCGTCGATGCCCTTGTCGGGGAAGAACATCATGCAGAGGGCGACGATGATGGTCGGAATGATGGCACCCGCCGCCAGCTTGGCCGGGGACACGCCCTCGCCGAAGAAGCGGCTGAGGAGGGCCTGGCCGGCCGGGTTCGGGGCGTTTGCGATGACCGTCAGGCCGCCGCCGGTGACGGCACCGGCCAGCACCGCGTATTTCAATTGCGGCCCAAGGCCTTCGACCTGGCTGGCGAGGAAGGTGATGGCCGCGTTGTCATTGAACGACGTCAGGATGGTGGCACCGATGAAGAGCGGCCATTCGCTCAGGCTGGTGATGATCGGGGCAAGCCACCAGCCTTGGAGGCCGCCGTGGATGACCAGGCCGGCGAGGAAGAAGCCGACGAGGATCGGGCCGCGGAGGTTGATATCCGTCTGGTGGTGGGCGGTGGCCATGGAGAATGCGAGGAAGAACAGGAACCCTCCGATGAAGAACGGTGGATAGTGGGCGAAGGCGACCGTCCACGCCATGAAGGCGAGGTGGGTGATGGTGACGAGGAGCGGGATCGGCCGGTTGTTTTCCTTGAGGTCGCCCTTGCCGTCGCCGTCGTGGTCACCGGCCCGGATCGCCATTTCGGCGAGCTCCTTTTTAAAGAAGGCGTAGTAGAGAAGCGTCGACAGGATGATGGCGATCACGGCCTTGTCGCCGTAATGGATCAGCATTTCCATCGTGGTGAGGCCCCATTTGGAGGCCACCATGAGCACCGGCGGCGCGGCGAAGTTGGTCAACACGCCGCCGACCGAGATATTGACGAAGAGCAGGCCGAGCGTGGCGTAGGCGAACCGCGGCGAGGGCTTCAGCTTGTAGAATTTCTTGGCCAGCAGCATCGCGCAGATGGTCATCGCACCCGGCTCGGTGATAAAGGAGCCAAGGACCGGGCCGATGATGAGGAGGGAGAGCCACCAGGCGGCGGGGGATTCCTTGCCGAAGCGGGCGAAGAAGCGCAGGCAGACCTCGGCGAAACGGAGGACCGGCCGGGTGGAGGCCAGCGCCATGATGATGACCACGAACAGGGGTTCGGTGAAATTCACGCCCATGACGTAGCCTTTCACGCTGTCGAGGCCGTAGAAGGAGAACATCGCGCCGAGCAGGACGATCACCCAGATGCCGAAGATGGCCTCCACCTCGCCGAAGAAGTGCAGGATGGTCGCCTTGAAGCTGACCAGGTCTTCAGGATGCGTGGCATCCCCGTGGGCCGCGCGCTCCTTGCGGATCCGCGCGTCGTGGTCGTGCTGGACCTTGTGGGCGAGCTTGGTGATGGGGATCGCCACGAAAGTGTGGAGGATGGCCAGCACGAAGATGATGGTGGCAACCAGCAGAAAGGGCTGCTCCTTGGCGCGGAAGGAGAGGCGCGGGCCGATGCCTTCGATCCCGGCGGCGCTTTCTTCCGCGCTGAAGTCCTTCATTCGTTCGACGAATTCCGGCGATTTGAGGTCGTGTCCGCCGGCGGCGTGGGCCGCTTCGGGCAGGAGGAGGGCGAACAGGAGGGCGAGGATGAGGAATGCGGGGCGCATGGCGGTTTTCGAAGCGGCGGGAGTTTGCCTCCCGGAGGCTCCGAGGCAAGGGAAACCCGGCGCATTGCATCTGCGGCGGGAACCCTCTAGCGTCCCCTCATGCGACTGCTGCCTTGTGCTTCCTTGCTCTTGTCCGCCGTGATCCTGACGGGATGCGCCAGTACCCCGGCGGGCGTGCCCGAGATCGGGGCGAATCCCTTCGGCCCCACCGGGATCCCGCCGGAACTGCGGGGCGGGGGCGTCGAGGGCGGAACCCCGATCGCCCCGGGCGGCAATGCCCCGCCGCCCTCGGTGGTGGCGGCATTTGCCGCCCACGACCCGAACTCGCTGGTCTGGACCGATCCCGACAACCCCGACGCCGAGATCCCCGAGCTCCAGGGCTTGATGGCGGTGGCTCCGCAAAAAGGACCGTGGCGGGAAAGCGAGGCGGATGCGCTGCGCGAGTCGAAGAGGACCGGCAAGCCGCTGATCATCTGGTTCACCGACAGCGTCCGCAGCAGCTCCTGCAAGTCCCTGAGCAACGGCCTGCTCAACCGCAGGGACTTCGAGGAGTGGGCGGCGGAGAACAGCATCCGCCTGATCGTCGACCAATCGGTGAAGGGCAAGGACATCGAGGACGACGCGCGGAAGAAGATCTACGTCCGCAACTTGAAGAAGAAATACAACGCGCGGGGCTACCCGACCTTGCTGGTGATTTCCTCGTCCGGAGAGGTGATCGGTCGTTACAAAAGCTACCGCAAGGGCCAGGAGGACTTTGTCTGGGGGCAGCTCAAGCAAGGCGTGTCGCTGGCGGTCGAGAACCACAAGACGTGGAGGGAATCCATGGAGCGCAAGGGTTACCGGGACTGGACCGGCGGGAAGGACCGGGTGATTTTCGCCAAGCTGGGTGCCTACCGGGACGGCGAGGTCCTGCTGGTCGAGCCCGACGGCCAGCGGGCGCGGACCCATGAGGACCGGCTCTCCGCCGGCGACCGGGTGTGGATTCAGGACCAGAAGAGGCTGCGGGGGATCGAGTAGGAAATCATCAATCCGCAATTCTCCAATCCTCCATTGGCGTGTGATCCGGATGCTGACGACGTGGGGGGCGCCCATGGAATCCATTCTTCCAAGCACTTCGATGGATGATTGGAGGATTGATGATTGGTAATTCGCCCTTCCTGCCTCCCCGCGGTTGACTCGCCGGACTTCCGCCCGGAATACTCCGCCGCCCTTTCACTCCCAAGGACCATGGAAAACGTCATCATCATCGGCACCGGCTGCGCCGGCTACACCGCGGCCATCTACACCGGCCGCGCCAATCTTGCCCCGCTCATGCTCACCGGCACCCAGCCCGGCGGCCAGTTGACCACCACCACCGAAGTCGAGAATTTCCCGGGATTCCCGGAGGGGGTCATGGGGCCGCAACTGATGATGAACATGCAGACGCAGGCCGAGAAATTCGGCGCGCGCATCGAGTTCGCCAACGTCGAGGGCGTCGAAAAGCGCGCCGACGGGTCCTTCCTGGTGAAGACGTCTTCAGGCGATCACGAGGCTCATACCGTGATCATCGCGACCGGCGCGGCGCCGAAACATCTCGGCCTGCCGAACGAGAAGGAACTGATCGGACGTGGCCTGACCTCCTGCGCGACCTGCGACGGCGCCTTCTACCGCGACGTGCCGGTGGCGGTCATCGGCGGCGGCGACAGCGCCTGTGAGGAGGCGACCTTCCTGACGCGCTTCGCGAGCAAGGTTTACCTGATCCACCGGCGCGACGAGTTGCGGGCCTCGAAAATCATGGCGGACCGCGCCCTGGCGAATCCGAAGATCGAGCCGGTGTGGAATTCCACGGTTTCCGAGTATCTCACCGACGAGGCCGGCGAGATGCGGGCGGTGACCTTGAAGAACCTGGTCACCGGTGCGGAGAGCGAGCTCGAGCTGAAGTGCGTTTTCGTGGCGATCGGTCACGTGCCGAACAGCGGCTTCCTTGGCGATCTGGTCGACAAGGACGAGAACGGCTACATTTTGCAGCAGCCGGGACGGACCGCGACGAAAACCGAGGGGCTTTTTGCCGCGGGCGACGTGGCGGACCACTACTACCGGCAGGCGGTCACCGCGGCCGGCCAGGGCTGCGCCGCCGCGCTGGAAGCCGAGCGTTACCTTGCCGATCACGAGTGAGGAGACCGTCGGCACCACCGGATTCCGGGCTGGACGCAAGGATTCTGGAAGTTATCTTTCCGCCCTCATGACTTGGAGATCGATTGTCGCTGCATGCGGCCTGCCACTGGCAGGTCTGGCGGCGGCGTCGGCCCAGGAAGGCTACCTCGAATGGGCGGACGCCAACGGTTTGGTCGGAGTTTTCGCCGAGCCGGACGCCGATCTGGATACCGACGGGATCACGAACCTGATGTCCTATGCCTTCGATCTCGCGCCGATGAACGACATGGACGCATGGGACAAGCTCCCGTCGCTGGCCTTTCTCGGCGACCCGCCGGAGCCGGTGATGATCTTCGTGATGCCGCCGGAGATTCCCCGCGACGTCAGCTACGTGGTGGACCTGGTCGACGACGATGGCAAGCGGGTTGAGATCGCCCGTAAGAACGGCCGTGGCGCCTGGGCCGGCAGCGGGGAAATCACCCGCCGCAAGTTGGAAGACGGGTGCACCGAGGTGATGGTCCAGATTCCCCTGGATATGGAGATTCCGGACGAGGAGAAACCTCTCCGGCTCCGGGTCGAGTTCTTGCCTTGAAGCCGCTCAGCGGAGTGCCCGGCGGTCGGACTCGGAGAGTTCACGCCAACTTCCCGGCTCGAGCGATTCCAAGGTGAGCCTGCCGATCGCCACCCGGACCAGGCGCAAGGTCGGATGACCCACCGCCGCGGTCATGCGCCGGACCTGGCGGTTTTTGCCCTCCGTCAGCACCAGCTCGACCCAGCAATCGGGCACGCTCTTGCGGAAGCGCACCGGTGGATCGCGCGGTGGAAAAAGCGGCGGGGGATCGAGTCGCAGTGCTTGGCAGGGAAGCGTCCGGTGCCCCTTGATGTCGAGGCCTCCGCGGGCCAGTCGGGAAATTGCCTCCCGGTCGGGGAGCCCTTCGACCTGGACGTTATAGGTTCTCGGGTGGCCGTGGCAGGGATCCAGCAGGCGGTTGACCCATTCCCGTTCGTTCCCGAGAAGCAGCAGGCCCTCGGAATCCTGGTCCAAGCGGCCGATGGGGAAGACATCCTTCGGGAATCCGAACTCCGAAAGGGTCCTTTGCCCGGGGTGATCCGGCGTGAACTGGCTGAGGACGCCATAGGGCTTGTGAAGGGCGATCAGCATCGGAGAGCCCGGTCATTCAAGTGAATGGCCCCGCCGATCACAAGGACCGACGGGGCCATCTTTTCCCCCCCCAGGGAAATTTTGTGCTCGCAGGGCGTCCCCCCCGGAACGCTTTCCGCGAACACGTGAGGAACCTGCCACAAGACCGGCGGTATCACAATGCGTGTTGCTACTTATGCGCCCGGAAAATGAATGGCTCCGCCGACCGCAAGGACCGACGGAGCCATCTTTTCCCCCCCTAGGGAAATTTTCGGGAGTTGCTTTGAAACCGCAGCTCCCATGGCCGAAGGGTCGCACCGGGTTACAGCCATGCAAATGTCAAAGAATGCGGGTTGATACTTACGGGTGTTTACGTATGCTTCGGGTCTCCCCAATTTTACCGTGCTCGGAAAACCCTACTTCGATCTCGCCCGGGCGATTTATCGCGCCGGAAACTTCGACGATTTGACGGACCTTCTCGTGGCCAAGTTGCCGAACCTGATCGGCGCGGATGAAGCCGTGGTGCTCACTTCGTCCCCGTTGCGGGGCTTCTGCCACATCTCCAACAACGGCCCGGTCGCCCGGATCCTTGGAGAGAAGATCGACTTGCTGAACGAGCTGCTCCCCTTGAGCCCGATCGTCCAGAAGATCAATTTCAGCAATCCCGGCGATCTTGGCTTCGCGATGAGCGATCATGTTTCGCCCGAGGATTACAAAGGCAGCCGCTTTGCCCGCGAAATCTTCGGGGACGAAGCCATGAATGATGTCCTCTTCGGCTTGCTGGTGCAAGGGCACCGGAGGTCCGCCTATTTGAACTGTTATCTTTCCGCCGGAACCTTCGGTCAGCAGGCGCGGGAGAGGTTTGATGCGATTCTTTTGACAGCGCGCGGCGTGCTCGACCGCCTGGAGGCGAACAATATCGAGATGTGTGTCCGGCAACGGGTGTTTTCGACGAGTTCCAAGTCACCGCTGGCGGTATTCATCATCAACGCGAAGTCGGAGGTCTGCCCGCTCAACCACGCTGCGGTGAGTCTCGCGGAAATCTGGTGGGAAGCCGACGAGGCGGTCCGGCAACTCCCTCCCGGCACGGTGGCGCAGATGGACCACCTTTTGGATACGGCGTGGGCCAGTCCCGTCACCGCTCGCTGGATCGATCTGGATATCGACCTCGGGGGAGGAAAAATGGTCATCCATGCCCTGCCCAAGCTCAACGGCGAGGTGATCCTGATGTTCCCGATGCCGGGCTTGGAAGAGAGTGCGGAGGAAGCCTTGTCGATCCTCACCCGCCGCCAGCGCGAGATCATGGACTGGATCGCCGAAGGCAAGACCAGCGGCGAGGCGGCGATCATCCTCGGGATCAGCCCGCGGACGGTGGAGAAGCACCTTGAGGCGGTGTTCCAGCGGCTGGGCGTGGAGAACCGGATCGCGGCGATGCGGCGGTATCTCGATTTGAAGCGGGGCCTCTGATCAGGCGTAGCCGAGCCAGGGGCCGAGCCACTTTTCGGCTTCCTCAACGCTCATGCCCTTGCGGTGGGCGTAGTCCTCAAGCTGGTCTTTCTGGATCTCGGAGATCGAGAAGTAGTGGCTGTCCGGATGGCTGAAGTAGAGGCCGCTGACCGCCGCGCCGGGGTGCATCGCGCAGCTTTCGGTGAGGGTGACATCGGTGGCTTCCGGCGCACCTAACAGGTCGAACAGGACCGGCTTCTCGGTGTGGTCGGGCTGGGCCGGGTAGCCGGGGGCGGGGCGGATGCCGCGGTAGAGTTCCTTGATCAGCTCGTTGGCGCCGAATTCGTTCGGCCGCTCGTAGCCCCAGGCGACGCGGGCGCGGTGGTGGAGCAGTTCGGCGAAGGCCTCCGCGAGGCGGTCGGCGAGCGCCTTGGCCATGATCGCGTTGTAGGGGTCGTGCGCGGCTTCCAGTTCCGCCGCCCATTCGTCGGCACCGTGGATACCGACGACGAAGCCGCCGATGTAATCTTTCCCGCAGCCTTGCGGCGCGACGTAGTCGGACAGGGCCTCGTTCGGCTTGCCGGACTCCTTCTTGATCTGCTGGCGCAGGGTGTGGAAGCGGGTCTTTTCGGAATTACGATGTTCATCGTTCCAGACCACGATGTCGTCGCCGTCTGCGTTCGCCGGGAAGAAGCCGTAGATGCCGCGGGCGGTGAAGCGCTTTTCGGCGATGACCCGTTCCAACAATTCAAGCGCCTCGACGTGGAGCTTGGCGGCCTCCTTCGCGCCTTCCTCATTCTTGGTCTTGAGCACGCCGGCTTCGCGGTCCCAGACGCCGCGGAGTTCCCAGGCGTGGAAGAAAGGCGTCCAGTCGATGTATTCGGCGAGTTCGCGCAGCGACTGGCTGGCGATCACGCGGGTGCCGGTGAATTCCGGGACCGGCGGGGTGTAGCTCGACCAGTCGGTGAGGCGGGCCTTGGCGCGGGCCTCGACGATGCCGATGACTTCCTTCTTCGGGCCGCCGGTGAAGGCCTCGCGGGCCTTGCGGTGCTTCTCGTTGTTGTCGGCGATGAAGCCGTCCTTCTGATCGGGTGAGAGCAGGGAAGTGGTGACGGGGACCGAGCGCGAGGCATCGAGCACGTGGACCACCGGGCCGGAGTAGTGCTGGGCGATCTTGACCGCGGTGTGGGTGGAGGAGGTCGTCGCGCCGCCGATCAGCAGCGGCACGTTGAAGCCGGCTTTCTCCATTTCCTTGGCGACGTGGATCATCTCGTCGAGCGAGGGGGTGATCAGGCCGGAAAGGCCGATCACGTCGGCACCGAGTTCCTTCGCTTTCGTGAGGATCTTGTCGCAGGGCACCATCACGCCCATGTCGGTGACCTCGAAGCCGTTGCAGGCGAGCACCACGCCGACGATGTTCTTGCCGATGTCGTGGACGTCGCCTTTCACCGTGGCGATCAGGAAGCGGCCGGCGGAGCGGCGGCGGCCGGCGAGGGCGACGGCTTGGTCATGGGTGAGCTCGGGCTTTTCGGCGAGGATCTCCGCGATGTCGCCGGCGAGGAACTCGGCCTTCTCGGCTTCCATGAAAGGGGTCAGCCAGGCGACGGCCTTTTTCATCACGCGGGCGGATTTCACCACCTGCGGCAGGAACATCTTGCCGGCGCCGAAGAGGTCGCCGACCACGCCCATGCCGTCCATCAGCGGGCCTTCGATGACCTTGAGCGGGCGGCCGTATTTCAGGCGGGCTTCCTCGGTGTCCTCGTCGATGAACTTGTCGATGCCCCTGAGCAGCGCGTGTTCGAGCCGCTTCTCCACCGGCTCCTCGCGCCAGGAGAGGTCCTCCTCGATCTTTTTGCCGCCGACGCCCTTGAAGCGTTCGGCGAACTCGAGCATCCGCTCGGTGGCGTCGGGGCGGCGGTTGAGAAGGACGTCTTCCACGTGCTGGAGCATTTCCTTCGGGATCTCGTCGTAAACCTCGAGCATCCCGGCGTTGACGATGCCCATGTCCATCCCGGCGCGGGTGGCGTGGTAGAGGAAGGCGGAGTGCATCGCCTCGCGGACGACGTTGTTGCCGCGGAAGGAGAAGGAAATGTTAGAGACGCCGCCGGAGACCTTTGCGTGGGGCAGGTGGGTCTTGATCCAGCGGGTCGCGTTGATGAAGTCGAGGGCGTAGTTGTTGTGCTCCTCGATGCCGGTGGCGACGGTCAGGATGTTGGGGTCGAAGATGATGTCCTCCGGCGGGAAGCCGACCTGGTCGACCAGCACCCGGTAGGCGCGTTCGCAGATCCGGATTTTCTCGTCGTAGGTCGCGGCCTGGCCGTTCTCGTCGAAGGCCATGACCACGACGGCGGCACCGTAGCGGCGGATGTGGCGGGCCTGCTCGATGAACTTCTCCTCGCCTTCCTTGAGCGAGATCGAGT
Organism: Haloferula sp.; assembly: GCA_044372775.1. GTDB lineage: Bacteria > Verrucomicrobiota > Verrucomicrobiia > Verrucomicrobiales > Akkermansiaceae > Haloferula. Next base: position 125,906 of record JBIPNO010000009.1, read on the forward strand.
TCACAATGCCCTTGCCCTGGAGGTATTTCAGGCCTTCGGCGATGATCTCCCACTTCGAGGAATCGACCATGATCGGGACTTTGGCGATCGACGGTTCGCCCTGCATGAGCTGGAGGAAGCGGGCCATCATCGCCTTGCCGTCGATCAGGCCGTCGTCGAAGCAGATGTCGATCACGTTGGCGCCGCTCTCGACCTGTTGGCGGGCGATTTCCAGGGCCTCGTCGAGTTTGCCTTCGCGGACCAGCTTGGCGAATTTCGGCGAGCCGGCGACGTTGGTGCGCTCACCGATCATCAGGAAATTCTTGTCCGGCGTGTGGTTGTAGGCTTCGGAGCCGGAGAGACGGAGGACGCGGGGAATCGTGGACATGGCTGGTGGAAGGAACGAACCGCGGAGGCGCGGAGATCGCGGAGGTGAACGGGGAGGAGGATTACTCGGGCGGGAATTGTTTCTTATCCCGGTGACAGGTAGGGCGGGTTGATGGGAACGAACCGCGGAGGCGCGGAGGTCGCTGAGGAGAACTACTCGGACGGGAAATCTTGGACGAGGCGTTTGATGCCGTTCTTGAGGAGAGGGACGTGGAAATTGATGAGCAGGCCGAGCTTCTTTTCGGAGAGGCGAAGGTAGGTGAGGAGCTGAGAATGATGGATCGGCAGGAGTTCGGAGACCGTCTTGAGTTCGACGATGATGCAGTCCTCGACCAGCAGATCGATCTTGTAGCCTTCGTCTTCCAGCTCCTCGCCTTTGTAGATCACTGGCTGAGGCAGTTGCCGCACCGAGGAAATCCCCCGCAGGCGGAGCTCCTTCGCCAGCGAAGCTTCGTAAACCCGCTCTAACAGACCCGGTCCCAGCTCGCGGTGCACTTCCATGGCCGCATCAACAATGATTCCCGACAATTCGTTCAGTTCGCTTCTCGTCTTCATAGGTAAGGAAATCTCAGCGTTCACCTCCGCGACCTCCGCGTCTCGGCGGTTCGTTCAATCTTCCACCATCGGCACCTCGCGCGGCCTCACGCCCTTTACCGCCTCGGCGATGGCGGCGATGTGCTCGGGGGTGTTTCCGCAACAACCGCCGGCGAGGTTGAGCAGGCCGTCGAGGGCGAATTCCTTCATGTAGGCGTTCATGTGCTGGGGTTCGAGATCGAAGCCGGTCGGAGCAAGCGGGTTGGGCAGGCCGGCGTTCGGGTAGCAGGAAATGTGGGACGCGGCGACTTTGGCCAGTTCCTCGAGGTGCGGCTTCATCAGGTCCGGGCCGAGCGAGCAGTTGAGGCCGACGGCGAGCGGATTGACGTGGGCGACGGCGTTCCACAGCGCTTCCACCTTCTGGGCGGAAATCATGGTCTCGCCGCCGAGACCGACGGCGGCGCTGACGATGATCGGCAGGCGGACCTTGTCGGCGTCGAAGACTTCCTGGATCGCGACCAGCGCGGCTTTGGCGTTGAGGGCGTCGAAGATGGTCTCAACCATCAGGATGTCGCAGCCGCCTTCGATCAAGGCGCGGACCTGGCGGGTGTAATCTTCCTTCACCTGGTCGAAGGTCACCATGCGGAAACCGGCGTCGTTGGCATCGGGCGAATTGCTGAGGGAGACGGTGAGCGGCCCGATCGCGCCGGCGACGTAGCGCTTGATGCCGGTGTCGCTGCCGACGTTGTCCGCCCATTTCCGGCAGAGTCGGGAAGATTCGACGTTGAGGTCCCAGGCGAGTTCGCGGAGCTGAGGGTTGTCGATGATCGACTGGAAGAACTCCGGGTTCTTGATGCCGCCGTGCTCGCGGGGGTCGTCGACGAAGAACTCGCTCTGGGCGATGGAGGTCGCGGAAAAGGTATTGGTTTCGCAGATGTCGGAGCCTGCCTCGTAGAAGCGCTTGTGGATGTCGCCGATGACGTCCGGGCGGGTGATCGAGAGGATGTCGCCGTTGTTCAGCAGGTCCTTTTTCGAATCGGCGAAGCGGCTTCCGCGGGCGTCTTTCTCCTCCAGCCCGTAGGTGCGGATGGTGGTGCCCATCGCGCCGTCGAGCACGAGAATGCGCTGGCGGAGAGCTTGCTGGAGTTCGGCGGTTGGGTCGGGGCGAGCCATGCCGGAAGGCTAGGAGCCGGGGAGGCTTTCGCAAGAATCAAATCATCGTATCGCGATTTGATGATGGGATGCTAGGGGTTGAATTGCGGGATTTTCAGGCGCTCGCCGTCTTTCATCGCCGACTGGTGGGCGACGATGCCGGAAACCGTCAGATTGAGAGCCATCGAGATGTCGACCAAGGGCGGGCGATTCTGGAGGATGGCGGTGATGAACTCGTGGGTCAGGTGCCCGTGCGATCCACCGTGGCCACCGGCTGCGACGCCCGGCGGGAGGGGCGGGCGCCGGGTGTCGGGCAGGCTTTTTTCGAGGCCTTCGTACTTTCCGTAGAACGATCCCCGCTGGCCGCGGACCCGGCCCATTTCCCCGCCGGCTCCGGGCGTGTCCCAGCTGACCGCCATCCGGGCGCTGCCGCCTTCGAGGGTGCGGAACAGGGCGATCTCGGTGCCGAAAGGATTGCGGTAGCGGTTGTTCTCCGGCTTCAGGTGGTGGATCACGCTGGGCATGCCGAGGCAGGAGACCTCGGTGAAGCTGCCGCCGGTCACGCAGTGGTAATAGGCGTTCGAGTGGGTCGGATAGAACTGCGGCGGCAGGCCGACCCGCCAGTCCTGGTAGGAGGCCAGCGGCTGGTCCATGTAGTGGTAATACTCGCCTTCCGCGTAGACCAGCTTGCCGAGTCCTCCGGTCTGGTAGATCCGGCGCATGGCGTGGAGGTCCTCGTGGAAGGCCGAGGTTTCGAAGAGCATGTAGGTGCGGTCGCTTTTCCGCACCGCCTCCCACAGCTGCTCCGCTTCTTCGAGCGAGGCGTAGACCGCGGGCACGGCGCAGGCAACGTGCTTGCCGTGCTTGAGGACCTCGATGCAATGCCTGGCATGGCTCGGCGCGTCGGTCGCGACGAACACCGCCTCGATGCGATCGTCTTTCACGAGTTCCTCAAGCGAAGGGTAGGTCTTCGCACAGCGGGCCGCCCGGGCGAGTTCGGCGCAGCGGTCGGGAAACAGGTCGCTCACCGCCACCACCTCGACATTCGGGTGGTCCTGGAAGCCGAAGGCCGCGGCGAACTTGCAGAGACCGTGTCCGACCAGGCCGACGCGGATCTTGCGGTCGGAGACCGGGACCCAGTTCCTGGAGGCGTCGGGGTCTTCGGGAGTTTTCTCGAAACCCGGGATGACCTCGTCCCCGGCGGCCTTGGAGAACTGCGGCAGGCCCAGCCCGGCGGCGGCGAGCCATCCGCAGGAACGCTGGAAGAAGTCACGGCGGGAGGGGCGGAAGTCGGAGGAGTTTTGGCGGGGTTTCATGGTGCGGTGCAAACGGGGCTTACGCGGGCCGCGGAAGGTCTTCTTCACGGGGCTAGCCGCCGAGCTTCCGGGGTTTTTCGGGAAATCGAAATATGGGCTCGATCCCGGCGGCTGTTATCGGTTGGGCTGAGGTCCCGCTCGCCATGTATCTCCGCACCACGCTCGCCGGACTCTGCCTTTCATCGGTCGTCATGGCCCAGAAGCCCGCCGACGCCAAAACGCGGCCATCCGGCAAGCCGCGGCCGGCGGCGGATCCGGCGCTCGCCGATTTTGGTATCTACGCGAAGACCGCGCCGAATCCCAAGAAGGTTGCCGCCACCGAAACCCGCCTGCCGCTGACGCCGGCCAAGGGGACCCGGATCGCCTTGGTCGGGAACACCCTTCTCGACCGCGCCCAGTGGTTCGGCAATCTGGAGTCGATGATGCAGCTCGCCTTTCCGCGGGAGGAACTGGTGGTCCGGCATCTGGCGTGGTCAGCGGACGAACCGGACTTGCAACCGCGGCCGGACAATTTCGCCACGGTGCCGCAGCACCTGACCCGGGAAAAGATCGACGTCGTGGTGGCGGCATTCGGTTTCAACGAGTCGTTCGGCGGCGAGGAGAAGCTCGGCGAATTCAAGACGCGCCTGGCGAAATGGGTCGCGGAAATGAAAACCAGCGCGTTCAACGGCGTCACGGCCCCGCGGATCGTGCTGCTGTCGCCGATCGCCAACGAGAACGTGCCCGGCGTGGCGGCGGCGGATCTGAACAACGGCCGGCTGGCGGCCTACACCGCGGCGATGAAGGAGGTGGCCGGGGCGCAGCAGGTCGGCTTCGTGGATCTCTTCAACAGCACCCTGCCGGCCTTCGCCGAGGTGGACAGCGCTTTCACGATCAACGGCGTCCATCTTAACGCGGAAGGCGACGCGATGGCCGCCGGGCACATGTTCCGCGGGATCTTCGGCACCACGCCGCCGACGGTGAGCGACGAGCTGCGGGCGGCGGTGGTCGACAAGAACCGCCAGTATTTCCGCCGCTACCGGCCGCTGAACACGTTCTACTACACGGGCGGACGAAACAAGGACTACGGCTATCTCGATTTCCTGCCGGCCATGCGGAATTTCGAGATCATGACCGCGAACCGCGACCAGCGGATCTGGGAGATCGCGCGGGGCGGCCGCTTCGCCGGGAAGAAGGTCGACGATTCCAACGTGCCGCCGCTGGAGGAGGTCGTCGAGGCGCGCGGCGCGAACGAGTGGCTGACGCCGGCCGATGAACTCAAGTCGTTCCGCGTCGACCCGCGTTTCGAGGTCTCGCTGTTCGCGTCGGAGGAACAGTTCCCCGACCTGGCGAAGCCGGTGCAGATGCGCTGGGACGCCCGCGGCCGGCTTTGGGTGTCGTGCTCGACGACCTATCCTCACGTGTATCCCGGCGAGGAACCGCGGGACAAGATCGTCATCCTCGAAGACACCGATCGCGACGGCAAGGCCGACCAATGTTCGGTGTGGGCCGACGACGTCCAGATTCCGCTGTCCTTCGAGCTGATCAAGGACGGCGTGTATGTCTCCGAGGAACCCCACTTGACGCGGCTGACCGACACCAATGGCGACGGCAAGGCCGATAACCGGGAGCACGTGCTGACCGGCTTCGGCTGCGAGGACAGCCACCACGCGCTGCACGATTTCGTGTGGACACCCGATGGCGACCTGATGTTCCGCGAGTCGATTTTCCACAACTCGCAGGTCGAGACGCCCTACGGTCCGGTGCGCGCGAAGAACAGCGCGTGGTTCCGCTTCACGCCGGCGACGCAGCGGCTTGTAAGCTTTGGAAACTATCCGAACACCAATCCGTGGGGAGTGACTTTCGACGACTGGGGCAACCATGTCGCGAGCCATCCGATCTTCGCGAATGCCTTCCAAGCGACCAATCCGCCTTACCCGCGGCAACATCCGGGTGCCGGGAAACTGCCGGCGTATTCCGGGGTCTGCGGGCAGGAGTTCGTCGACTTCCCGATGTGGCCGGCGGAGCTGCAGGGCGGATTCATCAAGGTCCGCTACAAGCCGACGAACAAGGTCGAGATCCACCGCTGGATCGAGAAGGACGACCACTTCGAGGAGAAGTTCGAGGGCGACCTGATCTTTTCGGAGAATCTCAGCTTCATCCCGACCGACATCCGCTTCGGACCGCGTGGCGATCTCTATATCTGCGACTGGTACAATCCGGTGAAGGGCCACGCGCAGTATTCGCTGCGCGACCCGCGCCGCGACCGGAAGTCGGGCCGGATCTGGCGGGTGGTGCCGAAGGGCGCGACGCTCCAGGAACCGCCGCCGATCGCCGGCGCGCCGCTGCCCGTGCTGATCGAGAACCTGAAGCGCGGCGAATACCGCTACCGCTACTGGACCCGCCGCGAGCTGCGCGAGCGCGACCCCGGCGAGGTCGCGGCGGCGCTGGATGCCTGGGTTGCCGCACTCGATCGCAAGGATCCGCGCTTCCGCCACCACCAGATCGAGGCGGTATGGGCGTATCGCACGGTCGGCGCGACGCGGCCGGCGCTGCTCGCCGAGCTGCTGGGCTGCGAGGAGCACCATGCCCGCGCCGCCGCCACCCATCAGCTCCGCCATTGGCACTCGGCCTTGCCGGAGGGCGGGATGCCGCTGCTAGCCGCCAGCGCGGGGGATGCGAACGGGCTGGTTCGGATGGAAGCGGTGGTCGCCGCGAGCTACATCGGGACCCGGGCGTCGCTCGATGCGGTGGTCGACGTGATGGCCAGGCCGATGAGCGAGCACTTGCGCTACGCGGCGGTCTGTGCGTTCGGCTCGGAGGCGCTGCGGCGGCATTGGGAGAAGGATCCGGTGCTCGCCGCCAGGATTGAAGCGTTTTTGAAGGGCTCGCCCAAGGGCGACGAGATGAAGGTCCAGCGCAAGCCAAAGACCGCGGCGGAAATCGCGTTTGAGAAGCAGGCGGGGATGAAGACGGTCGAGATCTCGACGTTGCCCGAGCGGATGATGTTCACTCCCACGGAATTCACCGTGAAGGGCGGCCAGCCGGTCAAGCTGGTGGTGCTCAATCCCGACGCCATGCAGCACAACCTGGTGATCGTCCAGCCCGGCGCGCTGGAGGAGATCGGCATGGCGGGCAACGAGATGGCGAAGGACCCGGCGGGCATCCTGAAGCACTTCGTGCCGGTGTCCGACAAGGTGCTGCACGCCACCAAGCTGATCGATCCGAACGCCGGGGTCGTGCTCCGTTTTCACGCGCCGGAAAAGCCGGGGATCTATCCCTTCGTCTGCACGTTTCCCGGCCACTGGGTGGTGATGAACGGCAATATGGTGGTGAAGTGAGGTCGATCCCGTCCGGTGCCGCGCAACCGCCGGGCAGGGGCGGGGTTCGGGAAAGCATGAAGACGCTTTGGGCGAACGTGATGCTGGCCGGGCTGTTGTCAGGATCCCGGGTGGCGGCCGTGGAGGTTTATGATCCTTCGAAGGTTGTCGAGGGTGTCGTGGAGTCGAAGACTTTCGAGGTGAAGGACACGGCCCGCGACCGGACCATCCCGGTGCGGGCCTATCTGCCGGCCGAGAAGAAAGAAGTGCCCGTCGTTCTTTTCTCCCACGGACTCGGCGGGTCGCGGGACAACAACCCGTATCTCGGCGAGCACTGGGCGAAGCGGGGTTACGTGGTGGTCTTCATGCAGCACATCGGCAGTGACGCGAGCGTGTGGAAGGACGTGGCGGCGCTGGAGAGGATGACGGCGATGCGTCAGGCGGCGTCGGCGAAGAACTACATCGACCGCACCCAGGACGTGCCGGCGGTGCTCGACTCGCTGGCGAAGTGGAACGCGGAGAAGGGACACGTGCTCCACGGCCGGATGGATTTGGAGAAGGTCGGCATGTCCGGGCATTCCTTCGGCGCGCAGACGACCCAGGTGATGGCCGGGCAGAGCGCGGGCCGGATTTCGCTGCGGGACGCGAGGGTCGACGCGGCGGTGATGATGAGCCCGAGCCCGCCGGCGCGTGGCGATGCGGCGGCGGCGTTCGGGACGGTGAAGATTCCCTGTCTGCTGATGACCGGCACGCTGGACGACAGCCCGATCGGCAACACGACGCCGGCCGACCGGCTTAAGGTGTTCCCGCATTTGAAAGAGGCTCCGGCGTGGCAGGTGGTCTTCGACAAGGCGGATCACATGGCCTTCGGGCAGCGTGAGGTGCGGGGCAAGGTCACCAAGGAGCCGCGCTATCATCGGGCCATCCTCGCGCTGAGCACGGCGTTCTGGGATGCCGAACTGAAGGACCGGCCCGAAGCCCGGAAGTGGCTGAACGACGATGCGGCCAAAAAGGTGCTGGTGCCTGCAGACCGTTGGGAGAAGAACGGGAAAGCGGCGGAGTAAGAGGCGCCGGGGTAGATTCCAACCTCAGGCGGAACTTCGAATTGCTCCGCCCGGGAGTTCGGCGACACTGCGCCCCGTGCCTGAGACGATTGAAGCCGAGGTTCTGGAGATCGATGGAAGCCCGCCGCCGGCTCCGCGGGAACCGGATCAGGAGCGGGAGCCGGCGTGGAAGTCGATGCGGGGCAAAGTGCTCCGGCTCGACCGCCGCTGGTGGCCGCTCTGGTTGCTGCTTGGGTTGGTGGTCTTCGCCTTCGTGGCGGTCTTCGGCCTGATCTTCGGAGCGATGATGCTGGTGGCGAAGGCGGTCGGTTCAATCCTGCGCTTTCTGTTCGGCGGCTCCACCCCGCGGGGCGGGGGCGGGCTCTCGCGGCCGGTCCACTGAGGGGGCGGAAATGGGACAACTCGCAGGTTATTCACATCCCTTCGTCGGAAGCTCCTCGATTGGAGTGCTGATGATCAAAGGCTTACGGGTTTGCCTCGTTCCGCGGGGATGGCCTTGTGAATAACTTGTGTAAAGGTCGTGAGCAACGGAATCGTCACATGAGTGACATCCGGCGGCGATGCAGCGGTGCCTGAAACGGGGCTGCGGCCGCCCCCGGATACAACCTCTTCGAGGTAGCAAGTCATTGCCCGGGCTTCCCCGGGTAGCTCGTTCCTCGCAACCCGGGTCTTTGTTCCGGAGTCCCGTTGGGACATGGAAAGGCGCGGACGAGCAAGGAACGGGCATGCCGCGGCAGACCCTGCCTGAAGAACCTGAAGAACTACTCGAAGAACTTCTTGAGCGCTTTTTGTTCCTCGGGGTCGAGGGAGTCCTTCCAGACGCGGTCGCCGCCATCACCCGTGGCACCGGCAGCACCGCCGGCGCGGGGGCCGACGGGAGTCTTGTCGACATCGTGCTCGCCGTCCTGAAGCTGGAGCAGGTCGCCGGGCAGGGAGCGGGAAAGGTCCTTCGATTCGATGCCGGTGAGGTCGCCGAGTTCGATCTTCTCGCCTTCCTTGCCGAGCATGCCGGGGGCATGGCCGGGGCCGCGATTGACCCCGCCTTTGCCGGCTCCTTCGCCGGGTTGGTCGCCGCCGGGTTGGTCGCCTTGACCCTGGCCCTGGCCTTCACCGTCGAGAAGTTCGTCGAGCCATTCGTCGCCCTGACCGCCTCCCTGGCCGTTGCCCTCGCCATTGCCGCCGCCCTGGCAGTCCTTGCAGGCCTGACCGGCCTTTTTCATGTTCTCCTTGAGCTGCTGGAGCTGCTCGGGCGGGATCGCGCCGAGGTTTTTCGGGTCGAGTTGCTGGAGCTGGTCGAGCAAGCCGGGGTTCGGCTTGAGGGCGCCGTTCTGGAGTCCCTGCAAGGCTTGGTCGAACTGGTTGAGCAGGCGTTCCTTTTCGACGGCGGACATGGCGCCGGCGTTCTTCTGGAGGTCGCCGAGTGCCTTCTCGGCGCGGCCGAGTTCGCGTTCGAGTTTCTCGACCTGGCCGGCGTGTTCCTTTTTCAAGGTGTCGGTGGCTTCGAGGGAGGAATGGCTGAACCAGTCCTCTTCTTCCTGGGCGCGGAGCTCTTCGAGCTTCTTGCGCATTTCCTCGATGTAGGTTTCGTCGATGACTTCCTCCTGGTCGAGGCGTTGGAGATCCGCCTCGAGGTTCTCCCACGCGAGTGGTTGGTCGGGCTGTTCGTTCGCGCCGTTGCTGCGGGCGGACACGGGGATCAGCAGGCCGGCGGTGAGAAAGGCGAGCGAGGCGAGGGGCGGGACGAGGACGCGCTGCCAGGCCCAGTCGATGCCGGCATCGACGCGCGGCGGGACTTCCGGCCAGGGCGCGACGCCGGCGCGGGCGGCGGAAAGGGCGTTGCGGAGGCGCATCGAGGCCTCGATCCGGACCATCGACTGCTCCGGCTTTTCAAAGCGGCGGCGGGCGACCAGCCAGGAGATGCCGGCGAGCAGGACGACCGCGCCGGCAGCGGAAGCGGCGAGGATCGCGGGCTGGGAATGCGGGACTTCGCGGCGGACCAGGAGCAGGACGCAGGCACCGATCAGGCCGACGGTGACCAGAGGCACCGAAAGGGTCTCGACCCACCAGGCGAGGTTGATCTTGCGGGCGACGGCGGCGGCCTGGCGGGTCCAAGCATCGCGGAGTTTGTCCGATGGAGTTTCCATAGTCCGGCGGGAAGCATAACGTCACGGGGAGCGGTCGCGATGCGAAATTTCGGGGAAATTTCGGGGTGGGGGGATGGCGGATGGGCGGGGCCAAGTTCCGAGCTTCCAAGGGCCAAAGAGAATGTGAGAAAAGGGAGTCCGACGGTTCCTACGCTGAGGTTGGCGCTTGGAACTTCCCCCTTGGAACTTTCTGCGTTTGGCACTTGGCACTTTCCAACTTGGAACTTTCTCTCCTCCCCGTGCGGTTCATCGTTCTTGGCAGCGGCAGCGGGGGGAATGCGGCGGTCGTCGAGGCCGGCGGCGTCCGCCTGCTGGTCGACGCCGGGCTTTCCGCAAAGCAACTCGTCGACCGGATGAAGGCCAGCGGCGTCGATCCCGCCAGCCTCCGCGGCGTGCTGCTGACCCACGAGCACGGCGACCACATCCGCGGCCTGCGGGTCCTGATGAAATCGCTGGCCGTCCCGGTTTACGCCACCCCCGCCACCTCGCTCGTCGTCCGCGACGGCGGGGTCGACACCGCCACGTGGAAAATCTTTGAATCCGGCGCCGGGTTCCAGCTCGACGGACTTTCGATCCAGTCCTTCGCGGTGCCGCACGATGCCGTCGAGCCGGTCGGCTACGTCTTCCGCCACGAGGAGAAATCGCTGGGCCTGCTGAGCGACACCGGCCACGTCACCCGGCTCATCACCGAGCGGCTCCGCGGCGTCCAGGCATTGTTCGTCGAGGCCAACTACGACGATGAGCTGTTAGAAGCCGACATGAAGCGCCCCTGGTCGACCAAGCAGCGCATCTCCTCGCGCCACGGCCATCTTTCCAACGCCCAGACCGCCGCGCTGGTCGCCGAACTCGTCCCCGCCGGACTGCGCCGCGTGGTGCTGGGCCACCTCAGCCGCGATTGCAATCACCCGGACAAGGCGGTTTCCACCCTGCGTGCCGGAGTGCCCGATCTGGCCGACATCGCCTGCGCGCCGCAGGACGAGTGCTGCGGCTGGTGGGACTGAGGTCCGAACTCTCTCACGCCATGAAGCTCCTGTCGCTGCTCGCCGCTCTCCCGCTTTCCCTGCTTTCCGCCGAGAAACCGAACATCGTCCTGATCTACGCCGACGACATCGGCTTCGGCGACGTCTCGGTCAACGGCGCCACAGCGGTCACCACGCCGAACATCGACCGCATCGCGAAAGAAGGCATCAACTTCACCGCCGGCTACTGCACTTCGGCGACCTGCACGCCGTCGCGCTTCTCGATGCTCACCGGCAAGTATGCCTTCCGCCAGCAAGGCACCGGGATCCTGCCCGGCGATGCCGCGCTGATCATCGATCCCGCGCAGCCGAACCTGCCCGCGACCTTGAAAAAAGCCGGCTACCGCACCGGGGTCGTCGGCAAGTGGCACCTCGGGCTCGGGCCGAAAGGCGGGCCGGATTGGAACGGGACGATCAAGCCCTCGCCGAACGAGATCGGCTTCGATTTCTCCCATATCATGGCCGCCACCGGCGACCGCGTGCCCTGCGTCTATGTTGAGGACGGCAAGGTGGTGAACCTCGACCCCGCGGACCCGATCGAGGTTTCCTACGGCAAGCCGATCGCCGGACAGAAGACCGGCGTCACGCATCGCTCCGAGCTGACGATGGACTGGAGCCACGGCCACAACAACGCGATCGTCAACGGGATCGGCAGGATCGGCCACATGAAGGGCGGCACCAAGGCGTTGTGGAAGGACGAGGAGATGGCGGATCACTTCGCCGGCCAGGCGGTGCGCTTCATCCGGGAATCGAAGGAGCAGCCCTTCTTTCTCTACTTCGCGCTGCACGACAACCACGTGCCCCGCGTCCCGCATCCGCGCTTCGTCGGCAAGACGACGATGGGCCCGCGCGGCGACGCCATCGTCCAGGCCGACTGGCAGGTCGGCGAAATCCTGAAGGTGCTCGATGAACTCAAGCTCGCCGAAAACACGCTGGTGCTCTTCTCCAGCGACAACGGCCCGGTGCTCGATGACGGCTACAAGGATGGTGCGGTCGAGAAGCTCGGCGATCACAAGCCGGCGGGGCCCTTCCGCGGCGGTAAATACAGCAGCTTCGAAGGCGGCACGCGCGTCTGCACCGTGCTTCGCTGGCCGGCCCGGGTGAAGCCCGGCAAGACCAGCCCTGCGCTGGTCAGCCAGATCGACTTCCCGAAGACCTTCGCCGCGATCGCCGGGGTGGAGGCGAGCTTTCCCGACAGCCTCGACCAGCGCGCGGCCCTGCTCGGCGAGTCGGATGCAGGCCGCGACCACGTCATCCAGCAAGCCGGCCGCCTCTCGATCCGGATGGGCGATTGGAAGTTCATCCCGGGTGGCAAGGGCGAGCGGAAGAACAAGAATACCGGCACCGAACTCGGCAACGAAGCGGCCGGCCAGCTCTTCGATCTGTCGAAGGACCCCGGCGAGACGAAGAACCTCGCCAAGGAGCATCCGGAGAAGGTGGAGGAGTTGAAGAAGAAGTTGGACGAGGTGCGGGGCTGATCGTGTTCCCGGCTCATCCCGCCACACTCCGTGCTTCCCCGCCCCGACGTTCCGCATTCCACTCCCGCCATGCAGTGGCGCATCCGCGTGGATACCGGCGGGACTTTCACCGATGCCTGGGCGATCGGCCCGGATGGCGTCGAACGGCGGGCGAAGATCTTGTCCGACGGCACCTTGCGCTGCCGGCTGGTGGCAAGGGAAGGGGAGGGGTGGCTCACGGACTCGGAATTGGTCGCGCCGGAGGGCTCGCTGGTCGGGTGGAGCTGTGGTGCGGCAAAGGTCACAGCCAGCCGAGACGGGGCGCGCTGGTTGAAGTTCGACGATGAAGCGCGCGATCTCGCGGCGGACGACATCATCGAGCTGAGCTGCGGCGACGAAGCCCCAGTGGCGGTCGCCCGCCTGCTCACCGGCACGCCGGCGGGACAGCCGCTGCCGCCGGTCGATTTCCGCGTCGCCACCACCCGCGGGACGAATGCGCTGTTAGAGCGGAAAGGCGCGACGCTCGCCTTTTTCACCACCGCAGGTTTCGGCGACCTGCTGGTGAGCCGCGACCAGCGCCGCGACCGGCTTTTCTCGCTCGACCAGCCGGTCCCCGAGGTGCTGCCCGCCTTCACCGCCGGGATCGACGGCCGCCACGATGCCGCGGGCGATGAAGTCGTGCCGCTCGATGAAGCCGCTCTCCGCCGGGCTGCCGCCGAGGCCCTGCAAGCCGGCTGCACCGTCGCCGCGGTGGCGTTTCTTCACTCGTGGCGGGAGCCCGCTCATGAACTCCGCGCCGCGGAAATCCTGCGCGCCGCCGGATTCACGCGGGTCATCCTCTCGTCCGACGTCGCCCCCTTGATCCGCCTGCTGCCGCGGGCCGAAACCGCGGTGGCGGAGGCCTTTCTCACCCCGGTGATGGAAAACTTCGTCCGCCGCGTGTCGGAACCGCTCGGCGGCTGCGAGCCGTGGCTGATGACCAGCGCCGGGGGGCTGGTCCCCGCCAGCCGCTTCCGGCCGAAGGACTCGCTGCTCTCCGGCCCGGCGGGCGGGCTTGTCGGCGCGGCGGAACTCGCCCGCGCGGCGGGATTTCCGAAAGTGCTGACCTTCGACATGGGCGGCACCAGCACCGATGTCGCGCGGATCGACGGGCCCTTCACCTGGCGGCAGGAGCAGGAGATCGGCCCCGCCCGGGTGTTCGCCCCGGCCTTGAAAATCGAGACCGTGGCGGCGGGCGGCGGTTCGATCTGCCGCTGGCGCAACGGCCGGCTCGAGGTCGGGCCGGAAAGCGCCGGGGCCGACCCCGGACCCGCCTGCTACGGCCGCGGCGGGCCACTGACGCTGACCGATGTCAACCTGCTGCTCGGCCTGATGGACCCCGCGAAGGCCGGCATCCCGCTCGACCTCGCGGCCTCGGAAGCGCGACTCCAACAGCTTCTAACAGAACTGCAGGAGGCGTGCGAAGCCACTTCTCCCGCCGAGTTGCTAGTAGCCAATAAACTTTTGTATGACAGATAATAAAGTTTTTGTAATTGTACTTTTTCGTGTGCTTGTACAATCGGACAGGTGCCTGCCAAAATTCATCGCATCAAACTGACTGAAGACGAGCGT
>JBIPNO010000010.1:0-139424 GCA_044372775.1 Haloferula sp.
GAAGGAGCTTGGGAGCATTCCCAGCTTGCCGGCCCCATGTCCCGGTCAAGGAAAAAAGCACGATTTGCTGGCTTTTATTTCGTTGTAAACCAACGCGTTACGCTTAGGTTGACGCCGATGGGCTCGATGTGCGGAATCACGGGTTCATGATGGTCGTGAGTCCTGAAAGGGAAGGGGACATGGGGATGAAGATCCTGCCCCGCGGAGTCAGCCAGGGATGGAACCAGAAAACTGTTCCAAGGCGGTACGTCGTCAGTGATGGGTGACTGATGAAATGCAGTCAGCGATACAAACTCCCAGCCAGTGGTCGGTCGCAACGAACTCCATCGCGGGAGGCTGGATTCTGGGCCGGAATCGCGCTGAAATTCAAATTTCGACTGACCCCGAGCGCTCCCCCCGAACGGCGGCTTAGTGCGATCTCGCGAGATTCCCGAGGCAGGCATCCAGGTGGGGACCGAGGTTATCGATCAACCGGCCGATCACCGGGTGCTTGATCCCGCTCCGGTCCATCGAATGCGCTGCACGGATCGCGGCATCGGGGAGGAGTTCTGCCATGGTCGCGATCTGTTCGAGCAGTTTTGGCGATGGGATTCCAAGTTCGCGCGCGCAGCTCTCCCAGTGGCGGCGGGAGATGTCCTTGATCTTGTATTTGCTGCCGATCTTCATCGCGAGCTTCGCCTTGTGCGGGCTGATCGCTGCGGGGTAGGGCAGAGAGCTGGTGAGATCGTAGAGCGGAGCCAACCGTACCTGCGCGCCGGCGGCGATAAGCAGCGAGTAGTTCTTCGCATGGGCATCGGGGCCGGAGATCAGCCAGTTGAACGCGAGGGCCGCGGCGAAGCGAGTGAGGTCGCCGTTGGCATCCGACGAGTTGTCGCGCAGCAGGTTCGCCGCGGTTTTGACGGAGGGTCCGCCATCGTTCTGGTATTTCAGGTCGGGCGGGATCGACAGTGCCTGGCAGAAGTCCTCCTGATGGATGCGGAGGAAGCGGCCGTTGCGGACGAGGCGGTCGTAGCGCCCGACGACGATCACGGGCTGTCCGCCCGGATGAACCACGCTCGAGCTGGCGGCGCGCATTCCCAATTCCCGCGCCAGGGTCAGGCAGAAGTGTTCGTTCTCCGCGTAGCCAACGTAATGGCCGGAGGCCGGCTTGAGGATATGGGTCGTGGGGATCCGTCCCGATGGAACTCCCCAGCGACCGCTCGCGGGGTCGAGGTGCAGGGCGGTTTTCGGTTGGGCTCCCGCAAGGCTGAACTGGCCGGTGTCAGTGCCGGTCCGGGTCATTCCGGGATTCTCTAACAGCAGCCGGATCCGTTGGGCGAGATCGTCCTCTGAAAGCCACGCGATACCTTCTTCACCCGGGTTGCCAAGCAGTTCCTCTTCCCGCGACCTGGGGATGAACTGGAGTGCGCCCGCACAGTCTTCACCGACGTGGGCGATCACTTTGAAAGGGTTCTTCGCCGAGACGTGGAAGCGCTTACCCCACTGGTCGAGCACCTGCGGGTTGTCCGGAAGCAGGCCGCGGAGGAAGCAATCGATGGCCTTGTGCGGGTGCTCTTCGACCACCAGCGGCATCGAGAGCGAGAGCGGAAAAGCGTTGCGCGATTCCGTCCACGAGGACTCGTAGCGGAACTTCAAGCGGTTCGCGGCGCAGGTGATCCGGCCGACCAATTTGCCTTCAGAAATGACGGACAGTTCGTCGCTCATGGTCCGATCGGGGTTTCGTGATCCCCAAGCAGGTCGCCGAGATTGATCGAGCTGACGGGTGGCGAGTCAGGGATGGGATTGAGGGAAAAGGAAAGACCAAGGGCTTTGGCCGTTCGCAGCACCAGGCCGAACTCGACGGTGGACCGTCCTTTTTCCAGGCCGATAATCCAATCGCGGCTCACCCCGGCACGCTCCGCCAACTGGCTCTGACTCCAGCTCTGCTGCTTGCGCCGGGAGCGAATCAAGGCCGCGAATTCTCGCGGGCTTTGGAATTGCATGAAGGCCTCCTATCGAAGTTGGCGATCGACGACAATTCAGAAAGTCTGCGAGCGACGACTTTTATAAATGTAGGCGAACGCTTACATTGAGCGGCGTGGGCGCGAACGGATGCATCCGGGAACGGAAGCGAAGGGGGGTAAGCAACGGCCTTGGCGAGGCGAGCCGTCCCCAGCACGCAACTTGCAAAGTCGCGCTACTTCGCGCTGGCGCGCGGTCCCGCGAAGCGGACGTAGCGCAACTTTGCAAGTTGTGATCGTGTGCGGCGGACCACACCCCGGAGCTTCGCAGCCACCGCCGCCCGCCACTCCGCGCAGACAGCGCCGCGAATGCAGCGTGCCCTCCAGGCTCGCCAGCGGTAGTTCCGGCCTCTCCGATGGGCGGCGGCCTTCTTCTGCGACGACTTCAGGTCGGATCCTTCCTCACCGCCTCGATTGCCCGCGGGAATTCATGCATCGCCGGCACCGTGGCGAAGCTGCCCGCACGTGGGACGGATGCTCACCCAATCGCGAATTCCATTGAAGCGATTCGCCTCGTGGAGCTGGTGTCTCAAACCAAGTCACGCGTTGGCGGAAGAGAATTCTCCCCAGTCCAAACGTCGTCGGATAAGGGTGAATCGTGAACGTCATTCAGCCATGCAAACCCTTTGGCAGTGCAGGGCAGCCAAGAACTCCAGCAAGGTTGGCAGGTTGCCGGCGCGGAACTAGCCGGAAATTCAGATTTCAAGGACCCCCCGAGGATAGAATCCTAGCTGTAATGCTCCCGCAGCGATTGATTGGCGTTCAATTTACTGTGGCACTTTTAGCCATCTTGTTGTCGCTCAGTGAAATTTGTAATGCTGCCAATCCGGAAATTCCCGAGAAGATCAGAAAATCAGATCTTGTTATTAAGGCGGAATTAAAAGATGGAAAGTGGGTATCGACTGTTTTGAAGAGGAAAGATAAGCCCGATTTGAAGCGCGAGAAGCAAATGACGGACCGGATTGAGGAACATGGCCGTCTCAGGGAAAGAATGGGATTGAGAAACTTGGAATTCTATTTGGTGTTATTGAGTGCAGGCGGCAATCAAGAATATATGATGTTTAACTGTGTTGATGGGAAAGTAAAGTTTCCAAGAGAAGACTCGATAAGAAGCATGGAGGCCTCTGAATTCGAGAAAGAAATCAGCGGAAAATAGTTCGCTTTTCGCCTCGTAGATGGATCGGGTGTCAGTCCTTGACTTCTGAATTGTTGCTTGGCCGGAATGATATTTCACGGCAGCAGGGGGGGTCCGGATGCTCCGCTTTCAACATGCCACTCCTTTCTATCAAGTGATGGCCCGTGGTGAGGGCGGAGAGGCGGTCTTCGAAGATGACAAGGGCCGCTTCGACTTCCCTGACTTCGACCGGGATCATCCCCTTGTCTTGAATTCCCACGGATTGATCAATTTGATGCCGCACTGGGAGAAATCCCCGGTATTGCGGGTGGCCAGACTCGCGTCCGCGTCCTTGGCCACAGCGGCGATCATGAGGTCGAGCGGATCGGCGTGCAGGCCTTTCGATTCGCGCAGCGCGCAGACATCGCCGTAAGTCGCGGCCGCTTGCTCATCGAAAGTCAGGATCCGGCCTTCGAAGCCGCGTGCGATGAACTCCGCGAAACTCGCCTCTAGCTTCCGGCGACGTGCTCCGGCAGGCAAGCGCTTCAATCCGCGTTGAATCTCCGCAAGCGTCAGGGTGGTCACCGCCAGGTGAAGGGTCTTCTGTCGTCCCAACCACGCCATGACCCGCTCGTCCGGCGTCTCGCGCATGATCTCGGAGATCACGTTGGTATCGAGCACGATCATGGACCGAACTCAGGAAGCGGTCGGTTTGAGCGGCGGGAGGGCAATTCCAGATCCACTCCGAGTCCCGGCCCGAACAGGGCGCGGCTAAGGCCGGGCAGGTCCGCAGCCGCACCCGGGGAAGGATTCCGGGCCGCGGCGTGCAGCACTTCGCGGGCATAGGCTTCGAGCGATAGTCCCGCTTTCGCCGCGCGCACCCGCAGGGACTCCTTCGCGCCGTCAGGCAGGTCTCGGATCGTAATGCTGGCCATCTCCGGTTGTGTTTTACTGCTATTGAAATAGCCCGTGCAATCATTGATGTCAATTGTGCGGTCGGCGATTTCCCGGCCTGCCTTGCAAAGTCGCCCTACTTCGGCACGTGCGGTTCGAAGGTCATGGCGCGTTCCTGCTCGCGGGCTTTGGCGGTGCGGCGGGCTTCCTTGAAGAAGTGCTCCTGGGCGCGGAATTTCTTCTCGCCGGCGGCGGGGCGCAGGCGCTCGGAGGAGCCGTCGGGCAGGATCTTGGAGGCCTGGGTGTTGTCCTGGAAGAAGGCCTCTAACAGTCGCAGGATGCGGCGGCGGGCGCGGCTGTCTTCGACCGGGATCATCAGTTCGACGCGGCGCTCGAGGTTGCGGCCCATCCAGTCGGCGGAGGCGATGAAGATGCCGGGGTCGCCGCCCTGGTGGAAGTAGAAGACGCGGGCGTGTTCGAGGAAGCGGTCGATCACCGAGACCACGCGGATGTTCTTCGAGTGCTTCGGGTCACCGGTTTTCAGGCAGCAGATGCCGCGGATGTTGAGCTGGATTTCGACGCCCGCCTTGGAGGCCTGGTAGAGGGCGGCGATGATGTCGGGGTCTTGCAGCGAGTTGACCTTGGCGATGATCCGGGCGGGTTCGCCCTGGCGGGCGCGCTCGGCTTCGGAGGCGATGAGGTCGAGCAGTCGCGGCTTCATCGCGGTGGGCGCGGGGACCAGTCGCTGGAAGCGCAGCAGCTTCGAGCGGCCGGTGACGGCGTTGAAGAACAGCGACGCGTCGGAGCCGTATTCGGGGCGGCAGGTGAGCAGCGAGATGTCGGTGTAGAGGCGGGCGGTGGCCTCGTTGTAGTTGCCGGTCCCAAGGTGGACGTAGCGGCGCAGGCGCCCTTCCTCGCGGCGGACGACGAGGCAGATCTTGGCGTGGGTCTTGAGGCCTTTCACGCCGTAAACGATCTGGGCCCCGGCGCGCTGGAGTTCCTCGGCGCGGAGCAGGTTGCGGGCCTCGTCGAAGCGGGCCTTGAGCTCGACCAGCACGGTGACGGCCTTGCCGTTTTCCGCGGCGCGGATCAGGGCGTCGATGATCCGGGACTGGCGCGCGGTGCGGTAGAGGACCTGCTTGATGGAGACGACCTGCGGGTCGTCGGCCGCTTCCTCGATCAGGCGCATGACCGGCTCGAAGCTTTCGTAGGGGTGATGGAGCATCACATCGCGGCGGCCGATCGCGTCGAAGATCGAGTCGCCCGGCGCGAGGTCCGGCGAGGGCTGGGCGGGCCAGTCCTCATCGCGCAGGTGACCGAAGCCGGGCAGGAAGGCGAGGTCCATGAAGCCTGACAACGCGAGTGGGCCGGCGATGCGGTGGATCTGCTCGGAGCTGGTGTGGCAGACCTCCTGGATGACCTTGGCGAGGTCACGCGGCAGGCTGGCGGGGAGTTCGAGGCGGACGGTGTCGGAGAGCTTGCGGGCGGCGAGCACTTCCTCCATCTCGCCGGCGAGGTCGCTGGCATCGTCCTCCTGCACCGCAATGTCGCCGTTGCGGGTGACGCGGAAGCAGGCGGTGGCTTCGACTTCCTCGCCGGGAAAGAGTTCGTCGGCGTGGTGGGCGACGACGTCCTCGATCAGCACGAAGGCGAGGCCTTCGCTGCCGTCGTTGACGGTGACGCGGCGGCCGAGACCTTCGGGGATGGGGATGAGGACGTGGCGGGTGGCACCGGTCTCGCTGTCGGCGACGCGGCAGGCGACGATAAGTTGCAGGGCGGGCACCAGCGGCGGTTCCTCGCCCTCGATCACCGCGAGCGGGGTGAGCAACGGCGAGATCTGGTCGTGGAATGCGGCGGCGACCTGGTTGGCCTGGGTGGCGCCGAGCTTCGCGCATTCGAGGAGGCGGATGCCGGACTCTTGCAGCGCGCCGCGGAGCACGGTGTTGAAGAGGCGGTACTGGTCATCGATCATCCGCTGGACCCGCTTCCGGATCGCGGTGAGCTGTTGGACCGGTGTCATGCCGGAGGGGTCGGGATTCTTCCGGCCGCTGCGGCGCAGCAGGATCAGGCTGCCGACGCGGACCTGAAAGAACTCGTCGAGGTTGGACGCGGTGATCGCGAGGAATTTCACGCGCTCCAGCAGGGGCAGGTCGGAGCGCAGGGCCTCGTTGAGCACGCGCTGGTTGAATTCCAGCCAGGACAGCTCGCGGTTGATGAAGGGAAGCTGCATGATGAGATGGTAGATGGCAGATGGTGGATGGTCGATGAAAGGCAAGTGGTCGGTGGCGATTCATCTACGATCTGCCATCTACCATCTGCCATCTTGCTTCACCCCGCGTCGTCGATGACGACTTCGAGGCCGAAGACTTGTTCGAAAAGATCGCCTTTCGAGGCCATGGCGAGGCGTTCGACGGCGGCGTCGGTGACGCCGGGGAGGACGAGGCGGAGGCGGCGGTCGTCGCGGTGGAGGACGATTTCGTGGACCCGCTGGTCGTGGGTGCGTTCGAGGGCGTCGGCGACGCGGAGCAGGGCGGAGAGCTTGGCGACGCGGATGCGGTCGGCGGTGTCGAGGTCGCGGTAGTTCGGGTGGTCGATCCGCGGGCCGGAGTGGCGGTGGTAGCGGGAGACCAGCGCGATCATGGTGATGTCGAGGCGGTCGAGCCCGAAGATCTCGCTGTTGAGGATGATATATTCGGAGTGCTTGTGGTGGGCTCGCGGGCTGACGAAGGTGCCGACCTCGTGGAGGATGGCGGCGACCTGGAGCAGCATGGCATCGTGGCGGGTCATGCCGTGCAGGTCCAGGAGTCGGGTGAAGAGGTGGTCGCAGATCTTCGCGACGTGTTCGCCGTGGCGCGGGTCGGACTGGTAGCGCAGGGCGAGGATGCGGGCGGAGCGGAGGACCTCGGCATTGAGGGTGCCGGCGAGGCTGCCGGAAATGAGCAGGTCCTGGAGGATGCCTTGCTCGTAGTCGCTGGCGGGGATGTGGAGTTCCTTGAGGCCGAAGATTTCCGCGATGGCGAGATTCGTTTCCAGGGCGGGGAGCAGGGCCTCGGCGGTCTGGTAGTCGACCTGGAAGCGGGTGACGAGGTCGAGGTCGCTCATCTGCGAGGCCTCGATCGCGACTTTCTTGAGGGCCTTGGTGGTGACGGCGGTGGCGCCTTTTGAAAGGTAGCGGGCGATTTGCTGGATCTCATAGCCGATGACGACGAGGGCATCGAGCTGGACGTCGTGGTAGTCGAAGCGCATCTGGGCGAGGTTGCCCGAGGCGTGCTCGCGGATCACCCGGAGCATCGCGGGGCCTTCGGCGTGGGAGCCATCGGTCGCCTCGCGGGTGCGGTGGGTGCCGAGGCGGTAGCTGGTGTAGCGGGTGATGGCGCCGTCCTGGAACAGCAGGGCGCGGGTGTTGCCCGGGCCGACGTGGACCACCAGCGTGCAGTGGCGCTTCATCGCCGGGGTATCCTTGAGGCGGCGGCGGGTCTTGAGGTAGATCAGGCGGGTCATCTCGCCGTCGTCGATCGGGTTGATCGACAGCCCGCAGGCGATCCGGATGCGGTTGAGGAAGACGTCGTGGTTGGACGCCTCGATCAGGATGTTGGTGGCGACGGCGCGGGTGACCCGCCGGGCGTCGGCCCCGTATTCGGCGAGGGCTTTCTGGTAGTCCTTGAGGATGCCGACGATGCGCTCGGTGGTCTCCGCGCTGACACTGCCGTGGCGGAACACGTCGCGGGCGAGGGGAGCGGGCTGTTCCAGGAAATCGACCGCCCGGTGGGTGCCGTCGGGCAGCGTCTCGGCGACCAGCAGCGAAACCGAGCTGGCACCGACATGAATCGCGGTCACCAGGGTTCCGGCAGGGTCGGCGGGGGGCGTGTCAGGCATCGCCGGAGACTGGCGGGCGGGGAGGCTCTTTCAATGACGAATGTGGTTCCGTAGCAGGCGGGGACGTCATGGTGGAGCAGCTGTCAGCGTGTCGATGGGCTGAAAACTTCCGGGTCTTCTTGAAAACCAACATTCATAGCATGAAAGAAGAACTTGACGGTAACGGAATGTTACTGAATCGGCCTTGTCAGACTGTGACGGAAACGTCACAGGATCGTCAGATGAGAATCGGACCGACCCTATACCTAGCCGCCTTGCTCGGGAGCCCGGCCATGGCCGATGTCCAGCTCAACGAGTTTCTTGCCGCCAATACCCAGTCCCATCCGGACGTGGTGGACTTCGACGACTATCCGGACTGGATCGAACTGAAGAACACCACCGGGACGCCGATCAATCTGGCCGGCTATTACCTGAGCGACGATCCGCTGAAGCCCTTCAAGTGGCCGTTTCCGGGAAGCGCCAGCATTGCGGCGAACGGGTTCCTGCTGGTCTGGGCGGACGGGCACGACGCGATCCCCGGCCAGTCGAGGCCGCGCGGCTACTGGCCGTGGAGGAATTTCACGACCGAAGGCTACCACACGAATTTCTCCCTCTCTTCGGACGGCGAGGCGCTGGTGCTGACGAAGGCGACGGGGATTGCCACCACGAACCTGGTGAATGCCGCGGTGCCGGCGCCGGTGCTGCCCGCCACCGTGGCGATGTGGAAGTATCTGGACGACGGCAGCAACCAGAGCACCCAGTGGCGGGCCCGGACTTTCAACGACGCCGGCTGGATATCGGGGCCCTCGGAACTCGGCTATGCCGACAGTCCGGCGACGACCGTTTCCTACGGGCCGAATTCCGCCTCCAAATTCATCACGACCTACTTCCGGCACACCTTCCAGGTCGCGGATCCGGCCCTGATCGCCAGCTTGAGCCTCAAGCTGTTGGTGGACGACGGCGCGGTGGTTTATCTCAACGGCGAGGAGGTGGTCCGCAAGAACCTGCCGGCCGGCGAGATCAATCACCTGACGCTGGCGACGCTCGCGGTGGGCGGGACCGACGAGACCACGTTCTCGACCTTCAACCTCCCGGCCAGCGGCCTGCTGCCGGGCGACAACGTGCTGGCGGTGGAAGTCCACCAAAGCGCTCCCAACAGCAGCGACCTGAGCTTCGATCTCGGTCTCACGGCCACGACCTTCACGGGGTCGTCCACCCTTGATTCGCTGACCTACACGACCCAGGTCGACGACGTCTCCCGCGGCCGGAACCCGTCGCTGAACTCCCAGTGGGTGAACTTCGCGGTGCCGACGCCCGGGGCCGCCAACAGCGGCACGACGGTGCCGGACCTCCGGGTGCCGGGTGTCGCCACCACGGTATCGCTGGCCAGTGGATTCCACTCCGCGCCGCAGACCGTCGCTCTGTCCGCGGCTTCGGGAAACATCCACTACACCCTGGACGGCAGCCTGCCGCGGATCACTTCGCCGCAGTATTCCGCACCGCTTTCCATCACCGCCACGACGGTGCTGCGGGCGCGGGTCTTCCAGAGCGGCAAGCCGCCGGGACCGGTCGAGACGCGGACCTATTTCATCGGCGAGACCCCGGGAGCGGTGCCTTACGTTTCGGTGGTCGCGGATCCGGACGCCCTGTTCGGACCGCAGAAAGGCATCTATTACAACCAGCACGAGCCGCTGGTGAGCAGCACCTCGAACTCTGCGCTCGGCCTGCGCGATGCCTACAAGGGCAAGGACGCGCCGGGCAGCCTCGAGTTCTTCGCCCCCGGCGGCGCGCCCGGCTTCCGGGTCAACGGCGGCTTCCGCATCGGCGGCGAGAACAACTGGGTGCACGGCCAGCGGGCGCTGAATTTCGCACTCCGCGGGAAGTATGGCGACGACGTGATCAAGTACGACCTGTTCCCGGAATCCGGCATCCCGCTCCATACCGGACTCACCCTGCGCGACGGCGGCGACAACTGGGCGAGCGACATGCTGCGGGACGGCATGTGGCCCTTCATCGCCCGCGGCCGGATGAAAGCGGACACCTCCGATTTCCGGCCGGCCGTCGTATTCATCAACGGTGCGTACTGGGGCGTCCACGACATCCGCTCGCGCTGGGACGACCAGTGGTTCTTCGAGCACAAGCGGGTCAATGCGGAAGACGTCGATCACTTGCTCTACGGCCACGTCGATTCCAGCTCCGTCTCGCTCGGGATCGAAAAGGGCAATGCCGACGACTGGCTCGACCTGATCCGCTTCCTTGAAACCAGCGACCTGACCCAACCGGCGAACTACGCCTTCGCCGAGTCGCGGATCGACATCGACAGCTTCATCGACTTCGTGGTCGCCGAATCCTACGCGATTAACACCAGTTGGAAACACAACCGCGAGTTCTGGCGCGACCGCAATCCGGGCTCCAAGTGGCGCTGGTTCCTGCCCGACATGGACCGCACGTTCCAGACTTCGTCCCTCGGGACCAGCGTGCTAAACAGCATGCTCAACAGCGAGGAGGTGCTGGTCCGGCTGAAGACCAACAGCACCTTCAAGAACCGCCTGGCCCAGCGCTTCGCCGCGCACGTGGCTTCGACCTTCAAGCCGGCGCGGATCAACGGCATCATCGACCAGATGGCCGCGGAGTCCGATCCCGAGATCCCGCGCCACGTGGCCCGCTGGGCGGCCTACAACGGCACGTCGGTGATCGCGCGGGCCAACGCCATTCAGGGCGTGAAGGATTTCATGGCGACGCGGGACGGGAACATCCACGCGGAGTTGCAGGCCCGCCTGGGGGTGTCCGCGCCGGTGAATCTGACGCTCGGGATCGACCAGCCGGCCGGCGGCATCGTGCGGGTCTGCGGCGTGGCGGTCGAAGCGGGCGTGGTGAAGATGTTCCCGAACATCGCCTTCGACCTCATCGCCGAAGCGGCTCCCGGCTACACCTTCACCGGTTGGACCGGTGCCAGCGGCGGTGCATCGACCTCGGTCACGCTGAGC
This sequence comes from Haloferula sp., assembly GCA_044372775.1. Classification (GTDB taxonomy): domain Bacteria; phylum Verrucomicrobiota; class Verrucomicrobiia; order Verrucomicrobiales; family Akkermansiaceae; genus Haloferula. The sequence continues at coordinate 10,851 of JBIPNO010000010.1, forward strand.
GGGGCCGCCGCCATCACCGCGAACTTCGCGGTTTCCGGCGAGACGGTGACGGGCGGGACGCTCGCCGCCAGCACCACGCTGAGCCCCGCGGGTTCGCCCTACACCTTGGGCGACGATCTGATCGTCCCGGCCGGCATGACCCTGACGATCGGGCCCGGTGTGGAGCTGCGGATGCCGGCGGGCAGGAATCTCCGCGTCCAGGGTTCGTTGCAAGTCCAGGGCACCGCCTTGCAGCCGGTGCGGATCACCGGTCGTGACGGCGACATCTGGGGCGGCATCAGCTTCGAGAACCCCGGCGCGCCTTCCAACCTCGCCCACCTGATCCTCCGCGGCGCCTCCCGCGGCCACGATCCCACGGTCTATCCCTACGCCATCTCCGGTCTCAACGCGACGTTGGTGATGGACTTCGTCGACATCGACGATTCAGAAGGCCCGATCTTCGCCCGCGGCGGTTCCACGATCCTGCGTTCCAGCCGCCTCCGCACGCCCTACACCGGCGATTGCATCAACATCAAGGGCGGCTACGCGGAGACTTGGGACTGCGTCTTCATGGGCAACAACGCGCCGGACACCGACGCCATCGACTACGACGGCGTCATCGGCGGCATCATCGCCAACAACCGGATCTACCGCTTCCAGGGGCCTAACAGCGACGGCGTGGACATCGGCGAGCAGTGCTCCGGCGTGGTGATCGAAGGAAACCTGCTCTACTACAACTCCGACAAGGGCTTCTCCGTCGGCCAGGGGTCCACCGTGACCATCCGCCGCAACCTGGTCGTCGGCTGCACCCTCGGAGTCGGGGTCAAGGACAGCGGATCGGTGGCCACCATCGACCAGAACACCTTCGTCGACTGCGGCAAAGGCGTGGATGTCTATGAGAAGAATTTCGGCTCCGGTGGAGGCACCGCCAACATCGAGAACACGATCTTCTCCCGCTGTCAGGAGGGCACGGTGTCCGCCGACGCGCTGTCGGATGCCACGGTGATCTTCTCGCTTTCCGACACGGTGGCGATGGCTGGCAACGGCAACCAGCTGGCGGATCCGGACTTCGTCGACCGCTCGCTGCTGAACTTCCAGCTCAAGCCGGGATCGCCGGCCATCAACGCGGGCCGGCTGGGCCATGCACCGGATCCCGACGGCAGCCGGGCGGACATCGGGGCGCTCTATGTCTATTCCCCGGATCATTATCCTTTCGTCATCGGCGACACCGTGGTGATCGAGGAAGTCTTCGCGAATTCCGGCGTGCAGCCGGACTGGATCGAGCTCCACAACCGCTCGTCCGCCGCGATCGACATCGGCGGCTGGTTCCTCAGCGACAGCGGGGCGAACCTCGCGAAGTACCGGATCCCGGCGGGCACGGTAATCCCTGCCGACGGTTACCTGGTCTTCGACGAGGCGCAGCATTTCGGCAGCGCGAGCATCGATCCCGGCCGCATTTCGCCCTTCGGCATCAGTGCGACGGGGGAGACGGTTTACCTGAGCTCCGCGGTGAACGACCAGATCACCGACTACCAGGCGAAGGAGGACTTCGGGGCCTCGCTGGAAGGCGAGACGCTGGGGAATTACTACAAGCCCAGTAGCGGCTCCTGGAACTTCGTCGCGCTGGCCGCGGCCACGCCGGGGGCTCCGAACCGCGGCCCGCGGATCGGGCCGGTGGTGATTTCCGAGGTGAACTACCAGCCGGGCGGGCATGCGGACTCGGAGTATTTCGAGCTGCTCAACATCTCCGACCAGCCGGTCGCGCTCTACGATGCCATCAAGGGTGCGGCCTGGCGGATAACCGACGGGGTCGAGCACGAGTTCCCGGCAGCCAGTCCGATCGTGATGGCGGCCGGCGAGCGGATCGTCCTGACCAAGAGCCTGACCCGCTTCAACGCGGCCTTCAATCCGCCGCCGGGAACCCGGGTCTTCGAGTGGACCGCCGGGCGGCTTTCCAACGAGGGCGAGCAGCTCCAGATCGCCCGGCCGGCCGGGGTGGATGGGGCGAATGTCCGCCAGTTCGCCCGGGTCGACCGGGTGAGTTATGAAATCGCCAGCCCGTGGCCTGCCACCGCGGCGGGCGGCGGGCCGGCGCTGACCAAGGTCGCGGAAGAGGAGTATGGCAACGACTTCGCCAATTGGATCGCCGCGGCGGCCAATCCGGGAAGTGGTGCGCCCGGCTCTTCGTTTGCCTCGTGGATCGGCGCCTCCGGGTTGCCCCTCGGTGAGCGTGATCCGGACGATGACCCCGACCTCGACGGACGCTCGAACTTCATCGAATACGCGCTGGGGTCTTCGGCCGCCGTGAGTGACGCCGCGCCGCCCTTCGGGATGGCCTTCGAGGGCGGCCAGGTGGTGCTCGACTACGCGTTCCGCATCGACCGGCCGGGCGCCGTCGTCGCCATCGAGCATTCCGCGGATCTCGGTATTTGGGAAAGGGTCGACAGCTCGGCGGTCTCGCTTTCCCCGGGAGTCCAGGAGCGTCGTGCCGGAGTGCCCATGGCCGGCCGGTCGCGGGGCTTCTTCCGGCTATCGGTGACGGAATCGGCACCCTGACGACTCGATGCTTGCCAGTGCCGGGGGCTGCCCGGAACATGCGCGACGATGAAGATCGGCGAAGCGGTGAAGCATTACCGGGTGGAACCGGGAGCGAAGGTCGACCTGGGAGCGGTCGACAGCGGGGAGTGTTCGCTGTTTACCGGGGGCAAGGGCCAGTCGCAGGAGTTGTTCGACGAGCTCCGCGACGAGCTGCAGGCCTTGCAGAAGGTGCTCTACGCCCAGAACAAGCACCGCATCCTGATCGTGTTGCAGGCCATGGACACCGGCGGCAAGGACGGCTGCGTGAAGCACGTGTTTTCGCGGGTGGATCCGCAGGGCGTGAACGTGAAGGCGTTCAAGAAGCCGAGCGAGGAGGAGGCGGCTCATGATTTCCTGTGGCGCGTCCATGCCCAGGTCCCGGGAAACGGGCAGATCGTCATTTTCAACCGCAGCCACTACGAGGATATCCTCGCCGTGCGGGTGAAGAAGCTGTTCCCGGACGAGGTCTGGCAGCGCCGTTACCGGCATATCATCGAGTTCGAGCGGATGCTGGCGGAGGAGGGGACCACGATCGTGAAGATCTTCCTGCACATCTCGAAAGACGAGCAGAAGCGGCGGCTGGAGTCCCGCCTCGCGAATCCGGCCAAGCACTGGAAACTCAATCCCGACGACCTGAGCGACCGGGCGCGCTGGGAGGAGTTCCAGGCGGGCTACGAGGACCTGATCACCCGCACCAGCACGGCACAATCGCCGTGGTTCATCGTGCCGGCGGACCGCAAGTGGTACCGCAACCTGGTCGTGGCGCGCATCATGGTCGACACCCTGCGCGGCTTGAAGATGGACTTTCCGAAACCGGACTGGGATCCCACCGCGGTGGTCATCGAGTGAAGGGCATGAAGACGCGACGATGGTTGAGGGCGGGCTGCGGGATCGTGATGCTGGGTCTTTGCCACTGCGGCGGCGACAAGGCCACGCCGGAGCCGCTGCCGGAAGGGGAAGAACAGCTCGATCCCTATCGCTCGCCGATGTCGGTCCGGATCAATTCCGTGCTCTACGGGCGCGCCAAACCGGAGGAAATGCTCGCGCAGCTCGCCCTGCTCGGCGTGGGGCCGGGCAAGAATTTCGAGGGCTTCAAGGAGGAGTCCGGCATCGACGACTGGTTCGAGATCGAGACCGCGGACGGCCGCAAGCGCCAGGTGTCGCTGACCTGCGGGTTGTCACCGGTGGTCGATGACAGCGGGAATATCACGACGATCTACCGCAGCCGGAAGCGGATCGACGACCGGCTGCACGAGGAACTGCGGATCACGCCGGAGTGAGGCGGCGGCTTCCTCCGCATCCTGCGTCAGGAGAGCGGAGGACATGGTGCTTTTGCGTTCATGAAGAGCCGCTCCCGCGCTGCAAGTGATGACGCTTGCCCTCGTCGAGTGGATTGCGCCTTCTTTCCACCGCTGCTCATGAGACCGAAACTCCCGTTCGCCTTTGCCGCCCTGCTTGTCCCGGCGCTCGCTGCCTCCGCTCTCACCGATGAGAAGACCGAGGGCACCGCGAACCCGGAGCCGATTCCGTCCCAAGTTGAGGAAAAGGCCATCCTTTCGACGATCCGGTTTCCCGAGGGCATGGAGGTGAAGCTCTTCGCCCGGGAGCCCGACGTGCAGGACCCTACCGCGATCACCTTCGACGAGCAGAACCGCCTGTACATCGCCGAGACCCACCGCTTCGAGCGCGGTGTGGAGGACAACCGCCGCAACCCCTGGGTGGCCGACGATTACCAGCTCACCTCCACCGCCGAACGGCTGGAGATGTACAAGAAATACGCGGACAAGAAGCCGCTCTCCTATTTCACGAAGTATTCGGAGAAGATCCGCGTGATCGAGGATCGCGATGGCGACGGGAAGTGCGATCACGCGACCATTTACGCCGATGGCTTCAACCACCCGCTGGACGGCACCGCCGCCGGCGTGATGGCGCTCGACGGGAAGATCTACTTCGCGTGCATCCCGCATGTCTGGATGCTGGAGGATGCGGACGGCGATCTCGTCGCGGAGAAACGCGAATCGCTCCAGGAAGGTTACGGCATTTCCGTGAGCCTCAGCGGCCATGATCTCAACGGCTTCGCCCTCGGCCCCGACAACCGGATCTGGTTCACCATCGGCGACCGCGGCTACAACCTGAAGACGAAGGACGGCCGCCACCTTTACAGCCAGTATGAAGGCGCGGTGTTCCGCATGGAGCGCGACGGCAGCGGGCTGGAGGTCGTGCACACCGGCCTGCGCAATCCCAAGGAGATCGCCTTCGACCGCTACGGGAATTTGTTCTCCGTCGACAACGAGGCGGACATGCAGGACATGGCGCGCGTCGTCGCGGTTGTGGAGGGCGCCCATTCCGGCTGGCAGCGCGGCCACCAGGCGTTCCAGAAATTCACGAACCTCATCTACGGCACCCGCCGCCACGACACGAACTGGATGAGGGAGCGCCATTGGGACATGGACAGCCCGCTCCGTCCGCGCGCCATCCTGGCTCCCGCGGGGTGGGTCAGCAAGGGGCCCTCCGGCCTTGCCTACAATCCCGGCACCGGCCTCTCGGAAAAATGGGACAACCATTTCTTCGTGTGCGATTTCGTCGGTGCCGGCAGCGCGGTGATCGGATTCCGGATGGAGCCGGACGGCGCGGGCTTCAAGGTCGCAAGCAAGGAGAACTTCGTTTCCGGGATGCTCTGCACCGACATCGAGTTCGGCTACGACAGCAAGGCGTATGTCACCGATTACGTCGGGAGCTGGCCGACGCACGGCTTCGGGAACATCTTCACCTTCGAGGATCCCAAGGAAACCGCCAAGCCGGAGACCAAGGCGGTGCGCGCCTTGTTCGCGAAGGGTTTCGGCAACATGCCGCCGCCGGAACTCGCGGGACTTCTCCGCCATCCCGACATGCGCGTCCGGCTCCGGGCGCAGCTCGCCCTGGCAGGGGAAAAGGCGAACCGCCCGCTCCTCGTCGCCGCGACGGGTGCAGGCGAGCCCGTCACCACCCGACTCCACGGTGTCTGGGGACTTGGAAACCTCGCACGCCTGAAGGGAGACAGCGACGCTGCGGAAGCGCTCGTGAGGCTTTGCGCCGATGCCGATGCCAAAGTCCGCGGCCAGGCGGTGCAGGCGCTCGGCGATGCCGGCCACAAGGCGGGGCTGAATGCCGCCACGGCTCTGCTCCAGGATCCCGATCCGCGCACGCGGATGATCGCCGCGATCGCCATCGGCAAGCTCGGCTCCAAGGAACAGGTCCCAGCGCTCATGAACCTGGTGGAGGCAAACAACGACGAAGATGAATACGTCCGCCACGGCGCGGTGCAGGGCATGGTCTCCATCGGCGACGCGGATGCGGTCCACGCGTTCGCGAAACACGAGTCCCCCGCGGTCCGCCGTGCCGCCGTGCTTGCGTTGCGCCGCTTCAAGGATGCCCGCATCGGCGTCTTCCTCAACGACTCCGACCTCTCCATCGCCGTCGAGACCGTGCAGGCGATCAACGACCATTACATCGAAGGCGCCCGCCCCGAGCTCGCCGCCGCCACCCATCTGTTAGGAAAATCCACCTGGGCGGTCGATCTGCGCATCCTCAACGCCATGATCCGCGCCGGCGGGGATGAGAACGTCCGGCGCCTGCTCGCGGTGGCCGCCGACACCTCGCTTTCCGAGGACGCCCGCACCGAGGCGCTGTGGCTGGTCGGACGATTCGACAAGCATCCGCCGACCGATCCCACCACCGGAATGTACCGCCCGATCACCGAAGAGCGGGACCTCGGGGACATGCTGCCGGAGATCCGCACGACGATCCTTTCGCTGCTGAAATCCAGCAACGGCAACCTGCTGGTCGAGGTCATGGGTGCGGCGGCGAAGTTCAAGGTCGCCATCCCCGACGATGTTCTTCTGGCCCAACTCACGGGTAGCAAGATCCCCACCGACGTGAGGCTCGCGGCGCTCAAGCAGCTTGAGCCGAAAGCGGACAAGGGCCTGCCGGAAGTCCTCGCGAAGCTCGGCTCCGATCCCGATGCCCGGGTTCGTGCCGCCGCCCTCGAATCGCTGGGCAGGTTGTCGCCGGACCTCGCCTTCGGAGTCGTCACCGGGATCCTCGCCTCCGGAAAGCCCGCGGACCAGCAGCGCGCCATCGTCCTGCTCGCAAGCCTCAGGCATCCCGGTGCAGCGACGACCTTGTTAGATCGCCTGAAGAAGCTCCCCGATCAGCCCGCCGCCGTGCGGCTCGACATCCTCGATGCCGCCGCGAAACGGCCGCAAGCGGAATTCAAGGCCGCGCTGGCGGAGTACGAGGCCGGTCTTGATAAGAATGATCCACTCGCCGCCTTCCATGTGGCCCGCGAGGGGGGCAACTTGGACAACGGACGCCGCATCTTTTACAACAGCGGGGCTGCGAACTGCGTGCAGTGCCACAAGATCGGCCAACGCGCCGGCGGGGCGGCCGGTCCGGCGCTGGATGGCATCGGCAAGCGCCACGATGCCGCCTACATCCTCGAGTCCATCGTCGCGCCCGGCGCGAAGCTTTCCGCCGGATACTCGCCGATCGCCGTCACGATGAACGACGGCAGTATTGTCGCCGGGATGCTGATGAAGGAGACGGAAAGCGAGGTCGTGGTCCGCAACATCGAGACAAACGAGGAGACGGTCTGCAAGAAGGCCGACATCAAGACCCTGCCGCCCGCCGTCTCCACCATGCCGCCGATGGGGGCCCTCCTGACCAAGTCGGAGATCCGCGACCTTGTGGCTTTCCTTTCGTCGCAGAAGTGAGGGGACGGGGCTCTCGCTGCCGAGGGGCGGGAGCAATCAAGCCAGCGCCTTCTTGATCAACTCGCCGTGGACGTCGGTGAGGCGGTACTGGCGGCCCTGGAACTTGTAGAGGAGCTTCTCGTGGTCGATGCCGAGGAGGTGGAGAATGGTCGCGTTGAGGTCGTGGACGTGGGTGGGGTCCTCGAGGATGTTGTAGCAATAGTCATCGGTCGTGCCGATCGAGATGCCCTTCTTGATCCCGGCGCCGGCCATCCACATGGTGAAGCAGCGCGGGTGGTGGTCGCGGCCGTAGTCGGTCTCGGTGAGGCGGCCCTGCGAGTAGATCGTGCGGCCGAATTCGCCGCCCCAGACGACCAGGGTGTCTTCGAGCAGCCCGCGTTGCTTGAGGTCGAGCAACAGGCCGGCGGTCGGTTCGTCGGTGTCGCGGCACTGGCCTTTGAGTGCGTTCGGCAGGCCGCCGTGGTGGTCCCAGCCCTGGTGGAAGAGCTGGATGAAGCGGACGTCGCGCTCGACCAGGCGGCGGGCGAGCAGGCAGTTGGCGGCGTAGGTGCCGGGGCGTTTGACTTCGGGGCCGTAGAGTTTCAGCGACGACTCCGGTTCGCGGGAGATGTCGGTGAGTTCGGGCACGCTGGCTTGCATGCGGAAGGCCATCTCGTACTGGGCGATGCGGGCCTCGATCTCGGGGTCGCCGACGACCGCGTGGCGCCGGCCGTTGAGCGCGGCGAGGTCGTCGAGCATGTCGCGGCGGCCGGTGCGGCTGATGCCGGCGGGATCGGAGAGGAAAAGGACGGGATCGCCGGTGTTGCGGAATTTCACGCCGGAGTGCTGGGTCGGCAGGAAGCCGGAGCCCCAGAGGCGGTCGTAGAGCGGCTGGTCGTCCGGTCGGCCGGTGCCGCGCGAGGTCAGGGCGACGTAGGTCGGGAGGTCCTTGTTGATCGCGCCGAGGCCGTAGGAAAGCCAGGAGCCGATGCTTGGCCGCCCGGCGAGCTGGGAGCCGGTCTGGAGGAAGGTGACGGCGGGGTCGTGGTTGATCGCCTCGGTGAACATCGACTTCACGAAGCAGATCTCGTCGACGATTTTCCGGGTGTGGGGGAGCAGTTCGCTGAGCCACGCGCCGCTTTTGCCGTATTGGGCGAATTGGAAGATGGAAGGCGCGACCGGCAGGGTCTTTTGGCCCGAAGTCATCCCGGTGATCCGCTGGCCCATGCGGATCGAGGCCGGAAGTTCCTCGCCGCGGCGCGCTGTTAGACCCGGCTTCGGATCGAAGAGATCCATCTGCGAGGGCGCGCCGGATTGGAAGAGGTAGATCACCCGCTTGGCCTTGGGCGTGTGGTGGGGCTTTTCGAGGAAGGGCGTGTCGCCGTGCGCCTCTCCGGCGAGCAGCGAGCCGAGGGCGGCGAGGCCGAAGCCGTGGGCGGATCCCTTGAGGAAGGTCCGGCGGTTCAGCGCGTCCTGGAGGGCGGGAAGGTTCATTCGCGGGTGATGACTTCGTCGAGGTTCAAGATCAGGCTGGCGGTGACGGAGAGGGCCGCGAGCACGGCGGGATCGGCATCTTTCGGAACCGGGGATTCGCCGGTTTTGAGCAGCTTGGCGGCGGCTTCGGGAGCGCTGCGGTAGTGATCGAGCCGGCGCTGGTAGCCGGCGGTCAGGATGTCGAGTTCGGCTTTCTCCGGTGGGCGGGCGGTCGCTTGCCGCCAGCCCCAGGCCAGCCACTCGGCGGGGGTGCTGCCCTGGGTCATCATCCGCTCGGCGAACTTCCGCGAGGCCTCGACGTAGGTCACGTCGTTCATCAGGGCCAATGCTTGCAGCGGGGTGTTGGTGCGCGGACGTCGGACGGTGCAGATTTCGCGGCTCGGCATGTCGAACAAGGTCATGCCCGGCGGGGCCGCGGTGCGCTTCCAGATGGTGTAGAGGCTGCGGCGGTACTGGTTGCCGTCGGTGTTGTGGGCGTAATTCCGAAGGTTGCCGTAGAAGTTGACCTCGCTCCAGATGCCGTCCGGCTGGTAGGGTCGGACGGAGGGGCCGCCGATCTTCTCGTTGAGCAAGCCGGCGAGGGCCAGTGCCTGGTCGCGGACGACTTCCGCCTGGACCCGGAAGCGCGGGCCGCGGGCGAGCAGGCGGTTCTTCGGGTCCTTCTCGAGCTTGTGAGGATCGACCGTGCTGGACTGGCGGTAGGTCGAGCTCATGACGATGGTCTTCATGAGCGCCTTCACGTCCCAGCCGTTTTCCATGAACTCGACGGCGAGCCAATCGAGCAGCTCCGGGTGGCTGGGCCAGTCGGCTTGCACGCCGAGGTTCTCGCTGGATTCCACCAGCCCGGCGCCGAGCAGGAGTTCCCACAGGCGGTTGACCTGGACGCGGGCGGTGAGCGGGTGGTTGCGGTGGACCAGCCAGCGGGCGAAGCCGAGGCGGTTCATCGGCTCGCCGGCCGGCAGCGGCGGGAGAAAAGCGGGGAGCGCGGCGTGGACTTCCTCGCGCGGGTTCAAATAGTCGCCGCGTTCGAGGATGTGGGTTTTACGCGGCTTCGGCATTTCCTTCATCACCATCACCGAGGGGACGGTGGCCTCCAGCTTGGTCCGCTCGTCGCGCAGGGTGAGGACCGTCTTCTTGGGCGTTGCGGCGGCGGGTTCCTTGATCGCCTTGATGGCCTTGACGAGGTTGGAGTCGGCATTGCCGCCGCGGGTGGTGAAGGGCGTGTTGACCAGTCGGTGCTGGTTCTTGGGGAGCCAGGGGAGCAGGAGTTTCTCGGCTTCGGCGATGCGACCGCCGAGGCTGGAAAGGCGCTCGTCCTGCTCGGGCGTGGAGAGCTTGAGAACCGGCTCGAAATTTCCCTGCCGGCCGGGTCCCTTGCCCTGTTCGGGGATGTTGTTGAAGATCGAGAAGAGCTGGTAGAACTCGCGCTGCGAAAGCGGGTCGTATTTGTGATCGTGGCAGCGGGCGCAACCGAGGGTCAGGCCGAGCCAGACGGAGCCGGTGGTCTCCACGCGGTCCATCACGTTTTCGATCAACCATTCCTCGTCGAGCGCGCCGCCTTCGGTGTTGATCCTGTGGTTGCGGCCGAAGCCGGTGGCGGCGATCTGGTCCTTGCGGGCGTCCGGCAGCAGATCGCCGGCGAGTTGCTCGATGGTGAACTGGTCGAAAGGCTGGTTGCGGTTGAAGGCGTTGATCACCCAGTCGCGCCACGGCCACTGGTAGCGCTCCCAGTCGGCCTGGAAGCCGTGGGTGTCGGCGTAGCGCGCGCCGTCGAGCCACCACATCGCCATGCGCTCGCCGTAGCGGGGTGAGGCGAGCAGGCGGTCGACGAGACGCTCGTAGGCATCGGGCGAGGTGTCGGCGAGGAAGGCGTCGATTTCCTCCACCGTCGGCGGGATGCCGTTGAGGTCGAGGCTGAGCCGGCGGATCAGGGTTTCGCGCGGGGCTTCGGGTTCGCGCTTCAGGCCTTCGGCTTGGAGGCGTTGGTCGATGAAGCGGTCGATCGTCGCGGGTCCCCGCGGTTCGGAGCGTTCGGCGCGGGTGAAGGCCCAGTGGCCCTCGTACTTCGCGCCTTCGGCGATCCATTGCTTGAGGGTCGCCTTCTCGGCGTCCGTCAACTGCATCGGATGGTCGGGCGGGGGCATCACCTCGTCGGGATCGGTCTCGAAGATGCGGTAGATGAGTTCGCTTTCGTCGGGCTTGCCGGGGACGATCGCGCCGAGCTTCGGATCGGTGGCGCTTTCGGCGACGTCCAGGCGGAGGTCGGCTTCGCGGGACTTTTCGTCGGCACCGTGGCAATTGAAACAGCGGTCGGCGAGGATCGGGCGGATCTCGCGGTTGAAGCTCAGCTCGCCGGCCGTGGCGGCCGCGGCCAGGCCGGCCAGCAGGAAAGGGATTCGGGGAAGGGTGCCCAGCATGAATCCGATGAAACGTGGCGCGGGACCCGATTGTTGCAGGCGCGGGGCATTTTCGTCCGCTGCCGCCGTGCCAAGGGGCTGCCAGGTTGACAGGGTCCAGTTGTTAGCTAAGCTAGTTCACCATGATCACCGTGAACATGCATGAGGCCAAGACGCGTCTGTCCGAGTTGGTCAAGGCTGTGGAGACCGACGGCGAAACGGTCATCCTTTGCCGCAACGGCCAGGAAGTGGCCGAGATCCGGGCGGTCAGGAAGAAGCCACTCAACCGGATGCTGATTCCTCCCGACCCTTCACTTCAGGTGAAGCTGGCTCCGGGATACGATCCTGCCGAACCATTGAGCGACGACGAATGGCCGCCGGAATGCAGATGAACGTGCTTCTGGATACCTGTGCCTTGCTTGCCCTCGCCGGCAATTCTGGCAAGTTGCCGGAGAAGGCGGCTGAGGCGATCGCTCTGGCGCCTTCGGTTGCCGTCAGCGTGGTCAGCGTCTGGGAGATCGCCATCAAGGTGAAGACCGGCAGGCTCCACCTCGGGAAGCCGGTCCTGGATTGGTATGCGGAATCGCTTTCCCGCTATCATCTCGATGAGATTCCACTCCCGGCGTCCCTGATTTGCGCCGCCGCCGACCTGCCGCTGCTCCACCGCGATCCATTCGACCGGGTCCTGGTGGCCACCGCGATGGATCGCGGGCTGGTGCTGCTGACTTCCGACCGCGTGATTCCGACCTATCCGGGGGTGAGGGTGATCTGGTGATGCCTCGGCCTTGAACCCAAGCTTGAGCCGGGATGGATGAGGATCAGAGACCAGGCAAGCTGAAGCGAGGTAGCGCATGCCGGCGAGCCTGTGGGATCGTCGAAGATTGGTCACAAAGTCGGCGCGATACTCTCCGCGGCGTCGAGGAACGAGGGGAAGCGCGGTTCCCAGCCGGTGGCGCGGAGCTTCGCGTTGGAGACCTGCTTGTGGGTCCAGCCGCGCTTGCGGTCGGGGTCGCGGGGGCCGGTGGGGGGGAGGGGGCGGTGGAAGGTTCGGGAGAGGCTTTGGTAGGTCGCGAGCTGGCTGAGCGGCTGGGAGTCGGAGAGGTTGAAGAGGCTTTGATTGCCGATTGTCGATTGAGGATTGCTGATTGTTGATTGAAGACGGGCGAGATGAAGGATGGCGGTGGCGGCGTCGTCGCGGTGGATCTGGTTGAGGAAGCGGCGGCCGTCTTCTTCGATGACGGCTTCGCCGGAGAGGAACTTTTTCAGGATGACGCTGCGGCCGGGGCCGTAGATGCCGGAGAGGCGGGTGATGATGCCGCCGTTGGAAAGGACGAGTTCCTCGGTTTCGCGGAGGATGGAGCCGGTCTCGCGATCGGGGATGGCGGGGCTTTCCTCGGTGACCACTGAGCCGTCGGTCTGGGCGTAAACTGAGGTGCTGGAGGTGTAGAGCAGCGGGACGCCGGGGAAGCGGTCGAGCAGGTGACGGCAGCCGTCGAGATACACGGCGCGGTAGGCATCCGCCCCGCCGCGGCCGGAGGAGGCGCAGTGGATGATGAAGTCGGGGCTGACTTCGAGGGATGAGACCTCGGTGGCGGAGGAGAGGTCGCACGCGAGGCTGACGTCGTCACCGGAGCGGGAAAGCGCGGTGACCTGCCAGCCGGCGGCGAGGAAGTCGCGGGAGATCGCCTGGCCGAGGTAGCCGTGGCCGCAGAGGAGGAGAGTTGGCATGCGGGCGAGTCTTCGCGCCGGTGAGCTCCCTTGTAAAGTGGTGGAATGGCTGCGTCCGTTCCGGTGGGGCGGCGGTTGAAGGGGAATTCGCCGGCTTCAGGTGCTTCGGGCCTTTCCCGGCGGAACGGTGCAGCCGTTCCGCTACGGGGCGGGCGGGAGCCTCACTTGGGGATTTCGTTGAGCGTGTACCAGGCGTCCGGGTGCCAGAGCTTGCCGCCGGATTTCGAGGTCACGCCTTTGGCGGCGAGGTGGTGGACGTGGCCTTTCACCAGGCCGTCGACGGTGAGGCGGACCTTCTTGCCATCTGGGGAAACCGCGGCGGTGGTGATTTTCGGCGTGGCGGGGTCGACTTCAGGCGAGCCGTAGCCGGACTGGAGGATGTAGGTCCAGGCGGCCATCGCATAGGACTCCGGCTTGCCGGCGGTGGCGGGGTCGACGGGCTCGGTGAAGGTCAGTTCGAAGCCGTCCTTGAGGGCGGACATGGTGTGGATTTCGAAGGGCGTCTTGCCGGTCCAGCGGACGCGCTCGAAGGTGAAGGGCTTGGTGCCGCGGGAGGCCCAGCCGCGGTTGGTGCCGCCGGCGAAGAGGATGCCGGCCTCGTGGTCCATGCGGACGGGGACCAGACCGGCTTCGAAGCCTTCGAGGAAATGGAAGACCGCGCCCTGGTAGATGCCGTTGACCTTTTCGAGGGCGACGCGCTGGACCTGCGAGTGGGTTTGTTCGCCGACGTAGAGCTGGTGGGTCCAGGGGCCGAACTTGCCGTTGCCGGAGTCGTAGGCGATGCCGGTGGGAGACTGGCCGACCTTGCCGTGGGGGAACACGACGGCGGGCGGGATGAACTCGGGGAAGCGGGCGCGCTCGGTCTCGATGCGGGACTTGTCGGCCGGCTGCGGCGGGGCGGGGAGGTTGGCGAGCTTGTGGTATTTGTTGCCGGTCGGGTTGCCCTGGAACGAGCCGGGCTTGAGCCACTTGAGGGAGGACGATCCGTTCCAGAGGCCTTGGTTGTCGGTGTAGAACATGTCGCCGGCGTGGTTCGCGCCGATGCCGCCGGGCGAGCGGATCCCGGAGCAGGTGGGGATCATTTCTCCCTTCGGGGTGACGCGGACGCACCAGCCGCGCCAGTCGGAGGCGGCGCCGCCGGAGCCGGTGAGGCAGAGGACGATCCAGACGTCGCCGTTCTTGTCGGGCTCCGAGCCGAAGGCGTATTCGTGGTAGTCGCCGTTGATGCCCCAGCCGGCGTTGAGGGTCTCGAACAGATCGGCGCGGCCGTCGCCGTCGGAGTCCTTGAGGCGCGATTGTTCGGGACGCTGGGTGAGATGGAGCCAGCCGTCTTTCCAGAACATGCCGAAGGGCTCGTGGAGGCCCTCGGCGAACTTCTGCCAGGTGACTTTGGAAAGGTCGTCGCCGTAGGCCCCGGAGCAGATCCAGAGGTCGCCGCGGCGCGAGGTGACGGCGATCTTCTGGTCGGGCATCAGGGCGATGGAGCCGAGCTCCATGATCTCGCCTTTCGGCAGCGGGATTTCCTCCCGGGTGTAGAAGTCGGACTGCTGCTGGGCGAAAGCGGCGCTGAGGAGCGAGGCGCCGAGGACGGCCGAGGGAAAGAATGAGGACATGGAAGTGGGGTCGCTGGGAATCTGTTGGAACTTGGAACTTTTCTGTCCCCCGTAGCTTTAGCGAAGGGGGATCACTTGGAACTTCACTTCCAGCGGTAGGTGAGGGTGGCGGGCTTGCCGGGGGCGAGCTTGAGGTAGGTCTTGCCGTCGCGGGATTCGAGGGCGGCGTTTTCGGCGTGGAGCTGGAGCTCGTCGCCGAGCTGGTAGTCCTGATCGCCGGTCTTTTTCAGCGGCAGATTCTCGGAGACCAGCAGCTCGATCGGGCTGCCCTGGCCGTTGACGGTGAGGGTACGGGTCAGGGCGGGGGTGGCACCGGAGCCGGCCGGTTTCCAGGCATCGAGCAGGAACTGTTCGCCGAGCTGGACCGAGAAGGTGGGGTTGCCGGCGGGGTCGAGCTTGTAGCCGCGGAAGCGGGCGCCTTCGGCCAGCGCGCGGGCGCCGGAGAGCTTGACCTGGCGGTCGCCGGCGGGCGGCTGGTTGCCTTGGCCGCGGTCGACCCAGTGGCGGCCGCCGTCGATGAAGGCGCCGGTCCAAATCAGTTCGGGCGCGAGGTTGTCGGCGCTGTAAGCGAGATTGACGCCGCCGGGGAAGCCGAAGCCGATGGCGCGTGCGGTGGTGCCGGCGATGAAGTTGCGGTAAATGACGGCGCGCATCGGGGTCGGGGTGACCATCAGCGAGGGCTTTTCGGGCGGGATCGGGTTATCGGAAAGGTTCCGCCAGCCGGGGATGCCGGGCCCTTTCATGGCGAGGGCGATGCCTTCCTGGCCGCGGAACTCGACGTATTCGATGCGGATCGGGTGGGGGCCGGCGGAGAGCTGGATCTGGCCTTGTTTGGCGCGGGAGCCGTTGAGCGGGCCGATGCCGCGGACCTCGGCGACCGTTTTCCCGGCGACGATGACGCGGGCGCAGTCGTCGGCGTCCAGGCGGAAGATGAACTTGCCGGCCTTGGGCGCGGTGATCTGGCCTTCCCAGACGAGTCCGACGAGTTCGTTGCGGTCGGCATGGGTGACGCTGATCAGGCCGTCGTGTTCTTCCTCGACGTTGATCGGCTTGAGCTTGCTGAAGTCCGGGAGGTCCTGCCATTCGCCGGGGTAGATGCGGGAGATCAGGTTGGCGATCGGCGGGGCGACGGCGGGCAGCGGGTGAAGCTTGAGGATTTCCGGGGCGGTCCAAGGCTTGTCGCGGCCGGCGGTGGCGGCGCGGGCGGCCTGGATCATGGCCGGGGTGACGGCGGGGGAGGCGTTGTCCCAGGAGGCGCGGACGTGGGTCAGGATCGCGGCGAGCTGGTCGTCCGGGATGGCGGCGCCTTGCGGCGGCATTTCGAGATTGTAGGTCCGGCCGGCGACTTCGACCGGGCCGTTCAGGCCGTGGAGGACGATCTTGATGGCGCGGGCGGGATCGCCCTGGACCCAGGGGCTCTCGGCGAGCGGCGGGAACTGGCCGCCGGTGGCACCTTTGCCGTCCGCCCCGTGGCAGGCGGAACAGTAGGTGGTGTAAAGCTGGCCGCCGTCCTGGGCGAGGCCGGCCGAGGTCAGGGCGAGGAGAATCGGCAGGGAGCGGAGGATCATGGGCGGGTGTTGTACGGGGAAGCGCGAGGCGACTGAAGCGCGAAGGCGGATTAAGACGCAGAAGGATCGCGCGGCCTATCCGGGATGGCCGCGAAATGACAGAGTCGCGGGCTCAGCGGGCGCTCGCGCGGCTTTCGTAGTGGCGGCTCAGCCCGATGGCCGCGGCGTCGGCGTATTCCTGGAAGATCGAGGGGCGGAGTTTTCCGGCGACCTCGCGCAGGCCGTCGTAGTCGCCGGCCTGGATGCGGGCGTGGTCTTCGGCGGAGTTCATCACGTAGGGCTCGAAGTAGATGACCGGGCACTGGTAGAGCCGGTTGGCGAGGAGATTGCGGGCCCACAGGTAGGGGTTGCCGGCCACGCCACGGTGGTTTTTGGCGAGCGGGTTGTAGCGGTAGGGCGGCATCGGGTTCCGCTCCACGAAGGCGGCCGCGACGCTCGCGGAAAGCTGCTTTTCCTCCTCGTGCACGCCTTGCAGCAGCTTGGTGAGCAGGTCGTGGCGCTGGTCGGCGAGGGCGATCTCCTCGTCGGTGTAGCCGCCGTTGAGGATCATGTGGAAATGATTGGCGGGAACGAGGGTCGGCGCCTTCGGGTCGCCCCAGCCGTCGGCATTGAAATGCAGGCACAGGACGAGGTCGGGCTGGATTGATTCATTGAC
Source organism: Haloferula sp. (assembly GCA_044372775.1). GTDB lineage: Bacteria > Verrucomicrobiota > Verrucomicrobiia > Verrucomicrobiales > Akkermansiaceae > Haloferula. The sequence goes on from JBIPNO010000010.1 coordinate 27,591, forward strand.
CATCCGGGCCCGCGCCCGGATCTCGGCGGTGCGGTAGAACAGGCGCTCGGCCAGCCTGACGATGTCGCCACCGTTGCGGCTCGTGCCGGCTTCTTCGCGCAGGGTCTCGGGCCGCATCGTGGTCACCGGTTCGGTGTCCTCCCGCACCAGCGTGACGGTCGCGCCGAGCGCTTCGAGCCGTGGCTTGAGCAGCTTCGCCACTTGCAAGGTCATGTCGCCCTCCGTCACCGGAAGATGGCCCGGGATCTGGAACCAGCGCTCCTCCATCGTCGCCCAGCGACCGCCGATGTGGCCGGGGTCGATGGCCACTTTCAGGCCTTCGAGCGGGCGGTCCGGCACCGCGGGAGGAAGCTCGGCGGCGGTCCGCCAGAAGCGCGGAGGCCGGCTCGCCAGGCCTTCCGGAGCGAAGCGCAGGCGGAAGTCGGCCTCCGGGTCGGAAGAGCTGCGGATCCGGACTTCGTCATCGGCGACGTGGAACCAATCGCGCCACGCCGGCGAGGTCGTGAAGACCTCGTCCATCTGGCGGAGAAAATCGGCCCGGGTGATGGTCGATTGGAAGCCGTTCAGGCGGCTCCAGTCCGGCGGGGTGCCGAGGTCGGAGAGCGGCTCCGGAACCGGCGTGGCCGGGACTTCGGTGACGGTGACAGCCGTCGGGTCCACCGACCGCAAGAACCACGAAAGCCCGGCCGCAAGCGCGATCAGCAGGGCGGTCCAAAGGGGCAGGGAGCGTCGTGTCATTGCGGTCCGGTCGGGGGATTTGGCTTGGCGTGCCGCTCGCAGGGGGGGTAAGGCTGACCCGCCGGGACGCTGCCGTGGCGGCCGGCTTCTACCGTTTTCATGGAGCCTTTCCGCATACTTTTTCTCGGTGACATCGTGGGGGAGCCCGGTCGCAAGGCCGTGATCGAGCATCTGCCGGTCCTGCGCAAGGAGCTGTCGCTCGATTTCATCATCGTCAACGGCGAGAACGCCGCCGGTGGCCGCGGGATCACCCCGCGCATCGCGATCGACCTCCTCCGCGCCGGTGCCGCGGTCATCACCACCGGCGACCATGTCTGGGACCAGCCGGAGATCGTCGACTATTTCCCGACCGAGCCGCGCTTGCTCCGGCCGATCAACTATCCGCCGGAAACTCCCGGCCAGGGCTCGGTGGTGCTTGAAACGCCGAAGGGCAAGGTGGCGGTCATCCAGGCCCAGGGCCGCTCGTTCATGCAGCCGCCCTTGGAAAACCCCTTCCTGGCGGTGGAAGAGGAGGCGCGGAGGCTCCGCGCCGCCGGGGTGCAGGTCATTTTCGTCGACATCCACGCCGAGACCACCAGCGAGAAGATCGCGATGGGCTGGGCTCTCGACGGCATGGTCTCCGTCGTCGCGGGCACCCACACCCATGTCCAGACCGCGGATGAACGCGTGCTGCCGGGCGGCACCGGCTGCCTCACCGATGCCGGGATGTGCGGGCCGGACGACTCGGTCCTCGGCCGTTCCATTGAATCCGTGGTGTGGCGATTCCGGACCGGGATGCCGACACGATTCCCGATCGCCACCGGCCCGGTGCGGATGTGTGGTCTTGTGGCCGAGATTGATCCCGCGACCGGCCGTTGCCTCGGGATTGTCCGCTTCAATCGGCTGCTACCTTTCCGCGAGGCGCAGGAAACTCCCGCGCAAGGGGTCTCTGGATCGCCGTAAATTATTGGATATCAATAATTTTCGCGGCATACCCGATAAATCTTCTTCCAACTGATATTTTTTTTGACAGCGTGGGCGGCTTTGGTCAGCTTGCGCCCCGCTTTTCCCGGAACCGGCCAGGAAATTCGCGGGGGTTGTTCGTTGAACGAAGCCCCTCCGGATTTCCCGGTGAACTCCGGGTCAAGTCTCAGAAAAGCCGTCAGGCTCGTGTAGCTCAGGGGTAGAGCGCGTCCTTGGTAAGGACGAGGTCGGGGGTTCAATTCCCCCCACGAGCTCCAGCGGCAACATGACCGGACAGCAGCCAAAGCGAAAATCACCACCACCATGGCCAAAGAAGCATTCAAGCGCAACAAGCCGCACGTCAACATCGGCACCATCGGTCACGTTGACCACGGCAAAACGACCCTCACCGCAGCGATCACGAACACGCTGGCGGACAAAGGATTTGCAGAGAAGAAGAGCTACGCAGACATCGACGCCGCTCCCGAGGAGCGCGAGCGTGGCATCACGATCAACACGGCCCACGTGGAATACGAGACCGACAAGCGCCACTACGCGCACGTCGATTGCCCGGGGCACGCCGACTACGTGAAGAACATGATCACCGGCGCCGCCCAGATGGACGGTGGCATCCTCGTGGTGTCCGCCGCCGACGGTCCGATGCCCCAGACCCGCGAGCACATCCTGCTCGCCCGTCAGGTCGGTGTTCCCGCCCTCGTGGTCTTCATGAACAAGGTCGACCTTGTTGACGACGAAGAACTCCTCGAGCTGGTCGAAATGGAAGTCCGCGACCTCCTTTCCACCTACGAATTCCCGGGCGACGAGATCCCGATCGTCAAGGGCTCCGCCAAGCTCGCCCTCGATGGCGATGCGGCCCAGAAGGAAAACATCTTCAAGCTGATGGACGCCGTCGACTCCTACATCCCGGAGCCGGAGCGCGCCATCGACAAGCCCTTCCTCATGCCTGTGGAAGACGTGTTCTCGATCGAAGGTCGCGGAACGGTCTGCACCGGCCGCGTCGAGCGCGGTATCGTGAAGAAGATGGAAGAAGTCGAGATTGTCGGCATCCGCGACACCCAGAAGACCACCGTGACGGACATCGAAATGTTCCGCAAGCTGCTCGACGAAGGTCGTGCCGGTGACAACGTGGGCCTCCTCGTCCGCGGTCTGAAGAAGAACGACATCGAGCGCGGCCAGGTCATCGCCAAGCCCGGCTCGGTCAAGCCCCACCGCAAGTTCAAGGGTGAGATCTACGTCCTGTCCAAGGACGAAGGCGGTCGCCACACCCCGTTCTTCTCGAACTACCGCCCGCAGTTCTACTTCCGCACCACCGACGTGACCGGAAGCATCAAGCTCCCGGAAGGTGTCGAAATGGTCATGCCTGGCGACAACGTGAACCTCGAAGTCGAGCTCATCACGCCGATCGCCATGGAGCAAACCATGCGCTTCGCCATCCGCGAGGGTGGCCGCACCGTCGGTGCGGGCCGTGTCGGCGAAATCCTTGACTAACCCTCAAGCAAAGCCTCAGTCTGTCGCCCCGCGACATCCGGCTGAGACGATTTTCGGGGCACTTCGGCAACCTGCCGGGGTGCCCCGCCATCGCCTCCACCGGTCTCAAATTTCAAAACGGAAGTAGCTCAATTGGTAGAGTAGCGGTCTCCAAAACCGTTGGTTGTGGGTTCGAGTCCCACCTTCCGTGCCATTTTCCCGCCCAGCCGACCCCAGCATGAGTTTCCTCGAGTTCTTCAAGATCAGCAACAGCTGGACCGTTTCGGCGGTGGTTTACACGATTCTGGCCGTGGCCGCGATCGTCGCCATCCGGAACGGAGCCCTCGTATCCCGCTTCGTCGGCGAGGTGAAGGGAGAGCTCCGCAAGGCCAACTGGCCGTGGGAGTCCGATCCGAAAATCAAGGGCTTCAAGAAATACAAGGAGCTCGTGGATTCGACGATCGTCGTCCTGATCGCCACCATCCTCCTCGCGGGTTTCGTTTCGATGTGGGACTTCATCTGCATCTACGTCCTTAACTTCGTCACGTCCTTCGGACAGTGATGTCCGCCGATTTCCGGCACGTCCATTTCCCATCCCCATCATGCCCGCCCCGTCTCCAGAGAACCAGTGGTACGTCGTTCATGTCCTTTCCGGACAAGAGGGAAGGGTTCGCGAGCGGATTCTCCGCCAACGCGAGTCGGAGGAAATGGGGGATTATATCTTCGAGGTGCTGGTTCCCACTGAAATGGTTTCCGAGATCCGCCGGGGCAAGAAGACCTCCACCAAACGGAAGTTTTTCCCGGGTTATATCATCGTCAACATGAACCTCCTCACTCCTGAAAACCAGCTCGTCGAGAGGACCTGGTATTTCATCAAGGAGATGGAAGGAGTGATCGGCTTCGCCGGGACCAAGGATCGCCCGATCCCGATGCGCCAGAGCGAGGTGGATGCCATGCTTTCCCAGATCAAGGAACGGGAGGAAAGTGTCCGCCCGGCCATCACTTTCGAAGTCGGCGACACCGTGAAGGTGGCCGACGGCCCGTTCCAAAGTCAGAACGGGATCGTCGAGGAAATCGATCCCGAGCGCGGCAAGCTGCGCGTCGCGGTCACGATCTTCGGCCGCTCCACTCCGGTGGAACTTGAATACTGGCAGGTCGAACGTGCCTGACCCTTTTCCGCTCTCAAACATCCCGTCACCGCTACCACTCTACCACCATGGCCAAGGAAGTCGTTAAAGTCATCAAGCTCCAGATTCCCGCCGGAGCCGCCAATCCGTCCCCGCCCGTCGGTCCCGCCCTCGGTCAAGCCGGTGTCAACATCATGGGCTTCTGCAAGGAGTTCAATGCGTCCACCCAGAGCCAGGCCGGTGACATCCTCCCGGTCGTGATCTCGGTCTATAAGGACAAGAGCTTCACCTTCATCACCAAGAAGCCCCCCGCGGGCAACCTGCTGAAGAAGGCCGCCGGACTTGCCTCCGGCTCGAAGGAAGCCAACAAGATCAAGGTCGGCAAGATCTCGAAAGAGAAGCTGATGGAAGTCGTCGCCATCAAGATGCCCGACCTCAACACCAAGGACCCGGAAGCCGCCGCCCGCATCCTGGCCGGCACCGCCCGCCAGATGGGTCTTGAAATCGAAGGCATGTGATTTTCCGCCCCCGCCTCCGGGCCGGGGCACTGAACCGCAGGAGGGTCCGTCATCCCGACGGGTCCGCCAGCACTGCAAAACAAAACCATGAAGAACCGCAGCAAGCGCTACGAAAAAGCCTCCGCCCTCGTGACGGCCGGCAAATCCTACGGTCTGGAAGAAGCCGTCGGCACCGTGAAGAAATTCCCGGCTCCGAAGTTCGACCCCACCGTCACCGTCTCCTTCCACCTCGGCGTGGATCCCCGCAAGAGCGACCAGATGGTCCGCGGCTCCTGCCCGCTGCCCCACGGCTCCGGCAAGAACGTCCGCGTCGCCGTGTTCGCCGCCGGTGCCGCCGCGGAAGCGGCCGAGGCCGCCGGTGCGGAACACGTCGGATTCGAAGAACTCATCAAGAAGGTGCAGGGCGGCTTCACCGACTTCGATGTCGCGATCGCCACCCCGGACGCGATGACCGAAGTCCGCAAGATCGCCCGTATCCTCGGTCCCCGCGGCCTGATGCCGAACCCGAAGACCGGCACCGTCACCGACGACACCGCCAAGGCGGTCAAGGAAGTGAAGGCCGGCCGGATCGACTACAAGCTCGACAAGAACGGCAACATCTCCGGCGCCGTCGGCAAGGCCTCCTTCAGCGAGGAAGCCCTGGTTGAAAACGCCCGCGCCTTCATCGACAGCGTCGTGCGTGCCAAGCCGCCGTCCGCCAAGGGCAACTTCGTCCGCAGCGTGACCGTCGCCGCCTCCATGTGCCCGGGCCTCCCGCTGGAGTCCGGAGTTTACACCAAATCCGTCTAACTTTTCCACGACCATGAATCCCGACAAGAAAGTCATCATCGACGAATTGCTCGACCGGGTGAACGCCTCGCCCTACGTGCTCGTGGTGGATTACACCGGCATGACCGTGCCGCAGTTCTCCGAGCTCCGCAACCGCCTCGGTGCCGCCGGCGCCCAGTGCCACGTCGCCAAGAACACCTACATGCGCAAGGCGCTTGCCGAAGCCGGCCTGCCGGACATCGGCGAAGGCCTGGTCGGCCAGACCGCATTCATCACCGGTGAAAGCGAAGTCTTCGCCGCCGCCAAGGCCGTCAAGAACTTCGAAAAGGAGTTCAAGAAGCCGGAGATGAAGATCGGCATCCTGGGCGACATGATCCTTGACGCCGACAAGCTCAAGGCGATCGCCGACATTCCTTCCCGTGAAGCCGTTCTTTCGCAGCTTCTTGCGACGATCCTCGAGCCTTCCACCCGGATCGCCCGCGTCATCCAGAAGAAGTTCAACCCCGACGCGGATTCCGCGACGGCCGAACCGGAAGCGGAAGCAGAAACTGCGGCCGAACCGGTCTCAGCCGAAGCCGCCGCGGAACCTGTCGCCGAAGCCGCCGCGGAACCGGCAGCCGAAGCTTAATCCAATCTGACCTGACGGCGATGGCGTCTCCGCGCTGCCGCCTGAACCCACAATGGTTCCTCGTCGGTCCCGCAGCTGCGGGGCTGAAATGTCCGGAAGCTTCCGGGCGCGACGATACCGCAAAGGAGAAATACAATGGCCAATATCGAACAACTCGTTGAAGAACTCGGCAAGCTCACCGTCCTGGAAGCCGCCGACCTCGTGAAAAAGCTGGAAGAGACCTGGGGCGTTTCCGCCGCAGCTCCCGTCGGCGTCGCCGTGGCCGCTGGCCCTGCCGAAGTCGTCGAAGAAAAGACCGAATTCGACGTCGTCATCACCGACGGCGGCCCGAACAAGATCGCCGTCATCAAGGCGGTTCGCGAAGTCTCGCCCGGCCTCGGCCTTGCGGACGCGAAGAAGCTCGTCGAAAGTGCTCCTGCCAAGGTGCTCGAAGGTGTCTCCAAAGACGCCGCCGATGCCGCCAAGAAGAAGCTCGAAGAAGCAGGCGCCAAGATCGACCTCAAGTAATCCAGTACCGGATTTGCTTCGCGGCCGGCGACCCCGGCCGCGAAGCCATATCCCGGAACCGGCGGAAGCCGTCAACCACCTTAGACCGTTTCCGCCGATCCCGGAATCTCTCACCAGTCCCTGAATCTCAATTGCCCGGTGCCGCTAGCGGTCCGGGCTCAACTTGCACGCACCACCTACTGCCATGGCCGACCGTCTCCACTTCGGGAAAATCGAGGAAGTCATCGAACCCCCAAACCTCATCGAGGTCCAGAGCCGCTCCTACGAGGAGTTCATGCAAAAGGACGTCCCTGCCGGCGAGCGCACCGACACGGGGCTCCAGGCGGTGTTCCGGGAAGTCTTCCCGATCAAAAGCTATGACGAGGCGATCGAACTCGATTTCGTCACCTACGACATCGAAGACCCCAAGATCACCTCGCTCGACGCCCTCCGCTCCGGCGAAAGCTTCTCCGCCGCCCTCTACGTGACCTTCAAGCTGAAGGACGAGACCGGCACCAAGAAAGAGCGTGTTTACATGGGCGAATTGCCGATGATGACCCGCCGCGGCACCTTCATCATCAACGGTGCCGAGCGTGTCATCGTTTCCCAGCTCCACCGCTCGCCGGGTATCTGCTTCGAAACCTCTCAGCACCTCAACGGCAAGATCCTCCACAGCTTCCGCATCATTCCCGACCGCGGCTCCTGGCTGGAAGTGCAGTTTGACACCAACGACCTGCTTTACGTCTACCTCGACCGCCGCCGCCGCCGCCGCAAGTTCCTCGCGTCGACCTTCCTCCGGGCGCTGGGCTACCCGACCGACCGCGACATCGTCACGAATTTCTACAACGTCGAGGCGCTCAAGCTGAAGAACGAGATGGACGAGCAGGAGCTCGGCCACAAGGTGCCCTTCGAGGACATCCTCGACGGTGAACTGGTCGTGGCCAAGGCCTACGAGCCGCTCACCATCGGCATCGTCCGCCAGCTCATCGCCCTCGGCCACAAGTCGGTGGAAGTGATCGACGGCCGCGAGGACGAAATCCTTCTCAAGTCCCTCCGCAAGGACCCCGCCAAGGACGAGGACAGCGCCCTCAAGGACATCTACCGCAAGCTGCGCCCCGGCGACCCGCCGACCGCCGCGAACGCCCGTGCCCTGCTCAAGCGTCTCTTTTTCGACCCGAAGAAGTACGACCTGACCCGCGTCGGCCGCTACAAGATCAACAGCAAGCTCGAAAGCAAGGTCGGCCCTGATGAACGCATCATGGTGCCCGAGGACTTCCTCGGCGCGGTGAAATACCTGCTCAAGCTCAAGAAGGGCGAAGGCGTGATCGATGACATCGACCACCTCGGCTCCCGCCGCGTGCGGGCCGTCGGTGAACTCCTCTCCAACCAGTGCCGCGTGGGCCTCGCCCGCACCGAGCGCCTGGTGAAGGAGCGCATGACCTTGTTCGACGTGAACATCGAGGGCATGACCCCGCAGAAGCTGATCAACCCGAAGGCCCTCTCGGCCGTCGTGCGCGACTTCTTCGGCCGGTCCCAGCTTTCGCAGTTCATGGACCAGACCAACCCGCTGGCCGAGCTGACGCACAAGCGCCGCCTCTCCGCCCTCGGGCCTGGTGGTCTGAACCGCGACCGCGCCGGCTTCGAAGTCCGCGACGTCCATCCTTCCCACTACGGCCGCATTTGCCCGATCGAAACCCCGGAAGGTCCGAACATTGGTCTCATTAACTCGATGTGCACCTACGCCCGGATCAACGAGTTCGGCTTCATCGAGACGCCTTACCGCAAGGTCAAGAACGGCAAGGTCACCAACGAGATCGAATACCTCACCGCCGACCAGGAAGAGAAGTTCCTCATCGGCCAGGCGAACAACCCGATCGACAAGTCCGGCAAGTATCTCAACGAACGCGTCACCGCCCGTGAGCGCGGCGGCGAGTTCATCGAAGTCGCGCCTGCGGACGTCAACTACATGGACGTCTCGCCCAAGCAGCTCGTCTCCGTCGCCGCCGGCTTGATTCCCTTCCTCGAGCACGACGACGCCAACCGCGCGCTGATGGGCTCGAACATGCAGCGCCAGGGCGTGCCGCTTCTCGTTTCCGATTCGCCGTACATCGGCACCGGCCTCGAAGGCAAGACGGCCCGCGACTCCCGCGCGGTCGTGGTAGCCGAGCTCGACGGCATCGTCGCCGCCGCCACCGCGGAAATGATTGTCACCACGCCGGACGGCAAGATGCCGGTCGCCGACGAGAAGTTCCTCTCCGACCCCGAGTCGGTGAAGACCAACGTCGACAAGGGCATCATGGCCTACCCGCTGCGCAAGTTCATGCGCTCGAACGCCGGCACCTGCATCAACCAGAAGCCGATCTGCAAGCGCGGCCAGAAGATCAAGAAGGGCGACGTCCTCGCCGACGGCCCGAACACCGAGAAGGGCGAGCTGGCCCTCGGCCGCAACGTGCTCGTCGCGTTCATGCCCTGGAACGGCTACAACTTCGAGGATGCCATCGTCATCTCGGAGCGGGTCAAGAAGGAGGACATCTACACCTCGATCCACATCGCCGAGTTCGACGTGGCCGCCCGCGACACCAAGCTCGGCCCGGAAGAAATCACCCGGGACATCCCGAACGTCGGTGAAGAAGCGCTCAAGAACCTCGATCACGACGGCATCATCCGCATCGGAGCCGAGGTGAAGCCGGGCGACATCCTGGTCGGCAAGATCACGCCGAAGTCCGAGACCGAACTCGCCCCGGAAGAGCGACTGCTGCGCGCCATCTTCGGCGAAAAGGCCGCGGACGTGAAGGACACCTCGCTGCGCGTGCCTTCCGGCTGCATCGGCATCGTTCAGGACATCCGCGTCTCGTCCCACGGCTCCGCCCGCAAGCGCGCCGAGAAGGTCGACCCGGTCGAGCTCAAGAAGCAGCTCAAGAAGATCAACGACGAGCACAAGAAGAAGGCTGACAAGCTGACCGACGACCTGACGGAGAAGCTCTCCGACATCCTGCTCGGCGAGAAAATCCCGCTCGACGTGGTCAACGCGCAGACCGGTGAAATCATCATCCCGGCCAACCGCAAGATCACCAAGACCCTGCTGCGCAAGCTGGCCTCGGTGCACGATCACATCGAGATCGATCCTTCGCCGATCCGGAACAAGATCCTCGAGATCATCGGTTCCTTCGAAGCCCGCTTCCAGGAGCTCGACACCGAGCGTGAGCGCAAGCTCGACCAGCTCGAGGCCGGTGACGACGTCGATCCCGGCGTCATCAAGGAGGTCAAGGTCTTCATCGCCGCCAAGCGCAAGCTGTCGGTGGGTGACAAGATGGCCGGTCGCCACGGGAACAAGGGCGTTGTCGCCACCATCGTTCCCGAGGAAGACATGCCTTACCTCTCGGACGGAACTCCGGTGGATATCGTACTGAACCCGCTCGGCGTGCCATCGCGCATGAACGTCGGCCAGGTGCTGGAAACCCACCTCGGCGTCGCCGCCAAGGCGCTCGGCTTCAAGGTGGCCACCCCGATTTTCGACGGCATCCCCGAATCGAAGATCTGGGAATACATGTCGGAGGCCAAGAAGGTCGACGGCTACACCTGGATCGGTGACGGCAAGGACGGCAGCACCGGCGGCAAATCGACCCTCTACGACGGTCGCACCGGCGAGGCCTTCCACCAGCCGGTCGTGGTCGGCATCATCTACATGCTCAAGCTCGGTCACTTGGTCGCGGACAAGATCCACGCCCGTGCCGTCGGTCCCTACAGCCTCGTCACCCAGCAGCCGCTCGGGGGCAAGGCCCAGTACGGCGGCCAGCGCTTCGGGGAAATGGAAGTCTGGGCCCTCGAGGCCTACGGCGCCGCCTACACCCTGCAGGAGCTGCTCACCGTCAAGTCCGACGACGTCCAGGGCCGCACGCGGATCTACGAGGCGATCGTCAAGGGCGACAACAACCTGGAAGCCGGCACGCCGGAATCCTTCAACGTCCTCATCAAGGAAATGCAATCCCTCGGCCTCGACGTCCGCCCCGGCAGGCGCGGAGCCGGCGGTCCGGGCAGCGGGCCGTCCATCGGCGGTGTCGACGACTTCTCGCTCGACGACCTCACCCTCTGAGCCACGAACCGAAACCTAACAAGCATTCGACATCATTATGAACGTTGACACCAACCTTCGCGAACTTTTCGGCGTGGACGAGCGTCCGGAAGCCTTTGACCAGGTTTCCATCACCGTCGCCTCCCCGGACATCATCCGCTCCTGGTCCAAGGGCGAGGTGAAGAACCCGGAAACCATCAACTACCGGACCTTCAAGCCTGAAAAGGGCGGCCTCTTCTGCGAGCGGATCTTCGGACCCACCCGCGACTGGGAGTGCGCCTGCGGCAAGTACAAGCGCATCAAGCACAAGGGCGTGGTCTGCGACCGCTGCGGCGTCGAAGTCACCCTGAGCCGCGTCCGCCGCGAGCGGATGGGCCACATCGAACTCGCCGTGCCGGTCTCGCACATCTGGTTCTACAAGTGCATGCCGTCGCGCATCGGCCTGGTGCTGGACATCAGCGCCCGCCACCTCGAGCGCGTCATCTACTACGAGGACTACGTCGTCACCGATCCGGGGAACACCCCGCTCGAGCGTGGCCAGTTGCTCACCGAGAACGAACTCCGCGATGCCGAAGACGCTTATGGCGACGGCTCCTTCCGCGCCGGCATGGGTGCTGAGGCGATCCAGAACCTGCTCGCGCAGGTCGATCTGGCCGACCTCGCCGTCAAGCTGGAGCAGGAGCTCGAAACCACCCGCTCCAAGCAGAACAAGAAGAAGCTCAGCAAGCGCCTCAAGATCACCCAGGGCTTCGCCCAGTCGAAGTCGCGCCCGGAATGGATGATCCAGACCGTGCTGCCGGTCATCCCGCCGGACCTTCGTCCGCTGGTTCCGCTCGAAGGCGGCCGTTTCGCGACGTCCGACCTCAACGACCTCTACCGCCGCGTCATCAACCGCAACAACCGTCTCAAGAACCTCCTCCAGCTCAAGACGCCGGAGGTCATCATCCGCAACGAAAAGCGGATGCTGCAAGAGGCCGTTGACGCGCTCTTCGACAACGGCCGCCACGGCCGTGCCGTGACCGGCGCCGGCAACCGCCCGCTGAAGTCCCTGAGCGACATGCTCAAGGGCAAGGGCGGCCGTTTCCGCCAGAACCTGCTCGGCAAGCGCGTCGATTACTCGGGACGCTCCGTCATCGTGATCGGTCCCGACCTCACGCTCAACCAGTGCGGTCTGCCGAAGAAGATGGCGCTCACCCTGTTCGAGCCCTTCATCATCCGCCGCCTCAAGGAACTGGGCTACTGCCACACCGTCCGCTCGGCCAAGAAGATGATCGACCGCAAGACCCCGGAAGTCTGGGACATCCTTGCCGAAGTCACCAAGGGTCACCCGGTCTTCCTGAACCGCGCGCCCACGCTGCACCGCCTCTCGATCCAGGCCTTCGAACCGAAGCTGATCGAAGGCGAGGCCATCCGCGTCCACCCGCTCGTCTGCACGGCTTACAACGCCGACTTCGACGGTGACCAGATGGCCGTCCACGTGCCGCTCTCGGTCGAGGCCCAGATGGAAGCGCGCCAGCTCATGCTGGCTCCGAACAACATCTTCTCGCCCGCCTCCGGCCGCCCGATCACGGTGCCTTCGCAGGACATCATCCTTGGCGTTTACTACCTCACCTGGGCCCCGGTGCGGACCCAGAAGGACCGGGAGAAGCAGGAACACCTCCCGCTGTTCGAAAACTCCTCCGAGGTCGAATTCGCCATCGCTTCCCGCAAGGTCGGCTACCACCAGTGGATCCGCATCCGCAACCCCGACTACGGCACCAAGACCGTCTTCGGCGATGCCGAAGTCAAGATCCTCGAAACCACTCCGGGCCGCGTCCGCTTCAACGAAATCTGGCCCAACGGGCTGGGCTTCATCAACCGCGCCGTCGGCAAGAAGCAGATCTCGGACATCATCTGGCGCTGCTACCAGGTCGCCGGCCAGAAGGGCACCGTGAACACCCTCGATTCGCTCAAGAGCCTCGGCTTCCGCGAAGCGACCCGTTCCGGCACCTCGATCGGAATCGTCGACATGGTCGTGCCGGAGGAAAAGCCGGCCATCATCGCCGACGCCTACGCCCAGGTGGACAAGGTGACCAAGCAGTACCGCAACGGCGTCATCACCGACGGCGAGCGCTACCAGAAGGTCGTCGACATCTGGACCCACGCCACCGACACCATCGCCTCCGCGCTCTATCGCAAGATCGAGTTCAACGACGGCAAGCCGGGTGCCAGCCCGCTGTTCATGATGGTCGACTCCGGCGCCCGCGGTAACAAGTCGCAGATCAAGCAGCTCTCCGGGATGCGCGGCCTGATGGCCAAGCCGTCCGGCGAGATCATCGAACGCCCGATCACCTCGAACTTCCGCGAGGGTCTGTCCGTGTTGGAATACTTCATCTCCACCCACGGAGCCCGCAAGGGTCTCGCCGACACCGCGCTCAAGACCGCGGACTCCGGTTACATGACCCGCAAGCTGGTCGACGTGGCCCAGGACGTCATCGTCACCGTACACGATTGCGGCACCGCCTCCGGTATCATCGTCGCCCCGATCTATGACGGCGACGAGGAAGCCGCCTCGCTGGCCACCCGGATCTACGGCCGCACCTCGTGCGACCAGGTCAAGGACCCCGTGACCGGCGAAATGGTCCTCGAATACGACGAACTGGTTGACGAGAACTCCGCCAAGGCGGTCGAGCGCATCGGTTACGAGAAGCTCAAGATCCGCTCCGTGCTCACCTGCGAAGCCAAGCGCGGCTGCTGCGCGAAGTGCTACGGCCTCAACCTCGCGACCGGCAAGCCGGTCAAGATCGGGGAAGCCGTCGGCATCATCGCCGCCCAGTCGATCGGCGAGCCCGGCACGCAGCTCACCATGCGTACCTTCCACGTCGGTGGTGTGGCCGCGGCGACCTTCAAGCAGCCGATCATCAAGGCGAAGAACACCGGACGCGTGGTTTACAAGGACCTCCGCACCGTCGAGAGCGCCGATGGCAACTGGGTCGTGCTGAACAAGAACGGCTCGGTCTCGATCCGCGACAAGGAAGGCCTCGAACTGGAAAGCCAGCTCATCGTCATCGGCTCCGTCATTGAGATCAAGGACGGCGAGGATGTGAAGAAGGGCGACACCGTGGCGACCTGGGATCCCTACAACGTGCCGATTCTCACCGAGAAGCCCGGCAAGGTGGAGTTCCGCGACATGATCTCCGGCATCACCGTCACCAACGAGACGGACAAGGAGACCGGCAAGAAGGTCATGGTGGTCACCGAGCACAAGGAGGACCTGCACCCGCAGGTTGTCATCTCGGATCCGAAGACCAAGGAAGTCCGCGCGTCCTACTCGATTCCCGTCGGCGCCCACCTTTCCGTCAAGGAAGGCGAAGTCGTCACCGGGGGCACGCAGCTCGCCAAGACTCCCCGCAAGGTGGCCCGCACCAAGGACATCACCGGTGGTCTGCCGCGCGTTGCCGAGCTGTTCGAAGCCCGCAAGCCCAAGGACGCCTGCGTCATTGCCAAGATCGAAGGCGAGGTCTCCTTCGGCGGTACCGTCCGCGGCAAGAAGAAGGTCATCGTGTCCGACTCCGACTCCGGCGAGCAGGTGGAGCACCTGGTCCCGATGGGCCGCCACATCATCGTCACCGACGGCGACCGCGTGAAGCGCGGCGACCAGATCACCGAAGGCCCCGTGTCGCCGGAAGACCTGCTCGAAGCGTGCGGTGCCCAGGAACTCCAGGAGCACCTGGTCAACGAGGTGCAGTCGGTTTACCGCGTCCAGGGCGTGGAAATCAATGACAAGCACATCGAGATCATCATCCGCCAGATGCTGCGCAAGGTGAAGATCACCGACCCGGGCGATGCGGACCAGCTCCTCTGGGGCGACCAGATCGACCGCTCGACCTTCAACCGCATCAACGACGGGATCGTCGCCAGCGGCGGCAAGCCGGCGGAAGCCGAGCCGGTCCTCCTCGGCATCACCAAGGCCTCGCTCGAGACCGACTCCTTCATCTCCGCGGCGTCCTTCCAGGACACCACCCGCGTGCTGACGGAAGCGGCGACGCTCGGCAAGGTGGACTACCTGACGGGCTTCAAGGAGAACGTCATCATGGGTCACCTCATCCCCGCCGGTTCCGGCTTCGATTGCCACCGCGAGGCGGAGATCGAGTTCACCGTCGAGGAGCCGGAGCCGATCTTCATCCCGAAGGAGCCCGAAGGCGACGAGATGGCGATCATCGGCGAAAGCGCCTGATTCCGACTGAAATCATTCCAAGCCCGGCCGTGAGAAATCGCGGCCGGGCTTTTTCTTGTTCGCTCGAGTCGCCCCTTCGGCCGCCGCTTCGCCGGCACGAAGTCACCGTGAACTGCGGCTTCAAGATCGCAGAGGGGGCTCGTCCCGGGCCGTGTCGCCGGGTCGAGTTGTACCTGCCGGACTCCCCGGAATCCGGGGATCAACTTGATACCTTCAAGTCACACCTTCTTCAACACCCCGCTCGAGTCGCCGAAGCGCTTCTCATTGACGCCCATCTCCTCCAGCATGCGGAGGTAGAGGTTGGCCATCGGGACGTTCTCGCCGAGATCGACGTGGCGGCCGGGCTTGAAAGCGCCGCCGCCGTGGCCGGCGAGGACGATCGGCAGGTCGTCGTGGTTGTGGCGGTTGCCGTCGGCGATGCAGCCGCCGTAAACAATCATCGAGTTGTGAAGCAGGCTCTTGCCGTCGACGTCCTCGGTCTTCTTCAACTTGTCGAGGAAGTAGGCGAGCTGCTCCATGTAGAAGCGGTCGATCTTGGCGATCTTCTCCAAGTTGTCCTTCTTGCCCTGGTGGTGGGAGATGTTGTGGTGACCGTCGGAGACGCCGATCTCCTTGAAGCTGCGGTTGCTGCCGTCGTGGGCGAGCATCAAGGTGGAAATGCGGGTGGAGTCGGTCTTGAAGGCCAGCACCATCATGTCCATCAGAAGGCGGAGGTGCTCCTCGTAGCTGTCGGGTTTGCCCTTCGGCGCGGCCTGGCCGGGGTCGGGCGGCAGACCCATGGCTTCGGTCTTCTCGATCTGCTTCTCGATCTCGCGGACGCCGGTCAGGTACTCGTCGAGCTTGTGCTGGTCGCTGCGGCCGAGGCGGCGGTGGAGGGCTTTGGCGTCGTGTTCGATGAAGTCGAGCATCGACTTCTTGCTGGCGTGGCGGCGTCCGAGGCTCTCGGCGCGCTCCTTGGAATTGCCGGCGCCGAAGAGCCGCTCGAAGACCGCGCGCGGGTTCGACTCGGGGGTCATCGGCTGGTTTTCGGAGCGCCAGGAAAGGTTGAACTGATAGGCGCAGGAGTAGCCGGAATCGCAGGCACCGGACTTGCGGACGCCGTCGGCGGAGAGTTCGAGCGACGGCAGGCGGGTCAGGTTGCCGACGGCCTTGGCCGCGACCTGGTCGATCGAGATCCCGAGGTTGATGTCGGAGCCGGCGGTCTTGCGGGCGCGGCTGCTGGTGAGGAAGGTGGCGACGCCGCGGGCGTGGTCGCCGGGTCCGTCGCCGCCATTGGAGGCATTCTTTTGCTCGAAGCCGGTGTAGATCTGGAAGTCCTCGCGATGGGCCTCCATCGGCTTGAAGGTCGGGCCCATCTTGTAGCCGCCGGTGGTGCCATTCGGCCGCCAGTGCTCCAGGTTCACCCCGTTCGGGATGTAGAGGTAGGCCATCCGCAGGGGCGCGCCGCTGGCGGTGGTGGCCAGCGCGCGGCGGCCGGCTTCCGCGGCCATCAGCGGGCGGAAGACATCGAGCGCCGGCAGGCCGACGGCGGCTCCGAGACCACGGAGGAATCCGCGGCGGCTGGTCAGGGCGGGATGATGGCTCATAGGGTTCAGGATGTGCGGGTTGACTTCAGATACAAGGGGAAAGGCGGCTTTCAATCATCGCCGCGGCGTTTCTGGAAGGGAGCGCTTTCGGCGATGGCGTAGATCAATTCACGCAGCTTGCCGTCGTTCTTTTCAAGGTGTCCGACGAGCTGGTCGATGGTGGTGGCGTCGTAGTATTCCACGCCGCGGCCGATCGCGTAGGTCAGGAGTTTCTCCGACAGGCAGCGGTAGAAATCCTCGCGGCGCTTGGTGGCCAGGACTTCCTTCAGCTCGGCGACGTTGGTGAATTTCTCCCCGGTGAGAAGCTGGCCGCCGCTGTCGATCTTCTTGCCGTGCTCGGTGGCGCGGAACTGGCCGAGCGCGTTGAAGTTCTCCAGCCCGAGACCGATCGGGTCCATGCGCTGGTGGCAGCCGCGGCAGTCGGGGTTTTTGCGGTGGATTTCCATCATTTGCCGCATGGTCGGCGGTGGACCGCCGGCGGCGGCGGCTTCTTCCAGCGGCGGCACGTCGGGCGGAGCCGGCGGGGCCGGGGTGCCGAGCAGGTTGTCGAGGACGAAGAGCCCGCGCTTGACCGGCGAGGTGCGGGTGGGATTCGAGGTGACCATCAGCACGCTGCCCTGGGTGAGCAGACCGCCGCGCTCGGGGTGCTCGGTCAGGTCGACCGGCTGGAATTCCTCACCCTCGACGCCGGCGATGCCGTAGAACCTGGCGAGGCGTTCGTTGAGGAAGCTGTAGCGGGCGGAGATCAGCTCCTCGGCCGGGCGGTCCTTGCGCAGGATGAAGTCGAACAGCATCTCGGTCTCGCGCTTCATGTCGGAGCGCAGGCGGACATCGAAGGCGCGGGCGGCGTCGCGGTTGCTGCCGAGGCCGAGGATGTCCTTGGCGCTGACCGGCACCGACTCGACGTCGCGGGCCTGCAGCCACTGGCCGATGAAGCTTTCCACCAGCCGGCCGGAGCGCGGGTCGGCGAGCATGCGGTCGATCTGCGTGCGGAGGTTCGGCCGCAGCTTGTTGTTGAAGGCGAGGCTCAGCAGCTCGTCGTCAGGCACCGAGCCCCAGAGGAAGAACGAGAGCCGGGAGGCGATCGAGTAGTCGTCGAGCGGCACGATCTTGCCCGGGTTGTTCGGCTCCGGCTGGATCTCGACGCGGAAGAGAAAGCGCGGCGAGGCGAGGCAGGTGGCGATGGCCTGCTTGATGCCGTCCTCGAACTCCTTGCCCGGCTGTTTGTCGACTTCATCGACGATGGCGACCAGGCGGTCGATGGTCGAATCGTCGAGCGGCTTGCGGAAGGCCCGGCTGACAAAGCTGCGCATGATCTTCCGGGCGTAGCGGTCGCGGGCGGTCGCGTCTTCCGGCGCGGGGCCATCGACGAGGATCATGCGGTAGCCTTTGGAAAGTTCCTTCTGCGAGCCGTCGAGCGGCCCCTGGAGAATGACGCGCTGGACGACCAGGTTGAGCTCCTCCTCACCGTCCGCCGCTTGCCTTGCCGGCGTGAGGCTGATCTCGAACGTCTGCTTGCCCTTCTTCAGCGGGACCTTGCCGGTCAGTTCGATCACCCGCCGCTGGTCCCAGCCAAGCGAGACTTCACCGACTTTCGCGCCGCCGGCTTTCACCTCCATCACGGCCTCGTGGATGGTCGCCTCGGTGGCACCCTTGATGGCGTATTCCACCTGGACCTGATACTGGCCGTCCCAGGCGATGTCGCGGGTGACTTTCACCTGCTGCGGCTTCGCGAAAGGCAGCCAGCGGCCGGTGGTCTTCGGGTCGCCGGGGGCGGTGAATTCCTTGCCTTCGATGTCGACCCGCGGGACCTGGGCGGCGGAGCCTTTCGGCAGCGCGAGTCCGACCACCTCGTCGGCGGCGGCGATGTATTTCTCCATCAGCAGCGGCGAGATCGAAAGCACGTCGCCGATGTTGTCGAAGCCGTAGCCGGTGTCGTCGGCGGGGAAGACATCCTTGGTGTCGTATTCCACGCCGAGCAGATCGAAGACCGCGTTCTGGTATTCGGTGCGGTTCAGCCGGCGGATGGTCACGCGGCCGGGGTCGGGGTTGGCGGGGTCGAGCTTGAAGACTTCCTTCTCGATCCAGGTCATCAGCTTGCGCCGTTCGTCCGGAGTCGGCTGGTCCTCATCGAACGGCGGCATGACCTGGCTCCTGACGTTCCGCCAGATGTGCATCCAGTGCTCGCGGTCGGAGATGTGGGTCGACAGGTCCTTGAACTCGTCCATCGAGAACTTCCCCTTGGCGATGCCCTCGCCGTGGCAGGAAAAGCAGTAGGTTTCCAGCAGCGGGACGATCTCGGACTTGTAGCTCTCCCCGGGAGTCGCCGCGAGGGCGCTACCAGCGGCGAGCAGGGCGAGGAGAAAAGGTCGGGCAGGCATGGATCGAGGCGGGGCGCGTCAGTGGGAAAATTTCAGCCAACAGAGAGCATGGATTGCCGGAAAAGCACGGACTTTTCAAACTCCGGCGAGGTGCCGAAGTTGTCAGACATCTGAGCGATTTCGTGTCATGGCCGGGGCACTATTCCGCCGGCATTTTGGCGGCGGGGGTCTCGGGGTAGCCGGCCCACAGCCATTCAAGGGCCCCGGCCAAGGTCTGGCGGGTGACCCGGCCGTCGGTGTGCCCGGCGTCCTTGGAGAAGACATAGCGGTAGGCGTAGCCCTTTTCCTTCAAGGCGGCGGCCATCAGGCGGTTGGCCCGGACCCAGTTGTGGAAGGACGTGTCGTCGCGGTCGTGGCCGTTGTCGCGCTCGCTGACCTGCAGCCAGATCCGGAGCGGCTTGGGCTTGGACTTCGGGATGATGTTCTCGTGCTTTTGTAGATCCGGCTGTCCTCGGACTTCATTGTGAACTCCCGCAGCTCGCCCTTCGGCACGCCGTCCTTCGCCTTCGTCTCGGGCGAGTCGGCGTAGTCGGGGCCGATGATGAAGTCGGTCTCGGTTTCGGCGGCGGAGGAGGCGAGGGAAAGGGCGATCCCGAGCGCGCAGGCGGCCAGATGGAAGAGCGGTTTCATTTCCCCGGATCAGAGGTCGTGCCCCTCGCGCGGTCAATCCAAGGGACCACTCGACAGGCGATGCGCCATTCCTTCGTATCCGTCGTCCCTGAATTCCATCCAGGCACTTGAACCATGAATCCGGTCCAACTCCTCGCCATCGCCCTCCTGACCGCCGCCGGGGTGGAGGCCAAGCCGCTCAAGGTCTTCATTCTCGCCGGGCAGTCGAACATGGAGGGCCCTGCCAACATCAGCACCTTCGACTACATCGGCGATGATCCCGCCACCGCGCCGTTGCTGAAGATGATGAAAGGGCGCGATGGCAAACCCGCCGTGAGCGAGGGCGCGTGGATCTCCTACCTGACCGGTGCCGACGACAAGAACTTCGTGCTCTCCGGCAAATTGACGGCGGGCTATGGTTCGATGTGGGGGCAGGAGCCGACCAAGCCGGGCGACAAGATCGGCCCGGAATTCACCTTCGGCCTGACCATGGATGCGGCGCTCGACGAGCCGGTGCTCATCATCAAAGCCGCATGGGGCGGCAAGAGCCTGCACACGGACTTCCGCCCGCCGAGCGCGGGTCCTTATGTGATGAGTTCGTTCCAGTTGGAGAACTACCCCAGGCAGGAAGGGCACGGCATCCCGAAGGATCTGGAGCAGTGGAAGATCGAGAAAGCGAAGGCCACCGGTCATTACTACCGGCTGATGATGGAGCACGTGAAGAAGGTGCTGGCCGACCCCGGGCAGGTCTATCCGGACTACGACCCGGCACAGGGCTACGAACTGGCCGGCTTTTCCTGGCTTCAAGGGTTCAACGACATGGTCGATAGCCACGTTTATCCCGGCCACAACCAGCCGGACCGCTTCGACCTCTACTCGGAACTGCTGGCTCATTTCATCCGCGACGTGCGCAAGGATTTGTCCACCCCGAAGCTGCCGTTCGTGATCGGCGTGATGGGGGTGGGCGGGCTCAAGGACCAGTCGGCGGAGATGCTGGCTTTTCGCCGGGCCATGGCGGCGCCCGCGGACCTGCCGGAGTTCAAGGGCAATGTCGCGGCGGTCCAGACCGCGCCGTTCTGGTCGGAGGAACTTGGTGCCATCGATGAAAAGCGAGGGAAGGTCAGCCAGATGCGGTGGTTCCTCGACTCCAAGCACAAGGATCACCCGAATGCCGACGGCCACATGACCGACGGGCAGAAGAACGAATACCTGAAGAAGTTCGAGGCCGGTCTGATCCGTCCCACCGAAGTCGCCCTGTGGAAACGTGGCGCGTCGAACGCCGGATACCACTACCTCGGCTGTGCCAAGACCTTCGCGCTGATGGGCAAGGCTTTCGCCGAAGCCACGCTGCGGATGAGGGATGAGCGGAAGGGCGGCTGATTCGAAAAGACATGGCGCCTGGCGCGGTGTCCTTCCATTCTGAGGCAAGAAGGGTTCCCCGTGCCGCGGGGGTCATGAGCGGGAGCGCCAGGGGGATTGGCCTCGCGCACGCGGCACGGGAAAGGGGGGAATCGTTATTGGTCGCGCTCCTGCTGATCTTCCTCGCGGAGGATGTCGGACATCGGTTTGGCGAGGTCTTCCTCGACGGAGGTGGGGTCGAGCTTCGAGCGGCGGAGAGCGCCGATCTTGCGCGACATGGCCTTGGAGCCGCTGGCGTAGCCGGTGGCGTCGTGGACGTAGGTCGCGGAATTCGCGGCGGCGACGCCCATCCGGGCGGCGGTGGCGATGGCGTCCTGATTCGCGCCGAGAAAGAGGAATTGCCAGGCGTAGTGCTTTTCCTGGTGACCGATCTTCCGCGCGATGTCCTGCCAGGTGAAGCGGGTGGACGAGTTCTCCTCTCCATCGGTCAGGATGGCCACGACCACCTGGCCGGGGCGCTCGGCTTCGGGGATCTTTTCCAAGCCCGCGCCGAGCTCGTCGATGGTCCGGCCGATGGCGTCGAGCAGGGCGGTGGAGCCGCGGGGAACGAAGGTGGAGGTGTCGAGTTCGACGACTTCCGCGACCGGCAGCGTGGCGCAGGGGACGAGGTATTCGTTGTCGAACAGGACGAGGGTGAGGCGGGCGTCGCCCTCGGCTTGCTGTTGGTCGCGCAGGAAGCTGTTGAAGCCGGCGATGGCGGGTTCGACCATGGCGGCCATCGAGCCGGATCGGTCGAGGATGAAGGCGATTTCGGTGAGGCGGTCGTTCATTTCGGCGCTACTTTCGCGCCGGGGGTGGGACAGCGGTGGGGGGAGGGAGGGGAATTGACGATTTTTGATGGTCGATTGCCGATTGTGGATTGGGATGCGGTGCGAGATGAAAGGCGGCGGATAGACGATTGATGATTTTTGGTTGTCGATTTTTGATTTTGGATTGCGATGCGGCGGTGATTTGGAGGTTGCCTACGCGAGTGATCGAGTTTCCCCGGCGGACGCTGGTGATGGGGATTGTGAACGTGAACGATGATTCGTTTTCGGGGGATGGGACGCTGGAGATCGAGGCGGCGCTGGAACAGGCGAAGCGGCAGGCGGAGGAGGGGGCGGACGTGATCGATGTGGGCGCGGAAAGCGCGCGGACCAACCGGGCGGCGGTGGCGGTGGAGGAGGAAGTGCGGCGCTTCCGGGAGTTCCTGGCGCGCTGGCCGGAGGTGATCGGGACGGCGGTGCCGAAGGATGAGGAGCAAATTTGGCCGCCGGTGCTTTCGGCGAACACCTGGCGGCCTGAGGTGGTGGCGGCGGTGCTGCCGTTCGGCGTGGAGCTGGTCAACGACATGGGCGGGCTGCCCGACGACCGCAATGCGCGGCTTTGCGCGGCGGCGGGGGCGTCGCTACTGATCATGCACTCGGTGGGCGAGCCGAAAGTGCCGCACTTTCACCAGCAGTGGGAGGACGTGATGGGGTCGATGGAGGCGTTTTTCGAGGAGAAGATCGGGCTGGCGCTGGCGGTGGGACTGCCGCGGGAGGCGCTTTTGTTAGACCCGGGCATCGACTTCGCGAAGCAGCGCGATGACAATCTGCGGGTGTTCCGCGAGCTGGGGCGGCTGCATCGTTTCAGCTGCCCGCTGATGGTGCCGGTCAGCCGGAAGACGGTGATCGGGGAGGTGTTAGGGATTACCGATCCGCGGGAGCGCGATGCGGGTACGGTGGCGTGCATCGCGGCGGCGGTGAGCCGCGGGGCGCAGATGGTGCGGGTGCATGAAGTGCGGGCGGCGTGGCAGGCGGTGAAGATGCTGGCGGCGGTGTAGGGGGGATTCAGGAGGGGGGCATGGGGACAACGAAATGGGCGAAACTCCGCGAAAATGAAGGCATGTCGGAGAAACCACTCTGAGCATTCATGGGGGTGATGTTGCGGTTCATCCGACTCTCGGAAATTTCGTCAATTTCGTTCCTTTCGTTGTTCCCGTTCCTGCATCTTGGAGAAGGCCTGATAGGCGGCGGTCTGCCGGTTCGGGCTTTGAGGAGTGGCGGGCTTTTAGGAACCATTCGGCCGACTAAAGATCGGCGCTCCCGGTAAAGACAAAGACGGGCGGCCTGGGGCCGCCCGTCGGGGATTCGATGATGAGGAGGAGTCCTGTTTGATTCAGGCTTCCGGCTTGGCGACGAGGTCGAGCCGGATGACGACTTCGTCGCGGATCAGGTCCTCGGCTTTGCCGGGATAGACGATGCCGAAGTCCTTGCGCTTGATGTCGAAGGTGGCGGCGATCTTCACGGTCTCGCCGTCCTGGCTGACGGTGGCGGGGAAGCTGATGTTCTTCTCGACGCCGTGCAGCTTGAAGTTGCCGGAGATGGTGTAGGCGGTTTCGGAGTCCTTCTTGACCTCGGTCACGTCGAAGGTGGTCTCGGGGAACTTCTCGACGTCGAAGAAGTCCGGGGCCTTGAGGTGGCCGGTCAGTTTCTCGTCGTCCGACCAGGTGGAGTTCATGTCGATGACGACCTTGTGGTCATTGCCGACGGGTGCGCCGTCCTTGACGGTGAAGTGGCCGGTGAAGGTCTTGAAGCCGCCGTCGTGCTTGCCGGTGACCTTGGAGCCGGTGAACTCGATCTTCGACTCGGGGGCGAAGATGTATTTGGTGCCGGCGGCGGTGTCGGTGGTCTTGGCGACGGCTTCCTTGACGCTGGCGTCGGCGGTCTTGTCGGCCGGGTTGTCGCAGGAGACGAGGCTCAGGGCGAGGAAGGCGGCGGGGAGGGCGAGGATGGATGGTTTCATTGGAGGATTGTTGATTGTTGATTGTTGATTGTTGATTGCTGGGAAAGTTACGCCCCGAGGTCGAAGAGGAGGGCTTCGATGGGTTCGGTGGTGGCGGTGAGGGTGAACTCGCCGGAGCGCTCGCTGGAGGCGGCGTCGCCGGGGTTTATTCCCTCGCCGTTGAATTTCGCGTGGCCGCGGACGAGGTGGAGCCATAGGCCACGGCCGGGGGCGAGGAAGTGGGTGGCGGATTCGCCGGGCTGGAGCTTGATGCGGTAGATGTCGGCATCCTGGGCGATGGTGGCGGAGCCGTCGCGGCCGTCGGGCGAGATGACGAGGACCTTGGGCGCGGTTTCCTGTTCCGGGCTGGGGGTCCACTCGGTGTAGCGGGGTGGGAGGCCGCGCTGGCGGGGCTGGATCCAGATTTGGAGCATGTGGGTGGTGTCACCCGCGGGATTGAACTCGGAGTGGGTGACGCCGGAGCCGGCGCTCATGAGCTGGATCTGGCCGGGCTTGAGGACGCGGGCATTTCCCATGCTGTCCTGGTGGGCGAGCTGGCCTTCGAGGACGTAGGAGAAGATCTCCATGTCGCGGTGCGGGTGGGTGGGGAAGCCGCCGCGCGGGGCGATGCGGTCGTCGTTGATCACCCGGAGCGAGCGGAAGCCCATGTGGGCGGGATCGTAGTAATCGGCGAAGGAGAAGGTGAAGCGGCTGTCGAGCCAGCCGTGGTTCACGTGGCCGCGTTCGTCGGAGCGGCGGAAGGTCAGGGCGTTGCCGGTGGTTGTGTTCGTGTTCACGAGGTCATGATGGCAGGAAATCGCGGGGAGGCTAATGCCGAGACGGCAGGCTGAGCATGCGGGGTCTGAAGGTCGAAGGTCGAGGTCTGAAGGTCTGAAGGCCTGAAGGTCGGCGAGCGTTTCGACTTTTAGACCTTCGACTCTCTGACTTTTAGACGGCTTTCCATGAGTCTTTGGCGGCTGGCCACGGGTTGCCCGGGCTGCTAGACAGCGGCCATGGAATTGCGGCAGTTGCGCTTGTTTCTGGCGGCGGCGGAGGAGGGAAGCATCACCGCGGCGGCGCGGCGGATGAACCTGACCCAGCCGGGCTTGAGCCGGCAGATCAAGGCGCTGGAGGAAGAGTTGGGCGTGGAGCTTTTCACCCGCGGCGCGCATTCGGTGGCGCTGGACCCCGAGCCGGAAGCGGTCTGCGTGTCGGCCGGGCTGGCGGCGGGGCGTGAGATCCCGCCGGTGGTCGGGGTCTTCGTCGCCGAGCTGCGGCGGGTGGCCGACGAGGGCGGCGGCCGGTGATCTCCTGAGGATCGGCCGGGCCATTTCATCCGTCCCACCAGTGAAGCGCCGCCCGCCCGAAATTGACGCTCGCGAAGTTGGAAATCACGATGTAATTACCTGTCAGTGACTGGTTTGCACCAGGGCCCGAAATCCCCCCGGGAATCCCACGATGGATTCGCGCTGGTGGCGTGCATGCTGATGATGGCACTGCTGATGGTGCTTGGGCTGGGATTCCTGAGCCTGACATCCATCGAACTCCGGAAGTCGCAGCGGGAGGATCATGCGGCGGTGGCGAGGGCCAACGCCCGGATCGCGCTGATGCAGGCGATCGGGCAGCTCCAGAAGACCCTGGGGCCGGACCAGCGGGTCTCCGCCAGCGCTGAAATTCTCAAGCAAGAGGTGGCCAATCCCCACTGGACCGGGGTTTGGCGCACGACCGGGGTGAACGGTGAGCCGATGTTTTCCCGGGACGACCTTGAAGGCGGCCTGAGGGATTCAAGGGCGGAAAGTGGCGATGATGCGGAGGAGAAGGCCCTGGCATGGCTGGTGAGCGGCGATGCGGGGCCGGGCGAGGTTGCCGAGGGAAAGATGGTCGAAGTGGTGGGTCTGGCCGGCGAAAACGATGCGACCCGATCCGTGGCGGTGCCCATGGTGGCCGCCGTGAACGAGGCCGGCAGGCTGACGGGGCATCATGCCTGGTGGACCGGTGATCTGGGGATCCGGGCGAACATCGGCTCGGCGGACCCGCGGAGCGGGGTGGAGGCGGACCGAAGCGATCCTTCGAACGGCGGGATGTTCCGAGTGATGGCTTCGCAGGCGGCCGACGTGGCGATGATGAACGGCGGCGTGGCTCTGGACGCGACCCAGCAAGGCATGCTGGCAACCCAGGAAACCGCGGGCTTGTCGGCTGCGGGGCCGGCGTGGAGCCAAGAGCATGCGTTCGATTTCACGGTGCATTCCCGCGGGGTTCTGGCCGATGTGGCGAACGGCGGCTTGAAGCAGGATCTGACGGCTTATTTCCTCAGTGAAGGCCGCGTGCCGGCGAAGGGCGGGCTGCCTGGATTGGCCGATGACGACCCGCTGGTGGGTGATCTTTTCGCGAAGGAAGCGGCCAAAGCCGTCTCGCGACACCGGATGGCGGGGCCGCGCTTCGGCCTGCTGCGGGACTGGGTGAAGTCGGCAGTGCCTTTTTCGGGCGACGGGGTGGAATCGCGGCTGCCCGAATTCAGCGATCAGGCTGCTGGAGCCAGCCGCGCCAAGGCCTTGGCGAACGAGCAGCCGGTCAAGCTGGCGGGCAACAAGGTCGCGGGTCTTCAGCCGATCCTGGTGGAGGCGACGAACTACACGCATTTGAGCACTTTCCGCCTGTCGGGCACTCGTCGCCCGGAATGGCAGCTTCGCCACCATCACTACCCGCGGGTGGTGATGTGGAATCCTTACAACGTCGAGCTGGTTTCGGAGCGGGCGCTCGTGATGATGCAGGGCAACGGACGCCAGGAGTTGTGGACGGAAAACGCCCACTTGAATGCAAACGGGGGCGTGAGCTTCCGGTCGACCTCGCAGTGGCTGTCGTTCGAAGGCGGCCGCAGCACCTCGTTCAATCCCCAGGGCGGCGGCGGCTATTTCAGCACCGAAGGTTACAATGATCCCTACATCGGCTCCTACTATTTCGCGATCCCCAAGACGCGCTTTGGTCCCGGCGAGTGCCTGGTCTTCTCGCCCGCGCGTTCCGCGGAATACGATAGCCTCAGCCCTTACCGGATCGGTCCTTACAATCTCAATGCCAACGAGCTGAGCTGCGAAGTGGCACCCGATCCCTCCCGGAGCTACTACATTTCCGGCACCGACATCGGCGGCGGCATCTCTTACATGCCCACCGCCTTCTGGTACGCGCCGACTCCCTATTGGTCCGCTATCGGACGAAAAGGGGTGGAGAACCAAGGCGACGACACGCGGGCGGTCATGAAGCACGTCGGGAATGCCAGCACGATCACCTTCGAGGCCTTCGACGCACTGCCGCAGCTTTCGGTGCTGTCCGCCTCGCTCCAGTTCGGGGCCGGCCGGGAACCGCGGATTGCCTGGAACAACGTCGAGCGGATGCCGATGCAACTGCTCGATCAGGTCGATCCGAGGCCGACCCAGGTGCCGAACGTCCGGACCCGCGAGGGCATCCGCCTCCGCTGGTTCCGCGAACATCCCTCGAACGTGATCGGTTCCGGCGCCCTGGCCGGCACGCCGCATTTCGAGGATGCGCCGCTGGCCAACTGGAATCCGCGGGCTTCGTTCATCGTCCGCTCGCCTTGGGACAATGTCGCCGGCAGCTTGCCTGAAGTCGGCACGGCGGGCGGCCCCTGGTTCTTCGGCGCCTACACCCGGGACCTCTTCGACCAGGCGGTGAGCTGGGACGAACAGGCTCCGGTGCCGAGAGGCGGCCGCTATCATGGCAATCCGTTCGGGACGCCGCAGGAAGGAGCCGAGCGCTACGTGCTGTTCGACGTGCCGCGCCGGGAGACGGGGGTGATTTCGCTGGGGCAGCTCCAGCACGCGAAGCTTTCGGAACTCGTCTGGCATCCGTCGTACGCCATCGGCAACTCCCTCGCCGACCCGCGGCTGGGAAGTGGCGGAAACCGCGGACTCAACCGCACCGCCGCCCCCCCGCTGAGCCAGGCCGGGGCGCCTTTCGGCGGCTTCCATGAGGACGAACTCGGCTGGTCGAACGATGTCCAGCGCTCGTCCAACAAATCGGAGTGGGCGGACACGGCGCGCTCCATCCTGAGCGAGGTGCCGGCCACCGACAACCTCGTCTACGACCTCTCCTTCGAAGCCAACCGCACGCTGTGGGACCGCTTCTATCTTTCGAGCGGATCGAAGGCCGACAAGCGCCTCTTCCTCGAGGATCCGGCGAAGAACCCGCTGCCGAACAGCCGGCTGCGTCTGGCATCGGCCGCGGCGAAGGAGGAGAAGCTGGTGGACTTCCACGCGGCGGCCTCGCAACTGATGGTGGACGGTGCTTTCAACGTCAACTCGACCCGCGTCGAAGCATGGAAGGCCCTGCTCGGCTCGACCCGGCTTTCCGGCTACGGCAGTGGGGACGGCGTGCCTTTTCCACGGGTCCTGGCAGCTCCGGGCGGGGCGTGGAAAAGCGGGGATCCGGCCGATGGCGATGCGGCGTGGGCGGGCTACCGCGAGCTGACGAAAGGTGAAATCGGAAAGCTGGCGGAGGCCATCGTCGCCGAGGTGAAGCTCCGCGGGCCCTTCCTTTCCCTCGCGGACTTCGTCAACCGGCGGCTGGCTGAAGACGAGACCGGGCGGATGGGCACGCTGCAGGCGGCGATCGAGCGCGCCGGCCTCAATTCCGGCCACAACGCGGCTTTCCCACTCGATAACCGGTCCTCGCTGCCGGATTACTCGCATCCCGACAACCTCCGCGACGCAACCCGGATGGAGCAGACGCTCAAGCCGGCTTCCAAGGCCTGGGGTGCCCCTTCTTTCCTGACCCAGGCCGACGTGCTGCAGGTGCTGGGCCCCGTCTTGAGCGCCCGCTCGGATACGTTCGTGATCCGTGCCTACGGCGATGCGGTGGATGCCGCCGGCGGCATCCAGGCCCGGGCCTGGTGCGAAGCCACGGTCCAGCGGATGCCGGACCCGCTGGTGCCGGATGAAAGCGGATTGAACCCGAAGGATGCCGGCCAACCCGGGGACTTCGGGCGGCGTTTCGTGGTGACATCGTTCCGCTGGTTGCGGCCGGGCGAGATCTGATAGACCGTCGCGCATGAAGTTGTTCCGCGCCGTTTCGCTTTCCGGCTTGCTGACGGTCGCCCCGCTTTTCGGCCAGGCCGCCGGAGAGGCGGAGAAACCGGCCGCCCCTCCCCGCCAGGTGAGATTCCTGCCGGTGGGCGACCTGCCGCCCTTCGAGCAGGTGGTCAGGGACGGAGTGCGCTATGAATTGGAGCCGCCGGCCGGCAGCATCCCGCCGCGCGAGGTCATGCTCGGCTTCGGCGACGAGGCCCAGAAGGCGACGCCGCTCTCGCTCGGCCGGGTGACCGAAGGCCTCAAGGCCCCGGCCGGCGCCGGGCCGCTGCTGGTCCGCCGCAAGGGCGATGGGGAAGAGGCCGAACCCTGGCTGAATCTCCAGCGCCCCGAGGAGGGGGACTTCCTCGTCCTGCTGTGGCGGGATCCGGCCAAGGGGACCTGGGAGCAGGCCCGCTCGCTGGTGCTGCCGGACAGCCGCGAGGCCGCGCCGGCCGGAAGCGTGCGGGTGATCAATCTCTCGCCGGTGACCGTCGGCGTGGTTTTCGCCGGGCAGAAGATCGCGCTCCAGGCCGGCAAGAGCTACCAGCGCCCGGTCGAGGTCGGCAAGGATACCGAGATCCAGCTCGGCGCGGTCGACGCCAAGGGCACGCTCACCCGTTTCCACTCCGGCACCGTCTTCCAGAATCCCGGCGAGCGGACGCTGGTGGTCATCTACCGGGCCGACGGCGTCCAGCCGCGCCGCCCCTTGAAAGCCGTGATCCAGCGCGAGCCGCTGCCGGCACCTGCCAAGCCGGAAGCCCCGGCGGAGCCCGCCGCTCCGTGAGGCCGGTGCTGGATTGGAAGATTCCGGATTCGACAATCCGGCCCGCCGCCTCCGACATTCCGCCGCATGCGCCACTGGTTGATCAAATCCGAGCCCGACGTTTTTTCCATCGACGACCTCGCCAAGGTGAAACGCGAACCGTGGACCGGCGTGCGGAACTACCAGGCGCGGAACTCGATGCGCGACGACATGAAGCCCGGCGACCTCGCGCTGTTCTACCATTCGAATGCCGTGCCGCCGGGTGTCGCGGGGATCGCCCGGGTCGCGGGTGCTCCTTATCCGGATCCGACGCAGTTCGACCCGGAATCCGAATACTTCGACCCGAAGGCCACGAAGGAGGCGCCGCGCTGGATGCTGGTGGACTTCGAGTTCGTCGCGAAGTTTCCGGCCTATGTCCCGCTGCAGCAGATGAAGGAAGACGCCGCGCTGGAAGGCATGGCGGTCTTGCAGAAGGGCACGCGGCTTTCGATCACACCGGTCGAGTCGAAGCACTTCAAGCGGCTGTGCAAGCTCGGCGGCTGGAAGGAAGGGAGCTGAGGCTCAGGCCAGCGAGCGGATGAAGCGGGTGAAGAAGGCGGCCCCTTCTTCCAGCGCGGCGATGTCGATGAACTCGTCGGCGGTGTGCGCCTGCTCGATCGAGCCCGGCCCCATGCAGACCGAGGGCAAGCCGGCGGCGGACAGGTGGGCGGCATCGGAGAACCACGGCGCGCCGACCGGCTCCGAGGCGGGACGTACTTCCTGAATGCGGTCGATCCACGGGTGGGTCGCCGGGGTTTCCATCGGCGCGTTCTCGTGCGGGCGGACGATCTCCAAGGGCAGGGCCAGCCGGGCGATGGTCTTTTCCAGCAAGTCCAGCGCCCCGCCGGCATCGCTCAGGGCGGGGGTGATGCGGATGTCGATCTCCGCCTCGGCCAGGTCGGGGATGATGTTCGCCCGGGAGCCGGCGCGCAGGACGCCGACATTGATGGTTGAACGGCCGAGCACCGGGTGGGTGTAGGTGGCGAGGATCGCGGCCATTTCGCGCTCCAGCACGTCGAGCGCGCGGGCCAGTTTCATCGCGGCGTTGTCGCCCTTTTCCGGCATCGACGAATGTCCCGCCTTGCCGGTGGCGCGCAGGGTCGCCCAGAGCGAGCCCTTGGTGGTGTGGACGATATCGAGCGAGGTCGGTTCGCCGACGATCGCGAAGGCGTATTCGTGGGCGTGGTGCTTGGCGAAATCCTTCGAGCCCCACTGGCCGGACTCCTCGCCCATGAAGGCGACGAAATCGACGGCGACATCGAGGCTGGCGTGGATGGCGGCGGTCTCCTTGAGGCCCCACAGCATCGCGGCCATCGGGCCCTTGGTGTCGGACGCGCCACGGCCCCAGACCCGGCCATCGCCGAGGACCGCGCCAAAGGGATCGATGGTCATGCTGCCGACGCCCACCGTGTCCAGATGCGGCCCGAGCAGGATCCGCGGGCGGCCGTCACGTGGGGCGAAGCGGGCGATCAGGTTGGGCCGGCCCGGCTTGATCTCTTCCAGCGTGACATCGCCGTCGATCGCTTCGATCCAGCCCTGGAGAAAGGTCGCGATCGCCGCCTCGCCGGTCTTGTCGGTGCCGGCCGGATTGTCGGGATTGACCGAGGGAATGCGGACGAGCTGCTGGAGAAGTTCGACGGGGCCGGTCATGCGGGGAGTGAAGAGGATCGGGGCGGGGATCGCAAGGTTTGGGAGGGGGGCGATGGTGGATTGCCGATTGTTGATTGCCGATTGCCGATTGCTGATTGCTGATTGCTGATTGCTGATTGTTGATCGGGAAGGCCAGTGACCAAAGACCAGAGGGCGCGGGGCCTTTGTCCCAACGGGACTCCGTATCAAAGCCCAGGGTTGCGAGGAACGAGCTACCCTGGGTCCACCCGACAGAGGCCGGCTACCTCGAAGAGGTTGTGTCCGAGTCGGTGCGGCGATTCCCGCGGGGACCGTTCCTCCACAACACCTTCGGCGTAGGAATCTTCATTTGCAGCCACCCGGGGTAGCTCGTTCCTCGCAACCCCGGGCTTTGGGATGCAGTCCCTTCGGGACACTGGGGACACTGGGGACACTGGGGACACTGGGGACACTGGGGACACTCTCTTCGGGAAAGTGGAGGGGAGTGACTTCAGGTCATGGGAGCGGCTGGCAATCCTGAAGGAGAGAACCTGTATCGGTCCGCTTTCGAGGTTGCGGATCGAGCCGGTTTGGCAGGATGCTGCCCGACGTGAGAATGTGGTGGCTGTTGCCCGGATTGATCGCCTTGTCGTGGCTGGCTCTCGTCGGGTGGCTGGGGCATCGCTGGGGGATCGACAGGATTGATTTATCGAGCTTCAGCTCGGCGTTGGGGATGAAGCTGGTCTGGCAAACCGCGGCGGTATCGCTTTTCCCGGCGGTGCTGGTTTTCAGCGGGCTTGCCTTGGTGCTGCGGCGGATCAAGTGGCCGTCGTGGCGGGTGATGACGGTGCTTGGGATCGCGAGCCTTGCAGTCAGTGGGTGGGCCGCCGCGGGTCCTCTTTGGAAATTGGAGCTAAGCCACCGCGATAACGAGGTTCAGATGTGGGCTTCCACCGAACTGGAGCGACTACACAAGGCGGGGAATCCTGAGGAGGTGCTGAAGGAAATCGAACGGGTGCTGGCAATTCACGAGGCGGCCACCGCCGAATGGGGCATTCACCCGGGGCAAAACGGGCACGGCTTCAGTTACCTCTATGTCTCCCTCTATCCGGCCTGCCATGACCTTCATCCTCGCTTGGGTTGGGGATTGAACTGGTTCCTTTCCGACGCCTGGCATGACTCCAGCGACCGGCGGGAGCATCTTGGTGACGAACTGCCGAAGGCCATGACCTCGTCCAGTCACCCCTTGCTCCGGGCGATCGGGTATTGGGTGAGCCAGGACTATCCTGCCTTCGTGAAGGAGTCCTTTGCCGGAGCGGAGGCGGGGGACGAACGGATGGACGCCATGGCCCTGGTGGCCGCTTGCTCACCCTTCGTCGAGCGTGAGGCCGCCCTTCGGGTGGTGCGTCCCATCCTTGACCGGGGTGTTGGCCTGGGTTGGAAAGGCGGCGGTAGCTATGAACTCCCGAGTGGTAAAATTCTCGACTATCTGGAGGGGCGGATCATGCGCGAGGATCTCTGAGAGAGTTTAATGTGGCCGCCCGGGATCTGAATTGGGTTCCACCGGTTTGGGAAGTAAGTCTGGATGGCCGAAGATGTAGTCACTCACCCCTCCGCCATCGCCCGCGCCTCGGCGAGGGCGGCGGTGGCGTCGAGTTCGGCGCACCATTTTTCAATGTAGGACCAGTCAAGCGACCCGCCGCTGACTTGAATCACGTTGGAAGCATCGACCAGATCCTGTGGACGCTTCCCGCGACTGGCCCAGCGGATCTTCTGGACGACGACGTCTTCAGCGGTGGCGAGCGAAGCCTTGATGCCGGGGATGATCTCAAGGCGGCACCGACGGTCGAAACGACAGCGGTCGTAGGGGTGGCTGTTCAACAGGAACAGTTCAACGATGAAGGGCGAACGGTCCACCCGGACAATCCAGCGCCGGGAGGATGTGACCGTTTCGAAGAGCATCTGCGGGTCGGACCGCAAAGGCGGTTTCAAGCCATTCAGCAGCCGGTCGATTTGGTCCGGCGGGGCTTCGATGATAAAGTCCGCGTCTTTCGTCGATCTCGGCAGGCCATAGACGTTCGAAGCAAAAGAGCCGGTGATCATGTAGCTGATCTCGAGCTGCTCCAGTGCCGCGATCACGGCCTCGACTGCCTCGTTCCCTGTCATTGGGTAAGGGCTGCCTCTTTGGATCTTCGGCCGATCTGAAGTCGTCGGGCCAACTCGGCTTCGACCTGGGATTCGACCCAATCCGGGTGCATGCTGCGAATTCCACATCGGGCAACCTCGCAGGCCTCTTCAAACAGCTCGGCCCCGGCTCGGAATTTCTCGGTCAGGCTCATGGCACGCGCCCGCTCGATCTTCTCGCGGTCGATCTGACGGGCCAGTTCGGCGATCTCGTTCATGGCGGCAAGCTAGCAAACCCCTCCTCCCCGGCAAATCCCCGATTTCCTCACTTCTTCCCCTCGACCCGCGGGACCTCCACCAGCAGCGGCGAGTCGGCGAGGTCGCCGGGGGCGACGACGGGTTCGTCGCGCGGGAGCTTGTCGGCGGAACCGTAGCGCTTGGTGATGATGGCCTTCACCTTCGGGGAATCGAGCCGGTAGTCGTGGAAGCGCCGCGGTTCGCAGAGTTCGATGCCGGCTTGCTGGTAGGCCTTCCAGACCAGTTCGGAGCAGTAGAGGGTGTGCGGATCCCATTCGAAGCGGTAGTCGTAGTTCCGGCCGATCTGCTTGCCGCCCCAGGCCTTGGCCTTCTCGATCGCGGCGGGATCGGCGGGCTGCTTGAGGCGGCGGGCGTGGAAGCTGCCGGGCAGGCTGCGCTGTTGAAAGGCCTCGACGGTGGTGACGCGGACCGGCTGGACGGCTTCGAGCACCATCAGCCGGCCGTCCTTTTCAAAAACCACGCCGCAGTGGGTGTAGGGCGAGCCGGTGGCCTCGCGCACGGCGTCGCACTGCTCGCCGGCATTGCCGTGGAAAACGATGTCGCCTTCCTGCAAGGCGTAGGCGGCCGGGGCGGCGGGCTTTTCTTTCAGGCCGACGGCGGCGGCGACCAGCCCGGCGAGCACGACCGAGACAAGGGCGAAAATCTTCTTCATCGGGCGACGCTACACCGTCCGGCGATGCACGCCAATCCAAGAGTCCTGAGCATGAAGCTTGGCGAGAAGGTCAATCCGGGTTAACAGGCTGCCGTGCAGAAGGGGAAATCCAACGACGTCGCCAAGTGGAGTGAGCTGGTCTTGCGGCTGGCGCTCGGCGGCTTTTTCGCGTGGAGCGGCTGGGTGAAGGTCTTCCAAACGGGCCTCGACCAGTTCACCCGGGCGGTGGGGAACTACAAGCTGGTGAACCCGCCGCTGGACGCGATGGTGGCCTACACCGTGCCGTGGGTCGAAATGACGGTCGGGGCCTGTCTCATTTTCGGGATCTGGAAGCGCGGGGCCTTGCTGGTGCTGGCAGGGCTCGTGGGTTGCTTCGCGTTCAGCATCGTCCAGGCGGACCTGAAGGATCTGGATATTTCCTGCGGCTGCACCGGCGATCCGGACGGCCCTCCCATGAATTACGTGATGAAATACTGGGAGTTCGCGGGCTACTGGGTCGCCATTCTGCTGCTGCTCTTGCTGGACCGGAAAGAGCGGGGCCATGTCTTCGGTGGAAGGAAGATGCAGTTGCCGGGATGATCCTTGTGGGCGTTCCGACCCCGCGTAAGGGTTGCCCGCCGCCGCCGGAGTGCTAGAACCCGGCCATGCGATACAGCGAACGACTGAAGGCGAGGATCGAAAGCACCGGCTCCCGGCTCTGCGTCGGGCTCGATCCGCGGCCGGGTGACGGCGGGATCGAGGCGGTGCCGGATTTCCTGAAACGGGTGGTCGGCGAAACCTGGGAACGCGCCGCCGCCTTCAAGCCGAACATGGCCTACTTCGAGGCGATGGGCCTGCGCGGGATCGAGATCCTGGAGAACCTTCTCGGCGAAATGCCGCCGGAAGTGCCGGTCATCCTCGACGCGAAACGCAGCGACATCGGCGAGACGCAGAAGTACTACGCGCATAGTTACTTCGCCCATTGGAAGGTCGATGCGGTGACGCTCAATCCCTTCCTCGGCTACGATTCCATCGAGCCTTTCCTCGGTTGGGAAGGAAAGGGCATCTACCTGCTGGCGGTGACCTCGAACGCGGGCTCGGCCGATTTCCAAAGGCAGCTGCTGGCCGACGGACGCCACGTCTTCGAGCTGGTCACCGCTCTCGGCGAGCGGGCCAAGGGGCTGCCGACCGATGTCGGCTACGTGGTCGGCCTGACCAACGCCGCCGGGGTGCTGGCGAAGATCCCGGACGCGCCATTGCTGGTTCCCGGCCTCGGTGCGCAGGGCGGCGACCTGGCCGCGTTGGCTGCCGCGGGACGCTCCGCACCGGACGTCATCAATGTTTCCCGCGGGATCCTCTATGCCGACGATGGCGCGAGCTTCGGCGAGCGGGCGAAGTCGTGGGCGGAGCGAATTTCACAGGCCTACGAAGAAGCGGTCGCGTGATCGGGAAAGCACCTTAGCTTGGAGCGGCGATGGCGAACGATGAGTATCCGAAAACCGGTCAAACGGGTGCCCAGTATTCCGGGCTCCTGCCGCACAAGGGCTGGCCGGGGCGGAACTACAAGTTCTTCCGGCACCGGATCGTGCCCGGCATGTTTTCCAAGCGCGGTGGCCAGGCGCAGGAACCGGTGCTGACCGTGCCGGACAGCGGCTGCGTGCGGGCGACTTGGATCGGCCATGCTTCGTTCCTGCTGCAGTTCGCCGATCACTCGGTGATCGTCGATCCGAACTGGGCGCGCTGGCACGGTTTCGTGAAGCGCCTCCGCGAGCCCGGGTTGCCGCTGAAGGCGATCCCGGAGCTCGACCTGGTGCTGGTCAGCCACGCGCACTTCGACCATTTGCACAAGCCGAGCCTCAAGGTGCTCCAGGCGCGCGGCGGGATCGTGGTGCCGCGCGGCAGCGGCAGCCTGGTGAGAAAGCTCGGCTTCCCGGCGGTCCACGAGATGAAGGTCTGGGACAACCTCGAATTCAACAACCTCAACGTCGTCCATACGCCGAGCCACCACTGGGGCGCGCGCTATCTGCACGACATCCACCGGGACTACGGCGGCTATCTGATCGAGTCCGGCGGCAAGAGCGTTTTCCACTGCGGCGACAGCGCTTGGTTCGACGGCTTCGCGGAGATCGGGCGGCGCTACGGGAATATCGATGTCGCGCTGATGCCGATCGGTGCCTACGAGGCTCCCAGTGGCAGGGACGTCCACCTCAATCCCGAGGAAGCGGTGCGGGCCTTCGCGGAACTCGGGGCCAAGGTGATGATCCCGATGCACTACGGCACCTTTCCGCTCGGCAATGAGCCGCTGGGGGAGCCGGTGGAGCGGCTCTTGACGGAGGCGGACCGGCTGGGGATCAGCGAACGGATTTTGATTCCGGAGGAAGGTGTGGGGATCGAGTGGTAGGGTCGGGAAGTCGAAAAGGCACCCGGATCGTCGGGGGGACAGGAGTCTCCCCCCTCCGGTTCCGGCTGCTTCTCAAAGGATCGAGCCCGGCGCGTAGGTAGCGGCTTGGGGGTGGGCGGCTTCCAAGGCGGCGACGGCTTTCGCGAAGGCGGCGACTTGGGAAAGGGCGGCTCCGGCGTTGCTTTCGCCTTGGGCGACGATGGCGGCGAGTTGGGAGCGATCCATCGGGATGCGCTCGTCGTTGGCAAGGCGGGCGACCAGATCGTTCACGGTGGTCTTGCCGGCACGCAGGTCGTTCACGGTGGCCACGGCGTGCTCCTTGATGGCGTGGTGCGCGGTCTCGCGGCCGACGCCGGCTTTGACGGCTTCCATCATGATCGTGGTGGTCATGAGGAAAGGCAGGTAGTGGGCGTTTTCCTTGGCGATGACGGCGGGGTAGGCGTCCATCTGGTCGAGCACGGTGAGGTAGGTCTCGAACAGGCCGTCGATGGTGAAGAAGGCGTCCGGCAGCATCACGCGGCGGACCACCGAGCAGGAGACATCGCCCTCGTTCCACTGGTCGCCGGCGAGTCCTGTGGCCATCGCGAGGTAGCCTTTCAGGATCACGTGGAAGCCGTTGACCCGCTCGCAGGACCGCGAGTTCATCTTGTGCGGCATGGCGCTGGAGCCGGTCTGGCCGGGGGCGAAGCCTTCGCTCGCGGTCTCGTGGCCGGCCATCAGGCGGAGGGTGCGGCAGAAAGACGAGGGCCCGCTGGCGAGGTCGGTGAGGGCGGCGACCACGCGGAAATCGAGGGAGCGCGGATAGACCTGGCCGACATTCGTCCAAACAGCGGGCATGCCGAGGTGGGCGACGATTTTCTGCTCCAGCGCGGCGACTTGCGAGGCATCGCCATCGAACAGGGAAAGCTGGTCCATCTGGGTGCCGACCGCGCCTTTCAAGCCGCGGACCGGGTAGCGGGCGATCACGTCTTCCAGCGCGTGGAAGGCGGACAGCATCTCCTCGCCGAACATCGCGATCCGCTTGCCGAGGGTGGTCGGCTGGGCGGCGACGTTGTGGGTGCGGGCGGTGATGACGAGGTCATTCCACTGTTCCGCGCGCTTCCTGAGGCGGGAAAGCACGGCGACCGACTTGTCGCGGATCGCCAGCAGCGAGCGGAAGACCTGGAGCTGCTCGACGTTCTCCGTCAGGTCGCGCGAGGTCATGCCCTTGTGGATGTGCTCGTGGCCGGCGAGCTCGTTGAACTCCTCGATCCGTGCCTTCACGTCGTGGCGGGTGACGCGTTCGCGGGCCATGATCGAGGCGGGATCGACCGAGTCCTTGGCCTTCTCATAGGCGGCGATCGCCTCGGCGGGGATGTCCAGGCCGAGTTCGCGCTGGGCCTTCATCACGGCGATCCAGAATTCGCGCTCCAGCACGATGCGGCCCTCGGCGGACCAGATGGCTTGCAGGGCGGGGGAGGCGTAGCGTTCGGCGAGGACGTTCGGAATCACGGCGGGGAGTAGCGGCTACCGGCTGGCGCGGGGCAAGGGAAAATCGGGTCTTTGGATGGGGGGGGACGAACCGCGGAGGCGCGGAGGTCGCGGAGGGAAACGCGAAGAAGGATGACCAACGAAACGAGCGAAACTTGCGAAAAAACAGCCCCGGGAATCCATGGCCATTTCCCATTTCGTTCGTTTCGTCCGTTTCGTTGTTTCCCCTCCTGATCTCAGCGCCCATCTCCGCGACGTTTGCGCCTCCGCGGTTCGTTCCTTGTCGGATATAGCCCCGCTGGCCATGTTCCCTTCCGTGGAGGAAAGCAGCGGCCAGACAATGCAGGCGAAGCCGCGATGGGTGCTGGCGGGCGGTTGCATCCTCGCCTTCCTCGCGGCGGCGGTGAATGCGGATTTCATGCTGCGGCTGGGCGTTTCGGTCAGCCACTTGACCGGGGACTTGTCGCGGATCACCTCGGAGGCGGTGGAAGCCGGCGGGCACTGGTCGCGGGAAGCGGCGATCCTTTGCCTGTCGGTGGGTGGCTTCGTCGGCGGCGCGGCGACGGCGGGATTCTTCATCCACCACCCGAATCTCCAGCTCAGCCGGCCTTACGGGCGCTCGATCCTTTTCGTCGGCCTGCTGCTGATGTCGACCCAGCCGCTGGCGGCCGTCTCGGTGCTGCTGACCTGCTTCGTCGCCGCCTGGGCCTGCGGGATGCAGAACGCGCTGGCGACCCGCTACCGTGGTCTGGTGCTGCGGACCACCCACATCACCGGCCTGCTCACGGATCTCGGGCAATTGCTCGGGATGCGGCTGCGCGGGCATCCGATCGAGGGCTGGAAAATCACCACGCCGCTGATGCTGGCGGCGGCGTTCGCGCTGGGTTCGACGGTCGGGGCGGTGCTCAACTTGAAGACCTCTGTCCCGGTGACCGTGGCCTGCGGGGCCACCTATGTGATCGGGGGGATCCTCTGGTCGGTGCTGAAGCGCTGGCTGAGCCCGAACCCCGACGCTTGATCCTGTCTCATGCCCAAGCCCTTGGACTGCGGCAGCCTGCTCTACCCTTTACCCACAAATCACCGTGGCGCGGTTTCATGTCCTGAAGGGACAACAGGAGATAGCCCGGGGCAAGCAGCGCGCAGCCCCGGGATGGGGCACAGCCCGTCCGCCGCGCTGAAAGTGCGGGCTGGGGAGGGTAGCACGGGATGTCTCCTCTTACCGGCTCCCTCGCGCCCCTGCAGGGCGCCAAACTCCGGACTCGTGGACCCGGGGCGGCGCAAAGCCTTGCCCCGGGCTATCTCATTGCGCCCCGTTGGGGCTGAAGCGAAAAGATTTGGGTAACGGGCAGAGCCTGCTGCCGCTTTCCCTCGTCAGCCTGCTGACGAATCGGCCCCGACTCCACAGCAGGCTGTGGCAACAAAGCGGCAGCAGGCAGCCGCAGTCCATGGTGCCAGCGCCGAATCCAGCCCGTCATTGAGGGCATGGGGTCACACCCCGCCCGCCGCCAGGCGGCGGGCCATGCGTGGGAAAAGCAGCCAATGGAATGGCAGCACGGCATACCAGTAGGCGCGGCCTAACAGGCCTTGGGGGCGGAAGGTGGCGGTCTGGCGGAGGGTGTCGCCTTCGACCTCGAACTCCAGCCAGGCTTCGCCGGGGAGCTTCATTTCGGCGTAAAGCATCAGCCGGCCGCGCTCGCGGTCGGCGACCAGCACGCGCCAGAAATCGAGGGCGTCGCCGGGCCGCAGTTCGGTCGGGTGGCGTCGTCCGCGGCGCAGCCCGGTGCCGCCGATCAGGCGGTCGAGCAGGCCGCGCAGCCGCCACGCCCACTTCATGGCCGGCCAGCCCTTTTGGCCGCCGAGCGACCAGAGGGCATCGAGCACCGCTTCGCGTGGGGCGCTGAGCGGGACGCGTTGTTGGTCGGAGAGCACGCCGTGCTCCGGGACCTTGATGGCATCGACGAAGCGCGGGTCGAGCGAGCCGGCGTTGAGGGCGTCGAACCAGCTCGACGGCACCCGGTTCTGGGCGATCCGCGCGAGCGCCTTGTCGACCGCCTCGCGGTAGCTGAGGAGCGGGGGCGCGAGGTATTGGCGGATCGCCTGGCCGTGGCAGACGGTCTCGTTTTTCATCGAGTTCACCAGCGTGCGTGCCAGCGGAAAGCTGGTGGAGGTCATCAGGTAGAGCCACCACGACGAGAGCTTCGGGCTGAGGAAGGGCACGGGCACAAACCAGCGCTTCAGGCCGCGGACCGCCGCGTAGCCCTCTAACAAGTCACGGTAACGTAGTACATCGGGCCCGCCGATGTCGAAGGTTCGGCCGGCGGTCTCCGGGCGGTCGAGCACGCCGGTCAGGTAGTCGATCACGTTGCGGATGGCGATCGGCTGGCAGAGCGTGTTGACCCAACGCGGGCAGACCATGACCGGCAGCTTCTCGGCGAGGTCGCGGACGATTTCGAACGATGCGGAGCCGGAGCCGACGATGATCGAGGCCCGAAGCACGGTCAGCGGGATGCCGCTGTCGCGCAGCACGTTTTCGACATGGAGCCGGGACTTCAGGTGAGGCGACAGCGGCCGCGACTCGTCGATCAGGCCGCCGAGGTAGACGATGCGTTGGCATTGCGTGCCCTGCAGCGCTGCGGCGAAGTGCTTCGCGGTGGCTTCCTCGCTCGACGCGAAATCGCCGGCGCTGCCCATCGAGTGGAGCAGGTAGTAGGAGGCATCGAGGTCGGCGGGAAAGGCCGGCAGGGTTTCCGGCTTGAGAAAGTCGCCCTCGATCACCCGGAGTCGATCTCTCGCCGCGGCGAAGTCGCCTTCGGGAAAGCGCCGTCGGTCACGGACGATGGCGGTGACCCGGTGACCGGCATCGAGCAGGGCGGGCAGCAGCCGCAGGCCGATGTAGCCGTTCGCGCCGGTGAGGAGGAGGTGCACGGCGGAGGATGGCATGGATGCCGGGATTGGCTTGCGGAAATCTCCGGGCAGAGAGTCGGTGCATCGGATCTTCAGTCGGTAGGGGCCGACCGCTGGGCGGCCCCACTTTACCTTGCGGCGGCGGAGGTGGATGCGAGGCGATTCTTTGGCGGGTTCTTCGGCACCCCGCCCTCAGGGGTGAAGTGGGCGGGCCCGGCTGTCCAGCCCTACCGGGTTGGAAACGTCACGCTCCAGAGGCCGCGGAGCTGGCCGACGGTGTAGCCGGTGGCCTGGTCCGTGGGGTAGGCCTTGCGCAGGGCTTCGAGGGTCGCGGGGGCGATGTCGCGCTCCGGGTTGCCGTGGCATTGGAGGCAAAGCGGGCTGGCGAGGAGGATCGGGGCGTGGAAGACCTTGCCGCCGTTCTCCGCGGCGATCACCTGCGGCTGCGGCGGCCGCTTGGCTTCGATCGCCACGGCGAAGGCCTCCAAGGTCTTCCGCTCGATGGCGTCGGCGGCGTTCTTCGGATTGCGGGCCTTGGTGGTGGCGCGGCGGAGGGTGACGTTGTGGGCCTTGCCGGTCTCCGCGGCGATCTGTGGCGCCCGTTCCGAGCAGACGGCGATGGCACCTTGCGGTCCGTCCTTGGCGATGGCCGCGGTGAACTCGGCCAGCAGCTTCGCGGAGGCTTCGGCGACGATTTTCGGGCCGTCGGCCGCGGGGTCCGCGGCGGGCTCCGCTTGGCAGGGGAGGATGGCAAGAAGGAAGGCGAGACGTTTCATGGTGAGGGGAGCCTTAGCGTTTTCCGCTGCGCGGCACGATCTGAATGAACAACCCGGCGAGGATGCCGGCGATGATGACCAGCCAGAAGCCGGGCATCTTCAGCACTTCCACCGGCGGACTCATGCCGAAGACGGCGACCAGGGTGGCGAGGGGGAGGAAGAACGAGACGAGGCGGTTCAGGCGGCGGGCCTCGATGTTGGCTTCGTGGGCGAAGCGCGATTGCTCCTCGGTGTTCTCCGCGAGGGCGAAATCCATGCCGGATTTGGCGTCGTTGGCGACCAGGTCGATCGCCCGCTCGAGCTCCGCGGCGCGGTCGCGGAAGTTGATCAGGCGACGTTCCTCGGGCCGGACCTCGCGGGCTTCCTGCATCACCGCCATCAGGTTGCGGGTCGAGCGGTGGAGCGGGTTGACGTGCTTCATCACGTCGAAGTACTGGCGCGGGGTGGTGGCGGCTTCGACCGCGGCGTCCTGGGCGAGGATGTTTCTGCGGTAAGTCTCCACATGGGTGTCGAGGGCGGCCAGTCCGCCGCCATCGGGCGAGCTTTTCCACTCCCCCGACGGCGGGCACCAGAAGAGGGCCGGCTTGCGGACTTCGGCGTCCTCGGGCTCCGGGGCCTGGTGGAGGATGAGCAGCAGGTGGCCGTCCTCATCCATCATGCGCTGGCGGCCGGCGGCGTCGCCGAGGCGCTTGAGGATGGACTCGGGGAGCTCCCAGGACTTCGGAATGAAACTCGGTCGTTTGGTTTCCACGCCTGCCGTCTAGCGGGAGGACGGGATGCTAGCAAGTACGCCGCTCATGGGAGAATCGCCGGATTTTGCAACGGCGGGATTCGTCCGGCTCTGCTCGGCTGGCCTACTCGAAGAACGTGTCCTCGTGCCGGTAAGGCGGGGCGCAGCAGCAGAGGAAGCGGAGCGGCTCGGTGGCGGTGATCTGGTGCCAGGCGCCGGCCGGGATCAGGATGGCGTCGCCGGGGCCGACCTCGCGGGTGCTGCCGTCGATTTCCATGAGGCCGCGGCCTTCGAGCAGGAAGTAGAATTCCTCGCTGTCCCGGTGCCAGTGGCGCTGGGTCGAGCCGCCGGCGGGGATGCTCGCTTCGGCCAGGCTTTGCTTGGAAACCGGCGCGTTCGAGAGGTCGAGAATGCTGCGGATGGTCGAGCCGTCCTTGGTGGTGAAGGGAGGCTGGTGTTGGAGGGCGCGGACTTCCACGGGGGGGTGACGATTGTCGATTGAGGATTTTTGATTGCCGATTTTTCAGTCGCCCAGAAACACGAACTCTTCGGCCATTTTGTTGAGGGAGAGGCGGGCGGCGGGGAGGCTGTCGGCGAGTTCGCCGAAAAGTCGGCGCGGGGCGTCCTGCGGGGCGCTGCGGTTGTCGGCGGCATCGCGGAAGGCGCGGCGGGCGAAGTCTTCGTAGAACTCGACGCCGGGCGCGCCGCGGCGCTGGCAGCGGCGGGTCAGGAAGCCGGGGAACAGGCCGGTGAGGACGAGGAACTGGTTGCCGGCCTCGAGCTGCAGGTGGAAGCGCATGCGGCCGTGGGCGGATTCCAGGATCGCGACGAAGTCCGCCGCGTGGGTCAGCCCGGCGGGCAGGCTGCGGAGGGGATCTCCGTTGTCGCTGGCCAACCGCTGGACCATCACACCGGCGACGTAGTCGGCCATGCCGGGGTCGGTGATGCCGGCG
Organism: Haloferula sp.; assembly: GCA_044372775.1. Taxonomy (GTDB): domain Bacteria; phylum Verrucomicrobiota; class Verrucomicrobiia; order Verrucomicrobiales; family Akkermansiaceae; genus Haloferula. Next base: position 71,112 of record JBIPNO010000010.1, read on the forward strand.
TCGAGGAACGAGTGACGGACCAGCACGTAGAAATAGAACGCGGGGGAGACGCTGAGGGCGGAGGTGGAGTCCAGCAAGGCGCGCAGGACTTCCTTGAGATCGAGCATTTCGCGCAGCGCGTCCGGATCCTCCCAGAGGGTCCAAAGGTGCCGGCGCTCGCCTCCCGGCGACAGCACGCTGCTCAGGAACGTGAAATCGGGCGGGGTGAAACGGTCGCGGCTGGAAGGGATCCAAGTGCTCATCCTGATGAGCCCGATAGCAAATCCAGGGCCGAAATGGCGATAAAAAACTAAAGGTGTCTTAATGAGTTCGGCTGGAACCCCTGATTTTCCAAGAAAACGACCTTGACGCACTTTGCCCGATTGGGCTTGCGGCTCCCTTCCCGGGCGCTTATCCGGGCATCGTTCCCCGCGCCGTGCGTGGGGAAATCAACACCGACAAGCAACCATGACCCGGAATCCAAAATCCGTGGCCCTGGCCATCGCCGGAGCCTTGTTACTGCCATCCTGCGCCACGCAGGCCACTGTCTCGGGCCGGTCCCAGCCGGCCCCGACGGACTGGAAAGTCTCTGCCGTCCAGCACGGCAAGGCTTCCTGGTATGGCATCCGCTGCAATGGCGGAACCCGCACCGCGAGCGGTGAGCGTCTCAGCAATCATGCCGCGACCGCCGCTCACAAGACCCTACCCATGGGCACCAAAGTGCGCGTCACCAACCTTGCCAATGGCAAGACCGAAGTGGTCCGCATCAACGACCGTGGCCCTTACACCAAGGGCCGGGTGATCGATGTGACCGAAGGCGTCGCCCAACGCCTGGGCTTTTACTCGAACGGCATCGTGTCCGTGAAAGTGGAAGTCCTGGAGAAAGCCGGAGACTGAACCCCGGAACGCCTGTTCCCCTTCCCGAGCCCTCTTCCGGTCCGCCGGAAGGGGGCTTTTTCGTGGCGGAGCCGCGGCTCCCGGCGGCGGAAGGGCCTGGATTCCTGCGCCCCGGTCCGGCGGCGCGGCCGGCTCCACCACTCCTCACCGCCGGGGGGGCCTCCGGAGAGGCACCGCACCCGGCGGGTTGGATGTGATGGATTGGCGGAAGCCTTCGGTGACCATCTCTCCCCCCAGAGTTCCGGTCCTTTCAGGCTTCCGCCGCGCCTACTCCTACCGACAGCGCCGGAGGGCTCCGCGTTCAATGAAATCAGCCCGGGACAAGGATTTGTGTGTGTTTCCTCCACAGGGGGACGGGTCCCGGTCCTGACGGTTTGGCTCACCATTCGGTTCCTGTCCAAGAGAGGTCCTCTCTCGGTGTTGCCACGAAGGCGGTGGCCAGGGTGGTGCGGTAGAGCAGGCAGGGAGTGCCGTCCGGCGTGAAGTGGAATCCGGAAAGGTCGGCGAGCAGCTTCTTGCCGGTGGTCACCACCGGATAGCCGGCGATCACCGGAACGTCCGGGCCGTTGTTGACCGGCTTCAGGTAGTGGACGCGTTTGAGCGTATCGTTGTACCAAGCGACCCGCTGGCGGCCATCGGGACCGATCGCAACGCGGATGCTCTTGGGGCTGACATTGCCGGCGTTCTCCAGTTCCACGGGTCCGCCAACACCGGAGTAGCGTTTGAGTTTCCAGGAACCGCTGTTCCCGGATCCGAAGAAGTAGACCCGGCCCTCGGCCCCGACCCGCGAGCCACGGAGATTCATGGCAACGAAGTTCTCGACGTTCTGAAGCGGGTTGGAGGCCCAGGTGATGTAGAGGCGGCCATCCAGCGCAACTGCGGGCTTTGCGCGCCAGAGGGTGCGGACACCGGTGTAGGTCTGCGTGAAGTAGAGGCTCACGTTGCTGGTGGTCAGGGGGACCACCGCGGTGTCGTGAATGAAAATCGCCCCGGGAATAAGCTGGGAAGTGAAAGTCCAGTTCGAGGGCCCGTTGCGGCGGGCGTAGCAGATCGTGCGGCTGTTGTAGATGTAGCCGACATGGAGACCGCCGCTCGCATCGAGCTCCGCGCTGACGCCGGTATAGGTGCCGGGATTGGGATCGATGGTTTCAATGACCGAGTTTCCCAGGTTGTCGAAGACCGCGACCTTCATCGTGCTCTGGGGAACCACGAGGTAACCGCCGCCGTTCGAGGCCGGAACGAAGACCCCCTGCTTGCCGAGGCTGATCTTCGAAGTGAAGACATCGGTCCAGACCGGCGGGCCGCCGGTGAGGAGCTTGAAATTTGCCTTGGCTCCGGCGGTCGCTTTGACCAGCACGCGAGGATTGTTGAGATTGTCCGGAAAGAAATACCACTCGTTCTTGGCCGCCGCCTTGGTCAACGGCGCGCTTTGCCACTCCTCGGGAAGGAAGGCCGCATTCAGGGTTCCGGCGGCGAGAAGCAGGGTCGCGGCGATTTCGGTGATCCTCATAAGTAAAGGCCTATGACACGGCGCCCCACGGGTTGCAAGGCCCGGGATGTGACTTCGGCAAATGTCGGAAGCGGATGTGGACATCTCACAGGCTGATCCGCCTGGACCCGCCGGCGGGTTTCAGGAAAGCGTGTCCGCTTCCGGCGACCCCGTGCGGGTATGTCCTTGCTTCATTTGGCATGGCGGGCGCTACATGGACCACGAACCCCATGGCAATCCGAGTCGGCCTCCATCACGTCACTGAATATCGCTACGACCGCGAGGTGACCCTTTCCCCGCACGTCATCCGCCTGCGGCCCTGCGTCCATTCGCGGACGCCGGTGCTGGCGTATTCGCTCAACATCGAGCCGGCGAACCACTTCCTGAACTGGCAGCAGGACCCCTTCGGCAACTGGGTGGCGCGGCTGGTGTTCCCGGAAAAGACCCGGAATCTCAAGATCGAGGTCGATCTGGTGGCCGATCTGACCGTCATCAATCCCTTCGACTTCTTCCTCGAACCGGACGCGGAGGATTTCCCCTTCACCTACTCGCCGGGCCTCAAGCACGAGCTGGCGCCGTATCTGAAGGTGAAGGAAAGCGGACCGCAGCTGATGAAGTGGCTGGAATCGATCCCGCGCGAAAAGAAGCGGACGGTCGATTTCCTGGTCGACGTCAATTTCCGCGCGCATCAGGCGGTCGGCTACGTGATCCGGCTGGAACCCGGGGTGCAGACCTGTGAGCAGACCTTCGAACGGGGCACCGGCTCGTGCCGCGATTCCGCCTACCTGCTGGTCCAGGCGCTGCGCCACCTCGGGCTGGCGGCGCGCTTCGTGTCGGGCTACCTGGTGCAATTGAAGCCGGACCAGGAGTCGCTCGATGGCCCGAGCGGCGCGGCGGAGGACTTCACCGACCTCCACGCGTGGACCGAAGTTTACATTCCCGGCGGTGGCTGGATCGGGCTGGATCCGACCTCGGGCCTGTTCGCCGGCGAGGGGCATATCCCGCTTTCCTGCACCCCGGAGCCGGCCAGCGCCGCGCCGGTGGTCGGCGGCGTCGATGAATGCGAGACGGAATTCCTGTGGGCCAACGAGGTGACCCGCGTCCACGAGGACCCGCGGGTGACGAAGCCGTATTCGGACAGCGAGTGGGCGGCGATCGAAGCGCTGGGCGACCGGGTCGACGAGCGGCTGGAAGCCGGCGATGTGGCGCTGACGATGGGCGGCGAGCCGACTTTCGTGTCGATCGACGACATGGAAGGTCCGGAGTGGAATTTCACCGCCGACAGCCCGGCGAAGCGCAAGCTCGCACTGGGCCTGCTCGGCAAGCTCAAGGATGTCTTCGCGCCCGGCGGCTTGCTGCATTATGGCGAGGGCAAGTGGTATCCCGGCGAGCCGCTGCCGCGCTGGGGCTATACCGTGCTGTGGCGGAAGGACGGCGAACCGCTGTGGAAGGACGAGCGCCTGCTGGCCGCTCCGACCGCCGATCTCGGGCACGGGATCGAGGACGCGCGGCGCTTCGCCTCGCTGGTGACCGACCTGCTTTCCTGCGACCAGGCGCACCTGATCGCGGGCTTCGAGGACGCCTTTTACTATGCGTGGAAAGAGAGCACGCTGCCGGCGAACGTCGATCCCTACTCAGCGGACATCGACGACCCGCTGGAGCGGCGTTACCTCGCGACCTTGCTCGACCGCGGTCTGTCCAAGCCGACCGGATTCGCCCTGCCGCTGGAGTGGGATGCCGAGAGCGACACGTGGAAGAGCAACCTGTGGAGCTTCCGCCGCGGCCGCATGTCGCTGGTGCCGGGGGGCTCGCCGATGGGTTTCCGGCTGCCGCTGGACTCGCTGCCGAAGGTCGATGAGGAACTGCGGACGGAACAGGCCGCGCTGGAAGCCTCGCCACTGGAGCCGGTGGGCAAGCTGCCCGCGCACGGTGCCATCCTGCCGGCCGGCAAGACCTTGCAGACGGGCGTCGGATTCACGCCGCCGCCACCGCCCGCGGCGGATTCCGGCAAGCCGGTTTCGACCACCGCGTTGTGCGTCGAGCCGCGGAACGGCAAGCTGCACGTCTTCTTCCCGCCGGTCACCCATCTCGAGCATTACCTGACTTTGTTGGAGGCGGTCGAGAACGTCGCCGCGCGGCTGAAGCTGCCGGTGGTCATCGAGGGCTACGAGTGCCCCTGGGACAAGCGGGTCGAGCGGATCAAGGTCACGCCGGATCCCGGGGTGATCGAGGTCAACGTGCATCCGGTCAAGAACTGGCGCGATCTGGTGCAGAACACGACGGTCTTGTACGAGGCCGCTCGTATTTCGCGGCTCGGCACGGAGAAGTTCATGCTCGACGGCCGCCACACCGGCACCGGCGGCGGCAACCATGTCACGCTCGGTGGCGAGTCGCCGGAGCGCAGTCCCTTCCTGCGGCGGCCTGGCCTGCTGCGGAGCTTCATCACCTACTGGCAGCACCATCCGGGGCTGTCCTACCTGTTCTCCGGCCTGTTCCTCGGGCCGACCAGCCAGGCGCCGCGGGTCGACGAAGGCCGCGACGACCGCTTGTTCGAGCTGGAGATCGCGTTCAACGAGCTGCCGGAAAGCGGCGATCCGCCGTGGCTGGTTGATCGGATCCTGCGCAACATGCTGACGGATCTAACAGGGAACACGCACCGCGCGGAGTTCTGCATCGACAAGCTCTATGCGCCGGGCACCGCCAGCGGACGGCTCGGGATCCTGGAGCTGCGGGCTTTCGAAATGCCGCCGCACGCGCGGATGAGCCTTGTCCAGATGTTGCTGGTCCGTGCGCTGGTCGCGCGTTTCTGGGAGGATCCCTATCACCGCAAGCTGGTCCGCTGGGGCACCGAGTTGCACGACCGCTTCATGCTGCCGCATTTCATCCGCGAGGACATGAAGGACGTCGCGGAAGACTTGAAGAATGCCGGGATTCCTTTCGAGGCCTCGTGGCTGGAGCCCTTCCATGAGTTCCGCTTCCCGGTGTATGGCCGGGTTTGCCACAGCGGCGTGGAGATCGAGATCCGCGCGGCGCTGGAGCCTTGGCACGTGCTGGGCGAGGAAAGCTCGTCCGCGGGGACGGCGAGATATGTCGATTCCTCGGTGGAGCGGGTGCAGGTGAAAGTCAGCGGGATGGTGGAAGGCCGCCACGTGCTGGTCTGCAACGGCCGCCGGATCCCGCTGCGCCCGACCGGCCGTCGTGGAGAACACGTCGCGGGCGTCCGTTACAAGGCCTGGGACCCGTGGTCGGCGATGCATCCGACGATCGGCGTGCACACGCCGCTGACCTTCGATGTCGTGGACACCTGGAACAAGCGATCGCTCGGCGGCTGCGTCTATCACGTCGTCCATCCGGGCGGCCGGAGTTACGAGACGCTGCCGGTGAATGCCTACGAAGCGGAATCTCGTCGCGTGAACCGCTTCTGGCAGCACGGCCACACGCCGGGGGTGATGGAGCCGGCTTCGACCGGGGGCTTCGGCTATCACCGGGTCGAGGAACGCGCTGGAGGTCCGGCGGTGAACTACGTCGAAGTCCCGCCGGAAGACGCGGGGATGGAGTTCCCGGTGACGCTGGATTTGCGGCTGGGGAAGTAGCGCAACTTTGCAAGTTGCGATCGGGGTGGATGGCGCTGCGGGAGTCGGTTCGAAGTGTCGGGAGAGGACGGACGCCAGAAGCGCGCAACTTGCAAAGTCGCGCTACGTCGCCCGCGGCGCTGGGGAAGTGCGCTGCGGGAGTCGGTTCGAAGTGTCGGGAGAGGACGGACGCCAGAAGCGCGCAACTTGCAAAGTCGCGCTACGTCGCCTGCGGCGCTGGGGAAATGCGCTGCGGGAGTCGGTTCGAAGTGTCGGGAGAGGACGGCCGCCAGAAGCGCGCAACTTGCAAAGTCGCCCTATTTCACATCCTCGCGCTTGAACGACTTGATGATGCTCAGGCAGGCCTCGCGGGTGGCCGCTTTGGCGGGGACGGCGACGGTGGATTGGAGCAGGATGACCTCGGTCTTGCCCTCGATCAGCACCAGGATCATGCCGAGCTGGGCGGGCTCGTCGGCCTTCTTGTCGGGGACCATCGTGACAAAGCGTGCCGGTAGACCGTCGAGCTCGCCTTCCTGGATCTCCGGGTCGTCCTTGAGGCCGAGGCTTTCGGCGAGGCTCTTGGCGATGTCCTTCGCGGTGCCGTCGAGGTCGGGCTTGGCGTCATTCGGGACGGGCAGCAGGTTCACGGCGAAGAGCGCGCTGCCGTCGGCGTTTTCATGCGGGACCACGGCTTTCTCGTTCGGGGCCTCGGCCTTCTTCCAGCCTTCGGGGAACTCGAGCGAATAGCGGTCGTCACCGAATTTCACCCGCGGTCCGGCGAGGGTGGTGGCGGCGAAGGCGAGGAGGAGAATGAGGGATTTCATCCATGGCAGGCTCACCCAGCATCCGGTCTCGGTCGAGCCACAAGTTCGGGGTTTCTCCCGGGCCGCGGCAAGTCGCGGGGGATTCCGGACGTATCCCGGCACGATGAGATTCCTGCGGGTGATGATGGTGCTGACGGGCGTGGCGATGGCGGATCCGCATCCGCGTCTGCTGTTTCCGGCGGCGAGGGAGGCGGAAGTGAAGGCGCGGATCGCGGCCGACCCGCTGGCGGCGGAAATCCAGAAGGCGGTGGTGAAGCGGGCCGAACAGGTGCTCAAGGAGCGGACCTGCGAATACCTCATCCCCGATGGCAAGCGGCTGCTGTCGGAATCCCGCAAGGCGCTGCACCATGTGCTCTACTGCGGCTGGGCGTGGCGGACGACCGGCGATGTTAGATTCCGCGACCGGGTGATCCGCGAGCTCGACGCCGCCTGCGCTCTGAAGGACTGGAACCCCTCTCACTTCCTCGACACCGCGGAGATGTCCACGGCGGTGGCGATCGGTTATGATTGGCTTTATCCGTCGCTCAACGCGGAGCAGCGGAAGCGCTACGAGGACACCCTGCTCGACAAGGGGCTGCGCGTGGTCGGCAAGGTGCATCCGAAGACCGCGTGGTGGACCGGCGCGACCAACAACTGGTCGCAGGTCTGCGGCACCGGGATGGCGCTGGCGGCGGAGGCGGTCAAGGAACGCGATCCGGAGTTATGTGCCGCGCTGGTGAAGCACGGCGACGAGTTGATTGCCAAATGCGAGCACTTCTATCTGCCGGATGGCGCTTATCCGGAAGGCCCGGCTTACTGGCACTACGGGACGAACTATCACGTGATGTTCTTCGCCGCGCGGGAGTCGCTGGGGCAGCCGGTGAAGGTGCCGGTCGTCTTCAAGGGCAGCGGGGATTTCATGACCCATGTGGTGGGGCCGACCGGGTTCGATTTCAATTTCGCCGATGGCAATGCCAACCAGCAGGTGCCGTCGCCGGCGCAAAGCTGGATCGCCTCGAAGTTCGCGGACTCGGCCCAGGCCGGGCATGTCAGGGCGCTGTTAGATTCGGCCTTGAAGCGGGGCATCGGCGGCGCGACCACCAACGACCTGCGCTTTTTCCCGCTGCACCTGCTGTGGCTGCCGGAAATGGCGGGCGGCAGGATCAACCGGGCCTTGTCGGCGCGCTTCGAGGGCGAGCAGGCATTCGTGTTCCTGCGGAGCGGCTGGACGCCCGATGCCGCCTGGCTGGCGATAAAGGGCGGCACCGGCGCGGCGAACCACGGCCACCTCGATGCCGGTGCCTTCGTTTACGAGGCGGGTGGCCGCCGCTGGTTCCACGACCTCGGCACCGACAACTACAACCTGCCCGGCTACTTCGGCAAACAGCGCTGGGATTACCTGCGCCTGAACAATTTCTCCCACAACACGCTGGTCATCGACGGCAAGCTGCAAGGCGCTCCGAAGGAAGGCTGCCCGGTTTCGCCGGTCAAACTGGCGGGAACGAGCAGCAGCACCGTGGTGGACCTCAGCCGCGCTTATCAGGACCAGGCGGCGGGCGTGAAACGCGGCGCGGTGCTCGACGCCGCCGACGGGTCGGTGCGGATCACGGACACGATCGCGAAGCCGGCCGGTCCGGTCCGGTGGGCGGTGGTGACGAAGGCGAAGCCGAAGATCGAGGGGAACACGGTGATCCTGGAAGAAGGCGGCAAGCGTCTGGTGATGACCCGCCATGACAAGGCGGGCGGGAAGTGGGAGGAGTATTCGCTTCAGCCGAAGACCAAGGAGGAGAGGCAGAACGAAGGCTTCCGGCTGATCGGCTTCACCGCGCCGAAGGGGGATGCGTTGAAGTTGGAGGTCGGGTGGAAGCTGGAGGGGCCGTGACTCCGGGAGCGCTGGTCTTCAGACCGGCCGCGATAGATTTCGCCTGCCTGTGGCTGTAGCGAGACGCGCCCGACCTGCCGAAAAGATCGCCCCCATAACCGCGGCGCAGCCGCTTTCGGACTGCTGCGATGATTCGCAGCTTTCGAGTACAAGGGGAGGCCCGCCGCTCCCGTGGGCCGAGTCAGCCTTTCGGGATCGCCGCGTCCCACCAGAACCGCCGACTCCACCCTCCATTCCAAAAGCTGCGAATCATCGCAGCAGTCCAAGAGCCTCCGGCGGCCAGCGGCGGACCGCAATAGGTCCGTTGAGGCAGAGCCAACGGGCAGCGACCGCTGTCCGGAATTCCGGAGGCGAGACGCCACCGGAACGGACTGGAGCGAGACGCTCCAGCTACGCGTTGAAGAAATCACTGCCCGACCTTCAGCGGGGCGGCGGCGGCGAGTTCCTCGGGGATGTCGGAGGGCGAGGTGTCGAATTCCAGGCTGCTGAGCCAGTCGCGGGTGCGGTCGAGCTGGGTCGCGGCGCCGTCGATCTCGTGCGACAGCGCGCCGGCATCGCGGCTGGCGAGGTGGTCGGCGCGGAAGAGCTTCACCAGCTCGGCGATGCGTTCCTGCTCGGAGGCGGTCAGCTCGCGGCTCTCGTCGGCCCCGCGGCGCTTTTCGAGGCGGGTCTTGAGCGACTCGAGCCGCGACTTCAGCGACTCGGCGAGGCTGGCCTTGGCAAGGGGATCGATGCCCGCGAGCTCCTTCTCCATCGCGCCGATCTTCCGCGCGAGTTCGTCCGGGTCTTCCGACTCGATGAAGCGGTCGAGCATTTCGCCGGTGTGGAGCAGGCGGAGGAAAGTCCACGCGAGGTTGGACAGGCGTTCGTTGCGCTGGCGGACGATCTCGGTGTTCAGCCGGTGGTCGCGGCGGAATTCCTGCTGGAGGGCTTCGATCTCCGCCGCGAGGGCATCGTAGCGGGCGCGGGCCGGACTACGAAGGGCATCGTAGATCTGGCGGCGCTGGAAGAGGAAGTCGCGCAGTTTCTTGCCATCGTCGCCCTGCTGGCGGGCGGCCAGCCAGTTCTTGAACAGCCGCGAGTCCGGCAGGTAGATCCAGCCGAGGGCGTAGGTCGCCGCTCCGGCGACGATCCCGATCCCGCTGAGCGTGGCCAGCCCCGCGCCCAACGTCAGCAACCCGAGCCACGCGTGGTGCGGGCTTTTGGCGAAGGATTTCAGTTGGTCGAGGCCGGACATGGGGAGAAGTGCCGAGTGATCAGTGAGCAGTGATCAGTGGAAGAAGGTGCGTGAGGCGGAGTGTTGGGCTGAGCTGGAGAGTGTGGAGTGCCAAGTGCCAAGTGATCAGTTAAAGGCAGGGAGGTGTTGCGTGAGGGGTGTCATGGATCGCTGAATCGGATGCGAGGATTTGATACGCCGGAGCAAACAGGGGACGGCCGGTTCCGGCAATCTTCTAACACTGATCACTGCTCACTGATCACTCGGCACTTGATCCCGGTCCGCCCCTTCTCCAAGGCCCGAAGCCGTGGCGACCACCCGCCTCACGCCGGAAGTTACTCCACCGTGAACCACTGCACCTCCACCCGGCGGTTGAGGTCGGAATTCTTGCCGGCGGGCTCGTCCCAGCCGCGGCCCACGACTTCGAGCCGGTCCTTGGTGATCGCCGGATACTTGAGGATGAGCTGGTTCATCACCTCGTCCGCCCGCTGGCGGGAGAGTTCGATCGCCTTGAGCGCCATCTTCTGGACCAGCGCCGGGCCGCCCTGCTTCTGGAAGGTCGCCTTTTGCAAGTCGTCGACGTGGCCGCGCAGCAGGATCATCGAGCCGGGCGAGACGCCGAGCAGGTGGTTGATGTTGGAGAGGAAGTCGTGGTTCTCCGTCTTCGCCATGTCCAGCTTCGCGCTGTTCGGCAGGAAGTAGAAGCGGATGTCGCGGGTCAGCAGCGGGTCCTGCTCGATCGGGGCCTGGTCGGTGCTGCGGATCGGCTGGATGGAAGCGACCTGCGACGACAGGGTGCCGGCGGCGGCGATGGCTTCGAGCGCCTTGGTGTCGGAGAAGAAGTTGGAGGAAACCGGCGACGGCTGGAGCTCGCTGCCGTAGGCCAGGTTCGCGGTCTGGAAGACGGAGGCGAAGGAGCCGGCCTCGTCGATCGCGCCGCGGAAGAAGGCGAGGTTTTCCGGGAGGTTGGAAAGGTGGACCTTCGAGAGCTCCTCGCGGGCGTCGTCGACCGTCCATTCGTAGGCCTTGAAGGCGTCGGCGATGGCCTTCAGGTGCGGCTCGGGATTGGCGCGGACCTTGTCGTTGTGGAGCAGCATGCCTTCCACCAGCTTCTGCACGATCTCCGGCTTGGCCTGGGCGAAGCCCTTGTTGAAGACCAGGATGTCGGCGATGACCAGCAGGTTGCGGTTGTCGACGAGCTGGCGGGCGGCGCCTTCGGAGGCCTCGACGACCTCGGTGGTCTTGGGGGCCCAGGTCACGCAGCCGTCGAGCTGGCGGCCGCCGGCCTTGAGGTCGGCCAGGAAGGCATCGCCGGCGTCCCAAGCGTCCTCGACGAAGACCAGGTTGACCGACTCCGCATCGCGCGGCTGTTCCGGGCCGTCCAGGCGTTTCACCGGCAGGCCTGCTTCCTGGGCCAGGTAGCGGATGAAGAATTCGGCCTCGCTGAAGGGCTGGGTGACCAGGGTCTTTCCCTTCAGGTCGTTGACCCGCTTAATGTCCTTGCGGACGATGATGCCGTCGGCCCCGCGCGACCAGGCGACCTGCGCGGGCACCACGCACTGCCACTGGCGGCCGTAGTTGGACAGCACGTCCACGGTGGTGGCGGAAGCGGCGAACTTGCCGTCCTGGAGATCCGCCCAGGAGTCTTCCTCGCTGAGGGTGATCTTCAGCTTGAAGCCGCCGTTCTTGGTGAACCACGAGTTGTCGTTCGGCTCCAGCCCGCCGTTGGCGACGATCAGGCCGGCGTAGCCCGCGTACTCGGAGAGGTTGATGACCACGGTGTCGCCCTGCGGCGTGTAGGGCCGCGGGGAAGGGAGGCGGTCGGCCTTGCCGGGGGCGATGAAATCGAAGTCGCCGAGGGCCGCGGCGGCATCGGGCGTGACGGTTTCTTCCGCGGCGTCCGGACCATTACGTGCGGCTCCGGCGGGGTCGTCCTTCTTGCTCATCATCCGCATCACGGCGAATCCGGCCAGCAGCAGGACCACCAGGGTGAACACGATCTTTCCAAGCTTCGTCATGATGCGGCGGAGGATGGACCGCCGCCGCGGCTTCCGGCGATGGGAAAATGCGGCACGATGTGGAAGGGAACCAGCGTGCAAATTGCCCGCCCCGGCAAGGCGATCCAGACTTGTTGCCCGAGAGAAGACTGCTTGGTTAAACTCCACAACTGCCGCTGGACGGCGCATGGATCATGAAGGGCGAGGTATCCGCGACGGGATTGCCGGAAATCACTTACCGACAACTGGAGGTCTTCAGCGTGACCTGCAAGGAGCGGTCGTATGCGAACGCGGCGCTGGAACTGCACAGCACGCGGGCGAACATCAAGCGGGTCTGCCAGGACTTCGAGCGGGCGGTGGGGCGGGCCTTGTTCGAGGAGCGGCCGGACCGGACGCTGGTGCCGACGGCTTTCGCGCAGGGCCTGCTGATCCAGGTGGGGCCGCTGTCGCGGTCGCTGCGGAAGCTCGGCGAAGGGGTGCGCGGGCTGCACCAGGCGGGGCGGATCCTGCGCTTCGCGGCGGCGGGGGAGTTCTTCCGCGGCGGCCTTTTCACGGACTTCCTGGCGACGCTGAAGACGGCCGACCTGTTCCGCTCCTGCTTCGTGCGGATCGAGGTGAAGCGCTTCCGGACGGCGCTGCTGAACGCGGAGTGCGATGTGTATTTCGGGATCGGCCTCGGCGGCGCGGACCGCCTGGACCCGGTGGATCTGGGGCCGGTGCCGTGGAAGTTTGTGCGGCCGCCGAAGGCCCGCGGAGCGGAGCCAGCAGGCCCCGAGCAACTGGGCAAAGCGCCGTGGTGGATCGCTCCGGCGGGCGAGCCGGAGACCGCGGAAGCCCTGCTCGAAGCGCTGCGCAAGGCCGGGGCGCGGGGCGGGGCGGTGGCGGGGGAAGAGGAGGCGGCCGGCTTTCTGGACGATCCGGCGACGCTGCCGGCCGGCGGCTGCCTGCTGGTGCCGGACATGGCGGCGAGCTTGAACGGGCGGACGAGCGGCGGCTGGCCCTGCTATCATCTGACCGCCTGCCTGCGGCGGAACCACCCCTACGCGGAACTCAAGCCACGCCTGCTGGCGGCGGCGAACGCCTGTGGCCATGGACATTGATCTCAACAGCCTGCTGGTGTTCCGCCATCTGGCGGAAACGGGGAGCTTCACCGAAACGGGGAAGCACTGGGGGATGTCGCAGCCGGCGGTCAGCCTGATGATTTCCAAGCTGGAGTCGGCGGTCGGGCTGGTGCTGCTGGAGCGCTCGCCGACCGGGGCGAAGCTGACGCCCGCCGGGGAGGCTTTCCTGGGTTATGGAAAGGAGGTCAGCACGGCCTATCTCGAGTTTATCAACGGCATGCGGCTGCTGAACCGCCGGATCGACCGGCAGGTGCTGGTGGCGCTGGACGCATCGTTTTTCGGCCGCGGTCTGGCGGCGGCGCTTTGCGGTGAGGACGCGCCGGCGCTGGACGGCGTGGCGGTCTGCTGCATGGCTGCGGGAGAGACTTGGCCGGAGGCCCTGGAGAACCGGCGCTGCGACGTGGTGGTGGCCTGCCGCTTCCTGCGGTCCGGGCTTTCCGCCGGCATCCAGGAGGCGGCGATCCGCCGGGAGCGCGGGATCACGGTGGCGTGGAACCCGGCCTTCTATCCCTTCGATCCCGACCAGTTCAGCTTCCCGGAGGTGCTGCGGACCAGCGTGCTGATCCCGGACCGCAAGGTGGTCAGCGGCTTCGGCATCTTCCTGCTGCGCTGGTGCGACGAGGCGTATGGCATGCAGCCGGCGAACTCGATCGCTTTCTCCACGGAAGAAGAAGCGGCGGCGGCGTGCCGTGCCGGGCTGGGCGTGCTGGTCGCGCCGGGGGACGCGATGGCGAGGCTGGGTGCGGAGGCCGATGGGCTGACCCACGTGCGGACCTTCGAATTCCTGCTGCCCGAGGCCTTCACCGTGTCGGTTTTCTGCCGCAGCGACGAGGAGTCGAAGGAGGTGCTGGGGATGGCGGCGGCGGTGGCGCGGCTTGGCAAGAAGTTGTTCCCGTGAGGGAGATATGGGGGCATTCCGGATTGGTCGCCCCGCTTTCCTGCGGTGCGGTGCGGGCGGTGTTAGGGTTTTCGCATGGACGTGCGAATCTTCGATCTCCTCCGGATGGGTATCCGCCGTTTGCTCGGGGAGGGGCACGCGGCGGCCCCCGGAGGGTCAGTTGCCGCGGATTGAGGGGCGACCCTCGCCGCGGTTCATGGTGAACGAGAAAGAAGCCCCGCCGGTCCTGCCGGCGGGGCTTCGATCGTGGGGATTACCGGGGGGTAAAGCGGGTTTCAGCGGCGGGCGGACCGGCAGAAGACGAGGGCCAGCCCGGCCACCGCTCCCAGCACGATGGCGGACGGCGAGGTCAAGCGGTCGAGCTTTTCCCCCAGTCCGGAAAGGTGGGCGGCGATCGCCGCGCCCTCCGTGGCGACCACGAGGGTCGCCAAGGTGAGAGCTGCCGTCCGAATGCCGCTGATGGTCATGTGAGACCGCAAGATGGGCCATCGCGGGCCGTCCTCCATGCCGCAGCGCGACGAAATTCCCATGGGGGTATCGGGACGGGACATCGGGATTTCTCCGGGTCGCTCATGTTCCCGTCATCTTCGGGCGATAGATGGGAGTCGTTAACCCACACACGACATGAATCTCACCAAACCGATCCATCGCAGACGGGGCCCGCTCCTCCTCGCCGCCGCCCTTTCGCTCTCGTCCGCCCGCGCCGAATGGCGGATGGAGGTCCTGCCCGACGAGTGGCATCTCGCGGGATTCGAGAACTCGCTCGATCTCAGCGGGATCGCGGCGGCCAATGGCCGCCAGGTGCTGGTCGGCAGCGACGAGATGTTCCACATCCAGCCCGGCGTGCTCGACCGGGAGCGGCACCGCATCGAGTCCCGCCGGCCGATCGCGCTGCCGCTGGAGTCCGGCGGCGGCAAGCTGGAGGTCGACATCGAAGGGGTCGCCTTCTCGCCGGACGAGCAGGCTTACTTCGTGGTCGGCTCGCACGGTCTCGGGAAGAAGAAGGGCGACTTCCAGCCGGACCGCCACTCGATCTACCGCGTGCCGGTCGATCCGCAGACCGGGCTGGTGAAGAAGGAGGGTATCCGCCGCGGCAGCCTGCTGCCGTGGCTGGAGATGACCCCGGCGATCGCGCCGCACGTCAAGCAGCCGCTCCAGCAGAACGGCCTGAACATCGAGGGTCTGACCTGGGCGAACGGGAAGCTCTATTTCGGACTGCGGGCGCCGAACCAGGACGGCCAGGGCCTGGTGATCGAACTGGCGACCGGCGAGGTGTTCGGCTGCAAGCCGGCACCTTTGAAGGTCCACTCGATCCCGGTCGCCAAGGGGCGGGGGATCCGCGAGATCGCGGCGGTGCGCGACGGCTTCGTGCTCATCACCGGCAATGCCAGCGCGGAGGCTTCCAAGAAGATCCCGGTGACCGTCGCGCCGGGCCCGGACACGCGCTTCGAGCTGCTCTTCTGGAACGGCCGCGATGCCGCGGTGGAGAAGATCGGCCGGCTTCCCGAGAACGGCGGCAAGGGCGAGGCGCTGCTGGTGCTCGATGACCCCGACGCGCACGTGGACCTGCTGGTGGTCTTCGACGGCCTGCTCGGCGGCGAGCCGATGAGCGTGCGGATCCACCGCTGAATTTCCGGACGGAGCTCATCTTTCCATCATCTTCTTTCGATATCACTGAATTGTCACTCGAACCCCAAAACAAGAACCACACATGAACACCATCAAGACCCTCATCGCCCTGGCCTGCACCATGCAGCTGGCATCCGCCGACATCGACCGCCGCGAATTGCGGATCGAAGACTGCCCGCCCGCCGTCCAGGCCATCGTGGATGCGAACGCCCGCGGCGGGGTCATCGACGAAGTCGATCTCATCGCGATCGAAGGCAAGGAGATCTACATCGCGGAAGTGGAGCTGCCGCGTGACCGTGACCTGAAGATCTACGTCTCCGGCAACGGCTCGCTGGTGAAGACGCTCGAGGAACTTTCGCTGCGAGAGCTGCCGGCCTTCATCCGCGATGTCACGCGGGGATACGGCGGGACGCTGGATGACGTGGAGAAGGAAGTCGCCGGGGGCAAGGTGACCTTTCACGTCGAGATCGACCGCAAGGGAATGCCCGACATCGACCTGGTGCTGAACGCCGAAGGCGGCGTGATCCGCGAGACGGAGGAGAACAACTGATTTCACCACTGGGAGCGCGGAATTCATTCCGCACGACCTCGATTCCATCACATCGACCGCCATACCGGCATTGTACCGAGACGGCGGGGAGCTGTTCATTCCTCTTCTCGTGAAGTCCAGGGTTCGGAGTGGAATGAATTTCCTCCGGCTATCTTCGCTTTGCTGTGGTTCCGCGCTGCGAGTGAGTGATTCGAGGTCGAGCGAAATGAATTGCCTCCGGCTATCTCCGATTCGCTGCGGTTCCGCCCTCCCAGTGAGTGGACCCGGTCCGGAGTTCGCGCGGAATAAATTCCGCGCTCCCAGTGAGTGGACGCGTTCCGCTTCCGGTATCATGCTGCTTTCGAAGATGAAACTTCTGATTGTCGAAGACTCCGCCCGTCTCCGCGACACCCTGGGCAAGGGCTTGTCGCGGATGGGTCATGCGGTCGACTTCGCGGAAGACGGGATCGAGGGCGACCTGATGGGTCGTGCGGTGAAGTACGACGCCGTGGTGCTGGACCGCATGATGCCCGGCAAGGACGGTCTTGAAGTCCTGAGAGGCTGGCGGCGGGACGGGATCGATACCCCGGTGCTGCTGCTCACCGCGCTGGACGGCGTGGAGGAAAAAGTCCGCGGGCTGGGTGACGGGGCGGACGACTATCTCACCAAACCTTTCGCGCTCGCTGAACTGGTGGCCCGGCTGGAAGCGCTGTCGCGACGCCGTTACTCGCAGCCGGATCCGAAGCGGCAGATCGGGCCGCTGGAGATCGATACGGCGGCGAAGACGGTGAGCCGCGACGGCGAGGGAATCCTGCTGACCGCGCGCGAGTTTTGCTTGTTAGAAATCCTCGCGCGGCGGCCGGGCCAGGTGTTGAGCCGCGAGCAGATCGAGGCGCAGCTTTACTCCGAGCTGGACGGACCGTTGAGCAATGCGGTGGATTCCGCGATCTACTCGCTCCGCCGCAAGATCAGTCCGCCGGGCACGCCGCCGTTGATCCACACCCGGCGCGGGCTGGGCTATGTGCTCGAAGCATGATCTCGATCCGCTGGCGCCTGACGTTCCTGCTCTGCCTTGCGGTCGGGGCCTTGTTCATCGCGACCGGGCTGGGGGTGTTCGTGGCGATGAAGTCGCTGCTGCGCGCGCAGTTCGACGAGACTCTGACGGCCAAGGCGCGGGCGCTGATCACCGCGTCGGAGATCGACGGCGGGGACTTCGAGATCGACCTGACGGTGCAGGATTTCGCGGGCTTCGGGAAAGACGGGAACGACTACTTCGAGATCCGCCGGATGAACGGGACGCTGTTCCTGAGTTCGCCGTCGCTGGAGGCGGAGAAGTTCGACGCGTGGGGTCTGGGGCCGGTCAAGCTCCCCGAGGACGACGAAGCCAGGATCAAGAAGGGCAAGCTGGGCGACGGGCGGCTCGCGCGGTTTTACGTCCAGCGTTTCTATCCCAAGGACGACAAGAAGCAGCGCTTCCAGGATCTCTATTTGGTGGTGGCCAGTCCGACGCGGAGCATGCAACTCCAGCTCGCGTTGCTGGCGACCGTGCTCGGCGTCGCGGGGGCGGCGGGCTTGTTCCTGATGGTCCCGGTGATCCGGCTCGGTCTTGGCCGTGGGCTAAGGCCGCTGGACCAGCTCACGGCGGACATCGGGCGGATCCGCTCGGAGGATCTTCACCAGCGGCTGGATACCGCGAAGCTACCGGCGGAGTTGTTGCCGGTCGCGGAAAGCCTCAACGACTGGCTCGGCCGCTTGGAGGCCTCGTTCGATCGGGAGCGACGCTTCAGCAGCCACGCGGCGCATGAATTGCGGACGCCGCTGGCGGAGTTGAAGAGCATGGCGGAGCTCGGGGCGACCTGGCCGGAAGAGGCGACGACCGGGCGCTGTGCGGAAATGGTGACGGTGGCAAACGAGCTGGAGGCGCTGTTAGACAAGCTCTCGCTGCTGGCCCGCGCCGATGCCGGACGCCAGCCGGTGCAGCGCGAGGCGGTGGATCTGGCGGCGAGCATCGCCACGGCGGTCTCGCGGCTGGAAGGGAAGGCGGTGCCGCGCGGGATCCGCTTCGACACGCGGATGGAGGGCGGGGAGTTCGTCACCGATCCCGTGCTGTGGGGGACCATTTTGCAGAATCTGTTAGGCAACGCGGTGTCGCATGCGCCGGAGGGATCAACGGTGATCGTCGAAGCCTCGCCCGGCCGTCTGGCGGTGACCAACCCCGCGCCGGAAATGGAACCGGCGGACCTGGAGCATTTGTTCGAGCGCTTCTGGCGGAAGGACGAGGCGCACAGCGGGCACGATCATTCGGGGCTCGGCATGTCGATCGTCCGGGCTTGTGCGACGCTGCTCGGCGGGGAGTGCCGGGCGAGCTTGTCGAGGGAGGGGGAGTTGACGGTGGAGGTGGAGAAGTAGCGTAACTTTGCAAGTTGCGCGCTTCTGGCGGCTCTCCGCTTCCTGGGGTTCCGAAGTGATCCTTTTAACGCCGCTCCCTGACCCCATGGCAGACTCTGAAATCGCTCGAAGAAGCGAGAATGCGGCAGATTGCAAGCGGCCCCGGGAACCGAGTCATCCCACGTTTTCGCAGCGAACGTCAGCGAGGAATGACATGAGTCGTGTTCTTCTCCGGATTTTCGACATATTCGCTCGTTTCGTTGTTCCCATGGTGTTGACGAGCCAGGGAGCGGCCTTCTCTGGTGGCTTCGAAGCGCTGGGTGTGGACGGTCGCCAGAAGCACACAACTTGCAAAGTTGTGCTACTTTGCTGCCGCGAAGATGCGGGAGCTGGGGCTTTGGGGGCGGGGAGCGTCGAGCTTGCCCCGGGTAGCTTCGAAGCGTTGGGAGTGGGCGGCCGCGAGAAGCACACAACTTGCAAAGTTGTGCTACTTCGCTGCCGCGGTCTCACAGCGAGAAGTTGTCCTCCGCCGGGGTCGCGCCGATCGAGATCTGCGCCTCGCCGTTGGCGGCGAGGTGGGTCAGGCAGTGATAGACGTCCTCGGGGTCGGCATCGACCGACGCGGCGATCTGCTCCGCGGTCTTGGCTTCGGACACGAGGCGGCTGCGGACGGCACCGAGCAGCTCGAGGAAGTTCGACGCGGCCTTCTTGCCGGCCTCCACGCCGGGCTGGTGGTAGGCGTTGATGTTGACCAGCGACGCGTAGAACGAGACGGCCCGCTCGAAGAGTCCGATCAGCGCGCCGAGTTGGAACGGCGTGACCTCGGGGATCGAGATCGTGATCGACTTGCGGCCGGAGTCGTAGAGCGCCTTGCGGGTGCCGCGGAGGAAGCCCTGAAGGTAGTCGGCGGAGCTGTTGCCGGGCTCGACCTCGATCGAGTCGCCGCTGCGGCCCTTGCGGACCTCGAGGAAGGTGACGAAGAAATTCGCCACGCCGTCGCGGAGCTGCTGGACGTAGGCGTGCTGGTCGGTGGAGCCCTTGTTGCCGTAAACCGCGATGCCCTGGTTGACGACCTTGCCGTCGAGGTCGTGTTCCTTGCCGAGCGACTCCATGACGAGCTGCTGGAGATACTTCGAGAACAGGACCAGCGAGTCCTTGTAAGGAAGAACTACCATGTCCTTCTCGCCCTTGCCGTTGCCGGAGGCATACCAGGCGAGGGCCAGGCGCATCGAAGCGTTGTTCGAGCCGGTCTTGCGGGTCTCCGCATCCATCGCGGCGGCGCCGGCGAGGAAGGCGTCGATGTCGATGCCCTGCAAGGCGGCGGGCACCAGGCCGACGGTCGACATCACCGAAGTGCGGCCGCCGACCCAGTCTTCCATCGGGAAGCGGGCGAGGAAGCCTTCCTTGGTTGCGAACTGGTCGAGCTTCGAGCCTTCGCCGGTCACGGCGACGGAGTGCTTGCCGAAATGCAGGCCGGCGGCGTCGTAGGCGGCCTTGGCCTCGACCATGCCGTTGCGGGTTTCCGCGGTGCCGCCGGATTTGGAGATCACCACGACCAGGGTGGTGGCAAGGCCGGCCGCGCCGATGTCGGACAGCACGCGGTCGATGCCGGCGGGGTCGGTATTGTCGAAGAAATGGATGGGCATCCGTGCGCCGTGGCCGATCGCTTCGGTGACGAGCTGCGGGCCGAGCGCCGAGCCGCCGATGCCGATCAGCAGGATGCGCTGGAAGTGGCCGCCGCTGAGCGGCTTGACCTGGCCGGTGTGGATTTTCTCGGCGAAGTCCTTAAGCGCGGCGAGGGGCTTGGTGATGGCATCACGAAGCTCCGGGGTCGGGGCCAGGGCGGCATTGCGCAGCCAGTAGTGGCCGACCATGCGGCCTTCGTCGGGGTTGGCAATCGCGCCGGCTTCGAGCGCGGCGATGTCGGCGTGGGCCTTTTCCACCTTCGGTGCCATTTTCGCGAAGAAGGCCTCGTCGAGGTCCATCAGGGAGGTATCGAGGGAAAATCCGAACTGCGGGTAGCGGATCAGCGAGGCGGCGTAGGTGGACCAGGACATGATGGGAAAAGGAAGGTTGCGGGGGCGCAGTTTGGGAAGCCCGGGCGCGCAGGGCAAGCGGCGGGATTGTCACGCGCGGCGGATCCGCCTCATGGCAGGCATCGGGGCGGCGAATCAATCGAAGATCAGGACCGACTCGATCCGGTGATCGCCGAGCTTTTCGCGGCCGCCGAGGAAGGCGAGTTCGATCAGGAAAGCGACGCCGACCACGTTCGCGCCGAGGCCGTCGAGCAGCTCCAGCGCCGCGCCGGCGGTGCCCCCGGTGGCGAGGAGGTCGTCGACCAGCAGGACGGTTTCGCCGGGGGAAACGGCGTCGTCGTGGAGCTCGACCACCGATTCGCCGTATTCCAGCGAATAGGCGACCTCGCGGGTTTTCCACGGCAGCTTGCCCTTTTTCCGCACCGGGATGAAGCCCGCGCCGAGCCGGTCGGCCACCGCGGCGGCGAAGATGAAGCCGCGGGCGTCGATGCCGACGACCTTGTCGATCTTTTGTCCGGCCGCGGTCTCGCAGAGCAGGGTGATGGCGTCGTGGAACAGCGCGCCGTCGGCGAGGATGGGCGTGATGTCCTTGAAGACGATGCCGGGTTTCGGGAAGTCGGCGACGTCGCGGATCGCGGCGCGGAGGGAATCGGCGGAGGGCATGGCCATGGAGGTAGGCCAATGCAGGCGGCGGGCCAAGGAGAGAGTGGGATGGTGGGGGAGGAGCGGATCTTCTTTCAGTCTCTTCAGAGCTCCGGATCGAGGCGGCGCGACGAATTTCTGATCGATCCGCTCCGCAGGCAACAGAAGGTCGGTCGGGCACTGAACGATTCTTCAAAGCGGACTCACTGATGGTTTCATATTTCGAATCGCTTTGATGAAGAATGCCATTGACTGGAGGGGGCGGTTATCGCTATTGGTGCGGAATCCTGTGATAAAGTGTCACTTTTTGGGATTTGATACGTTTGGATCAGTTTTCCTCGGCGGCATAAAAACCTTTATTTATGAAATTTTATCGTTCTTCCCTGCGGTCCCGCCTCGTCTTGTTGGGTCTGGTGCCTGTGATCGGCTTGCTGCTCTGGCGGAGTCCTGAGCGGGCCGCCGTGGATAAGATTTCCGAAACGCCATCGTCCGCGCCGCCGTCGCGTGCCGGGCTGGCGGCGGGAGTTCCGGGCGAGCCGGCGGTCGAGGAAGCGCCGGCCGCGGACTTCGGTGCTTGGGCGCTGGAGCCGAAGCCGGAGCCGGATTTCGCGAAGATCGAGGCCTTCGAGGGCTGGGTCGAAGCGTGGAAGGAAGCGTCGCCCGAGGAGCGTGCGGCGATGTCGGAGGAAGGCAGGCGCCTCGCGGCAGAGCGCCGGGCCGAGTTCAAGGCCTTGATCGCCTCCGATCCGCGGCAGGCGCTGGAGCGCTCGGTGGCCCGCGTGGTGAGGCAGGATTTGCCGGCGTCCATTGTCGCCGAGCTGGAAAGCCCGGTGTCGGCGACCGGTGACCTGAATGTTTACAAGGGACGTCCGGCACCCGGGGCGGAGATTCCGTGGGACGGACTCACGCTGCGCTATTTCGAAGCCGGCGGCACGAGCTACAAGGCCCGCGTCTATGGCGAGCTGGAGCCGCTGATGTCGGCCAAACAAGTCCCCCTGCGCGGGGTGGCGATCGACCGCGAATTCGCCATCGCGGAAAGCCCGGTGCGGCCGCTGGAAATCGGAGAGCGCATCCCGGCCGGCACGGTGGTCGAGGATGTGTGCCCGGTTTCGGAAAAGACCACCGAAGCGGTGGCGAGCGGCGAACCGGTGACCGAGGAAACTCCCACGATCGAGGTCGGCGAGCGGGTGATCACGCTTTGCAACGGCAGCCACGTCACGGTCGTCGATGAAAAGTACCGCGTGCTGGTCCAGGCCGCCGGCTCGGGCAGCTCGTTCTTCATGGACGCGCATCCCGGCACCTCGGCGGAGGCGATCGGCAACCTGCGCTGCCTCTACATCCGCGCCACCTATCCCGATCAGATGGCCGCGCCGAACACCGAGGACCAGGCGCTGTTGGACATGCAGAACAACGCCCGCTTCTACCTGGAAAACTCCTACGGCAAGCTGACCTCCACCTACACGGTCACCCCGCTCATCGTGCTGCCGCAGAGCTTGAAATGGTATCAGGACAAGGACAGCGAGGTCGACGGGCTTGGCGTGATCCACAACCAGGCCCGCGCCGAAGCGCGCAAGCTGGGATACGATTCGAACCAATACAACTGCATCATCCTCCGCGTGAACGGCGGGCTCCGCAACGGTTCGTCCTGGGGCGGCGGCGACAGCGTCTGGCTCGGCTGGGGCGGTATGGACGTGATCAACCACGAGATCGGCCACTCGCTCGGGGTGGGCCACGCGAACTACTGGAGCACCACCGACGGCACGCCCTACGGCAACGGCGCGAATCAGGAATACGGCAATCCCTTCGACGTCATGGGCGGCGGCGGCGGCTTCGCGGCACACTACAACAGCCGGGTGAAGCGCAACCTCGGCTGGCTGCCGAACAGCTACGTCCATTTCCCGAAAACCAACGGCGTTTATCGCATCCACGCCTTCGACCACCCGCGTCTCGAGGAAGGAAAGCGCTACTCCTTCAGCGTCGCGAAGAACAACTCGATCTCCTATGATATCGAGTACCACGCGGCCAACGGCACGCTCTCGAACCAGGCGCTGGTGCTTTACGGCAGCCGGCTGATCGACACCACGCCGGGCAGTTCCGGCGGGAAGAACGACGGCGGCATCCAGCTCGGTCGCACCTATTCCGATCCGGAGTCCGACCAGCATTTCACGCTGCTTTCGATCAATCCCACCAGCCCGCCGTCGATCGACCTCGCCTACCAGCGCGGGCCCTTCCCCGGAAACACGGCGCCCGCCGCGACCCTCGCCGCGAGCGCGACCTCCGTGGCAGTCGGCGGCAGCGTGACCTTCACCGCCACCGCGAATGATGCCGACGGCGACGCGCTCGCCTACCACTGGCAGTTCAGCGACGGCACCACCGGCCAGAACAGCGCGGTCGTGACCCGCAGCTTCGGCTCCGCCGCCCACGTCACGGCCCTGCTCACGGTCTCGGACATGAAAGGCGGCAGCGTCCGCCGCTCGGTGACCGTCACCGCCGGCGCGCCGGCCACCCGGACGATCAGCGGGACGATCACCGACGGCACCGCGCCGCTCGCCGGCGTGCTGGTCAGCGAGGGCTCTAACAACTGCTACACCGGCAGCGACGGCACCTACACGCTGGCGAATGTCGGCACCGGCAGCCGCACGCTTTCGGCCTCCCTAGCGGGCTACGCCTTCACCCCGCTGTTCACGAATCCGCTCAGCGTTTCCGCGAACGTCACCGCCGCCGATTGGACCGCCGCCGGCTCGACCTTCGTGACCTTGCAGAAAACCGCCGATGCCAGCGAAGGCGGGACGAACGGGAACTTCCGCCTGACCCGCAGCGGCGACACCACCGCCGCGCTCGCCGTTTCCGTCGCCGCCATCACCGGCACCGCGACCAGGACCACCGACTACACGCTCACGCCGGATGTCGTGTCCAACACCTTCACCATCCCGGCCGGCTCGGCCACGCTCGATATCGCGGTCGCCGCGGTGAACGATACCGCACAGGAGGGACCGGAAACGATCGGCCTGCAAGTGGTCTCCGGGGCCGGCTACTGGTCCGGCTCCGCGAACTCGGTGTCGATGACGCTGATCGACAACGACACGACGCTGCCGCAGGTCGCCGTCACCGCGCCCGATCCCGAGGCTTTCGAAGCGAGCGATCCCGGCGGCTTCCTGTTCACCCGCACCGGCTCGACCGCCTCTTCGCTGAACATCGCCGTGGCATGGAGCGGCGGCGCGACCAACGGCAGCGACTACCAGACCCTGCCCGCAACCGTCACCATCCCCGCCGGCCAGGCATCGGTCGCGGTGCCGGTGACCGTGCTCGATGACAGCACCGCTGAAACGCCGGAGGACATCATCGCCACCATCAGCACGAATGCCGCCTACGTCCGCGACAGCTCGGCGACCACCGCGACGGTCACCTTGAGCGATGACGACACACCCTACGTTACTGTTACGACCCCGGACGCAATCGCGTCGGAGTCCGGTTCCGACACCGCCGTCTTCCTCATCCATCGGACGGGTCCCACGACTTCCGCGTTGAAGGTCTACTATGGCCTTTCCGGCAGCGCCTCGCACGGCACCGACTTCCGTCAGCTCAGCGGCGAAGTCATCATTCCTGCAGGGGCCTCCAGCGCGCCGGTGATCATCACGCCGTACGACGACAACGAGGGCGAAGGATCGGAAACCGTCACGCTCGCCGTGGCCACCTACAACAACGCCTACAGCCTCGGAGAAAACTACCAGAGCGTGGTCACCATCAGCGACAATGCCGACATTCCCGTGATCGCCGTGCGCGCCGGTTCCATCGGCACCGAGGGTGGGACGAACCCCGTGATCACTTTCCGCTCGACGGGTTCCGCGCCAGGAAATGTGACGGTCAATTACACCGTGAGCGGCACCGCCACCGCGGGCAGCGATTACACCGCGCTCTCCGGCAGCGTTACGGTGCCGGCAACCGGTCCGTCCGACGTGTCCGTCACCATCCCGGTGATCAACGATACGCTGGCCGAAGGCACGGAGTCGGTGGTGGTCACCATCACGCCGGGTGCCGGCTATCAGATCTACAACGACGGCACCGCCACCGCCTTGATCCGCGACAATGACAGCGGTGCCGAGCGGGTGGCGGTCTCCGCCTATCACACCGCGGCGGCCGAGGGTGGTTCGGACGGGAAGTTCTATTTCTCCCGTCCCGGCACCACCGGCGAACTTACGGTAAACTACAGCGTCTCTGGTACCGCGACGAATGGCGACGACTACACCGCGCTGACAGGCACCTGCGTCATCCCCGACACCGCTTCCGGCGTGGTGGTGAATGTCACGCCGGTCAACGACACCACCGGCGAAGGCACGGAAACGGTCGTTGTCACCGTGACCCCGGGCACCGGCTACAGCGTGGACCTGCCTTCGTCCGCCACGGTGGAGATCAACGACAACGACGCCACCGCCGTCACCGTCGGCTTCGCCGCCAACGACACCGTCACGAACGAACAACCCGGCGCGAACGGCCAGTTCCGCGATATCTCCGTGGCTCTCTCCGCCGCCGCGGCTTCCCCGGTGACCGTCGCTTGTGTCGGTGCTTCGGGTTCGACGGCTTCGGGCGATGACATCGACTGGGTCTTCGTCGATCCCGGCAACGGTAACGCGGTCGTCGCCTCGCCGACGCTCGTTTTCGCCCCGGGCGAGACGTCCCGTATCGTCCGCATCCGCGTGAAGAACGACGGCTTCTCCGAGCCCATGGAGACCGCCGTGCTGGAGCTCCGCTCACCCAACGGCGCCGCGCTCACCGCGAACAAGAGCCGCCACACTGTTTGGATCGCCGATGAAGTCACTCCGGTCTTCGCGACCGAGGAGCGCTGGAGCGGCGGCACCGTTTACACCAACCAGACCTGGAGCAGCAACACGCCGATCTACACCGGCGTGCTTCCCGGATTCACCACGCAGCAGAACGTCGCCGACAACTACTCGCGCCGCGTGGTCGGGCAGATCGTCGCACCGGCCACCGGGACCTATCGCTTCTGGGTCGCCTCCGACGATGCCTCGCGGCTCTACCTGAGCACCACCTCATCGGCCGCGAACAAGGTGCAGATTGGAAGCGTCTCGGGCTGGACCAATTTCCAGGCATGGGATGCCAATCCCTCACAGGCGTCGGGCAACATCTCGCTGGTGGCCGGCCAGTCCTACTACATGGAAGCCCAGCAGCAGGAAGGCGGGGGAGGCGACCACCTTTCCGTCGCCTGGGAAGGTCCCGGCTTCACCCGCCGTCCGATCAGCTTCGAGGCCGAGGACAACTCGCCGCGCACCGTCCGTTTCGCCGTGGCTTCGTCCTCGGTCACCGAGGCCGATGGCGGCGACCCGCTGCTCATGGTCATGCTCGATCGGCCGGCCGGAAGTACGGGAGTCACCGTAGATCTCACCGTCGGCGGCACCGCGACCGCGGGCAGCGATTACACGCTGGCTCCCGGCACGCTGACCTTCGCTCCCGGCGAGCTGGTCAAACCGCTGCCGCTCGCGCTGGTGGCGGACGGCATCGGTGAGATGCCGGAGGCCATCGTGGTCGGCCTCGCCAATCCCTCGGGCGCCCAGATCGTCTCTCCTTCCAGCCACGTCATCACCGTGCGCGATGCCGATGCACCTGCAATCGCCACGGCACAATTCACCGCCACCTCCGCGATGAGCTCCGGCACCGTGATCGGCACCTTGAACGCCACGGTCGCCTCCGGCCGCAGCGTCGCGGGCTGGACCATCATCGCAGGAAATGAGGGCGACGTCTTCGCCATCAACGCCGCGGGACAGGTCAGCATGCTCGTTCCCGCCGCCCTGCCGAATCCGGGTCCGCGCCAGCTGGTCGTGCGCGCCACCGACAGCGCGGGGTCCACCGGCGACGGCACCGTGAACATCGTCTGCAATCCGCCGGCCTTCACCGGCGTGTCCGAGCAGCGCTGGGCTGGAGCCACCGCCTACAACACCCAGAACTGGACCGGCACGACCAACTACAGCGGCACGCTCGCCACCTTCACCACCGCCCAGAACGTCGCCGAAAACTACTCGCGCCGCCTGATCGGCTACCTCCAGCCGACGGTGAGCGGTGAATACACGTTCTGGGTCGCCTCGGACGATGCCAGCCGCCTCTTCCTCAGCACCACCGCCCAGGAGGCGAACAAGGTGCAGATCGCTTCGGTCAGCGGCTACACCGGCTTCCAGTCATGGGATTCCAATGCCTCGCAGCGGTCCGCGCCGGTTCAACTGGTGGCCGGTCAGGTTTACTGGATGGAAGTCCAGCATCAGGAGGGCGGCGGCGGCGATCATGCTTCGGTCGCCTGGCAGACGCCGGTGGCCGGCCGTGCCGCCATCCCCGCCAGCGCCCTGTTTCCGAGCGGTTTCGGAACCGCGCCGCAGCCGCCGGTGCTCGCGCTCACCTCGCCGGGCACGGGCTCGGTCTTCGGTGCCGGCGATGACATCACGCTCGATGCCAACGTGGTCGGTGGCTCGCTGGCCGTGACCGCCGTCGAGTTCTACCGCGGCTCCACCTTGATCGGCTCCGACCCCAGCGCGCCCTACGGCGTGACCTGGACCGGTGCCGTGGCCGGGAATCACGTCCTCACCGCGCGGGCCATCTACAGCGGTGGCGGCGTCACTTCCGCGGGTGTCTCCATCACCGTGGAAGACACCGATCCCGCCGGGGATCCCGATTGCGACGGCTTCACCACCGGGCTCGAACTCGCGCTCGGCACCGATCCGGAATCGGGCGCATCACAACCACCTGCCATCTACGCGGGACTCCGTGCCTGGTGGAAACTCGACGAAGCCAGCGGTAGCAATGCCGACGACAGCACTGGCCGCCCTCAGGACGGCACCGTGAGCGGCGCCTGGAGCAGCGGCATCAGCGGTGGTGCGCTCGATTTCGACGGCACCGACGACGGCGTGCTGGTCGGCAACTCCGCCGCCTTGCTCGGCACCGGTGACTTCTCTCTGAGCGCCTGGGTCAAGGTCGATCCCGGCTCGCCCACCGGCACCGTGATCCAGCAGCGCGAGGCCGGCGCGACCGGCTATCAGGGCGAATACATGCTGAACGTGAACTCGAACGGCACCGTGAACTTCTTCGTTTACGGCACCAGCGCCTATCAGTTCGACCTCACCACCACCGCCACGATCAACGACGGGCAGTGGCGCCATATCACCGCGCTGCGTCAAGGCACGACCGGCAGGATCTACATCGACGGCGTGGAGGCGGCTTCCGGCAGCGGGACCGTGCAGGCGCTGCTGTCGCGCGCCGTGACCATTGGCTATGACTACCGCGACCTCAACAAGCGCTTCGATGGCGGGATCGACGATGTCCGCATCTACGAGCGGGCTCTGAGTGCCGGTGAGATCGACGGCCTCCACGGCGCCTTCGTGCCGAACCGCGCGCCGGCCTTCAACGCGGATCCGATCGTGAAATCCGCCGCTACCGAGGACGCCGCCTACTCCGGCAGCCTCGCCACCGATGCCAGCGATCCTGACTTCGGCGATTCCCGGACTTTCGTGAAAGTCAGCGGGCCTTCCTGGTTGGCGGTCGCGGCCGATGGGGCGCTTTCCGGCACACCGACGAACTCCGATGTCGGATCTAACAGCTTTATCGTCCGTGTCTCCGATGCCGCTGGCCTGAGCGACGACGCCGGGCTTTCGATCACCGTGATCAACGCCAACGACGCCCCGGTCTTCGCCGCCGACCCGATGTCCGGTGGCAATGCGACCGAAGACAGCGCCTACAGCGGCACCCTTGCTGGCGCCGCGTCAGATGTGGACGCCGGCGACAACCTCAGCTACTCGAAAGTCAGTGGTCCCTCGTGGCTCAGTATCGCTCCTAACGGCGCGCTTTCCGGAAACCCGGGCAACGGCGATGTCGGGCCGAACAGTTTCATCGTCCGCGTCACCGACGGCGGCGGCCTGACCGATGAAGCCGCCTTCAACGTGACCGTGATCAATGTCAACGACGCCCCGGCCTTCAACTCTGATCCGATCGCCGGCGCGGGCGCGACGGAAGACACGGCCTATGCCGGGAGCCTGGCCGCCGGCGACGTCGATGCCGGTGACACGCTGACCTTCACCAAGCTGGCTGGTCCCGCTTGGCTCGTCGTGGCTTCGAACGGCACGCTCTCTGGCACGCCTTCCAATTCCGACGTCGGCCCGAACAGCTTCACCGTCCGCGTCACCGACGGGGCGGGGGCTTTCGACGAGGCGGTGCTCAACATCGCGGTCGCCAACGTCAACGATGCCCCGGTCTTCACCGTCGATCCCATTGTGAGGGAAAGCGGCAGCGAAGGGGTGGTTTACGCCGGCACCGGTCTCGCCGGCACCGCGGCCGATGCCGACGCCGGCGACAGCCTGACCTTCTCCAAGGTCAGCGGACCGTCCTGGCTCACGGTTGCGGCGAATGGAACCCTCGGCGGCACCCCGGGCCTCGGAACGGCCGGGTCGAATGCCTTCGTCGTCCGCGTCACTGACGGCACCGGGGCCTTCGACGAAGCCGCGCTCACCATCGAGGTCAGCGGTCCGTCGCTGCCCCTGCCCTGGGACTCCGGCGACATCGGCACCGGCCTCGCCGCCGGTTCGGCCAGCCATGCCTCGGGCGTCTTCACGGTTTCGGGCGCGGGACTCCTGAGCGGGCGGAACGACAGCTTCCACTTCGCCCACCAGACCCTCAGCGGCGACGGCGAGATCATCGCACGCATCAACAGCCTCCAGAACACCGGTACCTCGTCGAGGGTCGGCGTGATGATCCGTGACACGCTGGCGACCAACTCGCGCCATGTCTTCATGGGCATGACCGGGACCAACGCCTATCGATGGGTCCGCCGCACCAGCACCAACGGCAACACGTCCACCTCCAACAGCGGCACCGGCACCGTGCCGAACACCTGGGTGCGCCTGACCCGGGTCGGAAGCGTCATCACCGCCTACAGGAGCACCAACGGCACTGCCTGGACCCAGGTCGGCAGCCTGAGCGCCAGCTTCCCCACGAACTGCTACATCGGTCTCGTGGTGGCCAGCGGCACGACCGGCACGCTCAATGCCTCGCAGTTCGGCAATGTCAGCGTGACGCCTTGATGTAAGCCTTCACGTGGCATCCCGGTCCGGCATCGGCACCGGGATGCCCTGAGGTGAATTTGAAGTTCGGCCGAGCTTTCCAGGTCCTTCCGGATCGCGGTCGCTCGATGGAACTTCCCGGCAGGGATTGATCTTGCTGTACAAGTACTTCCGCCGTAGCCTCGCGCCATGCTTGCGATCCGATTGGACCCTGAAATCGAAAAGCGGCTCGACCTGCTTGCCAAGAAGACGGGCCGGACCAAGACCTTCTACGCGCGGCAGGCGATTCTGGAGCATCTGGAAGATCTGGAGGACGGCTATCTTGCCTTGAAGCGGCTGGAGAAGCCGGGGCGCATTTTTACCGCGGACGAAGTGAAGCGTGAGCTGGGCCTATAGTTTCGAGGCGAGCGCGCTGAAGGAGCTCAAGAAACTCGGGCCGCAGGCGGCGCGGGAGATCCTCGGATTTCTGGACGAGCGAATGCGCGGCACCGAGGACCCGCGGGCCTTTGGAAAGCCGCTGAAAGCCGATTTGAAGGGACTTTGGCGCTACCGGGTCGCCGACTACCGCTTGATCTGCTCGATTCAAGATCAGCGCTTGGTCGTGCTGGTGTTGAAAGTCGGGCACCGGCGGGATGTTTATGATTGATCGACGAAATGAGTCGGAAGCTCCTTCCTGCTCGTGCAAAGCCCGGCGAGGGACTGACCGCGGATGAGTGAGAGTAACCAACTGGCTGAGGCGGCTGTGTCCGAGCTGCACGAAGCGTTGGGTCGATGTTTGGACTTCGGAGCGGGTGAGGAGGCAATTGCCGTGTTATGGGCTACCGTAGAGCGGTGGGTTGGCATGCCCGAGTTCAAGACGGGTTGCGAGGCGCTGCAGGTAGGGGTTCTCAACGAACTAACGTTTGCGACCGCAGAGTCCGGATCGAGCGCGGTGGCCTGGGAGGTGATCCGCAGATTGGCGGTCAAGTGGGAGCTGGAGAAGGAAAGCGATTTGAAGGAGATGCTGCGCGTCACCACGTTTGAAATCGCTGCCGAAGCACCTGAGGATCCTCCGTCGCTGGTCCGGCTTTTCTCCCTGGCGGCGGATCGATTGACCCGATGGGCGGTGTTCGCGGCCTACGAGAACGTGCCCTGGCGGCTGCGCCCCCATGCGTTGAAGTATTCAGGTGGAACCGTTTCCGATGCCGATTGCGATGAATGGTTGGCTTCCCGGAACTTGGGCGATGACGAGGTCCTGATGGCCCGGTTGCCTCGAAACGAGACGTGAGGGGGCAAACGGGGCCGCCTCAGGACCCATTCCGGCCTTGCGCGGACCCCGTTTGGAGGCCAAGGGAGGGGGGTGGACCGCTGGTTTCTGATCGCCGCAACCGCCCTCGCTGCCGTGGGCGGCGTCGCCGGCATGTGGTCGGTCAGCAAGGGCATTCGCAGCCGCTGGACGGTGATCTGGATGATCGCGGCCTTCCTGGCGCAGATGGGCTTCCTTTCGGTCCGGGGCGAG
Source organism: Haloferula sp. (assembly GCA_044372775.1). GTDB lineage: Bacteria > Verrucomicrobiota > Verrucomicrobiia > Verrucomicrobiales > Akkermansiaceae > Haloferula. The sequence goes on from JBIPNO010000010.1 coordinate 102,741, forward strand.
GCCCGCGGTGCCTGCCCGTTGGTCGGATTGGGGGAAATCCTCGCTTTCCTGGCCTGGTCGCTCACGTTTTTCTACCTCGCCGTCGGCCCGGCCTACCGGATTTCGCTGCTCGGCGTGTTCACCGCGCCGGTGGTGGTGATTTTCCAAAGCGTGGCGCTGTTGCCCGGCCAATTGGTGGCGGATCCGCCGCGGGTGCCGGGGACCGATGCCTGGCATGAGACCCACGCCGCGATGTCGGTGCTGTCCTACGGCGCGCTGGCGCTGGCGGCGGTGGCCGGGGTGATGTTCCTGGTGCTCGACCGCCAGTTGAAGGACCACCATTTGCAATCCGGCCTCTTCCGCAACCTGCCGCCGGTGCGGGAGCTCCTGAAGTCGATGGTCCGGCTGCTGTGGCTCGGCGTCGCACTGCTCAGCATCGGGGTCTTCGCCGGCTTCATGATGCCGCGGCAGGGCGGCACGGCGCATCTCATCGCGGCCTGCGTGGTGTGGTCGAGCTACGTCGGATTCCTCGCGATCAAGCAGGTGAGGGGATTGACCGGACGCCGGACGGCGACGGTCGCGGTGGTGCTCTTCGTGGTCTCCCTTTCGGTATTCGCCCTGGTCTGATGGAACTCGTCTGCGTCGGACTCAATCACCGCACCGCGCCCGTCGAGGTCCGCGAGCGCTTCGCCGTGTCGGCCAGCAAGCTCGGCGAGTCGGCGAAGCAGTTGCTGGAGATCGAGGGACTGGAGGAAAGCGTGGTCCTTTCCACCTGCAACCGCACCGAATTCTACCTCGCCGGGGAAAAGGCGGAGCAGGCCGCGGCCGAGCTCCGCCGCCAGCTCGCGGCGACCCACGGCGCGGACTCCGATCCGCATTGGTACGAGCACCATCGGATGTCCGCGGCCAAGCACCTGTGCCGGGTGGTCAGCGGGCTGGACTCGATGGTGCTCGGCGAGACCGAGATCTTCGGTCAGGCGAAGGAGGCCTACCGCCAGGCGCTCGATGCCGGCGCGACTTCAGGCGTGCTGAACCGCCTGTTCCAGCGGGCCTTCGGCGTCGGCAAGAAGGTCCGCACCGACACCCGGATCCAGGAAGGCGCGACTTCGGTGGCCGGCGCGGCGGTGGAGCTGGCGGAGAAGATTTTCGGCAAGCTGGCCGGCTGCCGCGTGATCGTGATCGGGGCCGGCGAGATGAGCCGCCAGACGGCGCAGGCGCTGGTTTCACGCGGCGCGACCTCGGTTTTCGTGACCAACCGCTCCTTCGACAAAGCCGAGCAGCTCGCCGCCGAGATGGGCGGCCGCGCGGTGCACTTCGACGAGTGGCAGGCGGTGCTGGCCGGGGTGGATGTGGTGATCTCTTCGACCTCCGCGCCGCATCCGGTGGTGCTGCCGCATCACATCGAGTCGGTGCGGCGCGTGCGTAAATTCCGCCCGCTGTTCCTGATCGACATCGCCGTTCCCCGCGACATTGATCCCGCCTGCGGCGAGATCGAGGAGGTCTATCTCTACGACATCGATACCCTCGAGCAACTCGCCGACGAGGCCCGCACCCGGCGGGAAAAGCAGATCATCGAGTGCGACCGCATCATCGACGAAGAACTCAAAAAGCTGAATCTACCCGGCACGTGAACGTGAGCGAAGAATTCCAGAAGACCGTCATCGGCACCCGCGGCAGCGATCTCGCGCTGGTGCAGGCCGCCGCCGTGGAGCGCCACCTGTCGCTCGCCTTTCCCGACCTGCGGCTGTTCCGCAAGGTGATCCGCACCACCGGCGACCGCCGCACCGATGTGGCGCTGGCCGATGTCGCGAAGGCGGAAGGCACCGACAAGGGGATCTTCACCAAGGAACTCGAGGAAGCGCTGCGGGCCGGCGAGATCGACCTCGCGGTGCATTCGCTCAAGGACGTGCCGACGGTGATCGACGACGCTTTCGAGATCGCGGGCGTGCTGCGACGGGCCCCGGTCCGCGACGTGCTGGTCTCGCTCCAGCCGGGCGGGCTCGACACCATGCCGGCGGGATCGGTGATCGGCACCAGCAGCGTGCGGCGGGCCCATCAGCTCCAGTGGCTGCGGCCGGATCTCAAGGTGGCCGACCTCCGCGGAAACGTCCCGACCCGCCTTGGCAAGCTGGCGGGCGGGGCCTGCGACGCCATCCTACTGGCGGAGGCCGGGCTGGTCCGGCTGGGCTACCGGATGGCGCAGCCGGCGACGGTGCTCGGGGTGCCGCTGCATTTCGCCCCGCTGGAGGAGGACTACTTCTTCCCGGCCGCGGGACAGGGCGCGATCGGGCTGGAAATCCGCCGCGGTGACACCGCCGCCGCCGCGCTGGTGGCGGCGATCGGCGACGAGGAAACTTTCGTCCGCGTTCAAGCGGAGCGGGAATTCCTGCGCCTGCTGGAAGGCGGCTGCAGCACGCCGGTCGGGGTCTTTTCGTCGCTGACCCGCGGCCACCTGATCATGGACGCGCGCGTCTTCCCCGACGGCGGTGGTCAGCCGCGTTGCAGCGTCGCCCGCGGCAGCGATCCGCTCGCGGTGGCGCGCCAACTTTTCGACTCCCTCGCATGAGCACTTCCGGAATCTGTTACCTCGTCGGCGCCGGCCCCGGCGACCTCGGCCTCGTCACCCTGCGCGCCAAGGAGTGCGTGGAAATGGCCGATGTCCTGGTCTACGATGCCCTTAGTAGCCCGGAGATCCTCCGCTGGGCGAAGAAGGGCTGCGAGATGGTCAATGTCGGCAAGCGGGCGAAGGACCACAAGCTGTCGCAGGACGGCATCAACGCGCTGATCGTCGAGCGGACGCAGGCGGGCAAGAAGGTGGTCCGGCTCAAGGGCGGGGACCCGATGATCTTCGGCCGCGGCGGCGAGGAAGCGGCGGAACTGGCGGCGGCGGGCGTCGCGTTCGAGATCGTGCCCGGCATCAGCTCGACCATCGGCGGCCCGGCCTACGCCGGCATCCCGGTGACCCACCGCGACCACTGCTCGCAGTTGACGATCTTCACCGGCCACGAGGACCCGACCAAGGGCGAGAGCTCGATCGATTACGCGCACCTCGCCAAGACGCCGGGGACCAAGGTCTTCGTGATGGGCGTCGCCCGCTTGCGCGAGATCGCCGCGGCCTTGACCGAAGGCGGGGCCGATCCCGCCACACCGGTCGCGCTGGTCCGCTGGGCCACCACCGGCTCGCAGAAAACCATCACCGGCACGCTGGCGGACATCGCCGGCATCGCGGAGGCGGCGAACTTCGGCTCGCCCGCGGTCGCGGTGATCGGCGACGTGGTGAAGGAGCGCCAGAAGATCAACTGGTTCGAAAAGCGCCCACTCTTCGGCAAGCGAATCGTGGTCACCCGGACCCGCGAGCAGGCCGGCGAGCTCAGCCGCGAGCTGGCCGGACTCGGCGCCGACGTGGTCGAGCTGCCGACGATCCGGATCGAGCTGCCCGACGACAAGCAGGGCTTCGTCGATGGCGTGGCCCACGCCCACGAATACGACTGGCTGGTCTTCACCAGTCCGAACGGCGTCGAGCGCTTCTTCGACGCTTTCTTCGCGACCTACGAGGATGCTCGTAGTTTGGGAAACCCGCGGATCGCGGTGATCGGCGAGGGGACGGCGAAGAAGGTCCGCGAGTATCGCTACGCGGTTGACCTGATTCCGGAGAAATTCGTCGCCGAGGGGCTGGTCGAGGCTTTCAAGAAGGAGTCGATCGAGAACCTCACGATGCTCTGGGTGCGTGCCGACGAGGCCCGCGACGTGATTTACGACGGCCTGGTCAAGCAAGGCGCGATCGTCGACGAGTGCGTCGTTTACAAGACCGTGCCCGAGACCGAGGACCCGACCGGCGCCGCCGCGCGGATCACCGAGGAAGGCGCGGACCTGATCACCTTCACTTCCGCCTCCACCGTGGAGAATTTCTTCAAACTCGGCCTGCCCTGGCCGGAAGGTTGCGCGGCCGGAAGCATCGGCCCGGTGACCAGCGAGGCGCTGAAGAAGCATGGCGTGAAGCCGGCCTTCGAAGCCAAGCCGAGCGACATCCCCGGGCTGGTTGCGGCGGTGCGGAAGTGGGCGGGGGCTTGATGGGTGCTGTCGGCTCTTCAACGCACTTCCTCGTCCCTGCGGGAGATCAATCGATGATCGCCGGGAAATCCGGGCAGATCATGGATCCGGCGAGTGCTGTATAGTACGATCCAGACGTGCGTTTTCCCCCAATCAGCCGGTCAACCGCCATACCCTGCGGGCACCGTGGACGGATTGGAAACTGACGGATCAGCAATGGCGTTTGGATTTCCGTCAGGTGTTGCCGATGTTCGGGGTTCCGGAGGATGTTCAGGAAGAGCTGTCGGAGGCGCTGGGTCGGAATTTGATGAAGAGCACGAAGCGGGACGATGAGGAAGTGGATCGGTAGAGATCGACGCACCGATGGATTCGGGTTGGTTGGCCAGGCAGGATCATGGATCGTGGAAGTGGCCGCAAGGCCGCGCTCTGTCGGACGCGGGACGCGAAGTAGCGCAACTTTGCAAGTTGCGTGGGGGGGCGGGATGACTCCTGGGTTTGGTGGGAACGGATGCTTCAGGCGGTCAGTGACGGCGAAGGAGAAGTCGTGGAGGCCGCTGCCGCACGGGTCGGAGGCTTCAGGGAAGCTTCGGGAAATCGGGGTGAGGTGGGCCGCACCAAGCACGCAACTTGCAAAGTTGCGCTACTTCCTGCGGCTACTCCGTCGCTTGATCTCCGGGGTTTCGCTCCCATGACCAATATCGTCGCCCCCCTTTGATGCGGGGACGGGCACAAGTCACGTGAGGCAAGCGCGCCTCACGCCGCGTCCTTGTCGGCGCGCTTGCGGCGCATCAGGGGCGGGCGTTCGCCGAGGACGACGGGGCGGTTGATGGTGACGGCTTCGACGTCGCTCTTGGACGGGACTTCATACATCACGTCGAGCATCAGCCGTTCGAAGATCGAGCGCAGGGCGCGGGCCCCGGTGCCGCGGCGGACGGCTTCCTCGGCGAGGGCGCGGAGGGCATCGCGGGTGACCCGGAGCTTCACGCCATTGAGGGCGAGCTGCTTGCCGTACTGCTTGACCAGCGCGTTTTTGGGCTCGGTGAGGATCGAGATCAGCTCGTCTTCGGTCAACTTGCGCAGGGCCGAGATGACGGGCAGGCGGCCGATGAATTCGGGGATCAGGCCGAAGTGGAGCAGGTCTTCCGGTTCGGCGAGATCGAGGATGTTGCCGCTGGCCGGGGTGGCGTCGCCGCTGGTGCCGTGGAAGCCGAGCGTGCTGCGGCCGAGCCGGCGCTGGATCATGTCCTCGAGGCCGACGAAGGCGCCGCCGCAGACGAAGAGGATCTTCTCGGTGTTGACCTGGATGTATTCCTGCTGCGGGTGCTTGCGGCCGCCCTGCGGCGGGACGTTGCAGACGGTGCCTTCGAGAATCTTGAGCAAGGCCTGCTGGACGCCCTCGCCGGAGACGTCGCGGGTGATCGAGACGTTGTCGGTCTTGCGGCCGATCTTGTCGATTTCGTCGACGTAGATGATCCCGCGTTCGGCGCGCTCGACATCGAAGTCGGCGGCCTGGAGCAAGCGGAGAACGATGTTCTCCACGTCCTCGCCGACGTAGCCGGCCTCGGTCAACGTGGTGGCATCGACGATGCAGAACGGCACGTCGAGCACCCGGGCGAGGGTGCGGGCGAGCAGGGTCTTGCCGGAGCCGGTGGGGCCGAGCAGCAGGACGTTGGACTTTTCGATCTCCACCCCGGCGAACTCCTCGCCGAGCGAGGCCTGGTCCTGGCGGAGGCGCTGGTAGTGGTTGTAAACGGCGACCGACAGCACCTTCTTGGCGTGCTCCTGGCCGATCACGAACTCGTCGAGCTTGGCGCGGAGCTCGGCGGGCGAGGGGAGGCGCTTGGCGGGCTGGTTGCGGCGGTTCTTCGACGGCTTGCCCGGCGTTTCGGCCAGTTCCTTTTCGAGGATGTTCGAGCAGACGTCGACGCACTCGTTGCAAATGTAGACGCCGGGACCGGCGATCAGCTTTTTGACCTCCGAGTGGCTCTTGCCACAGAAGGAACACATCGTGAGGTTGGAAGCGCGTGCCATGGGATGCCGGGAAAAAAAAGAAGGCGTCGGGCGGAACAGCCCGACGCCTCAATCTAGCGGAAATCAACTCAGGCGTCGTCCTTTTTTCCGTCATTCGCGTCAGTAAGCGCGGCGACGGCGTCGGGAAGCTGCTTGCGGCTCTCAAGGACCTTGTCGACCAGACCGTAGGCGACCGATTCCTCGGCGGTCATGTAGTTGTCGCGGTCGGAGTCGTGCTCGACCTGCTCAACGGTCTTGCCGGTGTGCTTGGCGAGGATGCCGTTGAGCCGTTTCTTCAGGTTGAACATGAAGCCGATGGTCCGCTCGACGTCCGACGCGGTGCCGGAAGCACCGCCGGAAACCTGGTGGATCATCACGTGGGAATTCGGCAGGCAGAAGCGCTTGCCTTTGGTCCCCGCGGTCAGCAGCACCGAGCCCATGGAGGCGGCGATGCCGATGCAGTAGGTGTTCACGTCGCAGGTCATGAACTGCATCGTGTCATACATCGCCAGACCGGCCGTGACGGAGCCGCCGGGGCTGTTGATGTAGATGTGGATGTCCTTTTTCGGGTCCTGCATCTGCAGGAACAGGAGCTGGGCGATCACCGAGTTGGCGACATAGTCGTCGATCGGCGTGCCGATGAAGATGATGCGGTCCTTGAGGAGCCGCGAATAGATGTCGAAGGAGCGCTCGCCGCGGCCATCGGATTCGATGACAATGGGTACGTAATAGCTGTTCTTCGGGGCTCCGCCGGCGCGGATGGAGTTCGGGAAATCACTCATCGGTGGTGGTCGGTTCGTCTGCGATTTCCTCGACGGTGGCGTGCTCCAGAACGAAGTCAATGGCCTTGCCGACCAGCATCGAGTTGCGGATGCCGGGCAGGCGGCCGCCGCGCTGGAGCTCCTTGATGAACTTCTTCGGGTTCTGCTTCCGCGACTGGGCGATCATCGCGAGGTGGTTGACCAGCTCGTTGTCGCTGACGGTGATGCCTTCGGTGCGGGCGATCTCCTGGAGGATGAAGTTGGTCTTCAGGTTGGTGCGGGCCTGGTCGCCGGCGGTGGCGATGATCTCACCCTGCTGGGCTTCGATTTCCTCTTGGGTCATGCCGGACTTCATGCCGCGCTCGACGAGGGCGTCGGCCTGGCCCTGGGTCTCGTGGCGGAGCAGTTCCTCGGGCAGCTCGAACTCGACCAGCGAGTTGAAGTGCTCGACGATCTGGTTGACCTTGTAGTCGTCGATGCGGCGGCGCTTCTCGACTTCGATCTGGCGCTTGGCGAGGGACTTGAGCTCCTCGAGGGTCTTGCCCCCGGTGACCTTGCCGGCGAACTCGTCGTTCAGTTCGGGCAGCACGGTCTGCTTCAAGCCTTTCAGCGTGACGTGGAAGACGACTTCGCGGTTCTGGAGGTCGGAAAGCGGGAAGTCCTCGGGAATCGTGAGGGCGATGTCCTTCGCGTCGTTCACGTTCATCCCGGCGACCTCGGCGGCGAAACCGGGCAGGAAGCTGGCGTCGTCGAGCTTCAGCCAGAAGCCTTCGCGGCCGGCGAGGTAGCCGGCGGACTTGCCAAGGGCTTCCTCGAGCGGCTGGCCGTCGAGGGTGGAGGTGAAGTCGATCACCGCGAGGTCGCCCGACTCCGCGGCGCGGCCTTCGATGTCGGTGTAGTCGGCGAAGCGTTCGCGCAGGCCTTCGAGCTGGGTTTCAATCTCGGCGTCGGTGACCTCGGTGGACGGTGCCTTGACGGAGATGCCCTTGTAGTCGGGAAGCTGGACTTCCGGAGCGAGGGTCAGCACCGCGTGGAAGGTCAGCGTGCCGTCCGGATTGTGGTTGAGATTCTGCGGGATGCCGAAATTCAGCACCTTGAGCGCCTGCTGGCGGAGCGCCTCGTCGTAGGCCTGACGCACCAGGCGCTCGTCGAGCTCCTCGACGATGGCGGTCTGAAATTTCTTCTCGATGACGTTCTTCGGGGCCTTGCCGGGACGGAAGCCGGGGATGCGGGCCTGCGCGGCATAGCCGGACACGATTTTCGCGCGCTCGGTGTTCACGGTGTCCGAGGGGACTTCGACGCGGAGCGTGGCGATGCAGTTCGGCTGCTTTTCAACGGTGATGTTCATGACGGAAAGGTCGGCGCGGGAAAGGCCTTTGGCGCGCCGGGGGCGGGAAGCTAAGGGGGCGGCTTGCCCCTTGTCAAAGCGAAGGTGCGACGGTTCGCGGTCATCGGGTTGACATGGTCCTTGACGCACCCGGCCCGAAAGCGGTTCTATGCGGGCCGTTAGCCGACACACATGGATATTTCATCCCTCTTAAGTATTCGGGGCGCGTCCTTGCTGGCGCGCCGGGTGGTTTTGGCGGCGCTTCTCTTCCTCGGTCTCGCCGCGACGTCGGTGAAGGCGCAAGACATCGAGGGCAAGAACGTGTCGCAAGTGGAAGTGCGCTTTGCCGGAGTCGCCAGCGTGGACGAGGCAAGGCTCCGCAGCTACATTTCCACCCGCTCGGGCGAGGCCTATCGCAGCGAGAAAGTCGATAACGACATCAAGTCGCTTTACGAGTCGGGCCTGGTGGACGATGTCCGCGTGCTGGCCGAGCCTTCGGGAGAATCCCTGAAGGTGATCTACGAGGTGACCACCCGCGGCACGGTCGTGGCGGTCGGCTTTGTCGGAAACTCCGTGTTCAGCGACCAGAAGCTGGCCAAGGAAACCAAGCTCAAGGTCGGCGGCGCGCTGAGCGACGAGGCCATTCTTTCCGCCCGGCGGAACCTCGAAACCTACTATCGCGGCTACGGCTACCCGGATGTCGGAATCAGCCACCGCACCCAGCCGAGCGAATCCGGCCAAGGCCTCGACCTGATCTTCGTGATCGAAGAAGGCGGCAAGAACGAGATCCGCGACATCCGCTTCGAAGGCAACAACACCTTCGACAGTCGCACCCTGCGCAAGCAGATGAAGGTGAAGGAAAAGGGCTGGTTCTCCTGGATCAGCAAGTCGGGCCGCTTCGAAGTCGATCAGCTCGACTCCGATGTTGAGGCGGTGCTCGATTACTACCGCACCCGCGGCTACCTCAAGGCCAGCAGTCCCGGTGCCCGCCGTGATCCGGTCGGCGACGGCCGCGTGGACCTGGTCATTCCGATCAACGAGGGCGAAAAATACATCGTCGCCGGTGTCGGCTTCGGCCGCATGACGGTCTTCAAGTCCGAGGAGCTCTACCCCGCGCTGACCCTCAACGGCGGCGACGGCTATTCGTCCAAGAAGATGCGCGACGACATCCGGATGATCCGCAGCTACTACGGATCCCGTGGCTACGCCGACGCGACCGTGGTGCCCGACATCCGTGACGCCGGCCCGAACCAGGTCAACATCGTCTACCGCATCACCGAAGGCTCCCGCTACCGCGTCGGCCGGGTGAACATCGGTGGCAATACCAAGACCCAGGACAAGGTGATCCGCCGTGAAATGCCGCTGAAGCCCGGCGACTACTTCAACTCGGTGGAGCTTGAGACCGCCAAGTCGCGCCTCGAAGGCCTGCAGTATTTCAACAACGTCCAGGTGGACGCCGACGCCGGCAGCGGCGGTTACCGCGACATCAACGTGCTCGTCGAAGAGCGCCGCACCGGTTCGATCAGCGCGGGCATCGGCTTCAGCTCGATCGACAGCATCGTCGGTTTCATCAACCTGGAGCAGACCAACTTCGACATCATGAACCCGTGGGCCTTCACCGGTGCCGGGCAGCGTTTCGGAATGAATCTGCGTCTCGGCAGCGAGCGCACCGATTTCAGCGTCTCCTTGGTCGAACCCTGGTTCATGGGCAAGCAACTGGCCCTCGGCGGCGAGTTGTTCTACCGCGACTCGCAGTATTACTCGGACTTCTACGAGCAGACCAATGCCGGCGCCGCGATCTACATCCGCAAGCCGCTCGGCGAGAAGTCCTCGATCAAGCTGGAATACCGCCTGGAGCAGGTGGACATCGAACTGGAAAACTCGGTGGCGACCCTCTCGAACGCTTCGGTGCTCGCTGGTGGTCCTCCATCGCTGCTGCTCCCGGAAGACGGCGACTACATCCGCAGCGCGCTCGCCTTGAACTACATCTACGACAGCCGCGACGCGGTGATCGAGACCCGCAGCGGCGAGAAATTCGACATCGGCTTCAGCGTGGCCGGTACCGCCCTCGGAGGCGACGTCGACACCATCGGACTCACCCTGCAGGGCCAGAAATACTGGAACCTTGCCTGGGATTCGATCCTCTCGCTCAACGGTGAACTTGCCTTCGTCGATGCCACCAGTGGCGAAGTGCCGATCTTCGACCGTCTGTTCCTCGGCGGCGGCCGCACCCTGCGCGGCTTCGAGTTCCGCGACGTGGGCCCCCGCGATCCCGTCACCGGTGAGGTCATCGGCGGCCAGTCGCTCGGCTTCCTCTCGGCGGAGTACACCATCCCGGTCATCGACAATGTCCGCGCGGCGGTCTTCTACGACCTGGGCTTCGTCAACGACGGCTCCTGGGATCCGAGCCCGAGCGACCTCTACCACGACTTCGGCGTGGGCGTCCGCTTGAAGCTGCCGATCAGCCCGGTGCCGATCGCCCTCGACTACGCCTTCCCGATCGACAGCCCGGATCCGATCGCCGACAAGGGTGGCCAATTCAACTTCTACCTGAACTACCAGTACTGAGCTGGATTTCTCCGAAAGGGCCGCGGGCAACCGCAGCCCTTTTTCGTGAGCAGTGTTTCAGACGAAGCCAAGGACCTGTGCGGTGCCTGACTTGCCGGCCAGGGTAAGCTCGGTCGCATTGAATGCGGACTTGTCGAGGTAGCCCAAGGCCGCATGCAAGCCGGATTCGTTCGGCCAGGTGGCCACACTGGTGATCACGCCCGCGGATCGGCTCTCCGGTCCGAGCGTTTCGCCGGGTGTCGTCCCGGGATCCACCAGGAACGCGGTGAGTTTCCGGTTCAGGCGGCCGGCGGTCTTGATCCGGGAAAGCACTTCCTGCCCGATGTAGCAGCCCTTGTGGTAGGAGATCGCGTTGCGGTCGAGGCCGGCCTCGGGCGGTAACATGCCCGTGGTCAATTCCGCGCCCCATGCAGGAATTCGGGCGGTGATCCGGCGCGTTTCCGCTTCCGCGGTGCTGAGGATGGATAGCTCGGGGAAGTCGGGGCCAGGCAGCCACAGGTCGAAGCCCTCGTTGCCGACGCGGGCGGCCTGCCGGACAAAGCCGCTTCCAAAATCGGGAGACTCCGTACCGTCGACCGTGTGAATCAGGCGCCAGGCCTTGGACAAGTTGTCGACCTCCACGTCGTCCGCGATGAGGTAGCGGGTCAGTCGCTGTTCGAGCTCTTCTTCCTGCTCCGCCGGTCCTTCGACCCAGACCGAGTCGTCCGGACCGCGAAATACGTGGACGAAGGCCTGCAATCGGCCTTTGGCATCGGTCACGCAGGAAGCCAGCGCCCGGTCGCCCAGATCGCGGGCATCCTGGGTGAGCTGGCCGTTGAGATACCGCACCGCGTCGGGCCCGCGAAAGGCGAGTACGCAGCGTTTGGTCGGCGCGAGGCAGCGGAGCGGGACGTTCACGGATTTGCCAGGTAGGGAGAAGCCAGCGCCGAGTAGTCGAGGTCGGCCAAGCCGGCGTCGCAGAGCTCGGCCATCCGGCGGGACACCGCTTGGATCGCCGGTGTTTCGATTCCCACCTCGGCCGCCAGTTCCAGCGCGTAGCGGCTGTCCTTGAGCATGTTGGACAGCGAGAAATGGGTGTCGAACTCGCCGTTGGCCATGGTCGGCAGTTTCATCGCGGCGAGCGGGGAGCCGCAGGCATTGCGCGAGATCGCGTCGATGAGTTGCGCCGGCTCTATGCCATGGCGGGTGGCCGTGGCAAGGGACTCCGCGAGCGCCTGCACCGTGCAGGCCGAAATCAGGTTGGTCACCAGCTTCAGGATGGTGGCCGTGCCGGCGGGGCCGGACCGGAGGACGGACTTGGCCGTGAGCAGGAGGACGGGTTCAATCCGGTCCACCAGATCATCCGTTCCACCTGCGTAGTAAACCAAGGCCCCGCCGGCCGCCGCCTCGCGGCTGCCGGTGAAGGGCGCGTCGAGGAATCCGATGCCCCTTTCGGCACATTCCCGGATCAGCCAGCGGGTGGTTTCCAAATCCACGGTGGAATGGTTCACCAGGACTCTCTCGGCCGGCGGCAGCTCGAAAATCCTCGCGGCCACGGCGCACACCGCTGCGGCATCCTTCAAATAGAGGAGTATCAGGTTGGCATCCGTGCAGGCGGCTTCGAGATCCTCTTGCTCTCCGGAAATTCCCTTGGGCGTCCGGTTCCACGCGGACACGGGTCCGATCCCGGAGGCGGCCAGCAGGGAGTGGGCGCGGGACCCGATGATGCCCAATCCCAATACCGCGATGTTCCAGGTGCTCATGGGTCCTCTTCCCGCTGGAGGGCGAGTTCGGCCAGCTTGGCGGCCTGCTTGCTGATCTCGGCGACCGTGGCTTGGGTCGCCGGTTTCTCACCGGGAGTCATTTCGGTCCTCAAGCCGGACAGGATGTCGCGCATGGTGAGGAAGCTCGGCCGCTCGGCGACCCGCGGCTCGAGGCCGCTGACGATCGCGGAATAGTAGTCCGCGATGTCCTCGCGCAGGATGTGCTTCGCCCGTTCCTCGCTGAACTGAGTCTCCACCGCGGCGGTCGACACCTGCAGCGCGCGGATCCAGCCGCCGAGGGAGATGAGGTGGGCCAGGTCGGCATCGCGCAGGGTCACCAGTTCCAGTTCGACGTCTTTCTGGGTGGCGGTCAGCTCGGCCTTCAACTGGGCGACGTCCTGCTTGCGGGCGCTTTCCAGCAGGCTCGCGGCGTGGCGGTTGACCCGTTCCCCGGCTCCGAGCGCCTTGCCGTAGCGGGTCAGTTCGGCCGCCAGACCCTCGACCTTCCCGAGTTCGCCGGCCTGCACCACGAGGAAACCGTCGGCGATCAGGAATCCCAGTTCGACGGCGAGGTCGGCGCGGTTGAGCGGCATCTTCTGGGGGGCCTCCCTTTGGAACTTCAGCATCGGCAGCGGGGCGAGGGCCTCCAGTGATTCGAAAATCTTGGCGATCGAGGGTGCGGTGAACTCGTTGATGGCCAGTTCTTCCCGGACATGGGGGTCATCGAGCAGGTCGGCCGGAATCGCCGGCTTGTCGCCGTCTTGGGCGGACGCCGGAGTCAGGGTGGCCAGGGCCCAGACAAGGGGCAGGAGGGAAAGGCGGGTGAGCTTCACGGAAGAAATGCTGCCATCGGATGGTATTCCCCGCAACCGGCAAAGCGGGGCAGTACAACTTCGGCGGGCGAGATCCCGGCTTGACTTGCCGCGGCAAGCGTGTTGGCCTCCGGCCGCCCGGAGTCGTTCGATTTCCGCTCCTTCCCGCCCGGGCTTCCAACAACCCCTTCGGTTACCCGGTTTCCTTTCTTTTCCCCATTCGAGCCCCATGGACCTTACCTCGCCGCTCTGGTACATTTCCTACACGCTGGTTCTCGTCGGCCTCGCCGGCTACGGATTTCACCGCCTCTGCATCGTCTACCTCTACCTCCGCCACGCCCGCAACCGGCCGGAGCCGAAGGAAACCTTCAAGGATCTGCCGCTGGTGACCATCCAGCTCCCGGTCTTCAACGAGATGCACGTGGTCGACCGCCTGCTGGAATCGGTCTCCCGTCTCGATTACCCGCAGGACAAACTCCAGATCCAGGTGCTGGACGACTCGACCGACGAGACGACCGAAATCTGCCGGGTCGGCGTCGAGCGGCTCCGCGAGCGGGGCTTCGACGCGGAAATGATCCACCGCACCGACCGCACCGGCTACAAGGCCGGGGCGCTGGAGCACGGGACCGTTCACGCCAAGGGGGAATTCCTGTTCATCCTTGATGCCGACTTCGTGCCGAATCCGGACGTCCTGCTGAAGACGATCCATTACTTCACCGACGACAATATCGGCATGATCCAGACCCGCTGGGGTCACCTCAACCGCACCTTCAACGTCCTGACCCGGATCCAGGCGATGTTCCTCGACGGCCACCTCGAGCTCGAGCAGACCGCCCGCAACCGCAGCGGCCGCTTTTTCACGTTCAATGGCACCGCCGGCATCTGGCGGAAGTCCTGCATCGCCGACGCCGGCGGCTGGGAGCACGACACGCTGACCGAGGACATGGACCTCAGCTACCGCGCCCAGCTCAAGGGCTGGCGCTTCATTTTCCTCAATGACGTCGAAACCCCGGCCGAGCTGCCGGTCGACATGGACGGCTTCAAGAGCCAGCAGCACCGCTGGACCAAGGGCTCGATCCAGGTCTGCAAGAAAGTCCTGCCCGCGATCTGGAAGTCGAAGGTGCCGCTCTACATCAAGATGGAGGCGACCGCTCACCTCACCTCGAACTTCGCCTATCTGGCCCTGATCTGCCTCTGCTTCCTGATCTACCCGAACCAGAAGGCCGCGCCGGATTTCGGAGCCTGGACGACCTACATCATCAACATCCCGATCTTCTTCTTCGCCTCGGTCTCCGTGGTCGTGTTCTACGTCACCGCCCAGAAGGCGCTGCGCCCCGGGTCCTGGTGGAAGGAACTTCCCTACCTGCCGCTGCTGCTCGCCCTCGGGATCGGGATGTCGATCAACAATGCCAAGGCGGTGATCGAAGCCATCTTCAACCACCAGTCCGGCTTCGTCCGGACGCCGAAATACGGCATCGACCAGAAGCCCAAGGGCGACTGGAAGCGCAGCAGCTACAAGGCGATGAAGACGCTGACCCCGGTGGTCGAGTTGCTGTTCGGTTTCTTCTTCCTCTTCGTGGTGGTCGAGGCCGCCAGCGAGGGCCGGATGTCTTCGGCGATTCTTCTGCTTCCCTTCCCGGTCGGATTCTTCTATACGTCGCTTTCGTCGTTGGCTCGCTTGCTGCCCTCCGGTCGCGTTGCCTTGGACTCCACTGCCGACACCACCAAGGAATCCTAGAAGCACCCATGATCAGGCGAATCCTGAAAACCGCCCTGTTTTTCGCACTGGCGCTCCCCGCGTCTTTCACCCTGAGCAGCTGCGGCACCGGGAAAGACACCCGGAATCAAATGTATGTGAGCGTCAGCGACCAGCGGATGCTCCTCGTCCACGACGGCAAGCCGGTGAAGGCTTACGTCGTTTCCACCTCCAAGTTCGGAATCGGCTCACGCTCGGGCAGCAACCACACGCCCCTCGGCAGGCTCGAAGTCGCCCGCAAGATCGGCGACGGTGCCCCGACCGGGATGGTTTTCAAGAGCCGCCGTCCCACCGGGGAGGTCCTCAAGCCGAATGCCCCGGGCCGCGACCCGATCGTCAGCCGGATCCTCTGGCTTCATGGCAAGGAAGCGCACAACCGGAACACCTACGGCCGCTGCGTTTATATCCATGGCACGCCGGAAGAGTGGAAGCTGGGCACGCCCGCTTCCTACGGTTGCATCCGGATGGGCATGAAGGATGTGGTGGATCTTTACAACCGGGTTGGCGAAGGTGCCGAGGTCAAAATCATCCGCGGCTCGCTGATGGATACCTGGGTCGGCCAGGAATACGCCCGGAAGAAAGGTGGCGATTCCCTGATCGGCGTCGCAAAAAGGTAGATTCCATCCGAGAGACAAGCTTGACAGGGGTTCTGGTTTCCCTACTTTGCCGCCCCCGCGCGACCTTGGTCGCTTCCACCGTCCCAACTTTTCTATCATGGCCAATCACAAGTCCGCCCTCAAGCGCGTCCGCCAGACCAAGGTCCGCACCGAGCGCAATCGCGCCCGCAAGATGACCATCAAGACGCTCCGCAAGAAGACCCTCGCCGCCGTTGCCGCCGCCGACAAGCCGGCTGCCGGTCAGTCCCTTTCCGAGTTCTCGTCGGCCGTCGACAAGGCCGCAAAGAAAGGCCTGATCCACAAGAACAAGGCTTCCAATCTCAAGAGCAAGGCTGCCAAGGCTCTTGCCACGATCGGCTGAAGCGCTTCCGGACGGTATGCAATTTTTGAAGCGGCTCCGGTCTCCGGTGCCGCTTCTGCATTTCAAGACCACGCCATGTCCGCACCTTCCAACGAGTCCGACTCCCGCGAGGCCAAGGCCGCGCGCATCGCTGCCAATCCCGCCGGCTACAAGGTTTGTGAAGGCTGCGACTCAATCGTCGGGGTTGCGGTGGTGCTCTGTCCGAACTGCCACAGCTACCGCTTCGATCCGACTCCGGAGAGCGTCCGCAAGCAGGCGCTGGCGCTCGGCTCCCGCGAGCAGACTTCGGTGACCGCCGGTGACCTGAGTTGATCAGACGTCGGGCCCGTGTGCTGGCACTAAAAAACTCTAAATGTCATCGAAAGTGCGTAATATTCAGGCGTGGCGCTTCTCGGTTCGAAAATTGTGACCCCCCTCCATCTTTCTCCAAGATTCTCGGAACAAAATCCCGCTTGCCGGGTTCTCAAACGAGGCTAATCACTTCATCAGCTCAACCAAGCCAACTCAACCAAACCAGATCCATGAAACTGCTACTCAGCTCGTTCATCGCCACGCTTCTCTGCACCCCGCTCGCCTTCGCCGGCAAGTGCAAGGACGGTGAATGCGATAAGGACAAGAAGGAAGAAACCACTCTCGCCGGCAAGTGCAAGGACGGCGAGTGCGACAAGGACGAAGATCCCGCCCTCGCCGGCAAGTGCAAGGAGAAGGATTGCGACAAGGACGAAGATCCAGCCCTTGCCGGCAAGTGCAAGGAGAAGGATTGCGACAAGGACGAAGATCCCGCCCTCGCCGGCAAGTGCAAGGACGGCGAATGCGACAAGGATGAAGATCCCGCCCTCGCCGGCAAGTGCAAGGATGGCGAGTGCGACAAGGATGAAGATCCTGCCCTCGCCCATTGCGGCAAGTGCAAGAAGGACAAAGAGCACGACGAAGAGGAGAAGAAGGAAGGCACCCTCGCCGGCAAGTGCAAGGACGGCGACAAGGACAAGGATGAAGATCCCGCCCTCGCTCATTGCGGCAAGTGCAAGAAGGACAAGGAGCACGACGAGGAAGAAAAGAAGGAAGGCACCCTCGCCTGATCTTTTCGGATTCGAATCCCGATTTTGATTTCAAAGCCGCCGGTGACCCCGGCGGCTTTTTTGTCTCCACGCCCCTCGACAGGATTGCAGCCCGGCCCATGGTCGGCCATGCCGAAGCATCACCTCCTCATTGGCGGCTCCTCGGGAATCGGGCTCGCCACCGCCCGGACCCTTCTCGCCACCGGTCACCAGGTCACCACCGCCTGCCGCAACGCCGCCCCGCTGGCCCAGTTGGGCGTGCCAGTCCTTCCCTTCGATGCCCTCGCGCCCGAGCTCGATCCCACCGGCCTGCCGGAGGTGCTCGACGGTCTCGTCTATTTCCCGGGCTCGATCCAGCTGAAGCCCTTCCACCGGCTGACCGCGGATGACTTCCTGAACGACCTCCGCGTCAACTGCCTCGGCGCGGTCGCCGCCATCCAGGCCGCGCTGCCAGCGCTGAAGAGGTCCGGCAGCGCCTCGATCGTTCTCTTTTCCACCGTCGCAGCCGCGCAAGGCATGCCCTTCCACGCCTCGATCGCCGCCGCGAAGGGCGCGGTCGAGGGCTTGGCGAAGTCGCTCGCCGCGGAGTTCGCGCCGGGCATCCGCGTCAACGTCATCGCCCCCTCGCTGACCGACACCCCGCTCGCCGCGCCGCTCCTCAACACCGATGCCAAGCGCGAGGCCGCCGCGAAGCGTCACCCGCTTCAGCGTGTCGGCAGCGCGGAAGAAGTCGCTGAACTGGTCGCCTTCCTCCTTTCCGATGCCTCCAAGTCGATGTCCGGCCAGATCCTGCGCCCCGACGGCGGCCTGTCCTCGCTCCGTCTCTTCGCATGAAAACGATCCGCGCCCACGACATCGAGGCCATGGACAAGCTCGCGCGCGTCCAGTTCGCCACGTCGCTGCCCGGTGTCAAACCGGTCTGCTTGGTCGGCACCCGAAACGCCGCCGGGATCGGCAACCTCGCGCCCTTTTCCAGCGTGGTCCACCTCGGCTCGAACCCCGCTCTGCTCGGCATGGTGACCCGGCCCGATGTGGTGGAGCGCCACACGCTGGCCAACATCCTCGAAAGCCGCTGCTGGACCCTCAACCACCTCCATCCCGGCATCGTCGAAGCCGCCCACCAGTGTTCCGCCCGCTATCCGGCGGACGTTTCGGAATTCGACGCCTCCGGCCTGACCGAGCACCGCGAGCCGGACTTCGCCGCGCCCTTCGTCGCCGAATCGCGCTTCCGCATCGGTCTCGAACTGGCGGAGCTGATCGATATCCCGTCGAACGGCACCAAGCTGATCGTCGGGCGGGTGACGATCGTGCAGCTCGAGGAAAGCCGGCTCCATGCCGACGGCTCGATCCATCTCGAGGGGCTCGACGTCGTGGCCTCCACCGCGCTCGACACCTACTTCGGCATCACCCCGTTGGTCCGCCTGCCTTACGCCAAGGCTTCCCGATGAGTGCGGTCACCCTCGTCTATCCCCACCAGCTTTTCGACCGTCATCCGGCGCTTCGCGAAGGCCAGTCGTCGCTGTTGATCGAGGATCCGCTCTACTTCGGCGGCGATCCGCGTTGGCCGCTTGCCGTACACAAGCAGCGGCTCGTCCTGCATCGTGCGTCGATGAAAGCCTGGGCCGCAGGGAAGGCGAAGCTGCGCTACGTCGAATCACCGGAAGCCGGCATCGGGTCGATTGAACTGTTAGAGCGCGAGCTCCCCGCCAAGGTCCGCCGGATCGAGGTCGCCGATCCCTGCGACGACGTTCTTTCACGCCGCCTCCGCCGCTTCGCCGACAAGCGCGGGATCGAGCTCGTCGTCCACCCTTCGCCCAACTTCCTCAGCCCGCCGGAGCTGCTCGAAAAGTTCACCGGTCCCGGGCGCAAGCGGCCCTTCATGGCCGATTTCTACAAGGCCCAGCGCCAACGGATGGGGATTCTGCTCGAAAGCGACGGATCACCGGTCGGCGGCAAGTGGTCCTTCGACGAGGAAAACCGCCAGCGCTTTCCCGAGGACGGCTTGGCCCCGCCCGAACCGAGTGTCGAATCGAACGACCAGGTTCGCGAGGCCTTGGCCTACGTCGAGCGGCGCTTTCCCGGCAACCCCGGCCGCGCGGAGGGCTTCCATTATCCGGTCACCCGCGCCGACGCCCTGGAATGGCTCGACCGGTTCCTCGACCAGCGTTTCCACGACTTCGGTGCCTACGAGGACGCCCTCTCGCGGAACCACCGCGTGCTCTACCACTCGGTGCTGACGCCCTCCCTGAACATCGGGCTGCTGGACCCGCAGGAAATCGTCGACCGCGCCCTGGCCCGCGCCGGATCGGTGCCGATGAATTCGCTCGAAGGCTTCGTCCGCCAGATCATCGGCTGGCGCGAATTCATGGCCGGCATCTACCGCAACCGCAGCGGCGCGATCCGGACGCGCAACTACTGGAATCATACGAGAAAGATGCCGCGCGCCTTCTACGACGGCACCACCGGCATCCCGCCGGTGGACGATGCCATCCGCCGCGTCCTCGACCACGGCTACTGCCACCACATCGAGCGGCTGATGGTGCTGGGGAACATCATGGTCCTCTGCCGCATCGATCCCGACGAGGTCTACCGCTGGTTCATGGAACTCTTCGTCGATGCCTACGACTGGGTCATGGTGCCGAACGTTTACGGCATGTCGCAGTTCGCCGACGGCGGCACCTTCACCACCAAGCCCTACATCAGTGGGTCGAATTACATCCGGAAGATGTCCTAC
This sequence comes from Haloferula sp., assembly GCA_044372775.1. GTDB lineage: Bacteria > Verrucomicrobiota > Verrucomicrobiia > Verrucomicrobiales > Akkermansiaceae > Haloferula. The sequence continues at coordinate 122,516 of JBIPNO010000010.1, forward strand.
TACCCGAAGGGCGACTGGTGCGACATCTGGGACGGCCTGTTCTGGAGCTTCATCGGCGACCATCTCGACTTCTTCGGCGGCAACCCGCGACTCTCGATGATGGCCCGCAACTGGGAAAAGATGCCTGCCGCCAAGCAAGACGCTCACCGGGCCTGCGCGGATGCTTTTATCGCACGGCTTGAAGCCTAACAGATCATCCGGCCAGGCTTCAGCCCCGCGGGTGGAACTTCTTGTGGATCGCCTTCAAGCGCGCACCGTCGACGTGGGTGTAGATCTGGGTCGTCGCGATGTCGGCGTGGCCGAGGAGTTCCTGGATCACCCGCAGGTCGGCGCCCCCTTCTAACAAGTGCGTGGCGAAGGAATGGCGGAGCAGGTGCGGGTAGACGTTCTGCTCGATCCCCGCCAAAGCCGCCCGCTCTTTGACCACCTGCCGTACCCGGTCCGGCGAGAGCTTCGTGCCGCGGATGCTGATGAAGATCTCCGATGAGGTCCGCTTGGTCACCAGGGACGGGCGCTCGTTCCGCAGGTAGTTCGTCACCGCCTCGCGCGCGCGGCCGCCGACCGGGACGATGCGGGTCTTGTTGCCCTTGCCGGTCACCCGGATGAAGCCCTCGTCGAGGTCCAGGCCCTCAAGCCGGACCGAGCACAGCTCCGACAGCCGCAGGCCGGAGGCGTAGAACAGTTCCAGCATCGCGAGGTCACGGCGGCCGAGGGCTTGGGCGGGGTCGATCGAATCCAGCAGTTTCTTCACCTCCGCCCCGTGCAGCGTCTCCGGCAGCGTCTGGTCCGGCCGTGGGGAAAGCAGTGGCTCGGCGGGGTCCATCGGCAGCTTGCCGCGGGAGGCCAGCCAGCGGAAGAAGACCTTGAGGTGCACCGTGGTGATGCGAAGCGACGAGGCGGCCAGCCCGCTCTGCTTCCGGATCAACAGGAAATCCGAGAGTTCGTCGGTGCCGACATCGGAAAGGGGCTGGCTCTTGCTTTTGAGGTGGGCCGCCAGGGCGTCGAGGGTCTGCCGGACCGAGAGCTGATAGGCCGCCGACAGTCCGCGCTCTGTCGCGAGGAACAGGATGAATCCGTCGGCTTCGGTTTCCATGCCACCCAGCATGGATGCCCGGAAAAGGAATGGCGAGCCGGGAGACACAGCGGGGACTGGACAGACAGGGGCGGGTTTTCAGACTTCGCGCGCCATGAATGGAGTTCATCGAAAAATTGCCGCAGGATGCGCCGCGTTTCTCACGTGCGGCACCGCCTTCGCCCGGGAGACCGCCCCGGCGACCGACTCCGGTGACACCGCCTGGATCCTGACGGCCACCGCGCTGGTTCTGCTGATGACCCTGCCGGCGCTGGCCCTTTTCTACGGTGGTCTGGTTCGGGCGAAGAATCTGCTGAGCGTGCTGATGCACTGCCTGATGATCGCCGCGCTGGCTTCGATCCTTTGGACGGTCGGCCTCTACAGCCTGGCCTTCAAAGGCGAAGGGGCCTGGCTGGGCGACCTCAGCGCCGCCTTTCTCAGGGGTGTGAAGCCCGACAGCGTCACCGGCACGATTCCCGAGCCGCTGTTCGCGATGTTCCAGATGACCTTCGCCATCATCACGCCGGGCCTGGTGGTGGGCGCCTTCGTCGAGCGGATCCGCTTCAGCGCGGTGCTGATCTTTTCCGCCCTGTGGCTGGCGCTGGTCTACACCCCGGTCACCCACTGGGTCTGGGCGTCGTCCGGCTGGATGTTCAAGGCGGGCGTGGTCGATCTCGCGGGCGGCATCGTGGTCCATGCCACCGCCGGGACGAGCGCGCTGGTGCTGGCGGCCGTGCTCGGCAAGCGCCGCGGCTTCCCCGGCCACTTGCAGCCGCCGCACAGCCCGTGGATGGTCGTCACCGGCACCGGCCTGCTGTGGGTGGGCTGGTTCGGCTTCAATGCAGGCAGCCAGCTCGCCGCCAACGGCGCGGCCGGCATGACCCTTCTGGTGACTCATCTCGCCGCCGCAACCGCGACATTGACCTGGTCGCTGGTCGAGCGGCTGAAGACCGGCAAAACCGGCATCGTCGGCGCGGCCACCGGCACCATCGCCGGCCTCGCCACGGTGACGCCGGCGTCCGGCGTGGTCGGCCCGGCCGGAGCCATCCTGCTCGGCTTGATTTCCGGCGTGGCCTGCTACTTCGCCTGCGGATGGGTGAAGGAGAAGCTGAAGATCGACGACAGCCTCGACGTGTTCGCGGTCCACGGGCTCGGCGGGATCATCGGCACGGTGCTCCTGGCCGTTTTCGGTACCGCCAGCTTCGGCGGCTTCGGGAAGTTCGAGGCCGGGCCGCAGTTGCTCCTCCAGTTGAAAGCGGTCGGCGTCACCGTGCTGTGGTCCGCCGTCGCCACCTACGCCATTGCCAAGGGTCTCAAGGCACTCGGCGGCTTGAGGGTCAGCCCGGAGGAGGAGGAGTCCGGCCTGGACGCTTCCTCCCACGGCGAAAAGGCCTACCACGTTTGACCGGCGCGCGGCCGGAGAAAAGAGGATGAAATCCTGTTCAAAACGGGCATCATCGGGCGTCCCATGGCCTCCTCATTGTTCGAGATCACGCTCATTTTCTTCCTGCTTCTGTGCAACGGACTATTCGCGATGACCGAAATCGCGATCGTGTCTTCCCGCCGCGCCGTCCTCCAGTCCCGCGCCGATGCGGGCAGCAAGGGCGCGGCCCGCGCGCTCAAGCTGGCGGATGCGCCGAACCGCTTCCTTTCGACCGTCCAGATCGGGATCACGCTGGTCGGCATCTTTGCCGGGGCCTTCGGCGGTGCCAGCCTCGCCGCCCGCCTCGCACCGGAGCTTGAACCGCTGCCCGTGGTCGGGCCCTACGCCAAGTCCGTTGCTTTCGCGATCGTCATCGGAGCTCTGACTTACGCCCAGCTCGTGATCGGGGAACTCGCCCCGAAACGGCTCGCCATGCAGTTCCCGGAAGGCATCGCCAGCGCGATGTCGGGGCCGATGTCGGGACTGTCGAAGTTGGCCTCGCCCTTCGTCTCGCTCTTGTCCTGGTCCACCTCGGCCCTGCTCCGCCTCTGCGGGGTGAAGGACAGCGGCGAGGAAAAGCTGTCGCGCGACGAGTTCACCGTGCTGATCCGCGAGGGCATGGTCGCCGGCGGCATCGAGCGCACCGAATCGCGCATGATGGAAGGCGTGCTCGGCTTCGAGAAGCTGGTCGTTTACGATATCATGATCCCGCGGCCGAAGATGGTGTGGATCGAACGCGACGAAGCGCATGCCATTGCGTGGCCGCGCATCGTCAAAAGCCACCAGAGCTTCTTCCCGGTCTATCACGGCCAGCGCGACAACCTGATCGGCGTGGTCTCCGTGAAGGACTGCTATGCCCAGCTCGCCGCAGGCATTCCGCTGCGCTTCCAGGACATCATGCAGCCGCCTCTGCTGGTCCCGGAGCTGCAAAAAGCCAGCACCCTGCTCGAGGATTTCCGGCGCACCGGAAATCACGCCGGCTTCGTGGTCGACGAGTTCGGCGGGGTGACCGGGATGGTCACTCTGATCGACCTGATGGAAGCGATCGTCGGCGACGTGCCTTCGAAGGAAGAGCGGCTGACGATGCCGGTGAAGCAGCGGAAGGACGGTAGTTGGCTGATCGACGGCTTGTTCGAGATCGAGAAGGTGGAAGACGTCCTTGCCGGCTTCGGTCGGCCGGAGGGCGCGGGCGATGAGTTCCAAACGCTCGCCGGGTGGTTCGCCAATGAGCTCGAACGGGTGCCGACCGAAGGCGATGTCCTCGAAGCCTCCGGCTGGCGTTTCGAGATCATGGACATGGACGGCAGCCGCGTCGACAAGGTGCTGGCCCTTCCACTGCCGAAGGTGGAGATCGGCGAATCCTCCACCGGTTGAGGGCGACGCGGCGGACCGATGGTCCACGAAAAAACCCCTGCCGGGCGGTGCCGACAGGGGTGTTGGATCAGTGGCGATTGACGCTCCTTACTTCGCGGGAGCGAAGGGCAGTGCGGACTTGTGGACGATGAGCTTCAGCTTGCCGTCCTCGCCCTTCTTGAAGACGAAAGTTTTGTCGACCATCGTTTCGTTGCCGTCTTTGTCGGTCACCCAGACGTTGCCCATGGTGATCGCGATGTCGCCGTGGATCTGGATGCCGTCGTCGCCGTCGCCCAGGTTGTCATAGCGGGCCTTGACCCACGGCTTCAGGGCGAAGCCCTTGTCTTCCGGGAAGTCCTTGTCACCGCCGACAAAGTAGGCGAGGGCACCCTTTTTGGTCGGGCGGAAGGTGTTCGGGCCGTAGGCGAGGGTCGGTTTGAAGAACACCTTCCCCGTGTCGTAGGCGTAGGCCTCGGTCAGGACTTTTTCGGCGAGCGCTTTGGCGTCGCCGCCTTCCGCGTGGGTCTTGCCGATCGCGACCAAGGCGTCGCACCACGCCTGTTGCGCGGCGTTGACTTCGGCCTTGGTAATTTCCGCCGTCTTGGCTTGGGCTGTTGCGAAGCAAAGGCTGGCGATGAGGATGGATCCGAGGAGTTTGGCTTTCATGTTTTTTCTCGTTGGAAGTTGGGTTGGCTAACCGGTGGGGAAGCGTATTTCCCGCACGCCTTTTTCTTTTCCACGAATTGCGATCTGCGCGATTGGGAAGTCGCGGCTGGATTCCAATCAGGCGTCCTCGGCCCTTGGTGGAGCCCGGGTCAAAGCCTGGCGTGCCCTCTCTCAAGGCAGCACGAAGTTCTTCGACTGGCTGAGGAAGCGCTTCGGGTTGTCGTAGAGGATGGTGTCGATTTCCGCGGCCGTGTGCTTGCGGCGCTTCATTTCGAAGCCGCATTTCACCACGGCGAGGGGATCGGAAACGCCCCAGTCGCAGGCGGAGTTCAGCCACAGGCGGCTGGCATCGCAGGTCTCCAGCATGTCGATCGCGCGGTTCGGCGTGCACTTGCTTTCCGGATAGAGCGTCATGCCCGCCCAGTAGCCCTGCTCTTGTACCAGGTTCACCGTATGTTCCTCGACGTGGTCGATGATCACCTTGCCGCGGTCGAGCTTGGCGAAGTTCGCCAGTGAATCGAGGATCAGCCGGGTGCCCTTGAGCTTGTCCTCGAGGTGCGGGGTGTGGATGAGGATGGGCAGGTCGCGGTCGAGCGCGAGCTGGACGTGTTCCTCGAAGATTGCGAGCTCGCTTTTCGTGTTCTTGTTCAGGCCGATCTCGCCGATGCCGAGCACGGTCGGCTTGTCGAGGAACTCGGGGATGATGGCCATGACCTCCCGGGCGAAGCCGGCGTCCTCGGCTTCCTTCGGATTGATGCAGAGCCAGCAGAAATGCGGGATCCCGTACTTCGCGGCGCGCTTCGGCTCATAGTCGGTGAGCTGGCGGTAGTAGTCGTAGAAGCCGGCCGGCGACGAGCGGTCGAAGCCGGCCCAGAAGGCGGGTTCGCAAAGCGCGGCGCAACCGGCGAGGGCGAGCTTTTCATAGTCGTCCGTCGTGCGGCTGACCATGTGGGCGTGGGGCTCGATGTATTTCATGGAGGAGACGGAAGACTGGGAGACGGAAGACTCAAGACTGGAAACCGGGGGCCCCGAAGGCGCCTTGGAAGGTGGCTTTTTCGGCGGGTTCGGTGGAGTGGTCGGAGAGGGATTCGAGGACGGCCTTGGCGCGGCCGGGTTGGTCGGAGAGCAGGATGGGCAGGGCTTTCTTCAGGCCTTCGAAGCGGAAGTCGGCCTCGCCCGGGTGGCGCTCGAGGCGGTCCAGGAAGGCGGCGAGGTCGATCAGCTTGCAGCGCGCGTCCATGAAATGGAGGTCGAGGAGTTCCTTCTTGCTGGGCATGGGGTGACTTTACGCGGGGAACGGTCGATTCCCAGCGGGAAAGCGCGTCAGCCGAGGGGCGGGATGGAATCTAAACCTTTCCCGGTCCGGCGACATTGTCTTTACTGCGGATCATGGAAGAGACGCGGAACCCGGGGGATGGCGAAATCTCCGAGGCCTTCGTGAGCGAGCTGACCGGCCACCAGACGGCGATGCTCGCCTTCATCCGCGCCCTGATGCCGGGATCGTCCGGCGCGCGGGACCTCTTGCAGGAGGTGAACATCATCCTGTGGCAGAAGCGCGGGCAGTTCGAGGCCGGAACCAGCTTCAAGGCGTGGTCGTTCCAGGTGATCCGCTATCACCTGATGAACCACCGCCGCCGCCTGGCATCGAAGGGCTGGCTGGTGTTCGACGACGACCTGGTGGAGCGGATTTCGCCCGCGCTGGAGGCGGATCCGGAGGAGCTGGAATGCCGCCACCAGGCGCTGCACCTGTGCCTTTCGAAGCTCCGGCCGAAGGACCGCGACCTTCTCCAGCACCGATACGCCAGCGGTGCTCCCTTGAGCGACTACGCCAAGGCGATCAACCGCAGCGCCGGCACGCTCAAGGCCACGCTTTTCAACCTCCGCGCGAACCTCCGCAAGTGCATCGAGCGGCGCTTTCAGGAACAGGGCATCCATTATCCATGAATCTCCAGGACCAGCAGCTCGTCGCCGCGGCATTCGAAGGGGCGCTCGATGAAGCCGGCTTCCAGCGCTTGCAGGAACGCATGCGGCAGGAGCCCGGGCTGGTGGCGCTTTACCGCGAGCACGCGCTGCTCCACCACTCGTTGTGCGAGGAGTTCGAGGGCCGGCACATGATGGGCGATGCGCTGCCGCGGGTGGCCGGGCGACCTTGGAAAGCCCTCGTCCTGTTAGGGGCGGCGGCGCTGCTGCTGGGGTTCGCCGGTTGGGGCTGGAAGCTCGCGTTTCCCGATGCGCCGCGTCCATCGGCCGGCTGGAGCTTGTCTGCGGATGCGGTCGCTACGGTGGACGGCCGCCCCGTAACCACGGATGGCGCCTTGGCCGCCGGTTCGCGGCTTTCGGTCGAGCGGCTGCTGTTGGACGACCGCTTCGATGCCGGCACGACCCTCGCCGGCCGCCGGCCCGCCGTGGGCGACAGCCAGTGGCGCTTGGAAAGGGGATCTCCGGAGTGGAAGGGCTCGCACCTTGAGGGCGGTGATTTCGAAGCCTACTTCTCGCTGCCGCCCGGCTGCCTCTCGGCCGCGCGCCCGATCCTGCTGGCGACCTTGGAAACGGTGGCGACCGCGGATTTCCACACGCCGGGCTGGGCGGGCTTCAGTCTCTATCAGGATGGCTACGAGGTCTGCTTTTTCGGCGACAGCTACGGTCCCGAAGAGACCTGGTCGCTCGACGTCAAACGCAGCCTGTATCCGCTGATGCCGGAACCCCGCGTGACCGGTGCGCGGACGATGACCCTGCGCTACGACCGCCGCGACGGCACGGTGGAAATGCACGAGGGGCCGGAGCCGGGCGACGAAGCGCTGGTGCGTTCGAAGATCCTGCCCGGCATGACTTTCGACCAGGTGCGGATCGGCGCCTCGGCGGGGGCGCGTCTCGGCTTGTCGCGGCTCACCGTGCGGGCGGTGGAAGCCACAGCGACCCGTTAGACTCATCACACGGCTTTCCGGAGCTTCCGCAGGCAAAGCGGATGGAGCAGGTTGGCGAGGAGGATGGTCGCCAGGCCGGCGTAGAACAGCGGGTGGAGTTCGTGGTGCTCGCCGAAGAGCAGGGCGGCGGCGAGGATGCCATAGACCGGCTCGAAGTTCATCGCGAGGTTCGCGGTGTAGGCGCTGAGCCGGCGCAGCAGGTGGATGTGGAACGCGTGGGCGAAGACCGTACAAACGAGAGCAAGCAGTAGCAGCCAAAGCCAGTCGAGCCCCTGCCAGGCGAGCAGCGGGATGCCGCCGTCGAGCAGGGGATGGAGGACCAGCGCCACCGTGCAAGCGCCGGCCATTTCCCAGACGACCATCATCAGCGGATCGCCACCGGTGTTGACGAGGCGGCGGTTGAGGACCGGGAAGACCGCGGCGAGCAAGGCGCCCAGCAGCGCGACGGCGAGGCCGAACAGGTGGCCCCGCTCGATCCCCGCGACCAGCACGATCCCGGCGACGACCAGCAGGCCGAGCATGACTTCGAAGGGCCGGACGCGGCGTCTTTCCAACAGCGGCTCGGTGAAAGCGGTGAACAGCGAGATGGTCGCCATGCCGGCGAGGCAGATCGAGATGTTCGCCAGATGGATCGCCCCGAAGAAGCACAGCCAGTGGGCGCCGATGATCATCCCGATGCCGAAGAACGCGGCTGCGCGCCGACCGCCGGGCCACAGCGACTGCCGCCGGACCGCAAGGACCCAGATCGCCGCGGCGAGCGAGGCGATGCCGGTCCGCCAGAACACCAGCCCGGCCGGGCCGAGCGAGATGAGTTTCCCCAGCACCGCCGTGGTCGCCAGCAGGAAGATCAGGAGGTGGAGTTGGAGGTAGAGCTTCAAGGAAGACGGAACTCAGAGAACGTTCCGCTCTTTCAGGAAAGGCACCAGTTCCTCGACTCCGAAGTCGGCGAGGACTTCACCGTGCCAATCCATCGTTGGAGCTTTCGACTGGCCGGAGAGGTCGATCATTTCCTGCATCGCCTCGCGGTTGCCGGAGACGACCATCACCTTCACGGCGATCTTCTTCTTGGCGAGGTAGGCGACGACGTCATCGCACCACGGGCAGCCGGGCTTGATGTAGAGGATGGGGAGATCGGACATGGGAAGGCAGGGGACAGGGGACAGGGGACAGGGGACAGGGGACAGGGGACAGGAGGCGGCTTCAGACGAAGCGGACGGCGTGCTTTTTGGATAGCTTGAGGACATCGCCGGCGGCGACGGTCACGGTGGCGCTGGCGTCGGTGAGCTTCTCGCCGTTGAGCTGGACGGAACCCGGGGTGATGAATTGCTTGCGCAGCTCGCCGTTGGATTTCTCCAGGCCGAAGGCGGCCTTGAAGCCGTGGGCGGTGAGGGAAAGGACGTTGAGATCCGCCGGCAGGTCGGCCAGCGAGAGCTCGGGGAGTTCGGCGGCGGCGAGGTCCTTCTTGGAAAAGCGGGTGTCCCAGTCGGCGCGGGCGGCGGTGCCTGCCTCCGCGCCGTGGTAACGGTTCGTGATCTTTTCCGCGAGGGACTTCTTGGCGTCCATCGGGTGGATGGCGGGGTCGAGGGCTTCGCCTAACAGGAGCAGGTAGTAGCGCGCCATCAGCGTGTCGGAGACGCTCATCAGCTTGCCGAACATGTCCTGCGGCGCGTCGCTGACGCCGACGTAGTTGCCGTAGGATTTCGACATCTTCTTCACGCCGTCGAGGCCTTCGAGCAGCGGCATGGTCATGACAACCTGCTGCGGCATGCCTTCTTCCTTCTGGAGGTCGCGGCCGACCAGCAGGTTGAAGAGCTGGTCGGTGCCGCCGAGTTCGACGTCGGCGCGGACTTCCACCGAGTCCCAGCCCTGGACGATGGGGTATTGGATCTCGTGCAGCCGGACTTCCTGGCCCTTCTCGATGCGGTTCTTGAAGTCCTCCCGCTGGAGCATCTGCTGCATGGTGACGCGGGCGTTGAGGCGGAGCACGTCCTCGAAGGTCATCTTGCGGAACCAGTCGCCGTTGTGGACGATCTCGGTCTTGTCCTTGTCGAGCAACTTGAAGAGCTGGTCGGTGTAGGTCTTGGCGTTGACCAGCACCTCGTCGCGGGTGAGGGGAGGGCGGGTGGCGGAGCGGCCGGAGGGATCGCCGATGGTGGCGGTGAAGTCGCCGATGATGATGACGATCTGGTGGCCGAGCTGCTGGAACTGGCGCAGTTTCTCGAAGACCACCGTGTGCCCGAGGTGGATGTCCGGCGACGTGGGGTCGAGCCCGAGCTTGATCCGCAGCGGGCGGCCGAGCCGGAGTTTTTCGAGGAGTTCCTTTTCCGAGAGCACCTTGGCGGTCCCGGCGGTGAGGAGCTGGAGTTGGTCTTCAGGGGTCACGGCGGGAAGCGGAAGTCGGATGGGGAAAAGAGGCAAGACAGAAGAGACCGGGCGCCCCTGCGCGGGTGGAGGTTGGCCGAGTAGGTGGCATCCACTTCGACCTGGCAAGGCGGGAGGATCCACGGATGAGAAGCAAGGGATCGCTCCCCTTGATGCCCATCGTCGTTCGCGGGAAGAAGTCCGCCCAACCACAACCCGGTTGTTAGGATTCGAGGCTTGTTGGTAGTTCCGCAGCCGGATCACCTCCCGGCGTGAAGAGATGTTTGGTCTGGCTGCTGCTGCTCTGTTCCGGTCCGGGGTTTGGTGCGGAGACCGCGCCTCCCGTGCTGCGCTTTCCGGACGGCATTTCCTGGAAAGCGGTGTTTGATGCCGGATTCCGGCCGAAGCACATTCCCGGATTGGAGAGGAAAATGACCGAATGCCGGAACCAGCCTCTCCGCTTCGAGTTGGAGGGAAGCTCCGAAGCTTTCATCCTCGATCCCGGGCGCCTGTCGATCGAGTTGAGGCCGGACGACAGCGTGAGACTGTTCATGCACACCAGTCACGTTCCGATCAGCATGGAAGAAGGAGAGATGCGTTTGATGACCTTACGGAGAATCTTTGAGAAGCACCTGATCCGGAAGGGTTGGATGCCTCCGGTGATGGATGAGCGTGGCAGCGTGATGACCTCGTCAGAGCAAGGGGCGGCTGCAAGGATCGGGATGTATGGTTTCACGTTTGGGTTCACGGCTTCGTCGCGCCGGGACTTGCCGCTCATCGCTTGCTTCCAACTGGCGTGGGTCGGGACGGGCAATGAAAGGACCTCAAACATCCGCCGCAAGATCGTGGCCCCTCCGGCGGGCTACGAGTGGTACAGCATGGATCCGAAAGTCCACACCCCGGATCCGGGAAGTGAGGCCAAGCCGGCAATTGAAGAAGGCGGGCCTCCGGGCGGCGGCATGCCGGCGCAAATGCCGCGGCCCGCGGTCACCAAGACCCCGGGATTTCCTTCGGAACGGGAGGAATGGGGTCGCCCCCAGCGGATCGGTGGCCCGCTTCTGATCGCGCTGTTAGGACTCGGATTCTTGTTTTGGAGATGGCAGTCAAGACGGGCATGAAGACAGGCCAATAGATGGGGGTCAATAGATGGGGGTCAATAGGTGGGGTCTGACTTGGGGGTGGATCTTGTTGCCGGATCTTCTCCAACCCTCTCAGAGAAAACGCGGGGATGGCACCGGGTCAAGTCCGGCATCCTTCCCGCAGCGGCATGGTTCACCCTGACAAGCGATCCGGCCGGCCGGGCCCCAGTGGGCCGCGTGGCCGGCGAAAACGTGATCGACAAGGGCAATTCCTTCGCGATCCTGTCACTTACCAAGCGTTTCCGGATTCAGAAGTCAGGGACTTTCTTGCCTTCTCCGCCCTCCGGTCCGGCACAACGGCTGTTTCAGGAGTCTTCCCCAAAAGCAAACTCCTGGCAGCCATGCAAAGGAAACCTCCCTTGCCGACTCCGGCAACCCTCCCGAAATCCCCCACGGGCATCACCGGCCTCGATGAAATCAACGGCGGCGGGCTCCCGCGCGGGCGCCCCACGCTTGTCAGCGGCAGCGCGGGCTGCGGAAAGACGATGCTCGCCCTGAGTTCCTCGTGCGCGGGGCGACCCAGTTTGAAGAGTCGGGGGTGTTCATGATCTTCGAGGAAAACGCGCGGGAGCCCACGGACAACGGGCGCTCGCTCGGTTTCGACCTCGACCAGCTCGTGGCTCAGAAAAAAATCGTGCTCGATCACGTCCGCACCGAGCGCCGCGAGATCGAAAGAACCGGCGATTACGATGTCGGAGAGCTCTTCATCCGGCTCGGCCCGCTCTTCGCCGGGCTGCCGAATCATGCCCTGCTCCGGGGCCGGGCGAAGAAATGGGTCGTCGCTTGATTCACCCCGCTTTTCGCCATGATACTAAAACGCTTGCGCCACGAAACGAGTGAAGGCCATGCGGCCTTGGAACAGCGGTTACCCCTCGTGGACCCGAAGCTTTCGCGAGAGGGTTACCGGGAGATTCTCAAGGGATTTTACGGCTACTATTTGCCGCTGGAGATGCGGCTGATCGGGTCGCCGGCCTGGGAGGAGATCGGGTTCGATTTTGTGGAGCGGCGGAAGGTGCCGCGCCTGGAAAAGGATCTCGTCGCGTTGGGTAGGATGCAGGGTGAACTGGCCCGGCTACCGCAGTGCGCGGAGTTGCCGGAGCTGGTCACGATTCCGCAGGTGCTGGGCTGCCTTTACGTGATCGAAGGCGCGACGCTGGGCGGGCAGATCATCACCCGGCATTTGCAGGCAAATCTCGACATCACGCCGGAGACGGGCGGGGCGTTCTTTGCGGGCTATGGCGGGGAGACTGGTGCGCGGTGGCAGGCCTTTGGAGCGATGATCACGGCGGTGGCGGAGCGGGTTGGCGGCGAGGATGAAATCATCGGGAGCGCGAACCGCACCTTCGAGACGCTGGAACTCTGGCTTTTTCCCCCACGCAGCCCGCTGACTGGACACTTTCTAAATTCATGACCACTCCCCTCAATCATCCTCCACTCCCTTGGGCCGCTGGGTCCTACAGCATCAAGCGCCACGGCGTTTCCCTCACGAACTGCGACAGCGAGCCGATCCAGATGCCGGGGTGCAGCCAGGCGCATGGCGTCGTGCTGGTCTTGCGCGTGAGCGATCTCAGCATCTTGCAGGTGAGCGAGAATGCGGCCGAACATCTCGGGCTGGGGCCGGACGAGTTGCTGGGGAAATCGATCACCACGGTGGTGGCAGCGGAGGGCGAGCGGCGCCTGCGCGAGTGCCTGGAAAAGGAACCCATCGAGCGGAATCCACTCTACGTTTTCACCCTGCCAGCGCGTGAGGGCGCGGCGGCACTGGATCTTTCGCTGCACATCGTCGATGGGCTCGCCATCCTGGAGTGCGAGCCGACGGCGCACGATGCGGCGGCGGTTCCGGACTACTATGCGCTGGTGAAGAAATCCGTCGCGCGGATGCACGCGGCGCAGACCTTGCCTGATTTCTGCGAAATCGTGGCGGACGAAGTGCGCTCACTCACCGGGCTGGATCGCGTGATGATCTATCGATTTCACGCCGATTTCCACGGCGAGGTCGTGGGGGAGAGCAAGCGGGCGGATCTGGCCCCCTGGCTGGGCCTTCACTATCCGGCGGAAGATATCCCACGGCCCGCGCGGGAGATCTTCAAAAAAATCTGGGTGCGCCCACTGCCGGATGCGGCTGCACCGGTGATGGAACTCGTCCCGCTGATCAATCCGGACACCCAGCGTGGGCTCACCATGACGCACTGTGCACTGCGCGGCGCGTCCATCATGTACAGCGAGTATTTGCAAAACATGGGCGTCGCTGCATCGCTCACGCTCTCGCTGCTCGTCGATGGGGAGCTGTGGGGCCTCGTGGCGTGCCATCATCATACACCCACGCAGTTTCCCTATCAGGTGAGGGCGGCTTGCGAATTCGTGGCGCAGGTGGCATCGCTGCAACTGCGCTCGGTCGGGGAGCGCGAGTCGCTGGCCTACCGGCTGAAGCTGGAGGAGACGCACAATCGGCTCGTCGCCCAAGCGGCGCAGGATGCCGGGCTCGCGCCGATGACCGTGAGCAAGCCCGATCTGCTGGATGCCATGGACGCGACGGGAGCCACGATCTTCCACACCGATCGCTGGTGGTCGGTGGGTGACACGCCGTCGGATGCCCAGCTCGATGATTTGAAAATGTGGCTCGACGCGCGGCCGGAGTTTCAATCCGCCGCACGGCCTGTCTTCGCCACCGATTCACTGGTGCGTGATTATCCCGAAGGCGCGGCATTTTCCCGGATCGCGAGCGGCGTGCTGGCACTCCCGCTGGCGCGGACCAAGGGCAGCGTGATCCTCTGGTTCCGCCCGGAGACGATCCAGACGGTGAGCTGGGGCGGCAATCCGCACGACAAGCCGATGGTCACCGGTCCGCAAGGCCCGCGACTCACGCCGCGGAAGTCGTTCGAGCTTTTCAGCGAGTCGGTGAAACAACGCGCGCTGCCGTGGAAAAGCGTGGAGATCGAGTCTGCCCTGCGATTGCGCGTGCTCATCATGGAGCTGGTCGTGAGCCGCGCGGATCAGCTCGCGGAGCTCAACGTGGATCTCACCCGCAGCAATGAGGAACTCGACGCCTTTGCCTACGTGGCCAGCCACGATCTGAAGGAACCGTTGCGCGGCATTTCCAAATTCACGCACCAGCTTCTGGAAAGCGCCACCAGTGCCGATGGCGAAACGCGCCAACGCCTTGAGGGACTGACGCGGCTCACCGTGCGCATGGATACGCTGCTCGATTCGCTGCTGCACTTTTCACGCGTGGGCCGGGCGACGCTGCAATTCCAGCCGGTCGATCTGAATGAAGTGCTGGAAGAGGCGCTGGAGATGGTGGCTGCGCGGCGCCAGGAAGTGCCTACGGAAATCCGCATCCCCCAGCTGCTCCCCACCGTGAAATGCGACCGGATGCGAGTTCGGGAAATTTTCGTGAACCTGCTCGCGAATGCCATGAAGTATAACGACCGGGCGAAGCGTGAAATCGAGATCGGCTGGAGTGCGGATGAGACGCGTGGGCCGGTGTTTTTTGTGCGCGACAATGGCATCGGCATCGAGCCGCGGCACTTCGATACGGTCTTCAAAATGTTCAGGCGCCTGCACGGCCGCGACGCCTTCGGTGGCGGCTCGGGCGCGGGTCTCACCATCGTGCAAAAACTCGTCGAACAGCATCACGGCAGCGTCTGGCTGGAATCGATGCCTGGCGTGGGCAGCACGTTCCATTTCACCCTCAGCGAACCCTTCGAATCATGAACATCGCCCCACTTCCCGGCTACATCATGGTGGTGGAGGATTCCGATGAAGACTTCGAGACCGTGCTCGAAGCCGCGCGTTCCTTAGGCCTGCGGCACGAGATCCGCCGCGCCACCTCGGGTGAAGAATGCCTGCGGCTGTTAGGAGAAAACGAACGCGAGCGCCGCGCGAATCCGAGCCTCGTGCTGCTCGATCTCAACACGCCGCTGAGCGACGGTCGCGACGCCCTCCGCAGCATCCGCCAAAACGAACGCCTGCGCGCCCTGCCACTCGTCGTCCTGAGCACTTCGAGCAATCCGCGCGACGTGGAGTTTTGCTACGCAGCGGGTGCGAACGCCTACCACACCAAGCCTGTGAGTTATCCCGCCCACTCGCAAACCCTGCGGGATATCTTCGACTACTGGCTGATCCGCACCGTGCTGCCCTTTTCGCCCTGAACCCACCATGGAAATCGCCGCCCCATTTCACGTCCTGCTCATTGAGGATTCCCCTGATGACCGTGCGGACATCCGGCAGATGCTGCTGCGCGGCTCGCAGCGGCATTACAAATTCACCGAGGCCGAAACGGGGTCGGCGGCTCTGCGCGCGCTGCGCGGAATGGCGAAGCCGCCCGATTGTATCCTGCTCGATTTCAACCTGCCCGATATGAACGCGCTCGAGATCCTCGCGGAATGGCATGCCGGCACACGGTTGCCGGGGTGTCCCACAGTGGTGCTCACTGGCGTGGCGGAATGCGGCCCGCACGTCATCACCGCCGGTGCGCAAGACTTCGTCGGCAAGAGCTGGGCGTCCCCCGAGAGCCTGACGCGGGCGGTCGAAAACGCGGTGGAACGGTATGCCCTGACGCGCGAGCGTGAGAAAGCGTATGAGTCGCTGGCCACGAGTGAGCAGCGACTGGATCTCGGCCTGCGCGTGGCCGGCGTGGGGCTGGCGGAGGTGGATTACACGACGGGGGTGAACCACCTTTCCGCAGAGTCGGCCCGGCAGTTTGGCCTGGGCGCGAGCGCGGTCGCCGTCACGCGCGAGCGGGTCCACGCGACGTTCCACCCGGATGATCGGGCGGAGCTGGCGACGCGCATCGCCGAATCGTTGGACCCGGCCGGGGCGGGCTGGTTTGCGATGGATCACCGCGTCGTCTGGCCCTCGGGCGAAGTCCGCTGGCTGCGGGTGCGCAAGCAGGTGACCTTCGCTGGCGAAGGCCGCGCCCGCCGTCCGGCGCACGCCATGCTCGCGACCTTCGACATCACGACGGAGAAGCGCGCGGAGGAGCGGTTGCGGTTCTTTGAGCAAGTGGTCACCGGGATCCGTGACGCGGTCGTCGTTACCGAGGCCGAGCCCATCGACGAGCCGGGACTGCGCATCGTTTATGTGAATCCTGCCTTTACGGCGATGACCGGCTATATGGCGGAGGAAGTCATCGGAAGATCTCCCCGTTTGCTGCGAGGGCCGAAATCCAGCCGCGCCGCGCTGGATAAGATTCGGGCCGCGCTGGAGACATGGCAGTCGGTGACGATGGAGGTGACGAACTATCGCAAGGACGGCACGGAGTTCGAAGTGGAGTTGTCGATCGCGCCCGTGGCGAACGAGCACGGTTGTTTCACGCACTGGGTCTCCCTGCAACGCGATGTAAGCGAGCGGAACCGCGTCGCAGAAGCACTTGCCCAGAACGCCGCGCTGTTTGCCAAGATCATCGAGCAGGCACCGGGCGGGGTGTATGTGATGGATGCGCAGCTCCGGGTGCGGGAGGTGAACGCCGAGGCACTGCCAATCTTCGCCAACATCCAGCCGGTGATCGGGCGCGAGATCGGCGAAGTGATGGAAACGCTCTGGGGACCGGAACTGGGGCAGGAATGCACGGCGCTCATCCGGCGCACGCTGGAGACGGGAGAGCGCTACATTTCACCGCGCTTTGACCATTACCGCCGGGACATCGGCGTGGAGCAGGCCTATGAATGGGAAACGCAGCGCATCACGCTGCCGGATGGACAGCACGGCGTGGTCTGCTATTTCCAAGACGTGACAGCGCGGGAGCGCGCGGCGGCGGCGCTGCGCACGGAAGTCACCGAGCGCAAGCAGGCCGAGGAACTGCAACGCACCTCCTCCGCCTACGCGCGCTCGCTGATCGAGGCGTCGCTCGACCCGCTCGTCACCATCAGCGCGCAGGGCAAGATCACCGACGTGAATGAAGCCTCCGTGCAGGCGACGGGCGTGCCGCGCGAGCAGCTCATCGGCACGGACTTCTCCGATTACTTCACCG
>JBIPNO010000188.1:0-12155 GCA_044372775.1 Haloferula sp.
GGGATGAAGACGAGGAAGTCGTAGAGGTAGCTGCCGGCGGATGTCTTGAGCTTGAGCTCGATCATCTCGTGGCCGCCCTTGCTGATCGTTTCGATCGCGTCGACGACTTCGACCTCGTGGTCGCCCGGTTCGACAAATTCAGGGCGTTCGCTCGGGATGGCTGCGGTGTAGGATGGCATGGTGAGTTATGGTTTGGCTTTGGATTGTTTGAGATAGGTGGAGGGCGCGGCGTGTTTCACCGACTCCTCCGGGAAGGGGTTTTCCGCTGGCATCCGCTGGCTCCACAGGTCGCGGAACTTGTCGGCCGAGAGATTGCCGTAGGCCGCGAGGACCGGGCCGAAGCCAATCTGCTGGATGTGGTGGCCGACGGTTTCGCAGTCGACGAACTCGCCGCCCTTGCGGGTCACGAGCTTCCAACCGGGGACGGTGCCGCCGGTCTTGAGCCGCTCGGTGGCGATCGTCTTCGCCCGGTCGTGGAAGTCCTCGACGACCGCGCAGGCGCTCAGGAAGGCCCCGAGCTTGTCCGGGTCCGCGAGGACCGCGTCGAAATCGAAACCCGGATCGGCGACGGCGAGCGATTCACCGACCGTGGCGAGTCGTGCGGGGCAGGTGTCCGCTTTCGCGCACCACGCGCAGTATTCGCATGGGCTCGGCTTCTTGCCCGGGTCGTTGAACGATTTGACGACCTGGTCGACGATGGCGTGCGCCTCTTCGTAGGTGAACTTGATCGTCTCGATTTCGCGCTGGTCGCAGAACACGAGGTGGGCGGTCCACTCGCCGGCAAAGTGCGCCCCCATCAATCCGAGCGCGTAGGCTGCCATCTGCTCGCGGTAGTTCCGCCGCGCCCCAGTCTTCAGGTCGAAGTGGGTGAGCCGGGTCGGGACGATGGCATCGGCGGTGCCGGTGAGGTTGAGGATCCGCACCCGGCAGTCGTCCTCGCGGGCCAGCACCCGTTCGCGGCCGGAGATCGCCCGGACCATCGAGACCGACCAGGAAACCGCGGCGATCTCGTCGGCGCTCAGCTTGTTGGCGATCACGAAGCGTTCTTCGAGTCCGAGCAGCTCCGCCCGGAACGCGGTGTCGAGCAGCGTGCCGCGCTCGGCGGCGGGGCCGGCCACGGGATTACTCTCGTAGCACGGGCAGACCGCCAGCTTCGGCAGGTTGGAGGGACGCAGAGCGCTCATGGTGCCACCTCCTTCTGATTGGCGGCGGCCCACTCGTTGACGGCAGCAATGAAGCGGTCAGGCTCCGACAACATCCGGGCCGCGTAGGCTGGCTCCAGGTTGTCGATGGATTCGAGCGGTCCTTCCTGAGTGTAGCCAAGCTGGCCGCGGGCCACGAGGAAATCGACGACGTTGGCCATGTTCGCCTTGTGCTGGAACGCGGCGAAAATCCGGTCGGTGAGGGATTCGGCTGGGACCTTTGCCGCCGGGGCGGCGACCTCCGGCATTGCGGCAACGGGGCCCTTGGACTCCGCCGCCGCGCCGAACACCGGGGCCAAGGCCTCGACAGCGAACGGGAGTTTCTCCGGAAGGCCGTGGCGGTTCTTGGCGTCGTAGGCCGCCGAGTGGGTGGCGAACAGAACCCTCTCCTTGCCGCCCACGCCACGCAGCTTGCCGTTGTCCTTCTCGGCGATCTTGGTGACGTAGTTGCCGAAGAGCACGACGTCGGCCCATTCCTTGAGCAGGGGCGCGACCTGCTTGCTGAGCTTCAGCTCGAAGCGATCATAGCTCCCGGCCTGGTCGGGCGCCTCGAACTTGCGCACCGTGGCGTGGGCGAGGAACACGACGTGCATCCCGCGGTCGAGCAGGGCGTCGAGCGAATGGAGGAAGCGGGCGAATTCCTCGGCCAGGATGACCCAGCCCTTGCCATACCCGAAATCCTCGATGCTGTCCTTGTTGGACTTCCGGCACAGGTGCTCGACCAGCCGCTTTTCCAGCCAGTCGGCGGTGTCGATGACCAGCGTCTTGAACGGGTGGTCCGACTTCGCGAGCTGGGTGACCGCGGAGTTGATCTCGTCCCAGGTCGAAGCGGCATCGAGCCGGACGACGTCCAGGTGGTGGGTGCCGCCCTCGGTGTCGAGGAAGACGGGATCCGGCAGACGGCCCGCCAGCGTCGATTTGCCGACGCCTTCGGGTCCGTAAACAACGGCCTTCTGCGGCCGGGTGATTTTGCCCCGGCGGATCGCCAGCGGCATTGGTGTCAGGGTGGTGGATTTCATAGGGGTCCTTGCTTGTTGGCTGTCAACTCACGCCCGGCTGTGAGCCGAAACGGAAATTGAGATGGACAAATGAACACCTACGAAAATGATTTCGGCAACGTGCCACCGGCAACACCGCGGTCACACCGCGGTGTGACCGCAGGAACACCAAATATCAGGTTATCTTAACCACATCCCCTACATGTCCCGCTCCATCAAGAAATCCATCGCCATTCCACAACCCGTTCGCGACGCCCTAGCCGGCCAAATCGAAAACGGCGTCCTCGATTACCCCAGCGAAAATGCCGCGTGGATCGGCCTTGCCCGCTACCAGCTTCTCATCGGAAAGCCCCATCCGGTCACGGCCCCTATCGCGCTCATGCACCAGCGCCACCAGGACCTGATCGACGATTTCCTCCACGCCATCGCCACCAATGGCATCGGCCTGCGCGGGCAATTGCTCTCGCGATTGATTCGCGAGGCACTTTCAGGGACCGAGCTGCCCAACGAGCAGGAGGTACAAGCGCTTGTTCCCCAGGAGCTCTTGAAAATGGCCAAGGATTGGAAACGCGACCCGGAGATGGTGTTCTCGGGACTCCGGTGATTGAAGCCGGTGAATCCCAGCTCCAAGGGGCGAATGGCGGCACCAGCCCGGGACCACGACTTGGTTCCAATGGCTTCCAGCGCCTCCAAACCCTCCTCAGCCAGTTCGGCCCGCTCACCGGCAAGCCCTTCAAGCGGCCCCGAGGTCCTTTGTGCAGTTGTTTGAGGTGGGGATTTACGCGAGGCTGCTGGACTGGTGACATCGGGCTTGATGGCACCCTGTTGCACCACTTGGAGCCGATCATTTTGCCGATTGGAGCGGATCAGGCTTGTCGCGTTCGTTTGGCAAAGCGTAGAGTTCCCGTGTGACTTGGCGTCTGAAATTCAGGGGATTAAGACGAGTGGTCGGCCGCTTTTCACCTCTGGCTACTTCGGATTCCAGCCAAGCTCTTGAATTTTGACCCTCACCCCGTATTTGACCTACCCCCCAGCGTAGACCTGCTTCGAAAGCATGAATGATATTTTGTTGCACCGGTTTTTCCCTTTGATTTTTTGAAGTGAATAGTTTCCGACCACTGCTTGCCGACTGCTGGGCCAAGACGGATGTTCTAAGTGGCAGGCCTGCGTTGACCGTCCGGGATCACTGCATCATTGTGGGCGCTGTGGCGGAGCTTGTCGGGCAAGGATTGTCATCGTCCTGTTCTTGCCTTCTTCCTGAAGGCGCCGCGACTCTTGCAGCGGCTCATGATATAGGTAAAATAACGCCTGGTTTCCAATTGAAGGCTCGGCCAAACTGGGATTTTTGTGGCGCTAGAGGCGGGGACGCCTACGAGGCAAATCACTCGATTGTTGGCCAGGCTTACCTTGGTTCGTTAGCAGCCCTGCGTGTCGATCGCCGTCCGTTCGACTTGGTTCTAGCTGTTGGCGGACATCATGGCCGATACCCCTCGTCAGAGGCAGGGCACTTCCGGAAGATCGACGAGGACGGCTTAGTATGGGGTCATGAGCTGCGTGATGAACTTCTGCGAGAGCTTGAATCAGTTTTCGGAAAGCTTCCCACCCACGATATTCCCAAAGGTGCTATTATCCACTGGCTCACCGGATTCATCACTTTTGCGGACTGGATCGGCTCTGACACCCGTTGGTTTCCCCTTTCACGTGAATGGCCACTCGGCGATCTGGAGACGTCGTGTAGTGCGCGCAAAAAGGCTACCCAGGCCATCAGTGAACTCGGCTGGCATCAGCGCGCTGTTCATCAAGGTCGAGAATTCGGCTCGCTTTTTCCGGGCGTCAGATCGCCACGCCCTCTCCAGTCCGCTCTTATAACGGCGATAGATTCTCCAGGACTCTATATCGTCGAAGCCCCGATGGGAGTCGGGAAAACAGAGGCCGCCCTCGCGGCTTGCTATCGTCGCTGGACTGATGGCACGGAACGGGGCCTGTATTTTGCCCTGCCGACCCAGCTGACTAGCAATCGCATCCACTCGCGCGTCTCAGGATTCCTGGAAAAGGTCGTATCAGATCCCGTGATCGCTTCCCTTGTCCATGGCAACGCATGGATGAAAGAGGACCGTGTAGTCGCGATTTCCCCGACAACCTCGAACGGAGAAGATGCCACCGACCTCTGCGACTGGTATTCATCCGGCCGAAAATCCCTGCTCGCTCCGTTCGGCAGCGGTACCATCGACCAAGCTGTCATGGCTTGCCTGCCCGTGAAGCACTCCGCTCTTCGGCTTTTCGCCCTCTCGGGGAAGATGGTCGTCATCGACGAAGTGCACTCCTACGACCCCTACACCTCCGCCTTGGTGGATCGCGCCGTGAAATGGCTGATCGACGTCGGATGTAGCGTCATCGTTTTGTCCGCGACCTTGTCATCTGTTCGACGGAAGGCCCTCGTGGCCGCAGTCGGGGCCGTTGAATCTGGTGATTCCTCAGCCTATCCACTCATCACCAAGGTCAGCAAAGGCAACTCCCAAGCCGAAAGTATCCCGGTGGATGGCAAAGAGCTAAAGTCCACCCCAATCACAATCGAGCGAGCCTCCACTATGACCGAGGACATTTGGCAGGGAATCGCCGCCGCCGCCGAATCTGGAGCCTGCGTCGTAGTCATCCGCAACACTGTCGGGCTTGCCCAGGAAACCTACCGCCAGCTCAAATCCCTCTGCCGTGACCAGCGCGTGACCTTCGGCCTGATCCACAGTCGCTTTCCCCAGTATCAACGCGATTCCAATGAGCAACGGTGGATGGAAAGTCTCGGCAAAGGTAGTGAATGCCGCCCCCACGGGTGCATTTTGGTCGCCACCCAGGTCATTGAGCAATCCGTCGATATTGATGCCGACCTCCTTGTTAGCGACCTCGCCCCCGTCGACCTGATTCTCCAGCGACTCGGGCGACTTCACCGGCACCCGCGTTCGCGGCCTAGTGGTTTCGAAACGCCCCGATGCATTGTTCTGATGCCAGAGGCAGATTGGACGGCGTCCGAATCGCAGATCAAATCCGCCCTTGGTCCTTCCGCCTGGGTCTACCCGCCATTCTCTCTTTATCAGGCGGCACGTATCCTTCGCGAACTACCAGAAAGCACCGTGAACCTGCCCAAGGACATCCGCTGGCTCGTTGAGGAGTCGTCTGTAGTCCCCGAGCACCTGGAATCCGGTGCTGATTGCTTTCGTGACCAACTCGCCGACGAGACGCGGCGGATGCTGAACACCGTCCGGATCTTGGACGTTTTCAATTCCGCCACCTGCGACGATCGGGAAGGGGCCAAGACGCGCTGGAACAGCCAACCCACCGCCCTGCTGGTCCTTCTTCGGCATCCCCTCAAGCCCGGCTCCAGCCGACTGGACTTCTTCAATGGCGAGAGCCTCTCTTTCTCGCCCGACACCCGTGGAACCTTCGATTTCCCGCTCGCACTCGCCCTTCACCGGAATGCAGTTCGCATCCCGCGTTACCTCGTCCGCCACTTGAAAGAGCAACCGGAGTGGCTGCTGAAGCATTGCAGCGAAGCCATTTTGGCCGTTGTGCCGGAGGGTGGCAGCGCCTGCGAACTCCTCGGGGCAAACGAATCTTCGCCCTACGTTCTCGACTACTATCCCGAGACCGGCCTCAGTCACACTCGCAATCAAACTGCAACCTTCCCGACCTTCGAACCGGAAGACGACGGCTGGTTCTAACCTGACGCAATCATGTCCGACTTCAATCTCATCTCTCATCCGTGGATCCCCGTCCGCTGGCTCGACGGCCACCACTCCGTTACCAGCCTCGACGAAGTCTTCCGTCACGCCGGCGAAATCGCCGATCTCGTGGCCGCTCCGCACGAACGGATCTCGCTCGTACGCCTGCTCGTCTGCATCACCCAAGCCGCTCTAGGTGCGCCCGCTGAAATGTATGGCTGGCCGGACTTCGGCGGCGATCTCGAGGAGAAAGTCCCGGCCTATCTCGCCCGGCCCGAAATCCGCCCTCACTTCAATCTCTTCGGTGACGGTCCGCGTTTCCTCCAATCAAAGGCGACTGTGGGCGACAAAGGCTATCCACTGGTTCAGATGAGCTTCACTCTGGCGGCGGGGAACTCGCCGACCTTGCTCGACCATTTCGGGGAGGCTCCCCGCGACCTAGACGCCGCATCATTAGCCCGACTGATCCTCTGCTATCAGAACTTTTTTGTGGGCGGAAGCATGGCTTCAAAAGTGAAAGGCAATGGCCCGAGTCTGAAAATGCTCCACACCTTCCTTATCGGAATGTCCCTGAAGCAAACGATTCTCGCCAACTGTCTTGACGCCAAGAGCGCGCCGCATTTCGGCAGACCCTATTGGGAACTCGGAAGCCCCGATCAAATCACGGGTGCGGCGGCGCAAGAGGTCACCGAGACCTACCTCGGCCGCCTCGTGCCGCTATCCTGCCGCCTCGATATCGCGGCAGATCCCATGGGTGCCTTCTTCATCCACATCGATCAGGGGCTTGAATACCCGCCATACCCGGAGTCGAGGGAAGGATCGGCAACCATCGTCCCATACAAAGAGGAGCATCGCTTGCTCCGCGCCGATACCAATCGCGCCATCTGGCGGGACCTTCATTGTCTCGCGGTCCTACGAGGCACCCAGGCTCAGTCAGCACCACTGATCCTCCAAAGCCACATTTTCGAGCACGAGGACGGAGACGTCGATTTGTGGGTTGGTGAGTTGATCAAGGCAAAAGATGCCAAGATCCTTGATGGGGTTGAGGATCGCTTCACCGTGCCTCATCGCCTTTTCACCGAGAGCGGTCAGCGAACCTACGCCAGCGGGGTGAAATACGCCGATACACAGTCGACCCTGATTTATTCCGCGGTCAAAGCCTATGCCGATTCGATGAAGCAGGCCGCCGCTCCCGTCGAGATCGCCCAGCGGCACTTCTGGAACGCCCTCGAGCTCCAGCGCCAGCTCCTGTTGGACCTCGTCAAGGACCCAGCACCCTTAGGCTCGGCAAGTTTCGGCGAAGCCTCCGACCCCTGGACGCTCGCCGTCCGCAAGGCGCTCTTCGCCGCTTACGATCACGCATGTCCGCGCGCCACGCCCCGCCAGATCGAGGCCTACTCTCTCGGGCTTCGCCGCCTTCGGCCGAAAGTCTCCAAGTCGAAAACTTCCAATGTAACCTCATGAAATCCCACGAAGAATCCAACATCTCTTTCATCGCTCAGCTCGCGAAGCTCTGTGAAGATCGCGGCTACTCGGCATCGCTGCGCCGCTACTGGAGCGAAACCACGCGCCCGGCTGCACTGCCGATTCTCGGTAGACTCGGCGCGATCGGCGACGATCGGAAGTCCACCGTCGCCGCCCTCTACGCGGTGCATCCCGCGTATGCGGAAGGAGTCGGAATCGGCCGCGCCGCACTCCGCCTCGGCGAACGGAAGGATGGCGAGCACCCTTACGACCGGCACTTCCGCCGTCTTCTGGCCTGCGCGGATCTCGACGAACTCGCCCCGCAGCTTCACCGGCTGGTCAAGCGGCTCAGCCGGGAAGCCGTCCCGCTCGATTACGGCAGGCTGCTCACCCAGCTCCGCTTCTGGACCAGTGGCTACGCCGAGAGCGTGAAGACCGACTGGGCCAAGGAATTCTGGCAAGCACCCCTCGACGTTTCCGTCCGATGAAACTTCACCTCACAGAAGCTCTCGTTCCCTACGAGATCGCCGCACGGTGGCGAAAAGATGGCGGATTTTCCGACAGCTACGCCTGGCACAAGCGCGCGTGGGATTGCTTCCCCGGCCAACCCGAGGCCGCACGTGAATTCCTAACCCGGCTCGACGATATTGGCCAGGGCTTCCGTCTGCTCATCCTCTCCGCGACCTCGCCCAGCCAGCCGGATTGGTGCCCCGATAACGGCTGGCGCTCCAAGCCGGTCGGAGAGAGTTTCCTCTCTCGTCCGGCTTATCGATTCTCCCTCCTCGCCAATCCGACCCGGAAGCTCGCGGTTCCTCGCGATGCGGATGGCAAGCGGCGAGGCGCGAAGCGTGTCCCGATCTCCAAGCGCGAGGATCTCCTCGCCTGGCTTGAGCGCAAAGCCGCCCTCCACGGATTCTCAATCGAGCCCCAGGAGGTCCGCACGATGCCTCAACCCCGTCAGCCCTTTTTAAAAGCAGGCAATGCCGGTCTTCACACCGCGACCGAATTCACCGGCGTTCTCACCGTGACCGATCCGGCCCTGCTTCGCGATGCCTTCATTCGTGGCATCGGCTCCGCCAAGGCCTTCGGCTTCGGCATGCTCTGCCTCTCACCTCTCTAAATTTCACCAACATCCCAGAACCATTCGTCCCCATGAACCTCATCGAACTCCACATCCTCCAGTCCTTCCCCGTCTCATGCCTGAACCGCGACGACGTCGGCTCGCCGAAGTCCGCCGTTTTCGGCGGTGTCCAGCGTGCCCGGCTCTCCAGCCAGTCGCTGAAGCGCGCGGTGCGCCTTCTGGCCCGTTCCGAATCGACCGCCTTCCAAGGCATCCGCAGCCGATTCCTGCTTGAGCCTTTCACCCATGCTCTGCTCGCCGCCGGCTTGGACGAATCCGCCGCGGCCGAAAAGGCGAAGCTGGTTTGCGAAGCCTTCAGTAAGGTTGATGCGAAGAAGCCGGATCAGGTTACCACTGCCGTTTATCTGTCACCACGGGAGATCGAGCAGATCGCAGCAGCGGTGGCCGCGGGAGAAGAGCCGAAGAAGGCGATCAAGAAGGTCGATCGCCTTGATGCCGCGGACATCGCTCTGTTCGGCCGGATGGTTGCCAACGACGCGACCCTTAACGTCGAAGGGGCCGCGATGTTCTCCCATGCGCTCTCCACCCACTCTTCCTCCAATGAGATCGACTTCTTTTCTTCAGTCGATGACCTCAAAGCCGATGCCGAGGATGCGGGAGCCGGCATGATCGGCACACTCGAATTCAACTCCGCCACCTACTACCGTTACACCGCGATCAACCTCGACCAGTTCTCTTGCGTGAAGAACCTCGGCAAACTCGCCGCCGACCAGCGTGCAACCATCCTTCGGGACTTCATCCGCGCCACTCTGATCGCCGTTCCCGGTGCCCGCCAGAACTCGATGAACGCCGCCACGCTGCCTTTTGAAGTGCTAGGCATCCGCAAGCCCAAAGGCCAGCCACTCCAGCTCGCCAATGCGTTCGAGGCGCCCGTCAAAGCCAATGGCAAAGGCCTCCAAACCGCCTCGCTCACGGCGATGAAAGAGCACCTCGCCGCCCTCGAAAAGACCTGGGGCGCTCTCGGTGAAAAGGTCTGGCTCACCGAGAGCGGTCTCGATTCCTTCCTCGACCAACTCCTCGCCGGCGATGTCTGAAACTCTCGCCTTGCTCATCGACGCGCCCCTCCAGTCCTGGGGCTCCTCGTCCAGATTCCAGCGCCGGGAGACCGAAAGCTGGCCGACCAAGAGCGCGCTCGTCGGATTGCTCGCCGCTGCTCTCGGTATCGACAAGCACTCCGCTGACGAGGCCGGGCAGCTGGCTCCCTTCACCGCTCTCACCTTTAGCGTTTTGCGATGGCCCAAGCCCCACCCGGCGTTGCGTCTGTCGGACTTCCACACCGTCGGCGGCGGATACGACAAGACGGATCCCGTCCAGAAGCTCCACATCCCCCGCAAGGCCGGCGATGGGAGCCCGTTCGGCACCGTGATCACCCGCCGCAGTTACCTGACCGACGCCCGCTTCATCGTCCTCTTCCAGGGCGATCCCGCAACCTTGCAGCGGGCGGCCACGGCGCTACTGGATCCCGTCTGGGGGATGTGGTTCGGTCGCAAAAGCTGCATCCCGGCCGCTCCGCTTAGTCCGCTGGTTGCCGCCAGCGCCCGCGATGCCCTCCTCCAACTCGCCGACTTGGTGGGGGTCGATCCGACAGAGTTGTCCGTCCTCGAAGGCCTCACCGAAGCACCCGGGGACGGCAGCTATTACATGTCCGACCAGCCCGTCGCCTTTGGTCGTCACCATGGCCCGGTCCCGCTTGCCTACCACTCCCGCCATGTCCGCCGGCTCAAGCCCGGCGAGCTTCCCTGACCTCCACTCCTCTCCTCCGATGTCCTTCGACGAAGGCGAATTCAATATCGATCCCAGTTTGGGGGACGTTGGGTATCGGCGGTGGAGGGAACAGCTCGATGAGGTTCGCCGCGCGTTCGAGCAGCGCTGGGGCGTGATCCTCGACCGTTCGGTGCGCATCCGCTTGGAAGGTCCCGAGCGCTCGATCCAAGGCGTCATCCGGCTCGTCTCGTCGCCCCTCGCCGCGAAGCCGCAGGACATCCGCCTGCGCATCAAGACCCGCGAATTCACCCCTGCCGAGATCGAATCCATCACCCCCCTCGATCCCTGATCTCTTGTCCTTTCGCTGATCACCCCGCCCTCCTAACTTCGCCATGCCCCTCTTCGAACGTCCCCCGCTCGATACTCTCGCTCCTGCCAAGGACCGCTGGACTCCCCTCTATCTCGAATACGGCCGGCTGGAAGTTGACGACTCCTCGATCAAATGGGTCGGGGGCGACGGGCTGATCACCGGGCTGCCAGTCGCCACCGTTTCCGCGCTGATCCTTGGTCCCGGCACCTCGATCACCCACGCTGCGGTGAAGGCGGCGGCGCAGTGCAACTGCCCGCTGCTCTGGCTCGGCGAGGATGGATTGCGCTTCTACGCCTTCGGCATCACGCCGAACCACGACAACTCGATGGCCCGGATTCATGCCAGCGCCTGGGCGAACCCGCGCTCGCGGAATGAAATCGCGCGCCGGATGTTCCTCCATCGCTTCCCGGAAGCATCGGTCCACGGGATTTCCATTAAGCAGCTCCGCGGAATGGAAGGAAGGCGGGTGAAGCAAACTTATGCCGAACTTGGACTGAAATACGGAGTCACCTGGAAAGGCCGCGATTACAAGTCGGACAACTGGGCGGTCGCCGACGGGATCAACCGGGCGTTGTCCGCCAGCAACGCCTCGCTTTACGCCCTCACGGCGGCGGTCTGTTGTTCGATGGGTTTCATCCCGCAGCTCGGCTTCGTCCATGCGGCCGGCAGCTTGCCGTTCATCTACGACGCGGCCGACCTCTACAAGCATGAGACCAGTTGGCCGGCGGCCTTTGAGGCGCTGTCGATCAATCCCAAGGACGACGGCACGCTGGTCAGAAAACTGCTCAAACAGAAGGTCGAGGAAACCCGGATGCTGCGCCGCATGCCGGAGGATTTGAAGAAGCTCTTCGACGGCCAGGGCGAGGCTCCGGAAGACGCGCCGGACGACCATCCGCTGCAACCCCGGAGCGAAGCCTGATCATGGGTGCCGGACGCTCGTCTCCCGACCATCAACTCCCAACTTCTCCGTGACCGTTCTGATTTGCAACGACGTCCCGCCGGCGATCCGCGGCCATTTGAAGCGTTGGTTCATCGAACCGAAGCCGAACGTGTTCGTCGGCACCCTGAACGTCCGGACGCATCGCAAGGTGATGGATTTTATCCTGCGAAACGCGTCGAAAGAGTTCGGAGTCCTGGTGATTTCCTCGGCGCCGAACTGCCAAGGCTACGCGGTGGAGCGGATCGGGCCGGAGGGAAAGAACGGGCGGAAGGAAATCGAGATTTCCGGGATCCGGCTGATTGCGGAGGATTGGGTGGATCCGGACAACTGTCCGTTTTGAAGGCGCGGGGTCGACCTCTGGCGTGTCATTTTGCCACACCCAGGTTTGGGCTCGATCCAGAAAGGGTGGATGGTGTAACTCACTGGCAAGAACAGAGATTTCCCCACCCGCGTGGGGATGGCCCGGCGTGATTGAAACGCTGACGGCCTCATATAACGATTTCCCCACCCGCGTGGGGATGGCCCGGCTGGTCTACGAAATCGGGCAGCAAGTGGCTGGATTTCCCCACCCGCGTGGGGATGGCCCGGCCGATCTCCGTGACCTCGCTGCCGAATGGCTGATT
>JBIPNO010000177.1:0-3174 GCA_044372775.1 Haloferula sp.
CGAGCGAAAGTGAGGATCCATGGCAAAACCTTCAAGGGCAAAAGTAAAAAAATTACAATCAGAGGCAATGGCTGCTGCCGTAGCTCGTCGTGCCGAAAAAGCTGCAGCTAAGTCTGCGGTGACTCGTGGCCAAGTTGAGCACGATCCGTATTCTGAAGTTGATCAAGAATGGCTTGCTATGGGAATTAGCGCCCCGGCACGCCGTGCGCTCATTGATGAGGGTTTCTACACAATTTCAGATCTTCGTAAAGCATCTCTTGCAGCCCTCAAAGAGCTACACGGCGTTGGCCCGAATGTGATTCGCATTCTCGTCTCAGAGATGAAGAAGAACGATATTCAATTCAGAAGTAAGTAAGGCTATTCCTGAACTGGCTTTACGAGTAAGTTTGCAATCACGTGGCCCAAAAGTGCTCCAATGAACTGGGCTGCAATAAAAAGAGGCACCGAGGCGATGGCGATTCCAGAGAAACTATCTGTCAGTGATCGACCAAGCGTGATCGCCGGATTAGCAAAACTAGTTGAAGATGTAAAAACATATGCACTGCCAATCCACATGGGCACTAACCAGAAAGCATGCTCTCCACGCCCTTGATTGCTGGCGATAAAGATTGTGGCAATGAGTCCAGCAGTTGCAACGATTTCACTGATAAAGAGCGCACTGCCGTCGCGCACATGTGTTGAAGGATCAATCAGGGCGCGACTAAAGAGTGCATGGGCAAGAATCGCTCCTCCCGCAGCACCCACAATTTGTATTACTGAAAAAGTCACTGCTGTGACCAGAGACTCTTTCTTTCGCAGAAAGGCGATAAAGACAACGGCTGGATTAAAGTAGGCACCGCTGATCGGCGCCAAAAGCCAAATCGCAAGGGCGAGAACTAACACGGTCGCAAAGGTGTTTACAAACAATTGCAAAAGTACGTCGCGCGTAAGTGATTGCGCCATGATCCCAGAGCCAACTACGGTTGCAGTGATCAGACCAGTTCCTAAGAACTCTGCAAGATGTGCGCGTATCCTCATCCGATCAGTTTAGTAACTCTGCAAGGAGTGCTTCAACTCTGGCCTTAATTTCATCGCGGATGATTCGCACGCTCTCTATCCCTTGTCCGGCAGGATCATCGAGTACCCAATCTTCATATCGCTTGCCAGGATAGAACGGGCAGACATCGCCACATCCCATTGTGATGACGGCATCAGATTGTTGGACAGCGTCATTAGTCAGGACCTTTGGAGAATTATTTGAGATATCGATACCAATTTCGGCCATCGCCGCAACTGCCACAGGGTTAATTGAATCTTTTGGGGCAGAGCCGGCAGAGAGAACTTCGACCCGCCCTTGTCCGAGGTGAGCCATAAATCCTGCCGCCATCTGCGAGCGGCCTGCATTATGGACGCAGACAAAAAGCACGCTTGGTTTTGTTGACGTGGGTTTTGTCGAGGTGGGATCAGAAGAGGTCATCATGTGTGTGAAGGTATTCCTCGATTATGAATCAGTGGTGAACGAGAAGTGAAGTTGACGATTTAATTCAAGAATGAGAGCCCTACAAGCAGTGCGCCGATAACGCTGACTATAGCCATTCCTGCTTTGCTCGCCAAGAATCCATCTAGTGGTTTTATAAAGGTCATCAAAAGAATCAATACGCCAGGAATAAGTATGAGGAGTGAACGAGTTACTACTCCCGCATCATTATTTTGGTACTGCCAATTAATGAGAGCAAGGGCCAGCAGTAAATAGCCGCCCATTCGATAGTTGTTGCGCACCATGTTATTCATTATTTCCCATCCCAGATTGATAGTTCTTCAGCAAAGGTATCTAACCCCATTGGGCCAATACGAAGTGCATGTGCGTGGAATTTCTTGAGTGAGAATTGCGCGCCAAGTCGCTTCTTCGCATTTTCGCGAGCAGCAATCCACTCGCGCTCTCCAACTTTGTAGGAAATTGCTTGCCCTGGCCAACCAAGATAACGATCAGTCTCACTGGTTGCACTCTCATCATCAAGGAGGGCTTTATTCATCAAAGCTTCGCGCCCAGAGACGGCATCCCATACGCGCCCATTTTCATCTGTGTAACCCAGGTGCATTCCGATATCAATAACAATGCGTGTAGCACGTAGCGCTTGGGCTGAGAGGAAGCCCATCTCGATTCCAGGTTCGTCAAAGGCGCCGAGATCATCCATAAAGCGCTCTGCATACAACGCCCAACCTTCACCATATCCACTAATCCACGCACCAAAGCGTTGGAAACGTGAGAGGCGATCGCGCTCGATCACAGATGTTGCTATCTGTAAATGATGACCAGGAACCGCTTCGTGATACCACGTTGATGCCAGGTGCCACCAAGAAACTTCATCTTTGCCCATCAGTGGAAGCCATGTTGTTCCAGGGCGCGATAGATCTTCACTCGGTGGCATGTAGTAAGGCGCAGAAGCACTTCCTTCTGGTGCAATGCGCGCATCGCAGAATTTCATTCGATCATCGATATCAAAGTGCGTGCCATCCATCTGAGCGACCGCCGCTTGTGTGAAGTCAAGTAACTTCTTGATGATGGTGTCTTTTCCGTAAATTTTATATTCAGGTGCGTTATCTAAGTAATCTGCAACTTCTCGAAGTGTTTTCGCATCTGGCTTGATTTTTGCAGCCACTTTCCACATTCGCGCATTGATCTCAGCTAGGTCCTTAAGTCCCCACTCGTACGTCGCGCGCAAATCCAGATTTGCACCGGTGTAATAACGTGCCCAGACCGCATAACGCTCTGCACCAACAGCATCATGGGGTGTAGCCAGAGCCATGTAAGTACCACGCAGGTATTGCGCTGTGGCGGCAGATGATTTTGCTGCTGCCTTTACCGCTTCATGAACGGCAGGGTATTTACCATCGGGGTCAAAACTCTTAGCCATATTTTCATATCCGCTGTCGGCATAACCTTCGAGTTGTTTTGCAATCCCATCGATCTGGCGCTGGGCTACGGTCTTTCCTTTCTTTGCCAACGTGTCAATTGTTGATATCCAACTAAGGTGGGCTTTTTCAACCGCCAAGAGTCGCTTTGCAATATTGTCGAAATCTTCTGCACTTTCCGTTGGCATCATCTCAAAAACTTGGCGGATGTCAGCAGGAGGTGATGTAAGAACATTAAATGAGATATGTGATTCAAATGAGTCATGTAATTGAAGGCTTGAC
>JBIPNO010000050.1:0-39967 GCA_044372775.1 Haloferula sp.
CAGAGCCCGAGATGCCGCCCGGTGGGCCCCGGAACGACCTCCCGGCGGAAATCTGGAGAAGAATTGCTTCCGTCCTGGCCTCCGGGCGGATCGACCGCCTTTCCGATTTCGTTTCCCGACAGCCTCTAAAGCCGGGACTACTTACTTCAGTGCTCAGCTCTCTTGTAAGCTTTCGGCTTCTCGCCCCATCAAAACACCATCCCCCCTCACCGGAACGACACCTCATACCCCCGCTCCTTCCGGAACCTCCGCGCGAATCGCGGCAACCACGTCGGATTCCTCAATCTCCGGTGAATCCGCCGCTTCGCCGTGAACCAATCCGCCAGCCCCGCGAACAAGCCCAGCCGCCCGCCCCGCGCGATCCCGTCCGGCAACTCGTAGCCGAGCTCCTTCATCTTCATCGCCCGCTCGCCCGAGACATAACTCCTCGCCCAGGCACGCCGATACCAATTTGACAACTCCGCCTTCCACGCATCGCGGCTGGCCGGCGAGATCTTGCTGTAGCGCTTCACCCCGGTCGGATCGCCCAAGGTCCCGCCCGTCGAAGTCACCAGCTCCTGCTCCAACACCGCTGCCAGGTTTTCCCAGCCGAGGTAATCCCCCAGCCGCCCCAGCTCGCCGGCCGGATCGGTCACCAGGTCCTCGTACTTGATCTGGAACACCTTTTCTCCATGCCGCCGGCAAAACTCCTGCAAGCGCGCCTGGCCTTCGTGCAGGTCGATCCCGAACTCGTCCGGACACCAGCGCCCTTTGCGGAAAGTCGATGAAACCGAAGCCGCCACCGCCAGCGGATGCCGCCACAGCACGATGAACTTCGCGTCGGGGAAGGTCGCCAGGATCTCCTCGGCGATCAGCGTGTAACGCGGCGTTTTGTCAATGAACCACTCCTTGCCGTCCGCCAGCCCGTCGTAGATTCCCTGCATCAAGTCGCGCACTCCCTTCCGGTAGGCCTCGTCGTAACCGCCCCACGCCTTGCGCATGTCAGCGGTCGCGGTCTCGACCAGCGATTCCCAATAAGTCGCCTTCCGCGTCATCGCCGGACCCTCGCCGAGGAAGCGCAGCAGCAAACTCGGCTCGCCCAGCGTCGCGCATTTCCCGCTCATCAGCAGCAGCCGCTGGAGAAGCGTCGAGCCGGCGCGTGGCAGGGACAGCAGGAAAACCGGGCGCGTCATGGCCGTTGGTAGCCGAAGTAGGCGATCTCGTCC
Organism: Haloferula sp.; assembly: GCA_044372775.1. Lineage (GTDB taxonomy): Bacteria > Verrucomicrobiota > Verrucomicrobiia > Verrucomicrobiales > Akkermansiaceae > Haloferula. The sequence goes on from JBIPNO010000050.1 coordinate 1,206, forward strand.
GCGAAGGTCTCCGCGATGAACGCGCTCAGCTTGTCATCGTAGTACTGCGCCGCGCTGCCCCGCTCCGAGCGATTCCTCACCGGCAGCTCGACCGGCGGGATCCCCAGCTTCTCGCAGACCGTGCGGAAGTCGTCGTTCAGGTGTTCGTAGCGGATGATGAAATCGACATTGCCGAAGGGCGACTGGCCGGCATCGGTCGGCAGCGCGAAGTACTCCCGCAGCGGCCGAACCTCCTTCTCCACGAACTTGCGGAACTTCTTCGGGTCCCATTTCGTCTCGCGGCGGTGCGGCGAGAACCAGAACGAGATCATCCGGTCCCACGGGTTGCGGACGCAGGCGAACTTGAACAGTCCGTCGGCGGTCTCCGTCCCCAGCTCGCGGTAGTATTCGGCCAGCGTCGAGTGCTTCACCAGCTCCCGCCCGTCCGACCGCACCTCGAAGCGCTCCACCCCGTCCTGCCCGCCGCTGGCGACGATCCGGTCCTCGGAGTAGTCCCGCAGGATGTTCTGGATCGAGTTGCCCGCGGTCTTCGGGATGTGGACGAAGAGGAAGCGTTTTTGAAGGGAGATCATGGAATAGGGCGTCGCCAGCCTCCCCGATCCCGCCGCCCCCGGTCAAGGACGGTTCCTGCGGCCACCGTTGGAGGAAATAACGAACCGCGGAGGCGCGGAGGTCGCGGAGAGGGACGCAAAGTGAAGTATGGATGGAGAAATGTCTCGAGACCCGTCCTGAGAAACCTCCAGTTACTGCTCGGACCGTGCGAACGAGATCGATCGAAGACCACCCCTTCCCAAATCCGCCTCTCCGCGTTCACCTCTGCGACCTCCGCGCCTCCGCGGTTCGTTCCATCCCATCGAGCGGAAGACAGTTGACTGCCTCTTGGGGAGACGCAGTCCTCCACCTCCGCTCCCGCTTCACCTTCGTTCGTAACGACCATCTCTCCCGCAACCCGCCTCTCCGCGTTCACCTTTGCGACCTCCGCGCCTCCGCGGTTCGTTCCATCCCACCCCGCGGAAGACGTTTGACACCCTCGCGAGGCATGGCGCATACCCCTTCCATGTCGGCGCCGCGCGGCTACGTCACCGCCCTGTTCGGCTGCATCGGTCTGACCCTGCTTGCCGCCGTGATCCTCAACACCACGGTGAACCCGTGGCGCGTGACCCCGACCCCGTGGTCCGCCGAGAAGCTCGACCCCTACCGCGACATCTCGTCGCAAATCCGCACCGGCAAGGCCGGGATCGTCCGCTCGAACGAGTCGATCGGCGCCGCTTTCATCGGCTCCTCCCGCGTCGCCAACGCCCTCGACCCGGAATTCGCCGGCTGGAACCGCGACGACGTGGTCAACCTCGGCTGCAGCGGCGGCTTCTTCTACGAAAGCGAGGCGATCCTCCGCTACCTGATCGGCGAGCGGGAAGTCGAGCTGGTCCTGTTCGGGATCGACCCCGGCGACCTCAGCTCCGACGTCGACACCCGGCCGATGGGCGATTTCTACTCCTCCCCTCTCGCCGCTCTCGAAGACCCGCTCAACCGCGAGCTGCGCTACCTCGTCGGCATCTCGACCCTGGAGGCCTCCTTCGCCACCCTCAAGCGCGCCGCCGCCGAGGAGACCACCCAATACACCCCGAAAGGCCTGCGCGCCCGGCCGAAGAAGAAGGGCCAGAAGAGCCAGCTCTTCTTCATCCGCGACCGCATCGTCGGTGAGGCCGCCTACGACCTGCCGGACAAAGGCCGCACCGGCAACAACCTCAACGCCGAGAAGACCCAACTGCTCGAAGGCATCATGCGCGCCTGCCGCGAGAAAGGCATCCGCTTCATCACCTTCATCCACCCGACCCACGCGCTGATGCACGCCCGCGCGGCCGATGCCTCCGCCCCGCCGGCCCTCTTTGAAAGCGAACGCCGCGCGGTGCTCGACATCGCCACCCGGGTCAACGCCGAGACCTCGCAAGGCCCGCCGATCGAAGTCTGGGACTTCTGCGACTACCACGAGCTCAACTGCGAGCCGATCCCCCGCACCGAGAAAGCCCGGATGACCCATTGGAACGACCTCGGCCACTACAGCATCGAGATGGGGAATCTGATCCAGTCCCGCGTCATGGGCTGGCCGTCCCCGCTCGAAGGCGGCGACTCGTATGGCACGCGTATCACCCCGGAGAATTTCGAGCAGCACCTCGAACGCGTCAAAAAAGGCTACGCCGGCTACCTGACCGGCCCCCGCCGCGACGACGTCGAATGGAAGGAAGACCTGATCCGGCAGTCCGCCGCGAAACCCTGATCGCGCATGCTGTTCAATTCCTACGTCTTCCTCCTGGTCTTCCTGCCGATCGCCCTGATCGGCTTCCACCTGCTGCGCAAGGCCCCCTTCCGCGTCGCCATCGGCTGGCTGGTGGTCACCAGCCTCGTCTATTACGGCGCCTGGAAGCCGCCCGGCCAGGACTGGACGCCCTTCTACCTGCTGCTCTTCATCGCCTCCTGCACGGCGAATTTCTTCTTCGGCGGCTTCATCTCGCGACACCGCGGCACCAGCACCGGGAAAGGCATGCTCTTCGCCGGGGTCGTGGCGAACCTCGTCCTGTTAGGCTACTACAAGTATGCCGGCCTCTTCGCCAAAACCTACGTCTCGATCAGCGGCGCGGACATGGCCCTGCCGGACATCATCCTGCCGCTCGGGCTTTCTTTCTTCACCTTCCAGCAAGTCGCCTACCTGGTCGATGCCTGGCGCGGGGAAACCGAGGAATACCACATCACCGACTACTTCCTCTTCGTCACCTTCTTCCCCCAGCTCATCGCCGGGCCCATCGTCCACCACAAGGAGATGCTGCCCCAGTTCCAGCGCCGCCGCGCCGGGGGACTGCGGGCGATCGACCTCGCGGTGGGCAGTAGCTTCCTCGCCATCGGCCTGTTCAAGAAAGTGGTGATGGCCGACTACCTCGCCCGCACGGCCACCCCGATCTTCACCCTCGCCGCGGCCGGCACCCGCGACCTTTCGATGATGGAAGCCTGGGCCGGCACCCTGGCCTACACGCTGCAGATCTACTTCGATTTCTCCGGTTACTCCGACATGGCCCTCGGCGCGGCCCGCATGTTCGGGATCCGCCTGCCGTTGAACTTCCACTCCCCCTACAAGGCGACCTCGATCATCGAGTTCTGGCGGCGCTGGCACATCACCCTGTCGCGCTTCCTCCGCGACTACCTCTACTTCCCGCTCGGCGGCAACCGCAAGGGCCTGCCGCGCCGCTACGCGAACCTGCTCATCACCATGCTGCTCGGCGGCCTGTGGCACGGCGCCGGCTGGACCTTCCTCCTGTGGGGCGGATTGCACGGTCTCTATCTCTGCGCCAACCACGGCTGGCACTGGCTGCGCAAAAAACTCTCCTGGCCCAAACTCCCCGGCCCGCTCGCCGGCGCGCTCACTTTCCTCGCGGTGATCGTCGCCTGGGTCCCCTTCCGCGCCGGAAACTTCGAACTCGCCGCCGACGGCACCACCGGCCAGGCGCTCGAAGCCACCCGCAGCATCCTCGGCTCGATGTTCGGCCTGAACGGCTTCACCGGCTGGCCGCCCGACGCCGTCGTGGTGGTCAAGGAAACCCGCGCCCTGCGCCCCATCCTGATCGGCCTCGCCATCATCTGGCTGCTCCCCAACACCCAGGAATTCTTCCGCCGCTACCGCCCCGCCCTCGACATCCGCTCCTTCACCAGCGCCCTGATCGGCCCGCGCCGCCGCTGGCAATGGCGGCCGGTCTGGTATTTCCTCCTCTTCACCCTCGCCCTGCTCTACGCCGTCGGCCGCGAGTTCGACCAACTCAGCGAGTTCATCTACTTCCAGTTCTAACAGCCAAAGTGGCTGCGGCATCTTGCCGCAAGCCTTCGCCGGGGACCTTCAACCGGGCTCTCCGCGTTCCCCTCCGCGACCTCCGCGCCTCCGCGGCCTGCCCTTCGTAGCTTTCCTGGCCTTCGTAGCCTTGGCGAAGAAGGCAGCGTAGAAGGGTTCGATCACCATCCGGGGTTGCCCGCCCCCGCCCGCCCCGCTAGAAAAGCCCGTCGCACCGACCGCATGGTCTTCAATTCCTACACTTTCCTGCTGCTCCTGCTCCCGCTGACCCTGCTGGGCTTCCACCTGGTCAGCAAACACAGCCTGCGCGGCGGCTTCGCCTGGCTGGTCATCGCCAGCCTCGTTTACTACGGCTGGTGGACCCCCGACCGCGAAGAAGGCTGGCAGCCGGACTACCTGATCCTGATCCTCGGTTCCTGCGTCGGGAACTACCTCTTCGGCCGCTACCTCGCCGGCCACAAGCAAAGCCGCAAGGGCAAGGGCATGCTCACCCTCGGCGTCGTCGCCAACCTCGCCCTGCTGGGCTACTACAAGTATTCCGGCCTGTTCGCCCGGACCTTCGCCCTCTTCACCGGCGAGGACATGTCGATCCCCGACATCATCCTGCCGCTCGGCATCTCCTTCTTCACCTTCCAGCAGGTCGCCTACCTGGTCGATGCCTTCCGCGGCGAAACCGAGGAGTATCACTTCACCGACTACCTGCTCTTCGTCACCTTCTTCCCCCAGCTCATCGCCGGGCCCATCGTCCACCACCGGGAGATGCTCCCGCAGTTCGAGTCCCGCACCATCGGCGAGCGGAAATGGCTGAACTACTCGGCGGGCCTCACCATCCTCGCCATCGGGCTCTTCAAGAAGGTCGTCATCGCCGACAACCTCGCGCCGATCGCCACCCGCCTGTTCACCCTCGCCGCCAGCGGCGAGCGCGACCTGACGATGGCCGAAGCCTGGACCGCGGCCATCACCTACGGCTTGCAGATCTACTTCGACTTCTCCGGCTACTCCGACATGGCCATCGGCGCGGCCCGCCTGTTCGGGATCCGCCTGCCGGTCAACTTCCACTCGCCCTACAAGACCACCTCGATCACCGACTTCTGGCGCTGCTGGCACATCACGCTGTCCCGCTTCCTCCGCGACTACCTCTACATCCCGCTCGGCGGAAATCGGAAAGGCAAGAGCCGCCGCTACACCAACCTCCTCATCACCATGGGCCTCGGCGGCCTGTGGCACGGCGCCGGTTGGACCTTCTTGCTGTGGGGCCTCCTCCACGGCCTCTACCTCTGCATCAACCACGCTTGGTTCGCCTTGCGGAAAAAGCTCTCCTGGCCCGCGATTCCCAAGCCGCTCGCGATCGGCCTGACCTTCATCGCCGTCCTCATCGCCTGGGTCCCCTTCCGCGCCGGCAGCTTCGAGCAAGGGCCCAACGGCTCGACCACCGCCGCGCTCGAAGCCACCAAGTCGATCCTCTCCTCGATGGCCGGCCTCAACGGCTGGCAAGGCTGGCCCGACAACTCCGCCGTCGAGGTGAAAGCCAGCCACGCCTTCCGCGCCGTGATGTGCGTGCTGCTTGTCTGGCTGCTCCCCAGCACCCAGCAGTTCATGCGCCGCTACCAGCCCGCGCTCGGCCTCAACCACCTGCCCGACGGCCGCCTCGGCCCGCGCCGCTGGTGGCAATGGCGCCCCAAACCCGCCTGGGCCGCCTTCGTGATCATCCTGCTCCTTGCCGTGCTCCACCAGTTCGACAAAGTGAGCGAATTCATCTACTTCCAGTTCTGATGCACCTCCGGAAAAAGCCCTTCCGAAAGTTCGCCCTCGCCATCCTCGGCGCGGCCGCCGGCATCATGCTGCTCTTCGTCGGCTTCAACAGCTGGATCAACCCGCTCTGGGTCAGCTCCGCCCCGTGGACCGATGACTCCTTCGCCGATTACCGCCCGATTTACCGCCACCAGCGCACCGGAAAGGCAGGCATCGCCGTCGCCCAGCCGTGGAAAGCCGCGTTCTTCGGTTCGTCGCGCGTCGACATCGCGCTCGATCCCGCCCTGCCTGAATGGGGCGACCAGCCCGCGGTCAACCTCGCCGTCAGCGCCGGCACCCTGCCGGAAAGCGCGCCGATCCTCCGCTACACCCTCAGGCACGCGCCGCTCGAGACCGCCATCGTCGGCATCGACATCGGCGACCTGATGGGACCGAACTCCCCCTATCGCTCGACCGGTTTCATGGAGTCGCCCTTCAACCCGCAGAGCGATCGCTTCGAGCTCACCCTCCGCGCCTACGCCGGCATCTCGACCTTCGAAACCGCCGTCCAGACCCTGATCAACAAGCGCAAGGGCGAACTCCCCGAATACACCCCTCTCGGCCACCGCCTCCGCCACCAGGAACCCGGCGACGTCGCCAAGGTCATCCAGCGCGACTCCATCCCGCACGCCCTGCGCGTCGCCCGCCGCCGCAAGGCGATCGAACCCGGCGAGGGCAACCCGTGGAAGATGGACCTGCTCCGCCAGATGCTTTCAGACACCAAGCAAAAGAACTGCCGGCTGGTCGTCATCATCCCGCCCAGCCACGCCAGCTACATCGGCGTCTTCCACCTCGAAGGCGACCCCGATCCCGCCTTCCGCAAGGACCGCGGCATCATGGCCAAGCTTGTCGCCGAATCCAACGCCGCCCACCCCGCCGCCCCGGCCGCCGAGGTCTGGGACTTCAACGATTTCCACCCGCTCAACTGCGAGGACGTCCCGCAGGACAAGACCCGCATGCACTGGTGGCTCGACGGCACCCACGCCCGCAAGGCCCTCGGCGACGTCATGCTCGCCCGCATCATGAGCTGGCCCCTCGAAGGCCCCGGCAGCGACTACGGGTTCAAACTGACTCCCGACAATCTAACAGAGCGCGAGCAGGCCATCCGCACCGGCTACCAGCGCTTCAAAACCGAGTCCCCCGCCCTCTGGCAATGGATGGCCGACGGCGTCGCCGGCTACCAATCCACCGGCGACTCCGCTCCCCAGGACGACTCCGCCCCCGGCTTCTGACGACGTGACTTTCGTGCAGGAAACCGTCACCATCAGGATCCCCGACCGGGCTCGTCCATTCAACGTCCCGGAGCTCCCCGACCCGCCCGAAATTCCCATCCCCTAAGGGGGATTGGCCGCTACAATCCGGAATCCCCTTGCCAAGCGGCCTCCCGTCCGTCTAGTCCCTCGGCCCGGAGCCTGCCACCATCCCATGGGAAAAATCCTCATCATCGCCGAAAAACCCAGCGTCATGACCGACCTCAGCAAGGCCCTCGCCAAGGCCTTGGGGAGGTTCGAAAAGGAGGGCTCCGGTCGCGACTCGTGGTTTGAAAACGAGGGCGCGATCATCACTTCCGCCGTCGGCCACCTGGTCGAGCTGCGGATGCCGACCGGGCCGAACGGCAAGAAGCTCCCGTGGAATTTCGAGGTCCTGCCCGCCATCCCGGAGCGCTTCGAACTCGATCCCATCCCCGACTCCGAGGCCCGCCTCAAGCAGGTCCTCAAGCTCGCCAAACGCAAGGACGTCGACTCCATCGTCAATGCCTGCGACGCCGGCCGCGAGGGCGAACTGATCTTCCGCTACATCATGGACATCGGCGGCATCAAGAAGCCGGTGAAGCGCCTCTGGATGCAGTCGATGACCAACCAGGCGATCATCGACGCCTGGGAAAAACTCCGCTCCGACGAGGAGATGCGCCCGCTGGCCGATGCCGCGAAGTGCCGCTCCGAGTCCGACTGGCTGGTCGGCCTGAATGCCACCCGCGCCCTGACCTGCTTCCGCTCCCGCCACGGCGGCTTCAACATCACCGCCGCCGGCCGGGTCCAGACCCCGACCCTCGCCATCCTCGCCGCCCGCGAGGCCGAAATCCAGTCCTTCGAATCCAGCCCGTACTTCGAAGTCCACGCGAACTTCGGCGTTCAAGCCGGCAGCTACGACGGCAAGTGGATCGACGAGGCCTTCCGCAAGAACGAAGCCCTGCCCCACGGCCGCGCCGAGCGGATCTGGGACCAGGCCGCCGCCGAGGCGATCAAGGACCGCTGCGACGGCAAGACCGGCACCATTTCCCAGGAGACCAAGGCCAGCACCCAGATCTCCCCGCAGCTTTACGACCTGACCACGCTCCAGCGCGAGGCCCCCTTCACCGCGAAGGGCACCTTGGCGATCGCCCAGGCGCTGTATGAGAAGCACAAGATGATCACCTATCCCCGAACCGATTCCCGCTACCTGCCGGAAGACTACGGGGACACGGTGCGCGAGACTTTGAAGGAGCTCGCCTCCTCCGATCTCGGCGTCGCGAAATACGCCCGCATGGTGCTCGAAGGGAAGAACGAGAACGGCCCGCGCTTCAGCAAATCGAAGCGCGTCTTCGACTCGAAGAAGGTCTCCGATCACTTCGCGATCATCCCCACCGGCAAGATCGCCAAGCTCAGCGACACCGAGGAAAAGCTCTACGACATGATCGTGAAGCGCTTCATCGCCGTGTTCTTCCCGAACGCCGAATACGAGCAGACCACCCGCCTGACCCGCATCACCACCGGCGCGATCACCGACACCTTCAAGACCGACGGCCGCGTGATGGTGAAGGCCGGTTGGCAGGAAGTGTACGGCAAGCGCCCCGGCGTGGCCTCCGGCAAGGACGAGTTGACCGCCGTCGCTCCCGGCGAGTCGGGCAAGGTCAACGAGATCGAAGTCCGCCACGAGCACACCAAGCCGCCCGCCCGCTTCACCGAATCCACCCTGCTTTCCGCGATGGAAGGCGCCGGCAAGCTGATCGACGACGAGGACCTGCGCGAGGCGATGTCCGAGCGCGGCCTCGGCACCCCGGCCACCCGCGCCGCGACCATCGAAGGCCTGATCGGCCAGAAATACATCGTCCGCGACGGCCGCGACCTCCACGTCACGCCGAACGGCATGCGCCTGATCCACATCCTCAAGGAGATGGAGATCGTCGGACTGACCTCGCCCAGCCTGACCGGCGAATGGGAATTCAAGCTCCGCCAGATGGAGCAGGGCCAGCTCCAGCGCGAGTCCTTCATGGGCGAGATCGAGACCTACACCCGGGACATCGTCGCCCGGGCGAAATCGCTGGCCGCCGAGATCAAGAACCGCCCCTTCGACGATCTCGACGCCACCTGCCCGAAATGCGGGGCCAAGGGACTCAAGCAGACCGACGCCACCTACGAGTGCCGCGCCCTCGACTGCGGCTTCAAGGCGAAGAAGCACATCGCCGGCCGCCTGCTGACCGAGGACGAGGCCCGCGACCTTTTCAGCAAGCGCTTCGTCGGCCCGCTCACCGGCTTCAAGTCGAAGTTCAACAAGCTGTTCGACGCCGCTCTGGAGCTGGACGACAAGTTCAAGGTCAACTTCGTCTTCGAGGGCAAGGAAGACCGGGTGGTCGAGCTGACCGACGAGATGATCCTCGGCAAGGTCACCATGGCCGACGGCCGCAACGTCACCGTGTATGGCACCGAAAAGGCCTACATCGTGCCCGAGCTCAAGACCAAGACCGAGCCCGAAGGCCTGCGCCTCGGCCGCGCGATCCTGCAAAGGGACATCGAGCCCGACCAGGCCTTCAAGCTGCTCGCGGAGGGCAAGACCGACCTGATCAAGGGTTTCGTCTCCAACCGCACCAAGCGCCCCTTCGACGCCCACCTCACCATGGACTTCGACAAGGGCAAGATCGGCTTCGCCTTCCCCGAACGCGCTCCAAGGCCACCGAAGGCCAGCAAGTAAGCCGGCTTCCCGCCAAATGGCAGGCGTCGGCCGTGAACACCGCGCCGACTCACGTGCCCTCGTCCGCAAAGGCAATGACCGGGGCGAGGCTGAACTCGAGCTCCAGCGGGCCGAGGTCGTGAAGTTCGACCCATTCGAGGCACGGCGTCCCGCCCCGCCAAACCATCACCGCGATCTTCTCCTCGGGGACCGGATACAAACGGGGCACCTCGTCCGACACCACCACCGCCACCCGCTCCGGCCCGCCCGCGGGGCCGGGCCGCGGGATGAGCAGGAACACGACAAGCAGCACGACGACCGCCCCGAGCGCCATTTTCAAGTTCCGCCGCCGCGTCCCGGCCGCCCTCACTTCGAGCAAGGTCCGCCTCAGGATTTCGTCGGCCGTCAGTTCCTCGGACTTCATGATTCCACGGGGTCTCCGGTTTCCAGATGCTTGCGCAGCCGCCGGCGCAGGCGCGCCAGTTTCGACTCGATCGCCTTCACGCTGGTCTTCTGCTCCGCCGCCAGTTCCTCCTGCGACCAGCCTTCGACATAGTGCCGCGACACCAGCCGCCGCTCGCTTTCCTCCAGGCTCAACATCGCCGACTCCAGCGCCCCGCCATCGGCCGCCTCCCCCGACCTCGCAAACTCCTGCCACTGCTGGAACCGCTCCCCCAGCCAGGTCCGGCGCGTCGAGCGGCGCGCGGCATCGATCGCCTCGCAACGCGTCAGGCAGGCCAGCCAAGCGAGCAGGTTGTCCTCCAACTCGAAGACCTTCGCATGCCGGATGACCCGGAGATAAACCCGCTGCACCACCTCCGCCGCATCGCCGTCCCGGACACCCCGCGCCACCGCCATCGACCGCAGCCGGGCGAAGTAGCGGGCATGAAAGTTCCGCCACGCCTTCTCGTCGCAGCGCACCAGCCCGCGGGTCAGGATGACGATGTCTTCCTCCATCACTCCGGCTTCTTTACGTCATCGGCCACGCCCTCGCCAGCATCGGATTCACCGGGCGGAGAAGTCCCGGCGTTCAACTCGTCAAGCAGCGGGTCCGTCAGGTCGTTTCCTTCCGGGGTAGCGAGAAAGAACGGCATCTGCGAGGAACTTTCGGCCGACTTATCGAAGACGTAATCGAAGTCCCCGGCCTTGGCCTTCTCCGCCACCCGCCCGCGGATTTCCTCGAAAATGCCCTTCATCCGCCGCTCCGACTTCTCGCGGAGGGACTGGTTCCGGCGCTGGAGAAATTCGCGGCGCTCACGATCAAGCGCGATGCCCTCCTGCCGCTTCACCGCGATGTCGTTCAAAACCGCGTGCCTCCTCGACTCCGGCAGCGTGCGGTCATCGAGTTGCCGTTCCAGGTTCTCCAGATCGGCTTCGATCCCCCGGATGCGGGCGAGCCGGTCGTTGTTCTCCTCCTGAATCTTTGCCCGCTCAATGTTGATCTCCTTCTGCGCCTCGCGGGTCAGGTGGTACTCCTTGAACAAGCGCTGGACATCGACTGTCGCAAACTTGGGAACCGGCTGCACCGCGGCGGCCGGAACAATTGGAGCCGCGGCCGCCGATGAAACCCGGGGAGACTCTTCATTGCAGCCGGAAAGGATGGCGGCCACCAGGCCCGGGATCATCACGCGAAGCATCGCTGTCATCTCGCGGGAATAACGTCCGCAAACGGCTCCACCCCTCGCGCCGCGGAGAAATTTCCACCGCCATGCGGGCGACCTCCGGAACCCGGGCTCAATCCACCTCATCCGGCGCCCGGCGAATCAAGGCGTTGGCGAGATGGTCCGAGTAAGCGGTCAGCATGTAGATGACCAAAGCGGGATACACAAAGGCGCGGTTCATGAGTTGGATCATCTCCTTGAGGCGGGAGACCAGTTCGCCGGTCGACTTGACCGTCGCGATCTGCTCGATCAGCGGCCGCAACAACCATTCCCGTCCCAGCACGAACCAGAGCGCGAAGCCGCAGGCCACACCGGCCACCACCAGCAGCCGGCGCCTGACCCAGGGATGACGGTTGCAGATCGCCTCATGAAGCAAGGTCGATGCGCAGAGCAGCCCGATGGCCGACACCGGGAGCGACTTGCTCCCGCCCGCCACCCAGTCCGCGAGATAGAACAGCCCGGCCAGCAGGGGCAGCACGCTCCAGCGGACCGCTTTGGCTTCGTAGGGCCCGAGGGCGTCGCGCCCCTGACGGCTGGCGAACAGGACGGCATCGAACAAGGGCTTTGCCGCCACGGTGACATAGAAGAACGAGAACACCACCGAGCGAAGGATCGTCCCCGCGATCTTCAGCGAATCCGGCCGGCCCTCGCTCTTCAGGAAGGTGGGCAGCACGATACCCACCAGCACCATGCCCACCAGCAGCTTCGTGAACGGCACCCGCTCCACGGCGAGGATCGCCCGCAGCAGCCAACCTAACAGCGGATTCCGCCGCTGGAGGCAAACGGCCAGCCCGGACCGTGCATCCTCGTTGTCGGGATCGATCCGCAGGGCTTCCTGGAAGTGCCGCTTCGCCTCCTCGTCCGCATTGCGCTCCATCAGGATCCATCCGCGGGCCGTGTGATTGCTGGAGTCATCGGGATCATCGCCCAGCAACCCGAGGGAGGCCTCGTCGGCCTCGTCGTGACGGCCCAGGCGGCCCAGCGCGACGCCGCGGAAAAATCGGCAGGCATCATGGTCGGGATCCATTTCCAGCCCGGCTTCGGCATGTTCGAGACATTCCTGGTAGCGCCTTCGTTCGGAGGAAATGCGTGCCATGATCGCACGGCGGTCGGAATCGTCGCCGTCCAGCGCCGTCGCCTGGGCCACCGCTTCCGCCGCCCCTTTCCAGTTGGCGGATGAGATCAGCACCTCCGCCAGCACCTCATGGGGAAAGCCGGACTCCGGGTCCAGGCCGATGGCGGATCGTGCGGCAGCCTCCGCTTCCTTGGGCCGCTCGAGGTGGTTGAGAACCCGGGCCAGATGAAGGTAAAGGCTGGCATCGTCCGGCTCCTTCGCCAGTTCGTTCCGGATCAACGCCTCGGCCTCGGGGTATCTCCCCCGCTCCAGCAGGAAGCGCAACTTCGCGTATTCGGAACTCATGTCGGGCATGAGTCATGAACGGGGAGCCGCGCTCTGGCAATCACCGGAGCGATGACGAACCCATCACGCCAGGATCCCCTTCACCAACTTCGGCGGCTTCACGCCGGTCAGCTTCTGGTCGAGTCCTTGGAAGGGATAGGCCAGCCGCTGGGATTCGAAACCGAAGAGATGAAGCATGGTCGAATGCAGGTCGCGGAGATGCACCGGATCCTGCGCGACATGATAGCCCATCTCGTCGGTCTCGCCGAAGGTGATGCCGGGCTTCACCCCGCCGCCGGCCATCCAGATGGTGAAGGCGTTCGGATTGTGGTCGCGGCCGGTGAAGCGGTTGCCGTCGCCGCCGCCGCGGTTTTCCTGCATGGGAGTGCGGCCGAACTCGCCGCCCCACACGACCAGGGTGTCCTCTAACATCCCACGCTGTTCGAGGTCGGTCAGCAGGGCGCCGATCGGCTTGTCGATGTCGCGGCACTTCTTCACGAAGCCGTCGCCCAGCGACTCGGCGGCGCTCGATCCGTGCGAATCCCAGCCCCAGTCGAAGAGCTGGATGAAGCGCGTCCCGGCCTCGGCCAGGCGGCGGGCGAGCAGGCAGTTGTTGGCGAAGGAATCCTTGCCCGGCTGCGTGCCATACATCGCGTGGATCTCCGGCGGCTCGTCCTTGATGCTCATCACCTCCGGCACCGAGACCTGCATGCGGTAGGCCATTTCATACTGGGCGATGCGGGTGATGGTCTCCGGGTCGCCGAAGTCCTGGTGGGCCTTCGCATTGAGCTTGGCCAGTGAGTCGAGCGCGGCGCGGCGGACCTCGCGGGAGATACCCACGGGGTTGGTCGTGTTTAAGACCGGATCCCCGGCGGAGCGGCATTGGACGCCCTGATAGACCGAAGGCAGGAAGCCGCTGCCCCACAGCGAGGCCCCGGCCCGCGGGAAGCGGCCGCCGGAGATCAGCACCATGAAGCCGGGCAGGTTCTGGTTCTCCGTGCCGAGCCCCCAGGTCAGCCAGGAACCCATCGCGGGGTAGCCGAGGTTCTGGTTGCCGGTGTGGAGGAGCAGTTGCGCCGGACCGTGGTTGAACTGGTCGGTCTGCATCGTCTTGATGAAGCACAGCTTGTCGGCATGCTTCGCCAGTTCCGGCAGGCGATCGGAAATCCACGCGCCGGACTGGCCGTGCTGCTTGAAGGAAAACTGCGGACCGAGCATCTTCGGCACGCCCTGGATGAAGGCGAAGCGCTGGCCTTCGAGATACTCCGGCGGGCACTCCTTGCCGTTGTACTTCACCAGTTGCGGCTTGTAGTCGAACAGCTCGAGCTGGCTGGGCGCGCCGTCCATGTGGAGGAAAATCACCCGCTTGGCCTTCGGCGCGAACGACGGCAGCAGCGGGGCGAGCGGTGCGGAGGGATCGTGCGAGATTTTCAGCTTCCCGGCACCCGCGGCGAGTCCCTGGGAAGCCAGCCACATCGCGCCGAGCCCGGTCGGGCAGTCGCGCAGGAAACGGCGGCGCGTGATGTGGTGCAGCTTTTCGGTTTGGAGATGTTGGAGCATGGCGAAATGGTTTGGCGGAGCGCTGGCTTTAGCCGGCATGTGTGGGGCTGGCCGGGAGGGATACGCCGACTCAAGTCAGCGCTCCCTCCGCACGGAGGTTCATCGGATCAAAGCTTCATCGAGGTTCAAAAGCACGGAGGCCACCACGGTGAACGCGGCTCCGTCCGGAGTGCCGGCCATGCCTTTCATCAGGGCCGGATTCGCGGCGTAGTCCTTCTCCAGCTTCTGGAAAAGCCCGCGCAGTTCGGCGAGGCGGTCGGGCGTGATCTTCCTGGAAGTCGCCGCCCGGTAGCCGAGCGAAAGCCGGGCATCGAGATCCCCCGCGGCATCGTACTTCATCCGCCGCGCCAACCCTTGGGCGCATTCGTGGAAGGCGGGATCGTTCAGCACCGCCAGCGCTTGCAGCGGGGTGTTGGAAAGGATCCGCCGCTTGGAGCACAGCTCGCGGGTCGGCGCGTCGAAAGTCGCCAGCGCGGGATAGGGAATACTACGCTTCCAGTAGACATGCACCGCGCGGCGGTAGCGGTCGGCCTGACCCGGCGGCGGGGTGGTCCACTTGTCGCCGGCATCGAAGGGCCGCCACACCCCGTCGGGCAGCGGCGGATGCACCGGCGGGCCGCCGGCGCGATGCGTGATCAGCCCGCCGGCCGCCAGCGCGTGATCGCGCGCCATCTCGGCGGTCAGCCGCTGCCGCGGCCCGCGGGCGAGCAGGCGGTTGTCGGCGTCGCGCACCGCGAGCGCCGGGGAAATCGTGCCGTCCTGGCGGTAGGCCGCGCTGGTGACGAGTTCGCGCAGCAGCGCCTTGACGCTCCACTTCATGTCGCCTTGGAAGCGCACCGAGAGGGTGTCCAGCAACTCCGGATGCGTCGGCTTTTCACCGGCCGAACCGAAGTCCTCCGGCGTCGGCACGATGCCCACGCCGAACAGCTCCAGCCAGAAACGGTTCACCGCCACCCGCGCCGTCAGCGGGTTCCGCGGCGAGGCGATCCACTCCGCCATCGCGAGCCGCGCCGGCTTGCCGTCCTCCGCGAGCGGCGGGAAGACCTCGGGCGTGCCGGACTTCTGGATGATCTCGCCTTTGTCGATCCAGTTGCCGCGGACGAACACATGGGTATCGCGGGCATGCTCCGGCGGCAGGTCGCGGATCACCGGCGTGGTGGTCGCAGGGATCGCCGCGAGGGCCTTGCGGGTGGCCATGAGTTCCGCCTTCATCGCGTCGATCTCCGGGTCGGGCGTGGTCCAGCCGGGCTCGCCGGTCAGCGCGATGCGGCCGCGCTTGGCGATCAGCGGATAGGCCCCGCCGGCCGAGTCGGTGGCGTGGGCGAGAATGACCCGCAGCTGCGCGCCGTCGGGAATCGCCAGCGCCTCCTTCAGCATCACGATCGCGTGCCGCGGCTTGAAGATCTTGGTGTACTGCCCCCAGCCGCGGTTGGAGCCCTTGAGCGATTGGTTCGGATCGAAGATCGGATGCGCCTCGTCAGCCACGATCTCCGCCAGCGGCACCTCCGTCGCCTTGCCATCGGCCGCGACGAGCTGGAGCCGGATCTTGTTCAGCATCGCGCCCCACTCCGGGGTGTGGCTGGCCTTCGCCTCGTCCACCGGCCGGACCTCCACCCGGAACGCGCTGAGCTCTGTTAGACCGGCGGGCTTCGGGATGTCGAGCGTGTGGACCGCACCGGCGGCGACGTTGCCGACGGTGCGGAACTCCTCCACCCCGTCTTGCTTCACCACCTCCATTTTCGACTTGGTGCTGCTGCCGCTCATGCCGGCCGTTGGGACCCAGGTGGTGCGGGTCGCGAGCGATTTCCGCTTCTGGAACACCGACTCCTCGAGGCCCATGATCTTGTCCTGCAAGCCGCCCGCTTCCGCGTGCTTCGCCGGGTCCAGCGGGACGCGCAGCACCGGATGATTCTCCGGCACGTCGTTGTCCACCGCCTGGTTGAAGTAGGCCATGAACGAGAAATATTCCTCATGGCGGATCGGATCGTAAGGGTGGCTGTGGCACTGCACGCAGCCCATGGTCACGCCTTGCCAGACTTCCCAGGTCGTCGCCACCCGATCCATCACGGCGGTCACGCGGAACTCCTCGTCATCGGTGCCGCCTTCGTTGTTCGCCTGGGTCAGGCGGTGGAACGTGGTGGCGATCCGTTGGTCGAGCGTGGCCTCCGGGATCAGGTCGCCCGCGAGCTGCTCGACGGTGAAGCGGTCATAAGGCAGGTCCTTGTTGAAGGCGGAAATCAGCCAGTCGCGGTATTTCCAGACATCGCGACGCTTGTCGATCCCGAGGCCCTCGGAGTCGGCGTAACGGGCCAGGTCCATCCACACGCTGGCCCAGCGCTCGCCGAAGCGCGGCGAGCCTAACAGACGGGTCACCTGCTTGTCGTAGGCGTCCGGCGCGGCATCGGCGAGGAAGGCATCGAGCTCTTCCACCGACGGCGGCAGACCGGTGAGATCGAGCGACAGCCGCCGCAGCAGCGCCGCCTTGTCGGCTTCCTTCGCGGGCTTGAGTCCCTCGCGCTCCATCCGGGCCAGCAGGAAGCGGTCGATGTCGTTGCGCGGCCAGGCCGTGTCCTTCACCACCGGCGCCGGCGTCGACTTCGGAGCCACGAACGACCAGTGCTCGCCCCATTCCGCGCCCTCCTCGATCCACTGGCGGATCGTCGCGGTCTCCGCGGCGGTGAGCGGTGCCCCGTGCTCCGGCTTCGGCATCACCTCGTCGGGGTCCGTGGAAAGAATGCGCACCATCATTTCCGACGAAGCGGGATCTCCCGGCACGATGATCGGCTTGCCGGACTCCCCCTTGCCGAGCGCCTGCTCGCGGTAGATGAAGGACACCTCACCGGCTTCCTTCACCCCGCCGTGGCAGGCGGTGCAGTTGGCGTTGAGGATCGGCCGGACATCACGCGCGAAGTCGATCTTGGCGGACGCCGAAGCCGTCATCAAAAGCAGTCCCAGCGCGTACGCAGTCCCGGCTTCAGCCGGACCGAAGCACCGGAAGATGCCGCCGCCTCCCCGGCTTACCCCCAAGGAGGACCGCGCCGATTTGGACCGCCCCATCCGCCCGAAGGCGGGACTGCATGCTTCTGGATACCAGCTCATCATGGAAAAATTCGAATCTCGTTCAGACCGCCGCCGTGATGCGGGTCATCGGCCGGGCGGGTCAGGTGGCGGAAGTGCCGGGTCACCACGACTTTCACGTAGCGCGCCTCGACCGGGGCGAAGCGGAAATCATGGAACGGAAAGGCTTCACCGCGCTCCACCGCGATCCGAGGCAAACTGCCGGCGGCCAGCGGGAAAAACAATTTGTTGTCGAGCGATCCGAACGCCTCGAACTCCTCCGTGCCGCGGTCGTCCATGCCGCGGTTGTTGGTGTTCTGAAGCGACAGCCGGCCGATGCTCTCCGGCCGCAGCAGGTCCACCGTCAACTCCCCGTGCTCGCCATCGGGAGCCAGCCAGAACGACCAGTCGCCGGGCACGCCGCTGTCGTTCAGACGTCCGTCGGTGAGATTGTCCGGCGGGAAGACCGATCCGTGAGGCCGGGTGCAGTAGCCGGGGCTGAAGACCGGCTTGCCGAGCGCCAGGTTGCCTTCCTCGCCCGACGAGCGGGGCAGCTCGCGGGCATGGTTGACCAGCGTCACCGGCGACTCATCGAGCGCCGCCAGCAAGCGCGGCCGGCCGGCATCGCGGACCAGCGCCCGGCTTTCGCCGACCTTCAAGCGCGTGCTTTCCTGCGGCGAGGACTGCACCTCCACCTCACCCTTGAAGACCTCGGTGAGTACGACGGGCGTCGTACCATCGCTGCCCACCGCCAGCCCGAACTCGGTGCCCAGATCGACGAAGCGGCCGCCGGGTGTATCGATCCAAAAGCCCTCCGCCCCGTCCGGCGTGTGGACCGAGGCCCGGCCGTGGAGCAGGGAAAGCGCTTCCTTCTGATCGAGGCGGAAGCGGCAGGGTCCTTCGAGCGTCACCTCGGCCCCGCTCGGGAAGCCGAGGCGGACAAAGCCGCGATCAAACTCCAGCGGCACCGCCACCGGCAGGCGGCCGGACTCGGGAGCCGCCGAGCCTTCCGCCCAGGTGACCCCGCCGGTTTCCATCACCGTGGCCACCGGCCCGCGCGGTCTCGACACCATCAAAGCGGCCGCCGTTGCCAGCAAGGCCACCGCCGCCGCCGCCGCGATCCAGCCACGGCGCGGAACCGGAAGCCGGACCACCGCCGGGGCTTCGAAATACCCGGGCGCGGCGGCTTTCCTCACCAGCGCCGAATGCAGCGCCATCGACCGGCGGTAGCGGGCCCGGGCCTGCGGATCCGCCGTGAGCAGCGCATTGAGTTCATCGCGCTCCGCCTCTCCGAGGGAGTCCTCGAACAAGGCGTGCAGAAGCTGATCGAGACGGTCTTCCTTCATGACGTCGCGAGTTTGCGTTCGACGCAGCTTTCGAGCGCCTTGCGGATCCGCAAGAGCGCCAGCGAAAGGGCGGTCGGGGTTTGGTTGCGCTCCGCCGCCAGGTCCTGCACCGAGGCCCCCGGGGCGTAGCGGGCCAGGATGAGCTGTCGCTGTTTCTCCGAAAGCTCGTGCAGGCAGCGGTCGAGCGCCTGCGCCAGGTCGCCCTCCGCCGGGTCCGCCTCGCGATGCTCCGCGGCGAGAATTTCCACCAGCGAGTCATCGAACACATGGCGGTCCCGCCCCGCATCCCGCCGCGCCGCCTTGACCTGATACCAGGCGATCGTCAGCGCCCACGGCAGGAAGGGCTCGGCCGGATCATACTCCGCCGCCTTGCGCCACAGCACCAGGTTGGTCTCCTGCACCACGTCGTCCGCCAGCATGCGGTCGGGCAGCAGCGACAGGATGTAGCGATGCAGCTCCGCCTGGTGGCGGGCGATCAGGCCCACGATCCTTTCCTCGGCGTTGTGCGGTTCGGCGGACATCTTCTCACCAGAACTTACCGGATCCCGGCGGAATCTTTCGCGGAAATTTTCCGACAAACCCGCACCCCGGCGTGACGGCGGGAAATCGCCCCGCAACTTTTGCCTCGCAAGCCGGTTTTCCCCGGCAGAATCTGCCTCCCGAAGCCATGAAGCGCGACCCATCCACCGGTGATTTGGACAAGGACCCCGTCTGGGACCTCCTCCGCCAAAGCCCGTCCCTGCGGCCCGGCCCGAATTTCGCGTCGAATGTCGCCCGCGCGGCCCGCATGGAAGAGCCGGCCAAGCCCTGGTGGTCCAAGCTGTGGATCCCCGCCTCGATCGGCAGCGCGCTCGCCGGAGCCGCGGCCTTGGTCGCGGTGGTTTTCAGCCTTCAAACGGGAAACAACCCGACCGGTCCCGTGATCGTGACCACGACTCCGCCGTCCTCGCTCGCCGACCTGCAGGAGAACTACGAAACCGAAGTTCTCCTCGCCGCCTCCGACCACCTCGCCGACTACAGCGATGAGGAACTGGTCGCGCTGATCGGCTTCTGATTTCACGGAGCCCGGATCGGGAACCACGAAGAGCACGGAATCGGCGACACTTCAGAGGGACGACTGAGCCGCGAGGCCGAGCTCGGGGGCTCCCCGCCTTGCTTTTCGCGAAGTTTCGCTCGTTTCGTTGTTCAAGCTCCCGGACTAATCCGCCACCGGCACCCAGCGCGCCCCGTCCACCACGACGTGGCCGTTCGTTCCCTGGTTGGTGAGCACCACCGCGGCCGTGACCCCGCACTCGAACTCACCCAGCTCGAACCAATGCACGCCCTTCGCGGGCTTCGGCGAGCGGAAATCGAGCTTCAGGGTCTTCACCCCGCCGGCGTGATGAATCTCCACCGGAACATTGGTCGCCCGGTTGTCATTGGGCGGCGCGGCGAGAAAAACCCGATACTTGCCGGCTTTCGGCAGCTTGGCTTCGAAGCGCGCGACCGACTTGCCGTCCCGCGCATCGCCATCGTGCCGGTAGCCGTCCCCCAGGAACGCACTCGCCGAGGTGCTGCCGGACCATGACCCGCTCAGCTTCGCCTCCTTGTCGTCCACCACGATGCCCTCCACCGACTTTGGATCGACACCGCGCGCGGACCTCGGCCCCGCGAATTCCAGAATCTGCCCGTCCTTCAGCAACTGCTCGCGCAGCCTCGCATACGGCACCTGCTGCACCGGCAGCCCGCCGTCGATCGCCAGCACCGCGGCGCTGGCGGCGCTCTGGCCCAGGATCATGAACACCGGCTCCATCCGGATGCTGCCGTAGGCGATGTGACTGGCGGACATCGCCACCGGGACCAGCAGGTTGGCCGCCTGCCCGTCCTTCGGCACCAGCGAACCATAGGCGATCTCATAGGGCCCGTTGGTGCTGACCCCGATGTCGCCCTCGTTCTGCACGAATCCGTCCGGCTTGATGTAGCGCTGCACGTTGTGGCTATCGATCGTGTAGCTGCCCATCCCCACCGACTCCGGCGTCGGCTTCTTCTTCCGCAGCTCGTTCTCGGTCATCACGAACTGCCCGACCATCCGCCGCGCCTCGCGGATGTAGAGCTGGTGCGACCAGTTGCCATTGTCGGTGAACTCGTCCTTCGGAAGCCCCCACTCGCGGAGTTCGTCCTGCACCTTCTTCGGCACCCTCGGGTCGTTGGCGACGAACCACAGCAGACCCTGCTGGTAAGTGCGGTGCTCGGCGATGATCTCGCGCCGCCGCTCGTAGCTGGCTTCGGGGTAGTCGTAGTTGTAGCCGATGTTGTCGAAGCTGAAGGGCCCGTGGTTGTTGGTGTCCGTCTTGTGATTCGGGATCGGGTCGAACTTGTTGAAAAACTGGTCCCATCCCGCGTTCAGCACGCGCAGCAGCAGTTCGTACTGATCCGCATCGTAGCCCTCCGGCTTCGGAAACGGGATGCGGTTCGCGGGGTCGTTGGTGAAACAGGCGCGGAAACAGTAGGCCTGCACCCTCTCGTCGCCCTCCCCTTTCACCCCCGGATCCTCCGTGCTGATCCTTGGCAAGACCCCGCTCTTCGGGTCCCCCGGGACCTTGTAGGGACTGATCGGCGCCTTCACCGCGGCGAAGTGATGGCCGTGGTGCAGCACCCCGACCTGAACGCCGTTGTGCTCCTCGCCATAGACGGCATTCGCCTCGCGGCCGACGTGAAAATCAACGCCCGCCGCGGCCATCAGGTCACCTTCATAGGTTGCGTCGATGAACATCTTCCCGGCGTAGCTTTTGCCATCGAGCGTGGTGATCGAAACGATCCGACCGTCCTCCATCTTCACGCCCTTCTCCCGGTCCAGCCAGGCATCGCGCACCACCTCCAGGCCGAACTCCTTCACGTAGTCCTCGAACACCCGCTCGGCGACATGCGGCTCGAAAATCCACATCGTCCGGTTCTCGCCATCCATCGCCGGCGTCCCCTGGCCCTGGTTGCCGTATTCGGACTGCTTCTGCCATTTCCAGGCCTCCGGCTTTTGGTAGTGCAGGTAAATGCGGTGGTAAAAGTCCCGCGCCAACCCGCCGATCACCGCCTTGTTGCCGGTGTCGGTGAATCCCAGCCCGCCGCTGCTCAAGCCGCCGAGGTGCTTGTCCGGCGAGACCACGATCACCGACTTGCCCATCTTCTTCGCCTGCACCGCGGCCACCACCGCCGCGCTGGTCCCGCCGTAGATCACGAGATCGTGGTCGGCAGCGAAAAGGCGTGCGGCGAAGAGGAAGGCGAACGAGAGGGCGGCGGGTTTCATCAGAAGGGGCAAAGCTCCGCACCGATACGGCCCGGCCGGGCGGATCCTACAAACCCGGAGAACAAGCAATGCCGTGACCTCGCGGACCGTGGTAGTAGTCACGGGACCACGGACTCCTGCTGAGTCCCCCCTGTGGTTCATGTCCGCCGCCCCGCAAGGGCCATCGACGGACAGCACCCGGATTGCGGCATCCCTGCCGGGCGCCCAAAGCCCGCTTGACGGCGGGCCCCGCGAGTGGTAGCTACCAATTGATGACTACCACCGCAAAAGTATTCGCCAGCGGCCGCAGCCAGGCGATCCGCTTGCCCAAGGAGTTCCGGGTTTCCGGCGGGGAGGTGCGGCTGACCCGCGTGCCGGGAGGCATCCTGATCAGCGAAGGCGACCCGTGGGCGGCCTTCGATGAGGGCTGCCGCGATCTGGATGACGCCTTTTTCGATGCACTGGAGCGGCGCGACCGCGAGACCCCGCAGATCAGGGACTTCAACGCCGGCCTGCGATGATCCGGTTGCTGGACACGGATACCTTCATCCTCCTGCTGCGCGGCACCGCCCTGATACGGCCGCGCAACGCAAAGGAGAAAGCCGTTTCAACAGCGGCCAAGCGCATCGGCAACCGCTGCCGCAAGGAAGCAGGCGAGGGCCGCCGAGTCGGACTCTCGGCCATCAGCTTGGCCGAATTGGAATACGGCCTGCATGCGGGCGGCCGCTACGAAGAGAAGCGACCGGTCCTGCAACGCGTGCTGCTGCCTTTCGAGCACTTCGGCTTCGATCCGGTCGACTGCGTGCATCACTACGGCCGGATCCGCGCCACTTTGGAGAAAGCAGGGAAACCGATCGGCCCGCTCGACATGCTGATCGCCGCCCATGCCCTGGCACTGGATGCCACCCTGATCACCCACAACACCCGCGAGTTCCAGCGAGTGCCGGGATTGAAGGTGGAGGACTGGGCGTGATTTCCGGAGTTCCCATACGAAACTGCGCTACGAAACGGGCTTGAATTCGAGTTACTCCAGGCAGTCAGGTCAAACATCTGCTTCCGCAGCCTCCTTCAACCACTCTTTAACCGCTTCTGGAGGGTTGAGCCGGATGGCCCGCACTGTGTTTGATGAGTCCGGAGGCATCACCTCAACATTGATCATTAAACCTAGCCTCTCGGACCCGCGTCCAAATACCCCACGCCTATCCAGTCGCCGCATCGCCTCTTCCAACGAGCCGATCCGGAGCTCGAACTCGGGCCGCCACTCATCATCACTCAGCTCGTCTATTCCTTCCCGTCGCCCAAGCACATGTTCAACCTCTTTAAAGTGCTTATCTCCGTAGGCATAAAACGGAGATTCGGAATATGACCATTTATACGCCAACAGCGCCTCTTCAAAAGGCATTTCAGATTCGAGTATTCTCCGAGCCAAAGACTCTTTTGACCATGCCGAGACATAAGGCGCGTTCGCCTCACCAAAAACCACCAAGACGACGAAGTAGAATTCCTCGGGGAACTCCAAGAAGAGATCGACCATCGCCCTGCTAAGCGCATTCTCAACAGCGTCAACCAGATCAGAAAGGTATGAATCACTCATGTCAGTAGCACTACGATTCCCCGCTTCGAATGGTTTTCCGTCGGGTATTGTTATTCGGGAATTCCTGCATTCCAAAATGGCACCAGTGCGGCGTTTTACTTCACTTGGGGATTTTCAGGCGAGCGGCAAGAAACAAGCAGTACCAAAGAGATTTCCCTGACCCGGCGACCAGGAAAGCGAGTTGGAGAAGGCAGCTTGCCTCATCAGTGTAAAATCAACTCACCCCGTCACCGCCACCCTCGCACTCTCCTCCCACCATCCCGCATCCGGTTCGGCATACGGGCGGAAGGTTTCCACGCTGCCGAGGGCCTCGTTGTAGAGTAGGGCCCGGTGGAGGCCGAGGCTGCCGGCGGCGGGGGAATCGATCAGGTTCGCGGAGTCGTTCGCGCTCATCTGGAACAGCACGCGCATCTCGAACTCCGCCATGACCTTGCGCGGCAGCCAGCGGCCGACGTTGTTCCAGGTATCGACGCCGGCCAGCAGGTGAATGCCCACCGCGCCGCCCTCGCTTGCCAGGTCGGCCAGCACCTTCGCCGGGTTCGGGCCGGAGGGGCCGTCGTCCATCGAAAAGAGGAAGTCGTCCTCCTGCCGCAGCTTCTTAAAGCGCTGCAAGCCGTGGATCACCACGAAGATCTCGGGCCCGTCGGCATCGCCCGCCGTGCGCCTGGCGAGTTCCTCGGACAGCTCGCCGAAGGCCTCCGCCACCGCGGTCGGCGCGACCACCTTGACGTCGTGCGGCAGCTTCGCAGCCAGCTTCTTGGCGGCGCCGGTGGCATCAAGCACGATGAAGCGCGCGCCATCGGCCGGTTGCCCGGCGGCCAGCGTGAGCATCGCGATCTCCAGCAGCAGCGAGACCCGCTCCTCCGCCTGGCCGACCACCAACAAATGGCTGCCGCTGCGGCGGGCGAAGACCGCTTCGGTCGGGCCCTTGATCGCGTTCGGATCGCCGAGCCATGCGCGGGCTTCGGCCGGACGGGTGGTCGGCGGCGATTGCAATAGTTCTGTTAGAGCGACATTGCCGCGGAGGTCGGCCGGGGCATTGCCCTCGAAGACCACCGGCGCGGCCGGCTTCCTCCCCCGCTGCGCCGCGAGCGCCGTCACGCGGTCGAGCAGCCGGTTGCGCTCGTCCTCCGACAGCCACACGGTCTGAAACGGGCTATTGGCAGCCAGCGCGCCGGCGTTGTCGTTGTAGATCCCCTCCCCCGGCCGCGTCAGCAGGCGCGGCGCCGGGTTGTCGTCGTCCATGATCAGGTAGGCATCGGCCTCGTTGCACTGCAGCGCGATCCGAACGACCATCTGGCCGAGCGTCGCCCGGGCCAGGGTGTAGGCCCCGCCCAGCGTCTGTGAGCCGAGGATCACATGAATCCCGAAGGCCCGGCCCTGGCGGACGATCCGGTCCAACAGAAGCGACGCGGCCTGCGCGACCGGGTCGTCCTCGGTGAAGAATTCCTGGAACTCGTCGATCAGCAGCAAGGTCCGCGGCAAGGGTTCGCCGGACGCTTTCCGGAATCCCGCGAGGTCCTGCGAGCCGTGCTTGCGGAACATCTCGCCGCGGCGGCGGAGTTCGTCGTCGACCCGCTGCAGGACGCTGAGGCCGAACTCGCGGTCGCTCTCGATCGCCACCACCTTGGCGTGCGGCAGGCGCTTGCTGCCGTAGCACTTGAACTCGACGCCCTTCTTGAAGTCGACCAGATAGAACTCCACCTCGTCCGGACTGCAATGGAGCGCGAGGTTGGTGATCATCACGTGGAACAGCGTCGATTTCCCGGAGCCGGTCTTGCCAGCGATCAGCGCGTGCTGGCGGGTGCCCTTGCCCAGCGCCAGCATCTGGAATTTCTTCGCCCCGCTGCGGCCGATCGGCACGCGGAGTTCGTCGCCGGTGCTGTCCTTCCACCACTCCTCTTCGGGCGGCGCGATGTTCGAAAACGGCACCTCCACCCGGTTGGAGTCGATGCTCGCCTTGCCGAGCTTGTGGACCAGCGTCGTCGCCAGCTCGCCCTGCGGTGGCGCGGAAAGCACGGCCGCATCGGCCCCGCCGGGCATCCCCGCGACGCGGAAGCCGGTGCCCTGCGGCAGCAGGCGGACGCAGGCCTTCTCAAGCGCTTCCGTGAGCGCGGGATCGATGTTCCCCTGGTTCGGATCGCGATGGATCAGCAGGTAAACCCCGCAGCGCGCTCCGCTGGTTGCGATGCTCAGCAAGCGCTTCGCCGCCGTCTCGCTGAAGGCCGCGGGAAAGCCGGAGATCACCACGAAGCGGTGCTTCTCCGAGATGGTCCCGGCCTGCGCGTTGTATTCGTCGAGCGTCGCATACTCATTGCGAAGGTACATCTGGATGACCTTCTCGATGTGCTCGTTCAGCTCGGCCAGGCGCTCCTCGATCTGCGTCGCCTGGGTCCAGATCCGGCCATGAATGAGGGTCTCCTCGTAGTCGCCGAGATGCATCAGCCCGGCGAAGTCCTTCCCGAGGCCGACCGGATCGATCAGCGTGAAAATCGCGCGTCCCGCCGGATGGGAGGACAGCACGCGGAGCACCACCTCGTTGATCGTCGCCGCGGCGGTGGAGGCATCGCCTTCGATCCACAACGACGCGCGGTCGGGGAAGCCGAGCGAAAGCGGGACCTCGAAATCGACCGGGGCATCGAGCGTGAAGCGATCACTCTCCGGCATCCCGCCGGCCAGCGCCGGGAGCGAGACGTGCACCCGGCCGAGCGGGATCACCCGCTCGGACTCGGCGGGCGGACTCCAGTTTTCCACGACCGCCGCCGACCACTCGGGAAAGCGCTGCCGGGTCGTCTCTAACAAGCCCGCCAGCTCGCGATGCACGGGCTTCACCTCGTTCTCCCAATCCAAAAAAAGCGTCTCCAGCTCCGCATCGTGCGCCGCATCGGCCTCCACCATCTTCTGCGCCAGCTCGGCCTCGCGCGCCTCGTCCTCGCCGGAATTCGAACGCAGGACCTCCGCGTCCCCTTCGGCCTTTCTTACGGCAAACCACGCCAGGTTCCGCTGGTGCAGCGCCTCGGCCTTGGCGGGCAAGCGGGCGAACTGCGCTTCGATCTTCCGCCGGCCTTCCTGCATCAGCCCCTGCGCCACCTCGTCGCTGCCGCGCAGGGTCTCGCTGAGTCCGACGCTCTGCTCGGCCAGCTCGCGCTTGAGCGACTCCGCCAGATCGGTGACCCGCGCCTCCGACACCGCGACCGCCGCCTCGCCGTAAGTCCGCGCGGCTTGCAGCGACATCGCCATCCGCCGGACCGCCGGCCACAGCAACAAGGTCACCACCAGGTGGACCGCGATGGGTGCCAGCAGCGCGAGGAAGATCGTGCTTTCCCGCGCCGCGAACTCGGCCGCGCGGTTCTCCGACTTGAAGATCAGGAAGCCGAACACGCCGCCAATGATCGCCAGCCACAGGATCAGCGGCAGCCAGCGGAAGAACGCGGCGAGCGGGTTCCGCTTCAATCCTTCGGATGCCGTGCGGGCCGCTTCGATGTGCTGGAGCGAGATCGCCCGCAGCGCTTCGCGATCAAGAGATGTGTCCGGCTTCGGCGAGCGCACCAGCTTGCCTTTCCGCAGGATCAGGTCGAACCACACGCGGAAGCTCCGCAGCGACTTCAAGGCACCACGGGCCAGGGCGCGGATCTCCTCCACATCGGCGAGCACCCCATCGGTGAACTCGCGGTGATCCTGCCGGGCCCGCTCCCACAGTTCCTTCGACTCCTGCTTGGTCCGCAGCGTTTGCGCCTGCCGCGCGCCGACCTGCCGGTCCTTGGTGTTCCGGACGCGCTTGGCCAGGCTGGCCTGGGCGCCTTGGGCGGCGCGTTGGATCCCGGCGACCCGCTTTTCATAGGCATACTCGATGCGAGCCTGCTCCGCCTCGCAGGCGGCGATCCACTGCGCCTGACTGCCGGATTGGGTCGCGGCAAGGGCCTCGCGGCGCGCGGTCGCCTGGCGCTTCGCGGCAAGTTGGCTGGCGGCGCGGACGCGGTTCAGAGCGGCCTCGCGGCCGGCCACCGACGACACGGCGGCTTGCAGCACGCCCAGTTGTTCGCGGATCCGTTCGGGGTGAAGGGGGTCAGTCACAGTCGGCATGAATTTTGGCAAGAACCACGTCGAGTTCTTCGATGATCCGCACCGCGGTCGCGACCGCTTGCGGCAATGGGGCGAGATACTCTTTGTCGAAATCCGCGGCCTTGGAGTCGCGCCACGAAGCACGTGCTTCCTCCCAGCGCGCGAACAACTCGCGGTTGGACTCGTTGAGCAACGACTTGCTGGCACCCAGGCTCACGGGTCGCTCCTTTCCGGTTCGGCGGGGGCGGCGGGTTTCGGGGCGTTCATCGTTTCGGCGTAATCCTGAAGCAGGCGGATCGAGTTCGTCAACGACACCACGCCCTTCGGCATCTGCCGCGACAGGGTGTCGTGCAGCCCTTCGAGCTGCTTCGACAAGGCCTCGACCCGCGCGTCGTAGGCCTGCCGCCAGCGCTTGATCACCGCCAGCTTCTCTTCGGCCTCCTGAAGCTTCCGCCGCGCCTTGTTCACCGCCATCTGCTGGGCGCTCTTGTCGTTCTTCATCGACGACATCCGCGCGCTGAAAAGTTCCTGCTCCGCCTGTTCCAGCGCCCGGGCGCGGCGGCGGTACACGTTTTCCCACTTCTGGCGCTGCTCGGTTTCCAACCAGCCGCGGGTCCGCTTGACCTCGCCGGTCACGTCGTCCAGCGCCCGCTTCGCCCGCTCCGTGTAGCGGATCAACGCGGCGCGGAACGCCTCGAGGGCGTCGATCGATCCGACCCGTGCTTGTCCTTCCATCGGTCGCGTGGGTCAGCGTTGGTCGAGATACTGCTGGATCCGGTCCGCCTTGCGCAGCAGGTAGGGCGCGTGCTGGTCGGACAGCTCGATGAAGCGTTTCATGGTCTTCATCATCTGGAGGAATTCGGCGGAGAATTTCTCGTGCTCCTGATCCTGCCACGAGTCACCCAGCGCGGCGAAGCGGGACATCAGCGACGAGGTCCGCTCCTTCACCTCGTTGTTGAAGCGCTTCAGCTCCGCGGCGAAGCGCCGGACTTCCTCGGGGTCGATGATGGCTTGGGACATGGCGGCAGTTTCGGCGATCCACCCCGCCCGTCGAGAATTACCCGGTGCCGGAGGGGCAAATTTGTGCCGCAGTTCCAACCCCGCGGCGTTTGGAAAGTTCCGCCGCCCTGATCCGCCCCGACCATCCGGCCCGGCGCGCTTCCACGGAATCGTGACGCCCCCTCGAACCGGCCCGAATGGAAGATCGCGCGCCTGGAGGCATCACATTCGGGGCTAGCTCCCGCTCCCGCTTCCAGCTAGGGGTTTCGCTCTAATTTCATGAAAAGCCTGTCTTTCCGCTGCCCGACTATCGCCCCGTTGAGGCTGGCAGTCCTATTGGCCTTTCCCGCATTTCTCCAGGCGGCCCCGCCCGACCTGACCGCCGCCGGTGCGATTGCCGCGCTCAAGACCAACGCGAACGCCTCACCTGCTTACGGCGAAACCTACAACCTCGGCCCGACCGGTCTGCGCGGCTGGATTCATCTCAGTGGCGGATCCGGCAACACCCACGGCGCGGACGGCACCATGACCGGCGAAAGCCGCCAGATCCTGGTCACCGTGGCCAGTGCACCGGCAAATTCGGTGCTGGCGGTGGACGACGTGATCCTCGGCGCGATCGCGGCCGACAGCGGACCCGTGCCGCTTTTCACCAGCGACGCCCGGAAAGCCATCGGCGCGGCCATCGGCGAGGCCGAAAGCACCGGTGCCGGCACCCTGCGGGTCAAACGCTGGCGCGCGGGAAGCATCACCGACGAAAACATCCCCATGACCCTCATGGGCGATTACTCGGCCACCGCGCCCTACAACTGCCCGAAGTCCTCGCTCATTCTTGCCAACGCCCGCACGAAACTGGTCGGGCAACTCACCGCCAATGCGAATTTCCTGACCAACGACTGGAAGGGATCGATCAGCGCCCTCGCCCTGCTGGCCGGAGTCCAACCCGGCGACCCCGACTACGCCACCGTCCAGACCCGCCTGCAAACCTACGCCCGCTCCCGCGCCTCCGCCGGGCCGCAGCCGGTGGGCCTGCCGATCTGGGACTGGGCCTACAGCGGCTTGTTCCTCGCCGAGTATTACCTGGCCACCGGCGACGCCAACGTGCTTCCCGGCATCAACAGCTACACGATCAAGCTCTCCGAGTCCCAAAGCATCAACGGCACCTTCGGTCACGGCCCCTCCGTCCTGCGCCCCGACGGCTCCGGCCGCCGGATGGGCGCCGGCTACGGCCCGGTCAATGCGGTCGGCATCGTCGCCAACATGGCCATCGTTCTGGGCAGGAAGGCGCTGCTCCAGGGCGGGCAGGCGGTCGATCCGGAGATCGACGGCGCGATCCAGCGTGGCTCGGATTTCTTCGCCTTCTACGTCAACAAGGGCCCGATCCCCTACGGCGAGCACGAGCCCTTCATCAGCGGCCACTCTTCCAACGGCAAGGACCCGATGTGCGCCGTGCTCTTCGGCCTGCAGCCCGGCCGCGCCGCGGAAACCGAGTACTACGCGCGGATGACCACCGCCAGCTACCGGGGCCGCGAGTATGGCCACACCGGCCAGGGCTTCAGCTATCTCTGGAGCGCGATGGGGGCCAACATGGGCGGCTCCCTCGCCGTCGCGGAACACTTGAAACCCGTGCGCTGGCACCTCGATCTCTCTCGCCGCACCGATGGCTCCTTCGCCTACGATGGCGGCGAGCAATACGGCGGCGGCACCACCACCGGCGGAACCTATCTGGGAGACAGCGGCTATTACGGGATGAATTCCACCGCCTGTTACATCCTCACCTACGCCCTCCCGCTGCAGAGACTCTACATCACCGGCAAGCGCGACATCCCCGCCGATCCGCCGCCCCTCGTGCTGGATGCCACCACCGTGGCCCACGCCGTCGCCGCGGCGAACTTCAAGGTGGATAGCCCGGGATTCACCAACAGCCAGCTCATCACCGCCCTCAGCGACTACGATCCCGTGGTGCGTCACTACGCCGCCGTCGAACTCGGCAAGCGGACCCCAAATGCCACGGAACTCACCACCCTTCGCAACCTGGTCACCGGCCCCGACGCCAACGGCCGCATGGGGGCCTGTCAGGCGCTCGGCCTGCTCAAGGACTCCACCGCCCTGCCGACCATCGTCCAGCGGCTCGACAAGACGACCGAGACCGATCTCTGGGTCCGCGCCAAAGCCGCCTCCGCGATCCGCAGCTACACCCCGGCCACCGCCAGCGCCTACCGCGACACGATGCTCACGCGCTTCACCGTCAACGCCACCGACCCCGATGTCATCGTCTGGAGCGACCCCATCCAGATGTCGAACAACTTCCTCTCCCTGGCACTGTTCGGCGATGCCATTTACGGCGGCGGGAACATCCGCGACTACACCATCAACGCGCCCAAGAACCTGCTCTTCCCCGCGGTCCAGGCCGGCTTGAATCAACCGGATTCCTACTCCCGCTCCGGCGCCTCCCGCTTCTGCTTCGACAAACTTCCGCTCGCGGATGTCCAGGCGCTGATTCCCGACTTCTTCAAGGTGATCGAGATCGAGTGCCTGGCCGACCGCATGTGGAGTGCCGACTCCCGCGCCAATGGCATCAAGACCCTCGCGAAGTACAAGGTCCGCGAGGGCATCCCTTCCGCGTTGGCCATGCTGGAGATTCCCGCGGGCTTCGAGTGGGGATCCGGCACCACCATCATCGCCGGCCTCAACGCGCTGGCTTCCTACGGCGATGCCGCGCGTTGGACCTTGCCGACGCTCCGGAGCTATCTCGGGAAATGGAGTCCGACCTCCTCCGAGAACACCACCCTGGTCAATACCATCGCCTCGATCGAGAACGCCATCACCGCGCCCGCCCAGGTCGCCGGCCTGGCCTTGGCCAACTCCCAGGTCGTGGCGATCACCGGAGCCACCGCCATCACGCTCACCGGCACTTCGCCCCGAGGTGCCGTGACCTACTCCAGCATCACCCTCCCTTCCCACGGCACGCTCACCGGCACCGCCCCGAACCTGAGCTACACGCCCAACCCGGGCTACACCGGACCGGACCACTTCACCTTCGAAGTGACCGACAGCCTCGGAACTTCCTATCCCTCCGAACCGGGCACGGTGAGCCTCATCGTCGGCACCGCCGGCAGCGGACTGAAGGCCGAGTATTTCGACAACATCAACTTCACCAACCCGAAGCTCGTCCGCACCGACGCGCAGGTGAATTTCGACTGGGGAACCGGATCGCCGAACGCCGCGCTCGGGGCGGACACCTTCAGCGTCCGCTGGGGTGGGCTGCTGCTGGTCCCGGAAACGGGCACCTATGTCTTCTCGACCCTCAACAGCGACGGCGTCCGCCTTTACATCAACGGGCAGCTCTTGATCGACGACTACCTCGACCAGACGACCAACTGGAAGGATGGCACCCCGGTCCATCTGACGGCAGGGCAGATGGTGGACCTGCAGATGCTCTACTACGAGAACACCGGCTCGGCCGTGGCGAAGCTCAAATGGACCGGCCCCTCGTTCGCCGGGGACAACGGAGCGATCATCGGCAGCCAGTGGCTCTACGACGGCACCGGCATGACCCGGACGCCATACGCCCACTCGCAGACCGTCAGCCTGGTGAGCAATACCCCGCAGCCCGTCATGCTGAGCGGAAGCGGCGGCGATCTCACCTACGCCATCCTCACCCCGCCCGCCCACGGCACGCTGACCGGGACCGCGCCGGACCTGACCTACACCCCGGCGGCCGGCTACCATGGCACGGACAGCTTCACCTTCCTGGTCAACAACGGCACCAGCAACTCGAATCCTGCCACCGTCTCCATCGGCATCCTCGCCGGGCAAGCAACGGCCTTCACCTGGGCCGGCGCCGTTTCCGGGAACATGAGCACCGCCGCGAGTTGGAATCCGGCCACCGCTCCCGCCGCCGCCGGAGCGCCGTTCTATACCCTCAACTTCACCCCTTCAGGCACCTACACCGCGACCCAGGACCTGAACAGCGGCTTCGCGTTCAACCAACTCAACTTCGCCGGAACGGTCACGCTCACCGGCACCAACGCACTGGCTCCTTCCGCCAACGGCCCGCTGCTGCCGCGGATCCAGCAGAACTCCGGCAACGCGGTGACCATCACCGCGCCCCTCAACCTCACCGCCATCACCGTGCTCGGCGGCACCGGCAGCGGGCAGTTGACCCTGGCAGGCCTGATCTCGGCCCCCGGCGGATTGACCAAGGACGGCCCGGGCGGACTGAGGGTGCACGGCTACAACCTCGCCGCCCAGACCGCGGCGCCCAATACCTTCAGCGGCGGAACCATCATCAACAGCGGAACCTTGATCTGGGGCACCATGGACGGCGGCATCAGCCCCCCGATCAACGCGGCCCTCGGCACCGGGCCGGTCACCGTCAATCCGGGCGGCACCCTGCAATTCGAGCGGGTGGACAACGCGACCAACACCCTGATCGGCAACGGCGGCACCGTTTTCAGCAACAACGGCTGGGGTGCCAAATGGGGCGGCCCGGTCACACTGAACGCCCTCACCACGGTCGACGCCACCTGGAACATGACCTTCAACGGCAACATCAGCGGCCCGGGCGGTCTCATCACGAAAGGCGGCAGGGTCGTCACGCTCTCCGGAACCAACAGCTACACCGGTCCCACCCGCGTGACCGCCGGCACGCTGACCTGCACCAAGGCCGCCGCCCTCGGCACGGGCTCCCTCGACATCAGCACCGGGGCGAAGGTCGCCCTCAACTACACCGGCACCCGCACCATCGCCGCGCTCACCTTCAATGCCGGCGCGCCGTTGCCACCCGGCACCCATGGCTCCACCGCCTCGCCGGCGGCCAACAAGAACGACACCTGGTTCTCCGGCACCGGCACGGTCACCGTTCTTCCCCCGACCA
This sequence comes from Haloferula sp., assembly GCA_044372775.1. GTDB lineage: Bacteria > Verrucomicrobiota > Verrucomicrobiia > Verrucomicrobiales > Akkermansiaceae > Haloferula. Next base: position 34,569 of record JBIPNO010000050.1, read on the forward strand.
CCACCACGCTCGCTCTAACAAGTGGCAGCACCCCGTCGGATCCGGGCGAGCCCCTGACTTTCACCGCAACGGTCACCGGCGGATCTCCGGTCGGCAGCGTCGAGTTCCTCGACGGGACCACGCTGCTCGGCAGCGGGACCTTGAACGGCTCGTTCCAAGCCAGCTTCACCGCCAGTTCCCTGGCGATCGGCCCTCACGAGATCACCGCGCGGTTCACGGGCGACGCCAACCACGGGAGCAGCACCTCCGCCGCCCTCGCCGTTGACATCATCAGCCTGCTGCCCGCCTCTCCGGCGAATCCGGTCGCCGCGGCCACAAGCAACCGCGTCGGCCTGACCTGGACGCTCTCGGCCGGTGCCGCCAGCTACTACGTGAAGCGTTCCCTGACCGCCGGCGGTCCTTACAGTGTGATCGGCAATCCCGCCGCCGCAAGCTACGACGATCTCACGGCGGTCAACGGCACGACCTATTACTACGTCGTGTCCGCCATCAATCCGGCCGGGGAAAGCGGCGACTCCCCCCAGGTCGCCGGCACGCCCGGACTGGTTCCCTCCGCCACGGATCTCGTGTCGTCCCCGCCGGCAGGCGGAGCTTACGGGACCGCGGTCACCTTCACCGCCACGGTGACCGTCTCCAGCGGCCCCGCCACCGGCTCGGTCACCTTCAAGGACGGCGCCACCGTGCTGGGCACCGGCACCCTGAGCGGCGGCGTGGCGTCCTTCACCACCGGCAGCCTCGCGGTGGCGGGCCACTCGATCACCGCGACCTACAGCGGCGACGGGAACTTCGCGGCCAGCATCTCCGCGGCGTCCGCCTACGAGGTGACTCCACTCGCCCTCGCGATCACCGGCGTGAGCGCGGCCGACAAGACTTATGACGGCAATGCCACCGCCACACTGACCGGCGGCGCGATCTCCGGCGGCGTGGTCGGCGGGGAAACGGTGACGATCGTTCCCGGCAGCGGCACCTTCGCCAGCCCCAATCCCGGGACCTGGGCGGTGACCGCCACCGCTTACTCGCTCGGCGGTGCCGATGCCGCCAACTACGTGCTCGCCGGCCAACCCACCATCCCCGACGCCGCCATCACGCCGCGCCCGCTCCAACTGACCGGCACCCGCATCTACGACGCGACCGCGACGGCCGCGGCGGGGATTCTCTCGATTTCTAACAACATCGACGGCGGCAACCTGATCCTGACCGGCTCCGCTCCACTGGTCTCCAAGGATGCCGGCACACAGGACTTTCTAACAGGCTTCGCCAATCCCGTCCGCGTGCAAAGCGCCAACGGCAGCACCGGCGCCTCCGCTTCCGCGTCATTCGCCGTCGAGCTGGCCACCGCCGCGCAAGCCGGGAACACCCTGGTGGCCGTGATCGCCACCCGCGGCACCAGCGCCAACCGCGTCTCCTCCATCAGCGGCGGAGGTGTCACCTGGTCCCGCGTCGCGCAAGCCACCAACACCGGCGGCAGCACGACGGAAATCTGGCATGGTCCGAACGTATCCAGCGGAACGACGGGGATCACCATCAACCAAGCCTCACTTCGATCCGCCGCGGTCGTGATCGAGTATGGCGGCATCCTGACGGCGAGCGCTCTCGATCAGGTCGCCAACGCCACCGGTTCCAGCACTGCCGCGGTCACCGGCACCACGCCGGTAACGACCCGCGCGCAAGAGCTGTGGATCGGCGGGATCGGCATCGCGGACGGCCGCAGGACCTTGAACGCACCTTATGGCAACGATTTCACGGTCGTGGCATCTCCGCAGTCCGGAGCCGCGAACAGCGATGCGATGATCTATGCCCTCGAGAAAATCGTCAGCACCACGGGAGCCGCCGCTTCCAGTGGCACGGTCAGCGCCTCCGACGCTTGGTCCGGTGCCATCGCCACCTTCAAGGCCGCCTCCACTTCCACGCTCGCTCTTTCAGGACCTGCCGCCGCCAACTACACGCTCGATGGTCTCAGTGGCTCGGTCACGATTACGCCCAAGACTCTCGAGACGAGCGGCCTGTCTGCGAACTCACGGACCTACGACGGCACCTCCATCGCGCCGCTCAGCGGCACGGCCACGCTGCTGCCCGCCGGGGCGGCGGGCGAGGGCCCGGCCGGCGACGGGAGGCCCTTCACCGGAGACGCGCTCGCTTTGACTGGAGTGCCTCAGGGTGCCTTCGCCGACCCCAACGCGGGCGTCGCCAAGACGGTGACCGTTTCTGGCCTGACCCTCACCGGCGCAGGCAGCGGCAACTACACACTCGCCCAGCCAACTGAACTAACAGCCGACATTACCCCGGCCCTCACCACCATCACCACGCCACCGACTGCCACCGCGATCAACTTCGGCCAGACACTCGCCGACTCCACCTTGAGCGGCGGCGTGGGATCGGTGCCCGGAACCTTCGCCTTCACCGCACCGGCCACCCAACCCGGCACCGGCACCGCCTCCCACAGCGTGACCTTCACGCCGACCGACACCACCAACTACCTGTCCGCGTCCACCAGCGTGAACGTCACGGTCAATTCCGCCCGGACGGACTTTGAGGTTTGGGCGTCCGACCCCGCCCGCGGACTGACGGCGGGCGTGAACGATGACCCGGCGGACGACCCGGATCTTGACGGCTTCTCAAACTTGATGGAGTTCGTGCTGGGTGGGCCGCCCATGGTTTCATCCCAGTCCATCCGCCCCACTCTGAGCACGTCCGGCGGACTCCAGGTCTTCTCCTTCAATCGCAGCCATGCCGCCAAAGCATCCACCACTCAGATCGTCGAGTATGGAAGCAGCCTCAGCGGATGGACCCCGCTGAACATCCCCGCGGAATCCACCGCCACCGTGACGATCACGCCAGGTGCCTCATCGGATCGCGTGGATGTCTCCCTGCCGCCGTCGGGTCCGAGGATCTTCGTGCGCCTCAAGGTGAGCGAATAGGGTGGCCGGAAGGAACCTCTTGCCGCATTTCGTCGAGGCGGCGACCTCCGGCGGAGCGCTGACTTTAGCCGGCGAGAGTTGCCTCCCCCGGTCCGGCCCGCCGACCAAAGTCAGCACTCCCACAGCCCCTATCCCCAGCCACCGCCACCCGGGGTGCGGATGATGACCCGCTCTCCCGCCGCCGCTTGATAAGTCACGGCACCAGGCAGGACTTCCTCCCGTCCGTCCGGGTGGGTCCGCGTCTGGCTTCCAGGCTGGCCATTGCCTCCGCCACACAGGCCGCGCGGACCGGCCGCGCGGCGCTCGGTGAGGAAGGAAACGACCAGCGGCTTGAGGAACCCGACCTCGCGGACCATCCCGTCGCCGCCGCGATGCCCTCCCGCGCCGCCGGAACCACGACGGATCTCGTACTTCCACAAGCGGACCGGAAAGCGATGCTCGAGGAGCTCCGGATCGGTGATCGCGGTGTTCGTCATATGGACATGCCGGCCGGAACTGCCGTGATGCCGCGGACCCGCGCCGGAGCCGCCGGCCAGGGTCTCGTAGTAGCCGAAGCTGCCATCGCCGAAGAGGAAGTTGTTCATCGTGCCGGGTCCATTCGCGGCGAGGCCCAACGCCTCTAACAGCAGGTCGGTCAGCCGCTGGCTGGTCTCGACATTGCCGCCGACCACCGCCGGGGCGGTCGCGGGATCGTCGCCGAAATCGGGCGAGAGAAGTCCGGGCGGGATGACGATCTCCACCGCTTCGAGCAGGCCTTCGTTGAGCGGGACATCTTCGCCGAGCCACAGCCGCAGGGCGAACAGGACGGCGCTGCGGACGATCGCCGGGGTTGCGTTGAGATTGCGTGGGTGGACGCAGCCGCTGCCGGTGAAGTCGAGCCGCATCCGGCCACCTTCCGCGGTAACGCGGAGTTTCAGCGGGGTGCCGTCGTCGAAGCTGGTGGCAACGCATTGGTGGATCGCCAGGCCGCCAAGCCGTGCCGCCATCAGCACAGCGGAGCCGTCGAGGATGCCGCGGAGCTCATTGCGCACAATCTTTCCCCCATGCTCCGCGGCGAGGCCTTCGATCGCACGGGTGCCGTGATGGATCGAGGCAAGCTGCGCCTCAAGGTCGGCGAGGTTGTCGGAAATCCGCCGCGAGGACCAGTGGGCCTCGCGCAGCAGGGCTTCGACCTCGCCGAACAAGGGCTCGCCGCCGCGGACCAACAGGCGCGGGGCAATGACCACGCCCTCCTCGGCCAGGAAGCGGGCATCGGCCGGCATCGAGCCCGGTGCCTTGCCGCCGATCTCCGCGTGGTGGGCGCGGTTGGCGACGAAGGCGATGAGCTCCCCCGCCCCGTCGAAGACTGGCGCGATCAGGGTGACATCGGGCAAGTGCGAGCCGCCAAAGCCGGGATGGTTGGTGATAATCACGTCGCCCGGTCCGGGATCGAGGACGCGCAGCACTTCCCGCACGCAGACCCCGAGCGCCCCGAGATGAACCGGCACGTGCGGCGCGCTGGCGACGAGGTGGCCGGAGGCATCGAGCAAGGCGCAGGAGAAATCGAGGCGCTCCTTCACGTTGGTCGACAGCGCGGTGCGGCGCAGGCTTTCGCCCATCGCGGTGACGATGCCCTCGAAGCGACTGCGGAAGAGAGCGGAGGAGATCGTAGATGGCAGATGGTGGATGGCAGATGAAGAAACCACAGATGCGGACTTTTCTAACAACATCGAGCCGCGGGTGCCGCGGCGGATTTGCCAGGCGGCAGGAATGACGCAGGTGGAGAATCGGTCCTGGAGCAGGACGGGGCCGGACTCGGCGGCGGCGGGAAAGGCTTCGGCGGAGGAGGGTGCGGCACTTTCCTCGGCGACGACCCGCAGGGCGACGAGTTCGAGCGGCCGGTTCGCGGGCGGTGGGTAGCCGTAGAGCTTTTGGTATTCGTCGGCGAAGCCCCGCGTGAGATGCGACGCGGGACCGGCGGGATCCTCGGCTTCTACCGTGAGAAAGCTGTCCTGACCGGCGAGGCGGAGGTCGGCGAGCCAGCGAATTTCAGCGCCGCGGATCGACGACGCGGCATCGGCGGCCAGCTGCCGCCAACTGTCTGTTAGATCCTCGGTGGCTTGGAAAGGCTGCAGGATCTGCTTCACCCGCTGCTCCTGGCAGCGGGCGCATTCGAGACCCCAGGCACTGAGGAGACCGGCATCGGCGGGAATCAGCACACGATCGACGCCAAGCTTTTCCGCAACGGCGCAGGCATGCTGCGGGCCGGCACCGCCGAAGGCCAACAAGACGAAGTCCCGCGGGTCGCAGCCCTCGCGCACGCTGACCCCGCGGATCGCCTCGGCCATGGTCTCGACGGCGATGTCGCGCAGACCGGCTAGTAGCACATAAATCTTAGAGTGAAGGATAAAGGGCTTTCAGTTTCACTCGTGCCGATTCGTTGGTGAACTGCCAGGAGATGGGTTTCGGGTCGGCGTTCTTCCAATTGAGATAGGAGTTCAC
>JBIPNO010000111.1:0-11986 GCA_044372775.1 Haloferula sp.
CCGGCGTGAAAAAACTGGAGAGCTTCGGCGACTACGAGCCGGACCCGCGGCACATCCAGATCGGCCGCCGCAAAGGCAGGAAATCCCTTGTGGAATCAACCTTCAGCATCTTAGGTTGACGCCAATGGGTTAGTCCCTAGAAGGTGAACAACCGGGAAACGTCCGATCCGCCCGCCGACAAAGGTTCAATCGCGAACGACTCGCCCTCGTCCGCAATCCGTTTGATGGTGGAATCTCTCCCAATCGCGACGATCTGGACCGCCGGGGCGCAGCTGCGGTTCAACCGGGCGGCCGAGGAGACCTGTGGCTGGCGGGGTGAATCGATAAGGACTGTCGACGACTGGTTTGGAAAGGCGCACGGACCCGACGAAGCCGCCGCACGCGTCCGGCACAAGGCTCTCCGCGACGCCCGTTTCAGCCATTGCCTCAGCGAACGGATCCGGGGCGAGGATGGAGTCGAGCGATCGATCGAGATCGCGGCGTATCCGATCGACGGAGGCGAGATCTGGCTGTTGTGGCCTTCCAACGAGGACCGTGCCGTCATCAGTGCCATCAAGGAGAACGAATGCCGGATTCAAGCGGTTCTCGATTCCACCGTGGATGCGATCGTCACCATCGACCGCGACGGAAAGATCATCGACGTGAATCCCGCGACTTTGAAGATGTTCGGCTATCTCCGGGATGAACTCATCGGTCAGGACGTGAGCATCTTCATGCCCTCGCCCCACCGGGAAGATCATCATCGATACGTGTCCCGCTATCTGGAGACCGGAGAAGCCCGAATCATCGGGCTCGGCAGAGAAGTTCGCGGCGTGCGCAAGGACGGTTCGATCTTCCCCGTCGAGCTGGCGGTCAGCCAGATTGATCATCTCGGGATGTTTTGCGGGATCATGCGCGACATCAGCGAGCGCCGCGAACTCGAGCAGCAGGTGATCAATGCGGTGGTCGACGAACGCCGGCGGAGCGCCCAGGAACTGCACGACGGGCTGGGATCGTTGTTGACGGCGGTCCACCTGCGGATGGACGCGCTGGCGAAGTCGCTGCCGAAAGCCGATGCCGGCCTTCAAGAGGAGGCCGCGCGGATTGCCGGACTGCTGAAAGAGGCGGTTGGTCAAACCCGCGCGATCGCCCGGGGTCTTGATCCGGTGGGTCCGGAATCCGGAGACCTGATGTCGAGCCTTGCCGAGTTGGCAGGCGAGATCAGCCGTATTTCTGAAGTCCAATGCGATTTCCACTGCCCGGAGCCGGTCTTGTTGAAGGGAAAGGTCCTCTGCAAGCAACTCTACAGGATCGCCCAGGAGGCGAGCACCAACGCGATCAAGCATGGGGGAGGGAAGAAGATCTTGATCTCCTTGATCCGGCGGGATGACGAAGTGATCCTGACGGTGGCGGATGATGGCCGGGGGATGAAGGAGGATCCGTCGCACGGGGGCGGGAATGGTTTGAAATTCATGAGATACCGGGCCGGCGTGATCGGAGGGGCATTTTCGATCCGGCAGGCCAGCGGGGGAGGCACCGTGGTTACCTGCGCGGTCCGGCCCCGGGATGAGGCGGGTGGAGAAGCGTTTCCCGGGATCGTGGTCGCTTCCTGAGGACCCATCCCGCTTCCCCGGCCGCCAGCCCGCGGTTCTCTTTGGAAGTTCCCCCCGCGGCTCCGCTTGCTCAAGTTCCCATCCGTTGGTGCGCGGGTCCTGCCTGTGGTTCCGGACCGGTCACGGGATCGGGAAAGCTCGGGCGGGCACCGGCTGCCATGCCGAAGCAATCAAGGGGACGATCGGAGCAAGGAGCCTGCTTCAACCCAGCGGATGGCATAGCGGGTGAGTTCCAGACCGTCGGCAATCCCCAATTTTTCCCGGATGTGGGAGCGGTGTGCGTCGATGGTCCGGCAACTGATGCCGAGCAAGCCCGCGATTTCCTGATTGCTCCTTCCGGCCCCGATCAGCTCGAACACCTCGGTTTCCCGGTCGGTCAACCGCTTGATGGGGAAATCGGCCCTGGCCCGTCCCTGCGGATGGGACAGGGATTGCAGGAAGTGTCCGATCACGGCCGGACTGGCGAAGATGCCCCCCGCAAGCACCAGTCGGATGGCATCGAGCAGATGCTCCGCCGCCGCCTCCTTCATGATGTAGCCGCGGGCTCCGGCTGCCAGGCAGCGCTCCGCGTAGATCATCTCGTCATGCATCGACAGCACCACCACCGGCAATTTCGGATGAGTCGCACGCAAGTCCTTGAGCAGTTCCAGTCCGCTGCGGCCAGGCAGGATCAGGTCCGTCAGCACCAGGTCCGGAGCGTGCGATTCGACCTTCTGGAGAGCCTCTCGCACCGACCCAGCCATACCGCAAACCGACAAGTCGCCCGCGGTCGAGATCACATGGGCCAAGCCTTCCCTGAGGACCGGATGATCATCGACGACGAGTATTCTCTTCATTTGAAACGGGACCATCATCCCCATCGCCGCTTGAGGTTCAATTCATTTCCTCCTCCAGCTGAGGCAGGTTGAATCCAAGATAGATCCTAATATCAAGAAGAGCCGTACGAAATTTCCGTACGGCCGGATCACGAGCGGCCCCCATGAACAAGCGCGCGATCGACCGATAGACACGCCGGGGCGCGAGATTCACGATGGCATGTGGCGTCTATTGCCATCCCTGAGCCATGAAACTTGAAATCCTCCCTCCCCGGCAGGCCCGAACCCGGACTGCCGATTCGCTCGGACTGCCATTGCACCCGCTCGCCCCGGGCTCCTTGCCCGGAAAGGGAATGCGACGACGGCTACGGGCGCTGCTCGCGTTGGGGCTCGCTCTCGGCACCGCACTGACGGCATCGGCAGCGGCCGTGGAAGTGACCACTGCCGCGGACGAAAACAACGGCAGCCTGGATCCCGGTCTCGGGAACGGGATTTCGTTGCGTGAAGCCGTGCTCCATGCTCCGGCGGGCAGCACCCTCGAATTCGCGCCGACCCTCGACGGCGCCACGGTGACCCTCGGTCTCGGGCAGATCGTGATCGGGAAGGATCTCGTGATCGACGCCTCGGCGCTTCCCTCCGGGGTCATCGTGTCGGGCAACGACAGTTCCCGGGTCTTCGACATCTCCTCGGGCAGGACGGTGTCGATGAAGCGCTTGAAGATCATCGACGGGGCGATCACGACCGTCGGCGGAGGGATCCGCAACGCGGGAAACTTGACCTTGCTGGACTGCGAGCTCTCCTCCAACCGTGCGAATGACGGGGGCGGCGCGATCCGCAACAGCGGCACCCTGGTGCTGAATGCCTGCACGCTGGAGGGCAACACCGCGGGAGTCGGCGGCGGCGCGATCGAGCATGGCGCCGGCCTGCTGGCGCTGACGAACTGCACCTTGACCGGGAACTCGGCGCAATGGGGCGGTGCCATCGATGGCGACGGCACCAGCACCGTCCGGCTTTACTCCTGCACCGTCTCCGGAAACCACGCCAGCGACAAGGGCGGCGGCATCGAGGAGACGACCGGGACTCTCTTGTTAGAGAACAGCATCATCGCGGGGAACACCGCCACCAACTCCGGGCCCGATCTCAAGGCCAGCTCGATCAACACCCAGCTCGGCGTGAACCTGCTTTCGAGCACCAACGGCCTCGGCGGCGGCTTTGCGGGGATTGTCGCTGCGCCGAATCTCTCCGCCTTGGGGGCCTTTGGCGGGCCGACTCGGACCATGCCGCCGCAGTCCGGGTCGCCGGCGATCGATGCCGCAGGCGCGACCGCGCTGGCGGTCGACCAGCGCGGCTTGCCGCGGGTGGTCGGTCCGAAGTCGGACATCGGTGCGGTGGAAGTCCAAGGCTCGCTGATCGTGACGACGGCGGCAAACTCCGGCCCGGGATCGCTGCGGGACACGGTGGGCCTCGCGGCGCCGGGTTCGACGGTCTTGTTCGCGCCGGCGCTCAGCGGAGCGACGATCACCCTCACCGGCGGGGAGATCTTGCTCGACAAGAACCTGACGATCGATGCGCTCGCGCTGGCCGAAGGGGTCGAGATCACCGGGGCGGTGACGCAAGTGTTCGAAGTCGTGCCGGGCAGCCGGGCGGTCATCAAAGGGCTGACCATCCGGGACATCAGCGGCGGCGGCGAGACCGACGTCGCGATCTTCAACGGTGGCGATCTGGAGCTGTTCCGTTGCGTTTTGTCCGGCAACACCGGGGGGGCCGGTGGTGCGATTCACAACACCGGCATGCTTTCGATGGTGGATTGCACCGTGGCGGAGAACGAAGTGGTCCTCGAAGAAGGGGGGGGGCTTCTCAATGACGGGGAAGCCCGTCTGAGCGGCTGCCTTTTCCGGGACAACGGTTCCGCAACCAGCGGCGGGGCCATCTCCAACCGCGGGCTCCTTGAAATCGATGGTTGCACCTTTTCATCTAACAGCGCGAACTTCGACGGTGGAGGTTTTTACAACGACCTCTCCGGGTCCGCCTATCTCGAGAACTGCTCGTTCTCCGGCAACGTGGCGGAGGGCGGCGGAGCTTTCATGAATCATGGATACGCGTATGTCGCCTCCACTTCGTTCTTGAACAACGAGGCCCGGGGCGAGGGCTATGGCGGGGGAATCCTCAACCTCATGCTCGGGGAGCTGGAACTGGCCGGTTGCACCATTTCCGGGAATGAATCCGATATCGACGGCGGCGGGATCTACAGTGATTCCTACCTGTTGATGCGCGGTTGTGCCGTTGAGGGCAATTCGGCGGCGACCCGCGGCGGTGGAATCCATGCCGGAGGATCGGGCTATCTCCTGTTGAAGGAGTCCACCGTTATGGGGAACTCTTGTGGCGGGGATGGCGGGGGGATCTTCAACAACGAGGGAACGATCGACTTGTTGGACTCCGCCATCATGGAGAACGAATGCGAACACGAGGGGGGAGGTGTTTCCAGCAGGGGGCGGCTCCTGGTCAAGGACTCCGAATTCGTCGGGAACGGATCCTACGACACCGGAGGCGCGATCTTCAGCACCGGAACCCTGTCGATGGTCCGAAGCACCGCCGAGGACAACTGGGCCGGTGACAATGGAGGAGCGCTCCACACCAGCAGCGGGGCGGCCGAACTGTCGGCATGCACTCTTTCAGGCAACCTGTCCTACGAGGGCGAAGGGGCCGGAATCTATCAAGGCGGCGGCTCGCTGATCCTCACCCAGTGCACGATCACCGGCAATCTCGCGGACCTCGGATTCGGCGGCGGCATCTCGAGCCGCGGGGTAATCGGGGTGGTTTCATGCACCATCGCGGACAACACGGCGTTCTTCGAAGGCGGTGGAATGGATCTTTATCCGTCGGCCGTGCTCACCCTGACCAACACGATCGTCGCCGGGAATTCGGCACCGGCAGGACCGGACATTTCAGGCGCCATCTTTTCCCAATCCGGCGTCAACCTGCTGAAGAGCACGTCCGGCGTCACCGTGCCCTTCACGGGCATCGTCGGCGACCCGTTGCTGAGCCCGCTTTCGGGCAATGGCGGGCCGACGCGCACGATGCTGCCGTTGCCCGGTTCGCCGGCCATCGACGCCGGAGGCCCGACGACCCTGCTGGTCGATCAGCGCGGCTTCATCCGGGTGATCGGCGGACGGGTCGACATTGGGGCGGTGGAGGCGGGGGCCGCGATGCCGGGGCTGGTGGTCGATACGATAATGGACGAGAACGACGGGCCCGACGTGGGCAATATCTCCCTTCGCGATGCAATCAACTGGTCGTCGGCCGGCTCCACCATCTACTTCGATCCGGCCTTGGATGGCCAGCGGATCCTCCTGACGGTCGGTACACTCGTGGTCGGCAAGGATCTGGCGATTGATGCCTCTTCACTGTCCTCCGGAATCGAGGTCTCGGGGAACGGCAACTACCGCGTCTTTGACATCCAGCCGGCTAGAACGGTCGCGATGAGGAGCCTCGGGATCCTTTTCGGGCGGATCTCCAGCGATGGCGGCGGGATCCGCAACGCCGGCAACCTGACCCTCAACCGGTGCGTGGTGTCGGGCAACCGAGCCGGCGACGACGGGGGCGGGATCTTCAACACCGGAACGCTCACCTTGAATTCGTCGCAACTCGGCGGCAACTCCGCGGCCGACGGCGGCGGCGCGATCGTTTCGGAAGGCGTGCTCTCGCTCTCGGCCTGCGAGCTGTCGGGCAACCGGGCCGACAACGGCGGAGCGATCTACAATGACGACGGCGTCCTGACCATCGACGGCAGCACTTTTTCCGGAAACCAGGCGGAGGACACTCCCGGCGGCGGGGCGATCGACAACGACAACGGCGGCGAGGTCACACTGACCCGCAGCACCCTCTCCGGAAACACTTCGGCCTCGGGCGGCGGGGCGATCAAGAACGAAGGCACGCTCACCATTCTCGCGTGCACGCTCTCAGGAAACACCGCGGCGGTCGGCGGTGGGGCGATCGAGCACGTGGCGGGCGTTCTGACCCTGACCTCGTCCACCTTGGCTAACAACTCGGCCCAGTGGGGCGGTGCGATCGACGGCGACGGGTCCAGCACCATCCGGCTCTACTCCGCCACGCTCTCCCGGAACCACGCCGGCGACAAGGGCGGCGGCATCGAGGAGACGACCGGGACCTTGCTGATGGAAAACAGCATTGTCGCGGGAAACACGGCCACCAACTCGGGGCCGGACCTCAAGGTGTCGTCGATCAACACCCAACTCGGTGTGAACCTGATCTCCAGCACCAACGGTCTTGGCGGCAGTTTCGCCGGAATCATCGGCGCGCCGGGTCTCTCGGCTCTGGGGTCTTTCGGCGGGCCGACCGAGACCATGGTTCCGCTCACCGCCTCGCCGGCGATCGATGCGGGCGGTCCCACGACACAGACCGTGGACCAACGGGGGCTGCCCCGGCTCGATGGCCGGTGGGTGGATATCGGCGCGGTGGAAGTGCAGAATTATCTGCTGGTGACGACCGCCAATGACTCCGGCGCGGGATCGCTGCGCCGGATCATCGAGTTGGCGCGTGCCGGTTCCTTGATTCCCTTCGCGCCCTATCTCGACGGCGCGACCATCCATCTGACCAGCGGCCCGCTGGTGATCGCAAAGAACCTGGACATTGATGCTTCGGGCTTGCCGCGTGGCGTGACCTTCACCGGAACCGCAGTCCGCGCGTTCGACGTAGCGGCTGGCACCCAGGTGACGATGAAGAAGCTCGCGGTATCGGGCTTCGAATCGCCGGATGACGACGGGGCGGCGATCCTTAACGCGGGCCAGCTTGCGCTCACGGACTGCGACTTCAGCCACAATACCGGCAACGAGGGCGGGGCGATCCACAATGCCGCCGGCGGCCAACTGCTCGTGACGGCTTGCACCCTGTATGACAACGAGGCCCAGGGTGACGGCGGTGGCCTGTTCAACGCCGGCAGCGCCACCCTCGCCGGATCCTTCGCCGTTGGCAACGGAACCTCGGGCAATGGCGCGGGGATCTACAATGAAGGCGTCCTCGGCATGACCGATTGCTCGCTTTCGTTCAACTCCTCCAACACCGTGGGGGGCGGGCTCGACAACGTGGGCACGGCGACGGTCAGCCGCTGCACCTTCTCCGACAATATCTCGGAAGCAGGCTTCGGCGGCGGGATCGCCAACTCCGCGGCCCTGATCCTGACCAACAGCACGGTCAGCGGCAACGTGTCGTGGATCGACAACATCGGTGCGGGCATCGGAAACTCCGGCAGCCTGGTCGCCGAGTCTTGCACCGTGTCCGCCAACGACGGCGGGGGAATCTCCAACACGGCGGGAGGATCCCTGACCCTCGCCAATTCAATCGTCGCGGAGAACACCGGCTCGCCCGACGGACCCGACGTCCACGGCGCAATCAACACCCAGCTCGGCGTCAACCTGCTCGGCACGACCACCGGAGTGACCAACGCGTTCACCGGCATCGTCGGCGATCCCATGCTGCAACCGCTGGGGGTCCACGGCGGGCCGACGCTGGTGATGCCGCCGGCGACTGGTTCGCCGGCGATCGATGCCGGCGGTGCGACCTCGCTCGCGACCGACCAGCGGGGATTCGGCCGGGTGCTTGGTGGCACGGTGGACATCGGTGCCGTGGAAAGCGGCAATGCCATCCCGACGGTCGTCGTGAATACCACGGCCGATGAGAACAACGGCATGGGCCTCGGGAATGTCTCGTTGCGCGATGCGATGACGGACGCCCCGGCGGGTGCCATCATCCAATTCGCACCGGCACTGGACTCGCAAGTCATCACCTTGACCGGGGGACAGTTAACCGCGGGCAAGAACCTGATCGTCGATGCTTCTTCACTGGCGGGTGGACTGATGCTGACGGCGGAACTGGTGCGAGGGATCGAGGTCGCGCCGGGTCGCGGGCTGGCGGTGTCCGGTCTCACCATGGCAGACTTCGTGGGCGACGGCGATGTCGAGTTCCTCGATGGTGCGGCGATACGGAACAGCGCGGGCTACCTGGAACTGACCGGCTGCTTGTTGGAGGACAACTGGGGTGACGATGGCGGTGCCATTTACAATGGCGGAATCCTGCGGATGGAATCCTGCACCGTGGCCAATAACGAATCCTATGGCTACGGCGGAGGATTGTTCAATGCCGGGCACGCCCGCCTGACCCGCTGCAATCTGGTCGGAAATGGAAGCTTCCAGCGGGCGGCCGGGATCTACAACCAATACCGACTGGCACTGAGCGAGTGCACCTTGTCCGGCGGAGGCGCGAATTTCGACGGCGGGGGATTGGTGAACCACTTCGCGGCGACCGCGGAGATCGACCGCTGCACCATCTCGGGGAACTTGGCGGAAGGCGGCTACGGCGGCGGCATCTCAAACGCCGGGTGGCTTTCCCTGACCAACAGCACGGTGTCCGGCAACGACGCGATGGATGGCGAAGGTGGCGGCGGGATCGGCAACAGCGGCTCGCTGTGGCTGGTCTCTTCCACGATCACCGCGAACTTCACCACGGATTCGGGCGGCGGCATCCTTACTTCTCCCGCGGGCCGCTTGACCCTTGAGAACTCGATCATCGCCGGCAATACGGCCGATGGCTCGGGCCCGGACATCGACGGTGAGATTTGGTCGGAAGACGGGGTCAGCCTGCTCGGCAGCCTCAGCGGGGTCGAGGGCACCTTCACGGGCATCGTCGCCGCTCCATTGCTCGGGCCGCTGGCCGACAACGGAGGACCGACCGCGACGCACCTGCCGCAGCCTGGCTCCCCCGCGATCAATGCGGGCGGTTCGACCGGGCTCACCGTGGACCAGCGCGGCTTCACCCGGGTGCTCGGCGGGACGGTCGACATCGGTGCCGTGGAAAGCGGAGTGTTGTTCGCGGACGATTTCTCCGGGCCGTCGCCGCTGTCGAAATACATCCTCGAGAATCCCTCGCCGGGGGGAGGGCACAGCCCAATGACGATCGGGGTCAACAGCGGCGAGCTGACTTTCGATTATCTCGGCGGCTTCGGCGTGGTCGGGGTGAATCTGGCCCAAAAGCATCCGTTCCTCAGCACCGCGCTTGAATGCGACATCCGCTTCGAAAGTCCCTTGGGTTTCGACTCCCGCAGCTCGGGCGGCATCGCCTGGATGAACGGTTCGTCCGCCAACGGTTACCTCGCCATCGGGCTTCAACTGGACGAAGATCTCGTCTATATCTTCGCCTATGATGGATCCGTCTCCACGCTTGCAGCCGGGTCGCTAGTCCTGGACCGTGGTGTCAACTACCGCACCCGGCTCGAGGTCGAGGCGCCTGGATTGATCAAGGCGTATGTCAACGACTTGCTGGTCACGAGTCTCAGCTTCGACGTGTCGCTCCTGCCGCCGCTGATGAACCCGAACATGGGCGGTAATGCCCAGAACACGCTGCGGATCGTCCACGACAACTTCCTGGTCCGGAAGCTGGATTAGAGGGCCACGGCTTGCGCCAGCCTCTCCAGCACCCGTCCCGCGGCGGTCATGCCGAACACTGCGGTGACGTGGGTGGCGGTGTTCTTTCAGGGCTCGGCGAAATTCTTATGTCGGAATCAACCCAGTCAGCCTGGAAATACGTCAATCCGTGAAAGCTGCGCCTCCGGATGGCATCATATGCACAGTCATGGTTAATCCCGGCGCAGTGGAATGGACCTTGCCGGTGGATACTGTCGGCACAACCGGAATTCCACGATGCATTCGTCGCACGCTTTCCATCCCGGCTCGGCCGCTGCCGCGTCGAATGCCACAGCGGCCTCGCCCCGTCAGGCAAGAGCACGGTGGTCCTCCCCGGAATCAAAACACGATCATGAAAACAATCGATTTCTCGCCGACCGATGAATCATCGGTCCAAGGAGCCGCGAAAGGGTCCCGGTCCCGTTCTTCCCTCTGGCACGCTCCATGGCGCCGCTGGATTGTCGCCGTGCTGGTGATGTTTCTCGCGACTTCCGCGCCTGCCCAGGTGCCGCAGCTCATCAACTACCAAGGCCGTGTCGCCGTCGGCACCACGAACTTCAACGGTACGGGCCAGTTCAAGTTCGCACTCGTCAATGCCACCGGGACCACCAGCTACTGGAGCAATGACGGCAGCAGCGTCGGCGGCTCGCAGCCCACGGCCGCCGTGTCCCTCACGGTGACCAAGGGCCTCTACTCGGTGCTCCTCGGTGACACCTCGCTCGCCAACATGACGGCGATTCCCAACTCCGTTTTCAGCAACGCCGATGTCCGCTTGCGGGTTTGGTTCAATGACGGGACCAACGGGTCACAGTTGCTCTCGCCCGACCAGCGGATCGCCGCCGTCGGCTACGCGCTCATGGCCGCCCGCCTGCAACCCGGAACGGATCTCTCCGTCCTGGCTCTGGACGCGACCTCCGGGATTCATGTCGGCAGCATGGATGCAGGCGGGGCACCCAAGCTTATCAAGTTTGGAGACTCGGACTTTGTCTCGATCGGTGAAGACACCAGCGACGACCAGATGGAGTTGACTGCCACGACTTTCGTATTCGACAGCCTGTATGGCGGTGGCAACGTTGGAATTGGAGTGGCTTCACCGACGCAGAAACTCGACGTCGCGGGCACCGTCAAGGCCACAGCCTTCTCCGGCGATGGCGCGGGCCTTTCCAACATCCCGGCGAGTGCCGTGATCACGGCCCCGCCCGGCATGGTGCTCATTCCCGCGGGCACTTTCACGATGGGGAACAGCGTCGCTGCGGATACGGATATCACCGACGCCGCACCAGTGAGCACGACGCTGTCGGCGTTTTACATGGACGTGAACGAGGTGACGCTGAGCCAATGGCAGGCGGTGCAGCAGTGGGGAACGCTGGTGGGCGGCTACACGGACCTCCCGGCGGGCAGCGGCAAGGGGGCGGCGCATCCGGTGCAGAAGGTGACTTGGTATGGATGCGTGAAGTGGTGCAACGCGCGCAGCGAGCGTGAGGGGAAGACGCCGGTATATTACACGAATGACGCGCAGACGACGGTGTATCGGACCGGCGATGTGAATGTGACCAATGCGCAGGTGAAGTGGGGCGCGAACGGCTATCGGCTGCCAACGGAAGCGGAGTGGGAGAAGGCGGCGCGAGGCGGCCTGGCCGGGAAACGGTTCCCATGGGAGGGCGACACCATCGCGCAGAAACAGGCGAACTACTACGGCTACATCGCCTACAGTTACGACTTGGGACCGAACGGCTACAACGCCATTGGGAGCATCGGCGGCACCTCGCCTGCGACGACTCCGGTGGGCACCTTTGCGCCGAACGGCTATGGGCTCAATGACATGGCCGGGAACGTGTTTGAGTGGTGTTGGGACTGGTATGGGACACTCTATGCGGGAGGGACTGACCCACGCGGTCCTTCTTCGGGCTCGGTCCGGGTGCTCCGGGGCGGCAGTTGGCTCATCAGCGCGGACTACTGCCGTGCGGCGTACCGCTACAGCCCATTCGCGTCAGGTTAAGCCACAACGCGCTGACTGACAGTGAATTAAAACGGAAAAAAGTCCGAATTATGTGTTGACAGGGTGAGCGAGCCGGCAAGCTCGGCATGTCTAAGACTTCACCCG
>JBIPNO010000112.1:0-11933 GCA_044372775.1 Haloferula sp.
CATTCCCAGCTTGCCGGCCCCATGTCCCGGTCAAGGAAAAAAGCACGATTTGCTGGCTTTTATTTCGTTGTAAACCAACGCGTTACGCTTAGGTTGACGCCGATGGGTGAAGCCCCTTACCCCGACATTGCGGCATCCGTTCTGCTTCGCCAGCTCCCCTGAGACGGAAACGTCGGTTTGCAAAGGCCTCCCATCCATGCAAGATGATGCCGCTCATGTTCCGGCCCGCTTCCAAACTACTGCTGCCGTTGCTCGCCTGCCTGGCGAACTTGGCGCATGGCGTTCCCTTCTTCTACGGCACCTGGCAGATCGGGATCGACGACGGCACGCCGAACGAATTCGGCGGCGCGACCTGGAGTTCCAACGCAAGCCCCGGCTCACCGTCGGTGAAGGACGACGACTTCTACCTGGCCGGCACCTACCCGGGCTTCGGCCCGGTGACCGCTGAATCGCTCGCCCACTTCGAACGGGAGGTGACCGGCGGCGACCCGCGGAACCGCATCCATTTCCCCCTGACCGCCGGGCAGGCATCCGCCGGGGCGCGGCTGAAATTGACGATTGACCTGATCTGGGGCGGCTCGTCCGCGCCGGGCTTCGGCACCCACAACCTCACGGTCACGATGAACGGCCAGCCGGTGAAGGCCTTCAGCGGCATCACGTGGAACCGCACGCTGGAAATGACCTTTCCCGCCGCGTCGGTAAACGCGGTGGCCGGCCCCAACGTGATCCAGATCGAGCGGACCGGCGGCAGCGCGGGCGGCTGGATCGGCTTCGATTTCCTGAAGCTCGATCACGACCCGACTGGCATGCAGGACGCCGACGGCGACGGCCTGCCGCGCTGGTATGAGGAGACATTCGGCCTGAGCGAAAGCGATCCCGCCGACGCCGCCTCGGACCGCGACGGCGACGGACGCACGACCCTGGCCGAGATGCAGTCCGGGACCAACCCGACCGATGCCGACACCGACAACGACGGTCTTTCCGACTCCGCGGAACTCGGGCTCGGCACCAACCCGCTGCTCCGCGACACCGATGGCGACGGACTTTCCGATGGCGATGAAACGGTCACCAGCCCGCTGCTCGCCGACAGCGACGGCGACGGCCATCCCGACAACATCGAGATCGAACAAGGGACCAACCCCGTGCTCGTCAGCTCGAAGCCCTTTGATTTCCCCGGCGTGATCGGCCTGCAGTTCGTGGCGGAGTCGCTTCAATCCGCCGCCCTTCCCGCGATCGATCCCGCGGGACTCCTCCGCTTTCCGCATTGGAACGCCGCCACGCCGCTGCCGCAGTGGCAGCCGGACGGCGCGGTCATCACGGGCTCGGTCGCGACCTTGAAAAACCATCGCGGCCAGGCGACCACGGTCAACGCGGGCTGGAGCTGCCACTTCGCCACGCCAGGCCTGCACAAGGGCACCGGGAACGAGCGGCTCTTCAACGGCATGCTCCGCACCCAGCGCACCGGCACGGTCAATTCGGTCGGAGTCGTCACGGTCGCCCACAACACCCCGGCGACCTTGTCTCTAACAGGCATCCCTTATCCGACCTACGACCTGATCGTCTACGCCGGCTACGTCTATCCCGGATCCGAAGCCACCCTGACCCGCCAAGGCGATCCGGCAGGTCCCCGCTATCTCCGCTCGGACTCGAACCCGCCCTTCACGAGCTTCCGCGAGATCACCTCCACTTCCACCTTCCAAGCGGGGAACTACGTCCGCTATCGGAACCTTTCCGGCAGCAGCCAGAGCCTCACCTTGGTGTCCCAAGGCACGCCGACCCCGCCCGCCCCGGGACCCAATGGCGCGCTGGCCACGAGGAACTACGGCTTCTACGCCGGACTCCACGGCATTCAGATCATCGACACCGGCACGGACACCGATGGCGACGGGATGAAGGACGCGCTGGAAGTCGAGCACCGCTTCAACCCCGCCGTTCCCGATGCGAACGCCGATGCCGATGGCGACACGATCGGCAATGCCGCCGAACTGGCCGCCGGCACCGACCCGAACCACCGCGACTCGGACCGCGACGGCCTGGCCGACAACCTCGACGCCGCGCCCCTCGACCCCGATGCGGACGACGACACCCTGCTCGACGGCGACGAGGTGAACGCCGTTCCTTTCCCCTCCCTTCCGAACGACGCCGATAGCGACACCGACGGCTATGACGACGCCATCGAGCGCAAGGCCGGCTCGAACCCGATGTCCGCCGCCAGCGTCCCGCCAAGCGTCCCGGTCTGGAATGCCACCACCCGCACCTGGCTCTGGCGCATCGATAACATCCGCCTGCTGTGGAACCACCCGCGTTCGATGCTCGGCGCCATCGAATACAGCGAAACCATGCTCGCCGAAGCCGTCGCCCGGGTGAACCACGGCGGCTGGAGCAAGTCAGTCGGCATCGGCCTGCGCTATCGCGACGGCCGGGTCACCTACCGCTTCCGCTGCATCGAAGGGCTCTTCCACGTCAGCGGCCAGCCGGCCAACGGCTTCTGGAACAGTGACTGGAACGCGCCCCCGGCCGACCGCAAGGCCGACTTCGGCTTCAGCGGTTCCGGCACGACCGATGACTCCAAGCCGTTGCGACTCGAGTTCAGCGCTCATCACCCCAACGCCTCGGTCAATTCCTGGACGCTGACCTTCCTCATCGCCGACCTCACGGTTCCCGCCTCACCGGTCACGCTGGCGACCTACACCTGGACCGGAGCCGTGGCGGCGGAACCAACTTTGCTCGACGGATCCGCGGTTTGGACCAACGCCGACGGAACGCCCGGTGCCTTCGATGTGGAATTGGAAACCGGCGTCGACGCCTACCTTTCCCCCGGCCCGCTCGGCCCGGCCGACAGCGACAACGATGGCATGCCCGATGCCTGGGAAAGCACCCACCTCTTCAATCCGGCCCTCGCCGCGGACGCCTTGTTAGACGCCGACAGCGATGGCTTGGACAACCTGTCGGAGTTCCTCGCCGGCACCGATCCGCGCGATGCCGATAGCGACGACGACGGCGTTCCGGACGGCACCGAAATCGCCCACGGCAGCCTGCCGCTTTCCGCGACCAGCAAGCCCGCGTGGTTCGACTTCACCGGCTCCTTGGCCGACCTCGATGGCGACGGACTTTCCGATGCCTGGGTCCTCTGGTCCGGAGGCGTCCCGCGCGTGCCGTTGGCGGACGATGACGGGGACGGCATGAGCAACCTCGATGAAAGCGATGCCGGCACCGATCCGGACGATGCCGCGTCGAAGCTCGACCTCTTCACGTGGAGCGCCGATGGCGACCTCGCGCTGTCGTGGACGGACCTGCCTTTGAAAGCCTCCGTCCTCGAAACCGGGGATGCCCTCGACGACTGGCAGCCCGCCACGGGCCTCCCCGCTTCGTCGCTCGTCGCTGGACGTCGCCAGCTCGTCATCCCCGCCGCATCCCTGCCACCCGGCCGGAATTTCTACCGCATCGCCGTCACGCCGACGGACAGGGATGGAGACGGCGTCGAGGACTGGGCCGAAAGCCAGGTGCTCGGTTCCTCTAACAACTCCACCGGCTCGCTCGGCCAGCCACTCCTCGCCGCGGACGGCAGCGTGATCTCCGGCGACGCGCTCGCCCTGCTCGACCGCATCCAAGGCTCCGCCCCGTCCGGCGGCGTTCCCGGTTCTTCCCTGCCCGGCACGCCGTCCCCGGTGAATGCCGCGCGCTTCCTCATGCAGTCGACTTTCGGCCCGGTGCCGGAAGACATCGCGGAAGTCCGCGAACTGGGCTTCGAAGGCTGGCTCGACGCCCAACTCGCCCTGCCGCCGACCTTTCACACCCCCTACATCCGCGAGGTGAAACGCGACGCCACCGGCCCGCAGATCGACCCCACCTATAACTTCAGCGACCAGGACCAGTTCCTCTTCGGCAACAACTCCACCACACCCTTCGCCCGCGCCGCTATCGCCGGACCCGACCAGCTCCGCCAGCGCGTCGCCTTCGCCCTTTCGCAAATCGTGGTGGTCTCCCGCCGCGATGCGAACCTCGAGGAAAAGCCGGAGGGAATGACGAACTACTACGACATGCTGCTCCGCCACGCCCTCGGCAACTACGGCGAGCTGCTGCAAGACGTCGCCCTCCACCCGGCCATGGGCGCCTTCCTCAGCCACGCCGGGAACCAGAAGGCCGATCCGTCGATCCCCCGCTACCCGGATGAAAACTTCGCCCGCGAGTTGTTACAACTTTTCACCATCGGCCTGTGGGAACTGAATCCCGACGGCAGCCGCAAGCTCGACCCTCTCGGCGAACCCATTCCAACTTACGACAACGGCGACATCACCGAGATGGCCCGCGTTTTCACCGGACTCTACTACGACTCGCCCTACGGCTGGGGCGGCGGCGGCTGGGCCGACGAGCACTTCACCAAGCCGATGGTGATGCATGCCGACCGCCACGACTTCGACGCCAAGGCCTTGCTTGAGGGCTTCGTCGTGCCGCCGCGCGAAGCGAGCGAAAGCAACGGCTTGCAGGACGTCCGCGATGCCGTCGACTCACTCTTCCGCCACCCGAACACCCCGCCTTTCGTCTCCCGCCAGCTCATCCAATTCCTCGTCACCGACAATCCCACGCCCGCCTACATCGAGCGCGTGCAGGATGTCTTCGTGAACGACGGCAGCGGCCAGCGGGGCAACCTCGGCGCGGTGGTGAAGGCCATCCTCCTCGACCCCGAGGCCCGCGCGCAACCGCTCTCCCCCGCCTTCGGAAAAGTCCGCGAGCCGGTGATCAAGACCATGCACCTCGGCCGGCTCTTCAAGCTCGCGGAATCGCATCCGGACTTTGTCTGGTGGAACTGGACCGACACCTACTACGGATTCAGTAAACAGGAGCCGATGAACTCACCCAGCGTTTTCAACTTCTACACCCCCGTCTATCAGGCCCCCGGTGAGATCCGCAACGGCGGCCTGGTCAGCCCCGGCTTCCAGATCGTCGATACCTTCTCGTCGATCTCCTTCCCCAACCTGATGTGGGAATATCTCCACCGCGGCTTCCGCTCTTCCTACGAATGGTGGTATCCGCTCGACTACCGCGATACCTCGCTCCTCGCCGGGAACCCCGCCGCACTCGTCGATCACGTCAACCTGCTGGTCTGCGCCGGCAACATGACCGCCCGCACCCGCGGCATCCTGCTCGACGCCGTATCCGATCCCGCCCTCGCCCCGAAGGAACGCGTCGCCCTCGCCGTGTGGACCGCGATGACTTGCCCGGAAGGCGCGGTGCAGCGCTAGAGGAGCAAAAATGAAGAAATCCGCCCCGCAGAGAGATGTTAGTAACTTACCGCCTTGGCCTCATGAGCACGACCCAATCAACGCCCGTAGAGCTGTCAGATGAGCTGGTCGACGAGGCGCGCGGAGTGGCGGCCTGGCACCACCGCTCGCTTGGCGGACAAATCGAGTACTGGGCGGCAATGGGCCGGGCCGTCGAAGCCAATTTGCCGGGAGACGCCGTGGCCCGTCTCCTCGAACGCATGGGGGGCCCCATGACGATCAGTCCTGTCGCCGAAGGCACGCAACGCCAGGAGGCCATGAACGTGCTTGCGACCTTTCTCGAACAACCGAAGGATGATACTTCGTGGCTAGCCGAAATGAGTGCCCGGGGCATTCCCTTGTATGGCTCCGAAGCCTGCAAGCCGGGCCAGATTCAGCGAAGGAATTCCGACGGCTCCGTCGACGAGTTACTGCCAGGTCCATGCCGTCCCGGGGAATCGGCACCCTAACAAGCAATCACAACAAGGTCCCCACCATGCGCACCCGCCGCCAATTCCTCGGAGAAGCCAGTTGTGCCGGCATCGGATCGACTTCGATCCTGTCGACCCTGCTCAACCTCACGATGGCGAACCACGCCGCCGCGCAGGAGGGCTTCGGCACGCAGCGGAAGTCGCTGGTCTGCGTCTTCATGTCGGGCGGCTGCGATACCTTCAACCTGCTCATCCCCCGCGGCGCGGCCTACGCCGAGTACGCCGCCGCTCGCTCGAACCTCGCGATTCCGGAAGCGCAGCTCAGCAACCTGAACGGCACGAACTTCGGCCTCCACCCGTCCTGCCCGAAACTCGCGGAAATGTTCAACGGCACCGGTGCCTTCACCGGCAAGAAGCGGGTCAGCCTGCTCGCCAACATCGGCACCCTGATCGAGCCGATTCCGAACAAGGCCGCCTATCTCAATGGCAGCGTGCCGGTCCCCAAGGCGCTGTTTTCCCATCGCGACCAGATCGAGCAATGGCAGACCTCCGTCCCGCAAGGCATGCAAATCCTCACCGGCTGGGGCGGGCGGGCGGCAGACATCATCCACAATGCAGCGAACACCGAGCAGACCGGGACTTACTACATGCCGATGAATTTCTCGGTCGCCGGCAACTCCGCGTTCCAGATCGGCGCGAGCCAAGGGCAGTTCGTCATCACCGGCACCGGCGCACTCGCTTTCAGTGGATCAGGCGGTGACTCGACGGTGCTCCAGGCGAAACAGCAAGTCATTGAGGACACCGTCGCGTCCCCGGTGGAGGAGCACTACCGGAACCTCTTCCATCGCACCCACGCCCGCATCACCGCGAACAGCATGGCCCGCGGCGAGGACTTCCAGCAACACTTCTCCGCCCCCGGCAGCCTCAATGGCCAGAACGTTACGACCGTGGTCAACAACGCGCCCTTCCCGAACCACTGGATCTCATCCCAATTCCGGGCCGCGGCGAAGACCATCGCGATCCGCGAGCAGCTCAAACTCAGGCGCCAGACCGTGTTCATCGACTTCGGCGGTTGGGACCACCATGCGGAGTTGCTCCAGAACCACGGCAACATGCTCGCGGTCCTCGACAGCGCGCTTTACGCCTTCCAGCAGTGCCTCGAAACGCTCGGCCTCGAGGACGACGTGATCACCTTCACCGCCTCCGACTTCGGCCGCACCCTGCGCTCGAACGGCCAGGGCACCGACCACGCCTGGTCCGGCCACCAGATCGTCATGGGCGGTCCCGTCGCCGGCGGACAGATCCGCGGGACCTATCCGTCGCTGGTGATCGATGGTGCCGACGACATCGGCCGCGGCGGGCGGATCTTCCCCAAGCTGTCGGCCGACGAATACTTCTGCGAGCTGCTCCGCTGGTTCGGCGTCGCCCCAGGCCAGATGTCGACCGTGCTGCCGAACATCGGAAACTTCTACGATCCGTACAGCGCGGCCCACCCCGTCGGCTTCCTCGCTTGAGTTACCCGGGCACCAATCTAACACCTCATGCGCCGCGGAAAATGGATCAACGGCCTCCTCGCCCTCGCCATCCTCGGCTTCCTCTACTGGCTGGTTCTGCATACCGGCTCGAAACCGCCATCGCCTCCTCCACCCGCAATCCGGCCTCCACCGCCGCCGCAAGCGATCGCTCCCACCGCCGCCGAGTCGCTCCTTGCGGGCTACGCCGATCCCGCGACCGAGCCCATCGACGACCTCCGCAAACTCCACCGCGTCGTCACCGGCTACTTCTCCGTGGTGAAGGACTCCTCGAAGAACCCCATCGGCGGCAACGCCGACCTCGCCGCCGCCCTCCGCGGCGAGAACCCGAACCGGGAGATCTTCCTCCCTGCCGACCATCCGCTCTTCTCCGCTGACGGCCTGCTCCTCGACCGCTGGAACATCCCGCTCATCGTCCACCCCGAGGCCTGGCGCGAACTCGAACTCCGCTCCGCCGGCCCGGACAAGATTCCCTATACCGCCGACGATCTGATCCTCCTGCCAAACGGCCATCAACCTCGCTGAGCGTGGTCTCGCCTCGGGATGACAGTATCAAACCACAAGACTTCGAGGAGTCCGAAAGAAATCCATTAACCAGAGCCGACGGTAGGGAATGGAGGCCGCAACAAGACCCAACCGTGCGGATGACGCCCGCCTCACCGAACCCATGGCAGGAATCGCCGGAACGCTGCGTAAGCGGCTTGAGCAAAATCCCGCTGCCGCCGAACCCATCTCATGAAACCCCTTCGTATCAACTGACCGTCAGCCTTCTCCTTTTCACCCACGCGCACGCCCAGCAAGTCCCCGACCCTGCGGCCGCCCCCCGGGAGAAGCCCAACTTCGTCCTGATCTTCACCGACGACCAGGGCTACGGCGACCTCGGATGCTTCGGTTCGAAGACGATCCGCACGCCCCATCTCGACCGGCTCGCCGCCGAGGGCCGCAAGTTCACCAGCTTCATGTCGGCCTCATCGGTCTGCACCCCGTCCCGCGCGGCCCTTCTCACCGGCAGCTATCCCAGGCGCCTCAGCATGGCCAAGGGCGTGCTCTTTCCCACCTCGACGACCGGCCTGCACCCGGACGAGATCACCATCGCCGATCACTTGAAGCAGCAAGGCTATGCCACCGCCTGCTTCGGCAAGTGGCACCTCGGCCACCATCCGGAAACCCTTCCGCGAGCCCAGGGCTTCGATGCCTACTTCGGCATCCCCTACTCGAACGACATGAACCACCCCGACAACGAGGGCAGGCCCAAAGGAGGCCCCGAGGGAATGGACGTCCTTTGGAATGACCCCGGATCGACCCTCACCAAGTGGCAGACCCCATTGATGGAGAACGAGAAGATCGTCGAACTCCCCGTCGATCAACGCACCATCACCCGCCGCTGCACCGACCGCGGTGTCGCCTTCATCAAGGAGAACCGGAAGAGTCCCTTCTTCCTCTATCTTCCCTACTCGATGCCGCACATCCCGCTCTATGTTCCCGACGACGTCCGCGACCCCGATCCCAAGCGCGCCTACATCAACACCATCGAACATCTCGACACCGAGCTCGGCCGCATTTTCGACACCCTCCGTGAACTCGACCTCGCGAAGAACACCTATGTCATCTTCACCACCGACAACGGCCCCTGGCTTCCGTTCAAGCATCACGGCGGCAGCGCCGGCCCCCTGCGCGATGGCAAGATGACCACCTTCGAAGGCGGCCAGAGGGTTCCCGCCATCCTCTGGGCACCCGGTCGCATCCCTGCCGGCACCGAGACGAACGCACTCGCCTCCACCATCGACATCCTGCCCACCATCGCCGCCCTCACCGGCACTTCGCTGCCCGCAGATCGCCCCATCGATGGTGTCGATCTCTCCCCGCTGCTCTCCGGCGACAACAAGTCCCCCCGCGAAGAATTCCTCTACTACGCCATGAGCGGCCGGCTCGACGGCATCCGTCAGGGCGACTGGAAGCTGCTGGTGCTGCCACCGAAGGGTCAAGGCCAGCCGGAGACGATGCTCTTCAACCTCGCCGAAGACATCGGCGAAAAGAAGAACCTCGCGAACGAGAAACCCGAGCTTGTCGAACGCCTCCGCAAGCGGATGAAGGAACTCGACGCAGCCATCGCAACCGGCGTCCGCCCCCTTTGGGAGAAGCCCTGACCGGACTACCGCGATTCAAGAGGTCGGGAACAAGCTCAGGTCGCATCCCCGCTTCTCAAGCTCGGTCGCGAAGGCACCGTCCAAAATCATCAGCGGAAATCGATTCAGGATGTTCTGGATCGGATTCATGGCATTCTCAGCAGCCGCTCACAAAGTCCGTCCACGATTCCGTTCTCTTGTCCCTGGTAGGGTCGTATTTCTCCTTGATCACAAAAGGAATGATGGAGCCGTTGCTCTTGATGAAACGCCCCTTGAGCAGGAGCGTGAAAGGCTCGTCGCGGCTGATGACGCCGGGGAACTCCGCCCGGATGATCCGCGACCTCGTGACAACGATGCCGTCTTCGCCCATGCTGTTGTAGGCTTCATGGATGGTGTGCTGCGAGCGCATGGGAAGCTTGAGCGCGGCGAGACCGGGATCAAGGGTGCCATCGGCATACGTCACCGTCACATCCGTGAACTCGGCGGAGTCAAAGGTCGAAGTGCCATCCATGTGGTAGGCGTGGATGTCGTAAGGCTTGTTGCTCTTCACGAAGCCTCCGAACAGGGTGGTGATGGAGATGTTGGTATCGATTTCGATCTTCGGAACCGGCGTCTTGGCAGCGGGCATCTTGCCAGCGGCGTCGAACGACACCGTATCATGCCAGAAAGTGCACGAGGACATCAGAAGAGTGGTGGCCAGCAGGATGGATGGGGCGGACAGGTTGGTGCGGAGGTTCATCGTGAGTGTCATTGGGGATGGATTGAAAGGCTTCTGCGACCGTGGACCTTACCAAGCGGGCTCCGCCTCCAGGTGCTCGCGGTAGCGGGTGATCTGGTCTTCATCGAGGATCGGTTGCAGGATGGAAAGCTCGTGCCCGATCCGCTCCGCCTTGTTGGCCTGGGTCCATTGTTGGTAGTGCGAACTGTCGATCTCGAAAGCGGGCATTTCGTCATTCAGGCCCGCGCTGACCATGTTGGCCAGACCGCGGATGCTGGAGGAATCCACATCGGTCAACATCTGGCCGTAGTGGAGTGTCATGAAGGCGCGTGCGTCCGCTTCGTGCTCCACCCTCGCCGGAGCGCTCTTCATGAGGGCGGCGAGCACGGGTTGCTTCTGGTGGTCGGTCAACAGGATCACGGCGTTGATGTCGGCCATCTCGCGGTAGGCGCGGGCCACGATGGTTTCACGCTCACGATCTGCTTCGTTGGCATCAAAGGTTGCCAGTTTCTCCACGGAAAGGAGTCCCGCCAGATCCTCACGCAGTCCCTTGTTGCGAAGCAGGCCGCAGATTTTCCTCATGGTTTCCACATCATGCGCAGCATCGCCGGAGTGCATCCTGGCGAGCAGACCGCCAAGCTCCGCCTCCCGGCGGGCAAAGACTTCTGCAACTTCCGCCGTTTCCTCAGCGGACAGATTCAGATCCGCCGCGAGATTCTTCAAAGTGAGGGCGAAACCGGCCGATGCGTTCTGTGACCAGAATGCCAACTGCTTCATCTTCACCTCCCGCACCAAATCTTCTCTCTCGGCTCTCGCCAACCGTTCTTCCTTGGATTCCCCGGAGATGCCTTCCTGCTGCCGATCGGAGATCCGGGTTGGGCTCGATCCGGCACCTGCATCCAGGGCAGGAGAGGGATCCTGCTTGAGCAGGCTGAACGCAACGATGAGAGCCGCGATAACCACGAGGCTCAGAGCCAGGATCGATGATTTCTTTGGATTCATGCCTGTGCGCGTTACGGCGAACGATTCCGGTGCGGACGTCGTCATTGGATCAGCTTTCCGGCCTCGATCATCCGCCGGACGAGATGCGGATCCTTGAAAACCCTTAGCTGCCAATCAGGAACGGACGGAGCCCTGTCTCCGCCCGGCAGGGGGCTGATCCGGATGTTCTTCAGGCCATCCGTTGCCACTTCCGCGCTGATGATGCCGTTCACCTTGTCGTTGCCGGGTTCGTAGGCCGGAGTTTCAGCCATCAGTTTGTCCGCCTCTTTGAAGACCGTCACCGGTGTGTATTGATACGTGTTCACCAAATGAACGAGATCGCCCGCCTTCACGGTTTCGTTATCGATGACCTCGACCGTGCCGGGCCTGGAGCGGGGAAAGGTCATCTGATCCAGATGAATGCCGCTCTTATCCGAGAAAATCTGGAATCCCGCTCCACTGTGCAGGATCAATTCGAATGATGCGACATCGTAACCGGGCAGGTGCACGCCGCTCCGGTAGATTTTGGACGTGTCCTTTGCGATGAATGAATCCCCCATCACCTGGAAGGCGATGGGATCGGCATCCGGGATCGGGGTTGAGCACCAGTAGACTCTCTTACTGTCCGCATAGTAGCCGGAGCCGATGTGCTTGAAGGTGGCGGGATCGGCACCCGGGATTGGATCGTATTGGTAGTGGACGGAGTCCTTGTCCTTGATGACCGTAAAGTCCGGGTTGATCATTTTGGCGGTGCCGGGTGAGATGCAACGGATTTTTGGACCAAGTTTTTGTTAGTTGATGGTGTTTAAATCGGCCTCGAATTTGGCCGGGGTGAGGTAGCCGAGGGCGGAGTGTTTGCGGTGGGTGTTGTAGTAGGCTTCGAT
>JBIPNO010000051.1:0-39772 GCA_044372775.1 Haloferula sp.
CAGCAAGCCCTGAAGGTGAGCGGTCTGATCTGAATCCAGTACAAGGGGCTTGGTCGTCCGAGACATGCGACAATCCAAAGCACATTCCCCTCCAAAAGCCTAGTTATTTTCAGGACGGTGCACTAGTGACCGCCGGGCCGGATGCGGCGGGCTCCGGACGGTCGGGCGCTGCTTCGGCGAGCGGGAGACGGACCACGAACTCGCACCCTTTGCCGAGGCCCTCGCTGCTGGCCTCGATCACCCCGCGGTGAAGGCGCACCAGCCTTTCGGCGACGGTCAGGCCGATCCCGAGCCCGCCGTGCGAGCGGTCCAGGGACCGGCTGGACTGCACGAAGAGATCGAAGATGCGCGGCATCAGCTCCGGATCGATGCCGATGCCGTCGTCCGCGATCCGGATCACGGCTTCCTGCCGGTTCACGACCTCCGCGCTGAGCTGGATGTGGCTGCCGGGGCCGCTGTACTTGCAGGCGTTGCCGAGCAGGTTTCCGAAAAGTTGTTCGAGGCGGGTGGCATCGGCATCCAGATAGACGGCTTCATCGGGGAGGGACACCGTAAGCGTCTGGCCGTGGATCTCGCAGCTTTGACGGGCGACTTCGGCCGCGGCCGAGAGCACACCCTGCAGCTCGACGATTCGGGTGCGGAGCTCGATCTTGCCCTGGTTGATGCGGGAGACGTCCAGCAGGTCGTCGATCATGCGGCTCATGTTCTCCGTCTGCCGGGCGATGAGTTGCCGCGCCCTTTCCACCTCCGCGGGGCCGGCGGCGGCGCTGTGCAGGATCTCGGTCGCGTGGCGGATCGGCGCCAGGGGATTGCGAAGCTCGTGGGCGAGCATGGCGAGGAACTCGTCCTTGCTCCGGTCGCTGCGGAGCAGTTCCTCCGTTTGCTCCGCCAGCGCGGCTTCGGCTTGCTTGCGCTCGATGATGATCGCGGCCAGGCGCTTGGCGCGCTCGATGAGGTGGCGGTCGAGTTCGCCGGGGTCGTGCGGTTGGGGATAATACATCGCCACCGTTCCCAAAACCTCGCCTCCGAGGGAAAAGACCGGCATCGAGCAGCAGGCCGCGATTCCGTGCTCCGCAGCGAGTTCCCGGAAATGCTCCCAGTGGGGATCGTTGGCAATGTCGGAAACGAAGACCGGCCGGCGCTCGTGGGCGGCGGTTCCGCAGGATCCCATGAGCGGAGCGCAGGGCAGGCCGTCCATGGCCTTGTTGAAAGCCGGCGGGAGAGACGGCGCGGCTCCGTTGCGCAGCTTCGTGCCGGTCTTGTCCAACAGCAGGATCGAGCAGCGCATGCCGCTGTCGGACTGGTCCTCGGTCTCACGGAGCAGGGTATCGAGGATCTCCTCCAGGCTGCCGCCGG
The DNA here is from genome assembly GCA_044372775.1 of Haloferula sp. Taxonomy (GTDB): domain Bacteria; phylum Verrucomicrobiota; class Verrucomicrobiia; order Verrucomicrobiales; family Akkermansiaceae; genus Haloferula. The sequence continues at coordinate 1,357 of JBIPNO010000051.1, forward strand.
TGGCGATGCGTTCGAAGACCTTGCGCTCGGCGGCTTGCGCCGACTCCGCCCGCTTGCGCTCCGTGATGTCGCGGGTGGTCCCGGCGATCGCCTCGACCTCGCCGTTGCGGTCGAACACGGGCGAAAAGATGTAGTCGTAGATGCGCCGCCCCGCGGTGCCGGTGAAGGGGATCTCGCCGCGGATCGGGGCCTTGGTGGCGATCACCTGGTCGATCTCGCGGTCGTGCATTTCGGCGTGCCAGGCCTCGTAGCCCAGCCCGATCCAGTCCTTTCCTTTCGCCTCTTCCCAGGTCATCCCGTACACCTTGAGCAGGGAGTCGTTGATGTAGGAGAAGCGGTGGTTCAAATCGAAGACGTAGATGAAGTCCGGCGTGTTCGACAGCATCGTGTGGTAAAGCCGCCGCTGCTGTTCGGACTCCGCCATGGCTCGGGCCAGCGCGTCCTCGGCCCGCGAGCGTTCGAGCCGTGCCCAGAAGCGCGCGGCCACCTCGCGCATCAGGTCGACTTCATCGTCACGCCATTCGCGGGCCTCGGTGCGATGGATGGAAAGCAGGAAGGACAGCCTTTCATGGCGCACGAAGGGAAGGCTGATGAACGAGCCCACCTTGAGGGATGCGAGTTTCGCGGGATCACAGCGCGGATCCGTGGCGGTGTCGTGCACCACCAGCGGTTCGCCGGCGAGGGCGGCGCGATTGAAATCCGGCGCCAGATGGCCGTCGAGAGGGTAGAGGCCGCGCAGGGTCGGACCGCCGTCGCGAATCCAGTCGTGGATCACCTCGGCGGTGCCCGCCTGATCATCGACATCCGCAAAGACACACCGCGACAAGCCGAGGTGTTCCCCCAGCTTCCCGCCCATCGAGCGCATCAGCGCCTCCATCCCCGCGAGCCGCAGCATGTCCTCGCTGATCGAGGCGAGGAAGGCGACATCCAGGTTCGCCTGGCGGCGCTCGGTGATGTCATGATGGACGCCGACCCACTCGCGGATGCTGCCGTCGTGGTTCACCACCGGCACCGCACGGACTTTGCACCAGCGCCATTCGCCATCGTGGTGGCGGACCCGGTGCTCGAACTCGAAGCGGCCCTTTGCGGCCACCGCCTGGTCCCACGCCTCGATGGTCTGCTGCGAGTCCTCGGGATGGATGGCCGTGGCCCAGCCGTAGCCTTGGTATTCCGCCTGGGTTTGCCCGGTGAACTGCGCCCAGCCCGGCTGCAGGCCGGTCATCTTGCCCGAGGCATCGTTGGTCCATACGATGCTGGTCAGGATGCCGAGGGCGGTGCGGAAGCGGGCTTCGCTGACGATCAGGGCTTGCTCGCTCCGGATCCGGTCCGTGATGTCGCGGGCGATCTTCGAGGCTCCCACGACCTCGCCGCGATCACTGATGATCGGCGAGACGGTCAGCGCGATGTCGATCAAGCGGCCGTCCTTCATCTGGCGCACCGTCTCATAGTGCGCGATGCTTTCGCCTCGCCGGATCCGCTGGAGCACGCTCTCCTCCTCGCTCTTGCGGTCCGGCGGCATCAGCAAGGTGACCGATTGTCCGATGGCTTCCTCCGCCGTGTAGCCGAAGAGCTTCTCGGCTCCCTTGTTCCAACTCGTGATGATCCCGTCGAGATCCTTGCTGATGATGGCGTCGTCGGAAAACTCGACGATGGCGGCCAGGCGCGCCGCGGACACGTCGGAACGACTCGGGTCCGGCTGCAGGGGAACAGGGCTTTGCTGGGAGGAATCCCCGACGCGAGAGTTCATGAGCGAACTGTCATCTAGAGTTCCGGAGGCGCGGCGAACGAGAGAAAAATGTGCGTTCTTCCGAACTCCGCGTAGAAGCACGCATCCGGCATCCCATCCGCTGCAAATTGCCACCCTCCGCATTGCAGGGCGCGGCTTGAGGCGGCGGTGGCTCCGCTTGCTGCCCGGCGGCGATCCTTGATACGCCAAGGGTTTGACGTAATTCGCAGGCCTTTCCGTGCTGCTGGCCCGTTCCTTGCGAAAGCGGTCTTCATGCTTTCCGCGGATCCTTGAAATCTCCCGTGGAAGCAACAAGCCTATGAAACCAAGTATCGCACTCACCGCACTGCTCGCCCTCGGCAGCACATCCGTCCTCATGGCCGGCGAAGCTGAAACCACCCAGACAAGCACCTATCAAGCTCCGCCGATGCAGAGCAACCAACACCAGGGTCTCTATTTCGGTGCCGGTGCCGACTACATGTTCGACGCGGAAGAAGTCTTCTACAACGGCCACATCGGCTACGACTTCGGGAACGGTGGCTCCGTTTTCCTCGAGTCCGGCTGGCTCGGCCAAGACGACCGTGGAGCAAACTTCCTGTTTCCGATCGGATCCGATATCGACATCGTCCCCATCACCGTGAACTACAAGCATGAGTTCATGTTCACGGAAACGTTCGGCTTTTACCTCGGCCTCGGTGCCGGCGCGGCGAACGTCGATGTCACCACCGGTCCGTTCAGCGATGACGACTGGGCCTTGACCGCGCAAGCCTTCGCCGGCGTGGTTTACAACGTCTCCCCGACCTTCGAGATCTACGCCGGTGTCCGCTACGTCTGGCTCGACGATGTCGATCTCGGCGGTGCCCGCTTCGACGACCTCGACGACGTCGGTGTCGGCGCCGGCATCCGTTTCAACTTCTAAGTTCTGACAACGGCCGACCCCAGCATCATGCCACCCCGTTCCGGCGGGGTGGCGTTTTCGTGTTCGTGACGCGCACTAAACCGCCAACAAGGCGAGGGTTACGGTCACGGCGGAGATCAGCAGACCGATCAGGGTCATCGCGCCGTCGCGGGCGATCAGCGAGATTCCGAAGGCGGTGACGGCGGCACCGACGCCCATGCCGCTGAGGGGGACCAGTTCGGTGATTGGCGAGATGAGGGCAAGCACGGTGATCCCGTCAGGCACTCTTGCCGCGGATCTTCCCGACCAGCCACATCACCGCGAGAATGATGGCGGCGATCCAGAGGAGATGGAGGAACACTCCGGTGAGTGCGAGGGCGAGGCGGAGGATGACCCAGAGGACCAGCAGGAAGACGGCGAGGATAAGAATCTTGCTCATGGCTCGGTAGGCGGGTTTGCTTTGCTAGGCCGGGAGCGGGCTCACTTGACGCGCACCACCAGCACGCGGCGGTCGAGCATCATCTGCGCCTCGGTGCCGGCCGGGAAAGAGGGATAGCTTTCGCCATACCCGTGGGCGGTCAGGACCGAAGGGGAGACCGCGTAGTTCTTCGTGAGTTCCTCGTAAACCCGGCGGGCGCGTTGCGCGGAAAGCTCCAGGTTCATGGGTTCCTCGCCATCGGTGCTGGTGTGACCTTCGATGTCGAAGACCGCGTTCGGGGAAGTCTTGAGGGTTTCGAGGATGGCGGCGGCCGTCTCCTGGATCGCCAGCCGCGAATCGGCATCGAGCAGTTCGGCGGTCTCCTTCACGAAGAGGACGGGAACGGTGATGTAGGGAAGCTCGCGGCCTTCGACCACGACGACGCTCCGCTCGACGTTGTAGACGCGCGGTGGCTGGCCGGGATGCTTGACGATGGTTTTGGTCTCGGTGGTCTCCACCTTGGCACCGGGCGGCACGACGGTTGCCGGTGGGACAATTTCGCCCGGGACGACCGGAAGGGCCCTCGGGACGATCGACAATTGACGGCGGGCCAGGGCCGGATCCAGGCGGCGGGTGCCGGGAGTCACCGTTTCTTCGATGACGGTGGTCTCGGTGACGGTGCCGGGGGCGGGCGGTGCTGGATTTTGCGCGGCCGAGGTGCTGATCAGGGCAGTGGCGAGAAAGAGATACGGACGGGATTTCATGAGAGCGGTTGGGTTGGATGAGGCTGCTTTGAGAACGGACCGGGCATGGCGGTGCCGCCATCCCGGCCTGTTGGCCGGGATGGCGCGATCACGACGCCTGACGGGTCAGAAGAGTCCGAGGACCTTGAGGACCACGATGATGACGACGACGGCGCCGATGATATAAACGATGTTGTTCATGGGATGAGTGGGTTGTGTGTTGGACGGCCTTTGGCCTGACGGGCGAGGGAATCACCGCGTGGCGCCAAACTGTTCTCGCAAGTGCCATGCCACCGCTGCATTGCGCCATGTGAGGGGCTTCAGAGAAGCGGTCTCCCGGAATGCGGGATGCAATTCGCCCGACGGCGGGGGATAATGCACGTGTCTTGCCTCCGGGCGATAGCGTGAGGCGCGCGACTCGGATCCTGACGAACATCTGGCGCTTCTTGGGATGAATTCCTCGTCCATGAAGACGCCGCTCTGGCGCGGTTGGCCGAACCAAGGCTTTACCGCGGCGAGCGAACGTTTTGACGAAGTCCGGGATGGATCCTGAGGGGGACGCCCCGTCGTTCCCGGGGGCCGCAATCAAGTGTCGGCGGTCTCACCCATGGCGGCGGGCAACAATCGCTCAGCCAGACGGGTCAAGATCAGGTCGGCGGCGCTTTCTTCTTCCAAGGTGAGTTGGAGAAGATCGACGACGTCATCGAGTTTCAACGTTTCAGCGATCGCCCGGGCGGTGCCGTAGCCGGAGATCTCGTAATGCTCGACCCTTTGGGCGGCGGCGATGAGCGCGAGGTCCTTGATGACCGGATCGCCCTCTTCCTCGATGGTTTCCGCGCCTTCCTCGACGAGTCCCTTCATGGCGTTGCAGGCTTTGCCCTTCGGTGAGACGCCGAGGATGGTGGCGATCTGGTCGAGCCGTTCGGCATGGACCTTGGTTTCCTCCAGGTGAGCCTTGAAGCCGGCTTTGAGCGCGGCGTCGGTGGCCGCCTTGGCCATTTTCGGCAACGCTTTCACCAGCTGGTTCTCGGCGCTGTAGAGATCTTTGATTTCCTGGACCAAGAGGACGTTGAGTGAAGTGAGTTTTGACATGGTTTTGATGGGTTCGGGTTTGGCTGGAATTTGCCACGGTGCTTTTCGCAGTCGGCGTGCCCGCTCTGCCCCGCCGCGAGTCCCCTCTGCCACAAGCGCTCCGCCGGATCCGTCCGCGCGGGGAACGAAAACACCGGGTGCGGACTGCATGCGGATTGCGCAATTCGCACTTCAGCCCGGCGGATCCGGTCACCGGTCCTTCAAAGCAATCTGAAGTCCTCACAGAGTGGGACCCTCCTGGAGTGCTACGCCGCTTGCCAGCGCTTCGCGATTTCCTCGAGTACGGCGGGATCCTGCGGGGAGTCCCCGCGGCCGAAGTGCTTGGACTCAAGGGCGGTGATCTCTTTCTCAATCGCCTCTTTCATGGACGGCGTGATGCTGTCGCGCTCCTGAACGCGACGGAGGAAGCCGATGACGCTGACGGCATTGAGATGGGCGGGCAGCGGGAGCAGGGCTGGGCCGTCGTGGGAGTGGACCTTGCGGTTCTTGAAGAGGAGGACCATCCCGGCGAGCAAGGCGACGAGGGCCGCGATGCCGCCGCCGATCCAGGGGCCGAGGCGCTTGGCGGAGCCGCCGAGGGGGACGGTGGCGTCGACCGGGACGAGGTCGACATCGACGTAGCGCTGGCGGATCAGGCCGTCTTCTTTCGCGAGTTCCGGCTTCACGGCGGGGAATTGGAAGCTGGCTGGCAAGATGCCGCCCTTCGGCTTGAGCTCGATCCGCCATTCGTGCTCGGAGATCGGCGCGAGGTCGTCCGCGGCGGCATCGAGCTCGATCACGCGCAGGGTGCGGTCCTCGATGTTGCCGGTCTCGAAACCGGGCATCGATTTCTCTAACAGCTCGTCGAGGGACGGGACCAGGCCGTGGGTGGTGGCTTTGACTTCGAGATAGAGATTTCCTTTCTCCGCGTGGCTGCGTTCGTCGAGGGTCATCGCCACCTTGAGGTCGCGGAAGGGTCGCGGTTCGGCGGTGGCGGCGTCGATGGGGACCTCGGCGGAGGTCACGGGCAGGACGACGTAGCCGGAGGTGTCGTTGAAATCGAGGTCGATCTTGAGCGGCGGGACCTTGTCGACCTGCGGGCCTTTCGGCTTGAGCAGGAAGTAGGCGTAGGGTGTGAGCCGCCAGCCGAATTCCGGATCGGTCATCGACTCGATCTTGTCGGAGTGGAAGGTCAGCGAGACGACCTCGAAGTGTTCCTCCAGCGCGGCGCGGGCGGCCTTTTCGAACTTGTCGCGGTAGTCCTCGGTTGGGCGGCCGAAGTTCCACGCGTACTGCATGTTGGTCTGGTTCTGCAGGTACTTCTGGAAGCCGCCGGCCTCGCGTTCGATCTCGCGGGTGTGGCGGAGGTTGACCTTGAGGCCGAAGGGACCGCTGCCGCCGACGCGGTCGGGGCCGTCGACCTGGGCGTCGAGTTCGATCTCGGTGATGAGGTCGCGGTAGTAGGCGAGCACTTCCCCGGCATCGCGCATCGCCTCGTGATCGCCGACGATGGCCGCGGCGCCTTCGAGGTAGCGCAGCTTCAGATCGGGCGCGGCGTTGGCGAGGCGGTTGTTGAGGGTGGTCGCGAAGGACTTCAAGTGGCGCGTCCTGGCATCGCCCGGCAGCGCTTCGAGGGCGGCCTTGATTTTCGGGTATTCGTCGGGCGATGCGACGTGGTGGCTTTTCAGCGCTTCGAGCGAGGGCGAGCCGAGGGCGGCGAAGAACCAGGTCTCGAAGAGGGCGCTCGATTCCTTGGAAGGATCTTCGAGCGGCAAGGTCTTCGCATAGCCCTCCGCCGCAGAGGCGAGGCCGTCGAGGGCGGAGCGCTTGATCTTGGTGTGCTCGTGGTTCGACTCGAGGCTGCTGCGGTAGTTGCTTTCCTCGAAGCGGAGGGCCGCGAGTTGTTCCTCAAGCCGCCAGGCATCGGCGGGCTGCTTGGCCAAGGCGCGTTCGAGTATGCCCTGCGCGGCCTGGTAGCCGACGAGGATCTGCTCCTGGAGTTCCTTGTCCTTGCGCTTGGTCTGGTAGGCCTGCTGGAGCTTCGGGTTCGGCCAGAGGCCGGCGAGGTTGAGTCGCATCTTGCCGACGAGGGCGCCGAGCGTGCGGGTGTCGAGCACGTCGGTCGCGCCGAAGACCGACTCGACCGCTTCGACGCGCCAGACCTCGGCCTGGCTGTGGCAGGAGATGAAGGCGTCGGCGAGTTCGGTGTGGAAGCTTTCGCCGAGGCCGAGGCCGGCGATGCCTTTTACCAGTGCGGCGAGTTCCACCAGGTTGCGTTCCTGCTTCGACCTCGTCAGGGGGATCGCGCCCGACTGGTTGTTGAAGCCGTAGAAATACATGTACTGCGAGCGGTAGTTCTGCGCCTCGTTCGGGTTGTGGTTTTCGGTCCACACCTGGATCGTCTCGCGGACCAGCGACTTCGCCTGCTCCTTGTCGGTGTCGGCGAGCGTCTTGATGACCGGCAGCGCCTTGTTTTCCTCCTTCACCTTCAGGTAGAGGCGGGCGGAGGCAAGCAGGCACTCGTTGCGGGTCGCGCTTTCGATCGCGGCGAGCCACTTTTCCTCCGGCTTGCATTCGAGCAAGCGGCCCGCGCCGATCGGCCGGACGCCGGGGCCTTGGAAGCCGGTGTTCGGGCGGCTGTAGAACATGTTCCCCCATTCGTCGTACTGCGGGACCATGCGGCGCGAATTGCTCTGGTCCTTCTGTTGGGTCACCCCGGCTTCGTGGGCCCATTGGCGGGCGTAGAGGGTGAAAATGCCGGACCACGCGGCGGGGTCGAGGTCCTTGCTGGCGAGCAAGGTGGTGACGGCGGCGTGCTGGAGCTTGAGCTGCTCGAGCCGCAGCGTTTCGTCGGGATTCTCGCGGGTCTGGGCGGTCAGGGTGCCGAGCGAGGCGAGCAGTTCGAGGCCTTCGCCTTCGGGGTTCTTGAAGGTCTTCTCCAACCACTGCTTGCCGGTGTCGTCGCCGAGTTCGGGGATGAGCGAGAGGGCACGGAAGAGGGCTTCGCCGCGGGCTTCCGGCGGGGCTTTGGCGTCGGTGAGGAAGGAGGTGGAAAGCTCCCACGCGAGCGGCAGGGCGTCCTTGCCGGCTTCCTTCTTGTCGAGCTGGAAGAGCTCGGCGCGATGGCGGGCGATCAGGTTGAGGGCGGTGTAATCCTTCTTCTCGAGGGCGGCTGTTAGATCGGGGAGGAAGGCTCCGGCGTCTTTGACGAAGCCGGCTTCGATCATGAGTTCGGCCGCGCGGCGGCGGGCGTCGGGGTCCTCGCCGCCGAAGTGCTGGATGCCTTTCGCGAGCGCTTCGAAGAATTCCTTCGGCGGGCGCGGTTCCTTCGGCAGGAGCTTGGCGAGGCTCTGGATCTGCTTTTTGGCGGGCGGGTTCGGAGCCGCGGCGGCGAGGCCTAACAGATCGGCGGGCGGCAGGAAGGCGGGCTGGGTGTGGGGCTTCGAGCCGCGGGCGACGAGTTCGGGCGACGAGTTCGGGCGGCGGCTGGACAGGTGAGGGGGCGGAGAGCTTGGCGACGATGGTTTGGTAGGCTTCGCCGGAGTTTTCCTTCGGCAGCGCGGCGAGGAAATCCTTCACCTTGTCCCAGCGGCCGAGCACCACGTCGCGGCGGAAGACGGCGGCGTCCTTGCGGAATTGCTCGATCTCCTGTTGGGCTTTGAGGGCTTCGGGGGAAGGCTGGGGAGGGGCGGGCGGTGCGCCTTCTGCGCCGGGTGCAGGCTGTGGCACCGGCACCGGGGGAACCACGGGCGGGGCGACTGGTGGGGCTGGCGGAGCTTCGGCAGGCGCGGCGTTGGCGCGGGCTTCCTCGAGGCGCGTGGCGAGGATGCCGGAGGTGCTGCGGTCGAAGTTGAGCTCGCGGAGAATGGCCTGCTTTTGTTGAGCGGGTGTCGGCGCGGGACGGTTCTTGCTTTGCTCGATGAGCTGGCGGAGGCGGTTGAAGTCCACTTCGCCTCCACCCGCCCCTTGTGGCATCACGGCCTCGGCAGCGTCTCCGGGAATGATGAGCACCTCGGTTCCAGGAGCGGTTCCAGGAGGGGACCCTTCCCGAATCAGGCCGCCGACCCCGAAGGCCGGCTGTTGGGCGTGAATCGGAACCGTCAGCACGGCGAGAGCGAGGAGAGCGATGCGGGGTTGCATGGGGCGAGTAAAGTGGTTGGAACGAACCGCGGAGGCGCAGAGGTCGCTGAGGTGAACGCGGAGAGAAAGGTGGGAGGCTTTAAGTGAGAGTAGAGATTTCGAGGCGACCGCAGTGTCGAGGGGTTGGGAAAGCGCGTCGGGTAGCGAGGTTGCCAGATGCCTAGGTCGGCGTCGGTTGCCGATCTCGAATCGGGAAACTGTCTTCCTCCGTGATGGTGCAGCCGCAGAAGGTGGCTCCGATAAAGCTAGCGCCCTCCAGGTTTGCTTCGTCGAAATCCGCTGACTCGATCGCTGCCAATTCGAAGATTGCTCCAGTTAGGTCGGCACGGCGGAAACTGGCACACTTCACATTGCACTCCCGGAAGCTCGTGCCTCGAAGGCTTGCTCCATCAAACTTGGTGTCAAAGAACCAAGATAGACGCTCAAAATTGGCACCATCAAGGACCGTCCCCGAGAGATCGGCACCACTTAAATCTGCTCCGGGAAAAGAACGTTCGCCGCCCGCATACCGACGTAGCAGTTCGTCGCGATCTGCAGGTGGGTTGTAGTGCGCCGGCTGATCCATGCTGTTGTAAGAGCGGGGCAAGTGAGACGGGGGGCACTGCTGATCGAAACGCGACAAGGATGAGCATCGTTCCGGCGTCCGGGGCAACCTTCTCCGCGTCCACCTCCGCGACCTCTGCGTCTCCGCGGTTCGTTTGATTGGAGGAAATCACGACCCCTGTCCATCGACCGGCGGGCCGGAGCTGGCGCCGCGGCTGTCTTCGGACTTCTTCTTGCCGGTGCTGGGCGAGGGATTGTTGCACTTGCCGGACTTGCAGTTGCACTGCTTGGGGATGGCCTTGCCGTAGAGTTCTTCCGGCTCCATGCGGGCGAGGCGGATGGCGGATTCGAGGTCGTCGGCGTGCTTCGCGGCACCCTTCTCATCGCCGGCTTCGGTGGCGCGCTGGACGAGCAGCTTGCGCTCCTGGCGGGCGGCTTCGATTTCCGGCTCCCACTCGCTGTCGGGCAGGCCTTCGAGCTTCATGAGGTAGGTCATGTAGAAGCGCGAGGTGGCGAGGGCATCGAGCGTGTCGTCGCGCAGTCCGGCGTGGGCGTTCGGATCCTGGGCGAGTTCCTCGGCCAGCACGGCGAGTTCCTCGCGGGCCTTGGGCAGCTCGGCGGCTTCCATGCGGGTCTTGGCGAGTTCGAGACGGATCCGGCGGGCCTCGTCGATCCGGTCCTTCGGCAGTTTGGCGAGGGTTTCCTCGTAGCCGGCGATGGCCTCCTTCAACGAGCCGGCATCGGCGCTCGACTTGGCCTTGCCGAGAGTGGCGGCGGCGGTGTCGAGCTGCAGTTCCCCCTGGCCGGGGCCGTAGTGGTAGGCCAGCAGTCCGAGAGGGGCGAGGCACCACAGGGTGAGGACGAGTATTTTCATGGCGGTAAGTTAAGTCGCAAGGTGAGCGGATTTGTCAGCGAAGGAAAGCTAGGATTTCGGCGCGGGCTCTCATTCTGAATTTTTAACCGCTAAAGAACGCGAAAAGACGCGAAATTTCCAAACAAGAGATGGGACCATTGGAAAGGGATCTGGGGAATTTGATCTCATGGGTGGCCATTCGCGGCTCAAAATTTCGCGGCCTTTCGCGTTCTTTCGCAGTTGGATTTCTCAAGTTGAGGGAACCTTGTCAGGCGATGTTGAACGGGCGAGCCGCCCGTTCCCCTCTTGTCTGCTCTTCCTTTGCGGGCCGGGATTCCACTTGGAGCCGGCGAAATGGAGCAGCAGGGGGAGGCCGGCGAGCAGTGTGGCGCCGAGGGTGGTCAGGGCCATCGCGAGTTCGCGCTGGCCGGGGAGACGCGCGGTGCCATCGACCGCCAGCGTGCCGAGCCGCTGGAGCATGGCGGTGGGGACGAACTTCGCGTTGCCATCGTGGTATTCGCCGCCGAGACGGGTGGCGATCTGGCGCAGAGTGGCGCCGTCCTGGCGCGAGTGGCGGCCGTCGATGAAGCTGCCTTTCACGGGATCGCCGACGCCGGCGACGAGCACCCCGCCGATGGACGGAGGCATCTTCGGCATGCCTGTGGCGGGCACCGAATCGCCGTCGCTGATCAGCACCAAGGTGGCGGATCCGGCGGGCCATTTCGCGGCGACCTTGGCGGCTTCCGCAAGGCCGTCGAAGAGCTTGGTTTTGCCGGAGGGGAAAGCGTGATGCATCGGCAGGTCGTTCATCACGTTGTGGACGATTTCGAGGTCGCGGGTCTGTTCGACCACCAGCTTGGAGCCGTTGTAAACGGCGATGACCGTGGTGTGCAGCTTGTCGTGGGCGGTGCGGGCGATGACCGATTCCAGCACGGCGCGGGCGCGGCCCATGCGGCTCTCCTTGCCGCCCGCACCGGCATCGAGCAGGCGCATGCTGGGGGAGACATCGAGGACCAGCAGCAAGTGCTGGCGCTCCTTCGGCTCGACCTCTTTCACCGTCGAGCGGTGCGCGACCGGCGGTAGCAGGAGCAAGGTGGCGACTCCCCAGACCAGCATGCCGATCCCGGCGATGCGGACCAGCGGCGCGATGCGGCCGGCGATCGCCGCCTTCCCGCCCGGCCCGAAGGCCAGCGTGGCCACGCTGTGGACGCGGCCGAGGTGCAGCCACTCGGCGCCGATGGCGAGGACGAGGGCGGCGAGGGTGAGAAGGAGCGGCGCGCTCATGGATGGTAGATGGAAGATGGTAGATCGTGGATGTTGGAAGGCTGTTCATCTACCATCCACCATCTCCCATCTACCATCGGCTGTTCGTTCCTCACCATGGCGTGTAGCGGAGGCCGAAGAGGGTGAGGAGATAGAGTGCGCCGAGGCCGAGGGCGGCGAGGGCGAAGGGCTGGAAGAAGTCGACGGGGTCGGGGGTGACGCGCTTGAGCGGGGCTTTTTCCATCTCGTCGATGCGGGCGAAGACGGCCTTCAGCGCGCCGGGGTCGCCGGCGGAAAAGATCTCGCCGCCAGTGAGCGAGGCGATGACGCCGACTTCATCCGGCGCACCGCCTTCGGCGACGTGGACGCCGTAAACCTTGATGTTGTTCGCCTTCAGGCTCTGGGCAATGGCGACGTCCTGACCGTTCATCAGGTCGGCGCTCATGCCGTCGGTGAAGAGCACGATCATCCGGTCGCCGGTTTCCCCGGCGAGCAGGGTTTTCTCGGCGGAGCGCAGGGCCATGCCGATGTTCGTCCCGCCGAACCAGGGCGGCAGGACTTCCGGCCGGAGGAAAGGCGGCGCGCATTTGAAGGCGGAGACGTCGTTGGTGAGCGGCACCCAGTTGAGCACGCTGCTGCCGAAGACCGTCAGGCCGAAGGCGTCGCCCTTGCGGAAGGTGATGAAGTCGTTCACCGCCTCCATCGCGGCATCGTAGCGGGTGGCGGAGCCGAAGTTCGCCATCATCGAGCCGGAGACATCGAGGCAGAAGAGGATGTTGCTCATCTCGCGTTCGCTGCGCGGCTGCTCGAAGCGGCGGGGTCCGGCGAGGATGGCGATGGCGATCATCAGCAGCCCGACCGGCAGCAGGTCGGCGGACTTGAGGAGAAAGCCGAGCATCCGCGCGCGGCGGAGCGGCTGGTGGTCGAAGGGCAGCGGGACCCGGCGGCCGGCGCGTTTCCACAGGAACACCGCGAGCCCGACCGGAAGGACGAGCAGGACGAGGAGCCATGGATGGGCGAAGGTCATGGGGGAAGTGCCGAGTGATCAGTGATCAGTGATCAGTGATCAGTGATCAGTGGGTTGAGTTTCATCGATTGTAGGGAGCGAGGAGTTGGTCGATCTCGGCTTGGGTGGTTTCGCTGCTGCGGGCGTGGAGCCAGCGTTCGAGGGCGAGGAAGAGGGGAGCGGCTTCGGGGTCGTGGCGGAGTTGGGTCATCGCTTCGGCGGGAGGCAGTGCGGCGATGTCGGGGCGGTGTTCGCGCCAGTGGCCGATGACGAGGCGTTCGAGTTTGGCGCGGTCGTCGGAGGCGAGTTCGCCTTTGGAGGCGGCGGCGATGAGGGGGCGGAGGCGGTCGGCGAGGGGTTGGATGGATTCGGCGGTGTCGGCTGCGGAAGCGGTCTTCTTTTTCCGCCACAGCAGGATGGCGATGAGGCCGGCGAACCAGAGGGCGATCAGGATTTTCATCCGCGTCTTGTAGCCGCCGAACTCGGGCAGCTCTCCGGCTTCGGCGGGGTTCGGATGGACGAGTCCCTCGGGGAGGGCGGTGGTGATTTCGAGCGGGATCGCGGGGAGCGTGGTGCCGGCGGGGGCTTCGAGGAAATTGGCGAGGTTGTAGGTGCCGGCTTCGAGACCCTGGACTTCGAAGTCGTAGCGGCTGCCGTCCTTGGCGGGCTTCACCTCGAGGATGCGGAGCATCAGCGGCGGCTTGCGGTCGCGGCGCGGCTTGGCTTTCACCTCGCCGCCGGGGACGTAGATGTCGCGGATCTCGAGCGGCTGGCCGACGCGCTGGGATGGCACGGCGGCGTCTTCCGCGCGGAGCAGGGCGGAGCCTAACAGGAGGGCGATGAAGGCGCGGCGGATCACTGGCGGTTGCGGCGGGATGCTCCGCCGCGGGAGCGGAGGAAGTGGCGGAGGGGGCCGAGGAAGGGGATTCCCGGGCGGATGACGAAGTGGTCGAGCGAGGCCTTTTTCAGGGACTCGGTGAGCTGGGCGGTGGTGGAAAGCAGGCGTTTGCCGTGAGTGAGCAGCTCGCGGCCGGATTCGACCTCGCGGCCGCGGAACAGGCCGGCGCCTTCGAGCTGGTCCTCGGCGGGATCGCGGAAGACGAGGCAGACGCAGTCGTGGCGCGCACCGACCAGCTTGAGGGCGGCGAGGGCGTCGGGGTCGTGGAAATCGCTGAGCACGATGAGCATCGAGCGCTGTTTCAACGAAGGCTCCAGCGAGAGCAGGCGCTGGCCGAGGGTGGTCGGTTCGTCGAAGCGGTAGGTCCGCAGCGCGTGGAGCCACTGGAGCAGGACGTCGCGGGAAAGGCTGGGCTGCACGACCAGGTCGCGGCCGCCCGCGCCGAGCACGCCGACCGGGCTGATGCGGTCGAGGCAGGCCAGCGCGATGCCGCCGGCGACTTGCAGGGCGAGCCCGTACTTGCCGGGCGGATGCGAGGCGAGGGCCATCGAGGCGGAGGTGTCGACGACCAGCCAGACGGGCATCTGCTTGGGGGTCTCGAACTGCTTCACATGGGCCTTGCCTGTGCGGGCGGTGACGCGCCAGTCGATCGATTTCACCGGGTCGCCGGGTTCGTAGCGGCGGGACTGCACGTACTCGATGCCCTGGCCGAGGAAGGGGCTGCGGTCGGTGCCGTAGCTGAGACTGTCGGCCAATCGCTTCACGGCCAGGAGGAACTGGCGGTGGTCGAGGGGAGCGGCTTGGTGGAGGGTACTGTCCATTTTACGGGATCGAACCGCGGAGGCGCGGAGGTCGCGGAGGGAACGGGGAGGGATGATGGAGATGAAGTGCCGAGTGATCAGTGATCAGTGATCAGGGAAAGGCCGGGGGAACAACGAAAGGACGCGAAACGAGCGAAAGTTGAGATGATGGAAAGGAGGGACGCGGGCTGGTGGAGGGGGCTTGGAGATGAACCGCGAAATCACGCGAAAGGACGCGAACCAGAGGCGAAGCCGGAGATGGACCGACAAGATTCTTCCATTTCCTCGGTCAAATTTGAAAGGCAGGAAGAAGGGAATGGAGGCCCTGGATCACGGACTCTTTGGCTGTTTTGATTCCAGATTTCGCGGGTTTCGCGTTTTTTCGCGGTTGATGGTTTTTGGCCTCACTCACGACACCGACGCTTCCAGGATCTCGCGCAGCACGCCGGCGGCGGTTTTGCCTTCGGCGAGGGCTTCGTAGGTGAGGCGGATGCGGTGGAGCATGACGTCTTCGGCGAGGGCGAAGAGGTCTTCCGGGACGACGTAGTCGCGGCCGTGGAGGAGGGCGCGGGCGCGGGAGGCCTTGAGGATGGAAATGCCGGCGCGCGGCGAGCAGCCGAGCTCGAGGTCGGGGTGCTTGCGGGTGCGCTCGACGACGTCGACGACGTGCTTGAGGAAGACATCGCTGACGTGGATGTGGTTGGCCGCCTCCATCGCCGCGACCAGGTCGGCCTCGGTGCCGATGGCGTCGCCCTGGATCAGGTCGAACTCGGTGCGGGCGACCGCGCCGGTGCCGTCGCGCTTCACGCCGAGCTTCAGGTTGCGGCGGAGGATTTCCTCTTCCTCGGCGAGGGTCGGGTAGCCGAGGCGGTGGCAGAGCATGAAGCGGTCGAGCTGGGCTTCGGGCAGCTCGAAAGTGCCGCTTTGCTCGATCGGGTTCTGGGTCGCGATGACCAGGAAGGGGACGGGCAGCGGGTAGGACTGGTTGCCGATGGTCACCTTGCGCTCCTGCATCGCTTCGAGCAGCGCGCCCTGGACCTTGGGCGCGGCGCGGTTGATTTCGTCGGCGAGGAGCAGGTTGGTGAAGGCGGGACCCTGGTGGGTGCGGAAGCCGCCGGTACGCTCGTCGAGGATTTCCGAGCCGATGATGTCCGAGGGAAGGAGGTCGATGGTGAACTGGATGCGCCGGAAGTGCAGGTGCATCGCCTGGGCCAGGGTGTTGACCAGCAGGGTCTTCGCGAGACCGGGCATGCCTTCCAGCAAAAGGTGGCCGCTGGTCAGCAGGGCGATCAGCATGCGCTCGACGACCACGTCCTGGCCGACCACGATGGTCCCGACACGCTGCCGGATGGCCTGGAGATATTCGGTTGTTTGGGAGACCGGGGTGGGGACGCTGCTCATGGAGATTTGCCGTTCAATAACGCCTTGAGTCACTGCCGCAGCGGCCCGGCTTTGTCTGTAAAAACCTGCCGGGAATCTTCGGGCGGTATTTACAGGGTTCGGACAGGGTACGTCGGCTGCGTGCTTGCCGAGGCCGGGCGGGTCGCTTAGGGTTTCCGTATGGCCGAAGTCACCAAGGCCCGAACCGCTGCTCGACGGGCGGGATGGACCATGGAGAAGGTTCAGAGCTTTGAAGAAGCGGAAGCGAGCACCCGGGCCATGTGGCACGCGGCGACGCCTGAGGAGCGCTTTGAAGCCGCCGCGCAGATTCGCTACATCGTTTATGGCAAAGCCGCAGCTACCGCCCGACTTCAGAGAGTTCTTGAAGTTGTTTCTGAAGCATGAGGTCCGCTTTCTTTCACTGGATGATCTCAAAGTGAACAAGAAGGCCAGTGGCAGACTGAAGGATTTGCAGGATCTTGAGGAACTGCCGTGAGAAGGGGTGTGAAAACTCGGCGCGGTAGACAAAACTTCCCCATTCACGCGTCGGAGTCAGGATGGGAGGCGTGAAGCCCTTACGGAACGTCGCGCTCGTCGATGACTTCATGGAGCGGACTCGTTTTGCCGGCGGTTTCTTCGTGAAGTGCCTCTGCGGCAAGAGCCGCGAAATGGCCGTCCTTGATCATGCTTTCGAAACGATGATCGACGGCCCGGGCGGCCTCTTCATCGATCTGCGCGGCCAATGCCAGCAGTTGGTCATCCGGCAATTTCCGGACTTCCTTCATGATCTCAGCGACTCCCATGGAATTCCTATAGCCTTGTCCGCCGTCCGCGGCAATTCCGCTTTTGCTACCGCTCCTCCCCGCCGACGAAAGTCTTCGCGACGGTGAAGTCGTTGTTGAGCAGCACCAGGTCGGCGAGGTAGCCGGCGGCGATGCGGCCGACGTGGTCGAGGCCGAGCGAGCAGGCCTGGTTCCAGGAGGTGACCTTGACCAGCTCGGTGAGCGGCAGGTCGGTGACTTCCTTGAGCAGGCGCAGGCCTTCGTTGGCGAGCAGGGTGGAGCCGGCGAGGGCACCGCCTTCCTTGAGCCGGGCGACGCGGTCCTTGACGACGACCTCGAGTCCGCCGAGCTGGATTTCGCCCTCGATGATCCACGAGGCGGCGACCGAGTCGGTGATCATCATGAGACGGTGGATCGGGATCGTCTTGAAGATGAGCCGCAGCATGTCGGGCGACAGGTGGATGCCGTCGGCGATGATTTCAATCATCAGGCGGTCGTCGAGCATGCCGGCGCCGATCACCCCGATCTCGCGGTGATGGAGCGGGGTCATCGCGTTGCCGTAGTGCGTCAGGTGGCCGAGGCCGGCGTTGCAGGCGGCGAAGATCTGGGCGGAGGTGGCGGCGGTGTGGGCGGCGGAGCAGGTGATGTCCAAGGCGCGGCAGCCTTCGATCAATTCCAGCGCGCCGGGGAGCTCCGGGGCGAGCGAGACGATCAGGGCGGGCACGATCGCGTGCAGCTCTTCCACTTCGGCGAAATCGGGCAGGCGCACGAACTGCGGGTTCTGCGCGCCGGCCTTCTCCTTGTTGATGAAGGGGCCTTCGACGTGCATCCCGGGGCAGCGGGTCAGGCCGCCCTGGGCGCGGAAGGCGGCGATCTTGGTGGCGATCGACTTCAGCTTTTCCCGCGGCTGGGTCAGGGTGGTCGGCAGCCAGGTGGTCACGCCTTCCTGGAGCTTGCGGCGGGCGATGTGGCGGAGCGAATCGATCGAGTCGTCGCACACGTCGTGGCCGTCGGCACCGTGGCTGTGGATGTCGATGAAGCCGGGCATGAGCATCTTGCCGGCGGCGTCGATCTTGTGGTCGGCGGTCGGCAGGTTGTTGCCCTCGACCACCGAGATGATGCGGTCGTCCTTGATCAGGACGGCGGCGTTCGGGAGGTCGATGCCCGGCGAAATGATCCTCGCGTTGGTGATGAGTCTTCTCATGTTAGATAAGGCGTGGCTGGTGATCTTCTGGGGTGCGGATCCGATTTTGGCGAGCCGGGATTTTTGCGGAAAGGCGACGCGCGGCTTGGCAGATCGCGGCAGATGGCTATCGGTGGGGCATGATCATGCGCAGTTTCAGATTCGCGGTAGTCGCCGGAGTGATCGTCGTCCTGTCGGGTTGCGGTGCGGGACGGATTGAGAAATGGGAGCAGGTGACCGGGGAGCGGAACCGTATGTTGCGCGACGGGGCCAACCTGCTGGGCGTGACGGTGCCGGTGCTGCGTGCGCCCGGCTTGGAGCGGGTGTGGGGCGCGCCGAAGATCCAGCGCGACGGCGACGGCGGCTACTGCCTGATCTATGCCGATCCCAAGCGGCCGTTCGCCCGGCTGATGGTTCACGGGATGGCGGAGCCGTTGCCGAAGCTGTCGTCGCCGCCGAAGCTGTCGGGCGAGGAGGTCCGCAACAACACGCTGGCCGGCTATGAGGTCGAGCAGGACTGGCGGTCGGTCGAGGTCCTGGGCGAAAAGGTGCGCTGGTATCAGGAGTCGACCGGCGGCGGTGCGGACGGCGCGTATTTCAGCACGGAGGGCTTCACTTTGAAGGCGGCCGACGGGCGGAAGGGGCACTACCGGCTGGTCGCGGAGCATCCGGAGACCGGGGCCGAGGACGTGGCCCGCTGGTTCGGCAGCGTTTCCTTTTGATGGCCGCGCAATCGTCACCGAAGAAAGCCTGACAGCCCGGATTCGGCTGCTAGACTCCTTCCCCCATGTCTTCCGAAGAACCGACCGATTTCCCCGGCGCCCGCGCCGCTCTGATTGCCGCCTGCGTGGAAATGGAGCGTTTGCTCGGCGGGCTGAACGATTCTCATGGGAAAGTCGCCGACGAGATCCACCAGGTGCGCAAGCTGGGCAAGCGGCTGCGCGGCGGGCTGGCGATGTTCGGCGAGTCCAAGCCCTGCCTGCGCTGGATCGCGGTGATCGGCCGGATGCTGGGTGGCTCGCGTGATGCGACGGTGCGGGTGAAGACCTGGCGCAAGCTGGAGCAGGACGAGACGCCGGTGGGATCGGTCGAGGCGGCGATCGGCGCGCTGCTGGCGCTTGAGGCGTCGGCGGCCAACCGCCGGCCGCCGCAGGAAGTGATCGACTGGTCGCAGGCGGCGCTGGGCCAGGTGGTCAGCCGGTTGGCGGCGCGGACCGATGAGGAGATGGCGGCCTGCTCGGCCGAAGGGGCGGTGCGGCTGGAGCGGCAGCTCCGCAAGCGGCTGAAACGGGCGCTGCAGCGGGTCCGCAACGAGGATTTCCATGAGTGCCGGAAGGCGGTGAAAGCCTGGCTGGGCGGACTTTCGATGGTGCTTCCCGGGGTCGAGGTGCCCGGCACGGCGGAGGCGGAGAAGCTGGCCGAGAGCCTGGGCGAGGAGAACGACCTCGAAGTGCTGGCCGCCTGGCTGACGGGCCACGGATTCACCCCCGCCACGGCCGGAGTTGCCTGGAAGACCCTCCGCAAGCGCCAGGAGAAGGTCCGCCGCCGTTCGATCTCGCTGATCCGCAAGGAACTGCTGCCGGCGCTGGGGAAATGAATCTGAATCAGGGGCCCGCCGTTCCCTTTGCGGGGAACCGAGCCCCGGGCCGGTCTATGACCCGGCGGAGGAAAAGAATTTCCACAATCCGGCGCGGGGTGCTAGGGATCCCCGTCGTTCCCAAGGTACCATGAAATTTTTGCTCCGTTCCCTCGTCGCTACCGGTCTCTCGATCGGCGGAATCCTCACCGCGCAGGAAGCCGACCGCCTGAAGGTCGCCACCGTCGACATGCTCGCGCTCTACGGCGAATACCATAAGACCAAGACCACGCAGACGAAGTTCGACGAAGAGCAGGCGCGGGTCGTCAAGGATCGCGACGAGCGGGTGAAGAGCCTGAAGGACCTGGAGGCGGAAATCGGCGCGCTCAAGGCGCAGGAGGGCGATCCCTCGGTGGCCGATGCCAAGAAGCAGCAGATTTTCGGAGAACGGCAGGCCAAGCAGCAGGAGTTCGAGGTCCTGCGCAAGGAGCTCGAGGAATTCCTCCAGCGGAAGATGCGCGCCCTTCAAGAGCAGTCGCAGCTCCGGGCCAAGGTGATCCTTGAGGAGATCCGCACCAAGGTGCGGAAGCACGCCGAGGACGGAGGCTACGACTACGTCCTGGACAAGACCGGCACCAGCACCTCCCAGGTCCCGATCCTGCTCTACACCAAGGACGCCACGGACATCACCGAAGTGCTGCTGAAGACGATCAACGAAGGGGCTCCGGCGCCGGCTCCGGTGGAGGAGGAGAAAGTGGAGGGGGAATGAGGTCGTTTTTCCCGGAAGCGGGGAGCGGTCAATGAGTCAGGTCGGATGGACCTGACCCTGGCGGTCGGTGCAGCCGGTACATTCCACCTGCGAAAAACACCGCCCCTAGCGCGGGAAGCGGCCACAACGGGATCTCCAGCCAGGTCAGCGGGCTCACGGGAGTGGCGATCTCGCCGTCGAACCAGCGCACGGGATTCCAATCGCCGTTCTTGGAGATCCCGGTCAACGAGATCTCCGGCTCCGGACCGGCCCAGGCGAAGTTTTGGCCCCAGCAGCAATACAGTGCGCCGCGGCCCAAGCTGCTCGATCGGACGAAATTGTGGCTGGCATCCAGCCGGGCTGTCCCTGCGGTGTAGCCATGGGAGTTCAAGTGCAGCCATGCGCCGAAGAGCAGCGCGAAGACCGCGAGGCCGAAGCCATAGCTGCGGGTGAGAAGGATGGGTGGCGTGGTTTGCGACGACATTCCATCGCTTCAACGGTCGTGGCTTGGAGCGGATTAGGGGAATTTCCCCCGGGACCGCGTGCCACCGGCCAGCCGAAGCACGTGGACGGCGGACTGGGCAACGCGTGCCGATAACGGTGGCAGGTGCTTAAGGACCGCTCGGCGGGCCGGACCACCGGGTGCGCGGAGGCTCCGCCCCGCAGAAGCACGGGGACGGCTGATTTGGCGATGCGGGCTTGAATGGGAGACGGGCTTCGTTGGACCGCTCTGCGGGCCAGAGGCTCCGCGCACCCGGTGAAAGCTCCGCCCGACGGGCAGGCTATTCGCCGCGTCTTGCCCGGGCCGCGGCGGCGAAGCGCTCCAGCACTTCCACCGTGTCGTCCCAGCCGATGCAGGCGTCGGTGACCGATTGGCCGCGGGTGAGCTTCGAGAGATCGGCGACCAGCTTCTGGTTTCCTTCGACCAGGTTCGATTCGACCATCACGGCGACGACCGTCTTCGATCCCTCCTCGACCTGCTTGCACAGGGCGTTGGCGACCATCGGCTGGTTGCGGTAGTCCTTCATCGAGTTGCCGTGCGAGCAGTCGACCATGACGTAAGGCGGCAGGCCTTGCTCGCGGAGCATCTTCTCGACCTCGTCGATCGCCTCCTTGTCGTAGTTCGGCCCGCTTTTTCCGCCGCGCAGGATGATGTGGCAGGAGTCGTTGCCGGTGGTCGAGACGATGGCCGACACGCCCTGCTTGGTGACCGAGAGAAAATTGTGCGTCCCGGAAGCGGACTGGATGGCGTCGAGCGCGATCTGGATCGAGCCGCCGGTGCCGTTCTTGAAGCCGACCGGCATTGAAAGTCCGGATGCCAGCTCGCGGTGGATCTGGCTCTCCGTGGTGCGCGCGCCGATCGCGCCCCAGGCGATCAGATCGGCGATGTACTGCGGCGAGATGGTGTCGAGGAACTCGGTCCCGGCCGGCACGCCCATGTTGGCGAGCTCCAGCAGCAGGCCGCGGGCGACGCGCAGGCCGTGGTTGATGTCGAAGGAATCGTCGAGCCGCGGGTCGTTGATCAGGCCCTTCCAGCCGACGGTGGTGCGCGGCTTTTCGAAATAGACCCGCATCACCACGAAGATGTCTTTTTTCAGCCGCTCGGCCTCGACCTGGAGCTTGCGGCCGTATTCGAGCGCGGCTTCCGGGTCGTGGATCGAGCAGGGGCCGACGATGACCAGCAGCCGGTCGTCCTCACCTTTCAGGATCGCATCGCACTGGGTGCGGGCGGCGGCGACGAGTTCGGAGGCCTGTTCGGTGACCGGCAGGAAATAGTTCAGGATCGCCGGCGAAATGAGCGGGTTCAGGCCGGAGATGCGGAGGTCGTCGGTGCGGTGGCGGGTCACGGGCGGGAGGAAAGGCGAAGAAGAGACCAGAGGCAAGAGACAAGAAACCAGCGGGTTCCGGGGATCAGGGGGCGGAGAGGCGTGATCGACGATGAATGGGTTAAGCGTGGATGAAAGGGGATCGAACCGCGGAGGCGCGGAGGTCGCGGAGAGACCGGGGAGCGGATGGCGGTAGCTCCTGGGGAGCGCTGACTTTAGTCGGCTTGGCCGGTCGGGCAGTGAGAGGGCCGAGTGAGAAGTGCGGAGAATGGACGGGAAGTCCAACGGCGCCCGTGCTCGAAATCGAGGCCTCCTTCCGGGATGGAGAGACCAGAAGCCAGAGAGTTCCGGGAACCACGGCCTTTCTCTTGTTTATGGTCTCTTGCTTCTGGATTCTCCGGCTTGTGAAGAAAGAACGTGTCGATGCCCTGCTGGTCGCCCGCGGCCTCTGCGAATCCCGCGAACAGGCGAAGCGCCTGGTGCTGGCGGGCGAGGTGCGCAGCGGCGACCGGATCGTCGACAAGCCGAGCACGAAGTTCGCCGAGGACGCGCCGCTGGAGGTGAAGGAGCGGCCGCGCTACGTCGGCCGCGGCGGCTTGAAAATGGAGGGCGCGCTGGCGGCCTTCGGGATCGTGCCGGAAGGCTGGACCTGCCTCGACATCGGGGCCTCGACCGGCGGTTTCACCGACTGCCTGCTCCAGCACGGCGCGGCGAAGGTCCACGCGATCGACGTCGGCACCAACCAGCTCGCCTACAAGCTGCGCACCGACCCGCGGGTCATCGTGAAGGAGCAGTTCAACGCCCGCGGCCTGGAAGTTTCGACACTGGGCGAGAAGGTCCGGCTGATCGTGATGGACCTGTCCTTCATCTCGCTGACCAAGATCCTGCCCGCGGCCTTCGGGGTGTTAGAAGAAGGCGGCTCGATCGTCTCCCTGATCAAGCCGCAGTTCGAGCTGGAGCGCGAGGACATCGGCAAGGGCGGGATCGTCCGCGACCCGGCGCTGCACGACCGCGCGGTGGAGAAGATCCGGGCTTTCGTGACGGAGGAACTGGGCAGGGAGTGGAAGGGCCTCATCGACTCGCCGATCACCGGGACGGACGGGAACCGTGAGTTTCTGGCGTGGTTGGGGTGAGGGGGAATGCCATCTATCGCG
This sequence comes from Haloferula sp., assembly GCA_044372775.1. Lineage (GTDB taxonomy): Bacteria > Verrucomicrobiota > Verrucomicrobiia > Verrucomicrobiales > Akkermansiaceae > Haloferula. The sequence goes on from JBIPNO010000051.1 coordinate 24,365, forward strand.
CGCGGGGTGCATCAATTCCGGCCAGAACCGAAGACCTTCCAATCGGAGCGCACCGGGTCGAGGTAAGCCGCCAATTGAATACCTATGTCTCCAACGGCACATCAGGGCCGCACTTCCCGTGCCATCCGGACGAAGCCGTCCCACGACTTGGCCGCGTTCCCGACCCACTGGTTGCCGAACTCCTCGAAGCCCAGAGGTTTGGCCACCGCGCAGAGCAGCACCGCCAGCACGACCTGGTTCGCCAGGTAGATGATCACCAGCGAAAGGAAGCGGCCGTTCTCTTTCAGATCCGGCTGGTCACGCGGGATCATCCACAGCGTCCACAGGAGGTGGAAAGCCCAGAAGAAGCCGACCCAGCCGAAAAGGATCTTGTCCGACACCGGCGGCAGCTCGAAGGCCAGGCCTAACAGGCCGTGCACGATCACCCCGACGGTCGCCCACAGCGGCAGGAAGTACGGCGAAAGCGCGATGACGATGTTCGACTTGTCCGTGGTCACGTAGCCGCCTTCCGAGGTCGCGTCCCAATCGCTGACCCGGCCGCGGAAGGCCCAGATGGTCAGGATGTGCGTCAGCTCGTGGCCGAGCACGTAGAGGTAGAGGAAAAACGGCCGCAGCAGCCCGGTGAAAAACCAGCCGGTCATCAGCAGCGCGCCGGTCGCAAAGTACCAAAACGCCGGCATTTTCCAGAAGCCATGGTCGATCGTCGCGTTGCTGAACTGGGCGAAGAAGGTCCATGAGGTGATCCAGCACAGCGGCAGCAGCAGCAGCCCGAGCAGCCAGCGGCCCATCCGGGTGAGCACGCCGGCCGGTCCGTCCTCGTAGCCGTAGGCGGTCCCTGCGATCGAGGCGCGGACATGCTTCAATTCGCGCTGATCGAGCTTCCGGTTGGTCCGCTCGTGGGCGCGGGCGCTCGCACGGCTCAAAGCCTCCGACAGCGTCTGGCGCCGGCGGCGGCGGTTGCCGCCGAACGTCGTCGAGCTGAGCTTGATCTGCTTCTTGCGGGTCCTCGCCATGCGCGGGGACCTGATACTTCGGTATTCTTAAGGAATCAAGAGCGAAGAGGTGTTCAAACGATCTTCAGCCGGGCGAGGTCCTGGGTGTCGACCAAGCCGACCGCGCGGCCTTCGGAATCCAGCACCACGACGTCGTCCACGCGGTGCGAGCCGATCGTTTGCACCGCTTCGACCGCCAGTGAACCGGCCTCCACGCTGATCGGCTTGCGGGTCATGAAATCCGCCACCGCCCGGTCGCCGACCAGCGGGTCCTGCTGGTAGCAGCGGGCGAAATCCCCGTGGGTGAAAATCCCGGTCAGTTTTCCGTCCGGCGCGACGATCACGCAGGCACCGGAGCGGGCGGAGGTCATCGCGACCAGCGCGTCGCGCACCGTGGAGCCTTCGGGGATCGACGCCAGTTGGTCGCCGCGCCGCATGATGTCGGACACCCGGGTCAGCAGCGCCCGGCCGAGCGCGCCGCCGGGATGGAAGCGCGCGAACTCCTTTTCGGTGAAGCCGCGTGCCTCCAACAGCACCATCGCCAGCGCGTCGCCCATCACCAGCATCGCGGTCGAGGACGAGGTCGGGGCGAGGTTCATCGGGCAGGCCTCGCGGTCGACCGAGGTGTCCAGCGTCACGTCGCTGTGCTCGGCCAGGGTGGAGTTCGCCTTGCCGGTCAGCGCGATCAGGCCGACGTCGAAGCGCTTGATGTGCGGCAGCAGGTCGAGCAGTTCGGGCGTCTCGCCGGAGTAGGAAAGCAGCAGCACCGCATCGCCATCGGACAGGATCCCGAGGTCGCCGTGCAGGGCGTTTTGGGAATTGAGCACCACCGCGGTGGCCCCGGTCGAGTTCAGCGTGGCGGCGATCTTGTGGCCGATGTTTCCCGACTTGCCGATGCCGACCACCACGATCTTGCCGCGGCGGTCGAGCGTTTCATGCAGGGTGGTGACTGCTTGCGAAAAGCCCTCGTCGAGCCGCGCCGCCATCCGTTGCAGCGCTCCGGTCTCGATCTCGATCACGTGCCGTGCTTTCGCCAGGAAATCCATGCGCGGAGCATGGCGGGCCGGGTCCGCCGCGGAAATGCGAAATTCTTTCCAAGTGGCGGAGTCACCCGGCAGGCGGTCGCCGTGCTCCTTCACGGGGAACGAGGGCTGGCTTGAGCGGCGGTCCTTAGTTCTCGCGGACCCTGGCGCGGAAGAAGGCGGCGGGTCCGGGTTTGGGTCCGGTGAGGCTTTGTGGTCCGCCTTGGACGGGGAGGCCCTGGTTGCCGGGGACATCCCAGGGCTGCCATTGCTGGAGGTTCTGGGAGTGTTCGATGATGACGGAGCGGTTGCGCGGGAGCTCGAAGGTGAAGGATGCTTGGGGGCCGCTGACGCTGACGGATGTGCGGGGGAAGGATGCCCCGGACAAGGGATCGGTGCCGGCGAGGAACTCGGCTTCGTTGTTGGAGCCATCGCCATCGGGGTCGGCGGTCGGCGCACCTTGCGGGCTGGTGCCGGAGAGGAACTCGGCGGTGCGCCATTGGGCGTAAGTCTGGCGGTTGGGGAGTTCGTTCTGGATCCACTCGGTTAGAAGATCCACGCCGGCGGGATCGACGACATTGCTGCCGAGCGGTGGCATGCGGGTGAAGCCGTTGGAGGCGGCGGTGCGGTTGAGCAGGATGGAGTGAACGGTGGAACCGGGGACGACGAGTTTGTTGAGCGGATTGCCGCCGTTGTTGCTGGCGTTGCCGAGGATGAGGCCGGTCTGGTCGAGGGTGAGTTCGTGGCGGCCGTCCCACATCGAGGGCGCGGCGGTGCCGCCGTCCATGTGGCAGTAAGCGCAGTTCACGGCGAGGTAGGAGCGTACGCGGGCCTCGATGGGATAGGCGGTTTCATCCGGATGAAGGTGGCGCGGCAGGAGATTGGGGGAGTCCGGGGTGTTAGAGAAGTATCCGGCGTTTTCCAGGACCTCGATTTGATTGCCGCTGAAGCCGGGGAAGATGCTCGCCATGTTGTATTGACGGCTGTTGGTGGAGAGCGCGAATCCGGCCTGCGGGGTGTGGCAGGTCATGCATTCGGAGCGGCTGGGGATGCGCCAGCGCTGGTTCTGGGGGCTGCCGTTGATGATGATGGATTGATCGAATTCCTCGCCGGGTTCGCCGACGAGATTGGCTTCGGTGCCGGCTTCGTTCCATCGGTAACTGACGCCGTAGGCACCGGTGGCGTTTTTGACGAAGATCCGGGTTTCAAGGCGTTTGCGGGTGGCGGGATTGCCGCGGGTGGTTTCGATGTCGAAGTGTTTCACCCAGATCTGGCCGGTGGGGAAGGTCCACTCGCCGTCGCGCGACCAGGTCATTCTCGAGGAGGCGTCCGGGATGGTGAACCAGCGGCGCTTGATGGCGTGGTCGCTCCAGAAGGGCAGGTTGATCTGATAGGGCAGCAGGCCGGGCGCGGGTGACAGGTCCGTTAGATCGGAGAACAGCCCGGTGGCGGTTAGAGTGGACGGGTAGGTGCTGGTGTCGGTGACGGTGGTGATGCGGCGGATGAGGTTGTCGTTGAGGTCGGCCATCAGGACATCGCCGTTCGAGGGATCGCGGCCGAAGGCGACGATGCCGCCCTCGCCGAGGAGGCGGTTGACGGTGGGCGCGTTGGTGCCGTTGCGGACGAGCGACCAGACATTGCCCGAGTTGTAGTCGGCAAAGATATAGGCACCGGTGAGCGAGGCCATGCGGGTGCCGCGATAGACGATGCCGCCGGTGACGCTGGTGCCTTGGAGGGTGCCGCTGCCGCGTTGGTAATCGTAAAGCGGATTGATGTGGGTGAAGCCTGCGGGTGCGCCGCCGACAGGGCCGGCGACGGTTCCTTCGCGCCAGACCCAGCCGTAGTTGCCGCCGCGGGTGATGAGGCTGATTTCCTCGCGCGCGCCGCCGCCGACGTCGCCGCACCAGAGTTCGCCGGTGACGGAATCGAAGGAGAAGCGCCAGGGATTGCGCAGGCCGGCGGCCCAGAACTCGGTTCTGACAGCCGTGGGCGTGACGGCGATGCCATTGAAGGAGGTGGCACCGACCCAGGGGTTGTCGGCGGGGATTTCGTAGGCGGGCAGGCCGCCGTGGAGGACGACGGCGGGGTGGCTGTTCGGCGGAATGTTGGAGTCGTCGGTGGCGGCGGGATTTCCCGCGATCTCGGTGCCCTCGAGGTCCACATCGATGCGCAGCATGCCGGCGAAGAAGTCCTTGTTGATGCGCTGGCTGTTGGCGAACTGGTCGTTTTGCCCGCCTTCATCGCCGAGGGAGATGTAAAGGTAGCCGTCGGGGCCGAAGTGGAGGTCGCCGCCGTTGTGGTTGTCGGCTTGGTCGGCCTGCTGGAGGAGGACGCGCTCGGAAGCGAGGTTGGCGGTGGGCGTGGCGGAGGTCGGGTTGTTGAAGGTGATGCGGGAGACGCGTTGGTGGAGCGCGCCGTTGATGTTGACGGAGTAGAAGAGGAAGACGTGGCCGTTGCTGGCGTAGTTGGGGTGGAAGGCCATGCCAAGCAGGCCGCATTCGCTGTTGGTATTGAGTGCTTCGGCGGGGCTCCGGCCGTTGAAGAGTCCGCCGGTGTTGGCGTTCAGGGTGAGGACCGTGGAGGCGGTGGGGGTGGCGGCGGTGACGTTCGGGACGACGCGCAAGAGCCCGCCTTTTTGACAGATGAAGACGCGCTGGGTATCGCCGGGGGGCGAGGCGATGCAGACGGGTTGATCGAAGGAGAGACCGGGAAAGGCATTCACCGCCGCGATCGATACCGGTGGCGGATTGGCGGGGACCTGGAAGGAGTTGTTCGCGATGCGGAGTTGATCCGAGAAGGTGAGCGTGACGGTGGCGGGCTGTGAGAGTCCGCCTGCGCCGTTGACGCGATAAGTGAAGCTGTCGGTCGCCGGGCTGCCGGTGGTGTGGGTGTAGAGGATGCTGCCGTTCGGGCTGACGGTGGTGGTGCCGAACTGGGGGGCTTGTACGATGTTTACCGTAGTGGGATCGAGGGTGCCGCTGTCGTTGGCCAGCACGGCGATGCGGACCTTCTGCAGGCGGTGGAGCGTGGCGGCATCGGCCACGGTGGTGGGCGGCGGGAAGCTCGGGTTGGGGCCGATGCTGATGCTGTTGAGGATTTCGTTCTGGCTCAGGGAGCGGCGGTGGATGCGGACTTCGTCGTAGATGATGTTGCCGTTCGAGTCGCCGCTGTATTGCGAGCGGCCGAGCCAGTTGTTGACGTCCTCGATGGCGGAGAGCTTGAAGGGCAGGTCGCGGGTGGCGGCGAGGTTACCGTTGAGATACCAGGCGAGCTGGCCGCCGCTGCTGCCGGAGGAACCGGCGCCATCGGTGTAGGTGATGGCGAAGTGATGGCGGGTGCCGGTGGCGAGGGTGAGGTTGGAGTCGGTGCCGAGTTCGCCGGCATCGTTGAGGCGGCCGACGAGCCGCTGCTGGTTGGCGGCGGTGCCGCGGTTGATGGCGAGCATCAGGTTGTCGCTGGAGGCGGTCCCGCCGGGGGTGGTGGTGGCGGTGGGGAGGATTTCACCGGGAGCGGCACCCGCGCCCTGGGCGGCGGTGTTTCCGGTTAGATTGGTACGGCCGATGTCAACGAGGCGCTGCCAGTTCCGCGCGGCGACCTGGGTGGCCCAGAGTTCGAAGGTGATGCTGGTTTTCGAGGAAATGATGCCGTTGGGGAGATCGACATAGGCGGAGATGTTGGCCGGGGTTTGGTTTCCATCCGTGGTGCCGGGAAGGGTGAGGGCGGTGCCTGAAAACGTGGCTCCGTTTCCGCGGACGGTGGCGTTGGCGGTGCCGATGAGATCGGGCACGGTGCTGCCGGAGGTGGCGTTGCCGGCCGCATTTGCGAAGGACCAGCGGTGGGCGATGTCGGAGAGCGGGAACGAGGGGTTGGCTCCGGAGTTGAAGCTGGCGGTGATTTCCGCCGGGGTCATGGCGTGGTCGTAAACGCGGACCTCGTTGTAGGCGGCGTGGGTGTTGCGGTCGCCGCTCCAGTGCGAGCGGCCGAGCCAGTTGTTCACGTCCTGGATCTGGTTGAGGCGGAAGCTGGTGTCGAGCGAGGCGACCAACGTGCCGTTGCGATACCACGAGGCGCGGCCGCCGGTGGAGGCGAAGGCGCCGATGCCGCTCTGGAAGGTGAGGACGTAGTGGTATTCGGTGCCGGCGGTGGTGGCGAGGTTGGTGTCGGAGATGCCGTATTGTCCGGTGGTGTCTCCCGCGCCGACGCCGTTGATGCGGGACTCGAAACGCTGTTGACTGAGATTGCCCGCGCCGTCGCGAGCCAAGGTGAGCGTCAGACCGGCGGATGAACTGGTGGTGCCCGGCGCGGTGGTGGCGAGGCCGGTGATTTCTCCGGGTGCCCCGAGACCATCGCCAGCCTGGGTGATGCGGCCGAAATCGAGCAGGCGCTGGAAGTTTTGCTGGCTCAAAGGGGTGGCCCAGATTTCGACGGTGAGGTTCGTCCTGGAGGAGATCAGGCCGTTGGGCAGATCGAGATAGGCGGAGATGGTGGAGGGGGATTGGTTTCCCGTGGTGGTGCCGGGCAGAACGATGGCGGCGCCGTTGAAGTTCGCGCCGACACCGCGGACGATGACCGGCGCGGTTCCAATGCTGTCGGTGAGGGAAGTTCCCGAGGCCGCGCTTCCGGCAGGCTGATTGAAGGACCAGCGGTGGACGAGGTCGGCGTGCAGCGCCGGGCTCGCGAGGAGCCCGAGAACAGCAATCGAGGCGGCGTGGATTCGGGATGCAGGCATGATTGTCGCGTCTGGCTTACATCAGGAGACACTCGTTTTCAAACGACTCTTCTCCGGCGGATCAACAGCAGCGTTCCGAGGTCGCCCAACAGCGCCGTTGCGGGCTCCGGGTTTTGCCCGTCGCGGTATGGATGAAGGTGGTGCCTTGGGTGCCGTTCTCAACAGGGACGGCCTGGGTTCAGGGGGCGATTGTGACCCGGTAGAACGCCTTGCCCGCGGGCACCGGAGCGGGATCGGTGAAGGTCCGCGGACCGTCGACAAGCGGAGTCACGGTGTGGATCACCGACCATGAGCCGGTCGCGAGCGTCGCAGAGCGCTCGACCCTGAAGGTGAGCCCCGCCTTGCCTTGCCAGCCGACGGTGTAGCCATCGGAAAGGTTGCTGTCGGTCGAGGTGATGAAGAAGCGGCTGTTCGGGTTCGTGGGGATGAGACCCAGACGGAACTCCGTGAGGTTGTCCGTGCCGTCGCTGTCGAAGTCGTCGCCCGGAAGCACGTCGTTGATGGTGGTGATGCCGTCGCCGGGATTCGCGTCGATGATTCCCTGCTCGAACGAGTCGGCCATGCCGTCGCCGTCGAGGTCGCCGCTGACGACTTCCAGAACCCCGGTGGCCTCGGTGAAGCGGAAAGGAGCGGCGGGTGAGCCCCAGACGCCGGGGGATGCCTCGGTCCAACCGGACACCGTGAAGGTGCTGCCGTAGGTTTCGGCGAGGCTTCCGACATTCACCAGGGTCCAGGAGTGCCCGGGAGTCGTGCTCGCGCCAGCCAGGTCGATGAAGAAGTCGCCGTCGAGTTGGACGGCTCCGCTGCCGGTGATGCGGTTGTTCACGCCGGACGGGCCGGGGACGAACCGCAGGCTGGCATTGTCCGCGAGGATCAACTGACCGCCGGACTGGACGGTGGTGTTGCCGTCGTAGGTGTTGGCTCCCGCCAGGGTGAGCGTGCCCGCGCCCTGCTTGGTCAGGCCGCCGGTGCCGTCGTCGAGCAAGGGTTGGGCGATGGTGATGTCGCTGTTGTTGGTGTCGATGATCGCGCCGCCGTTCCGGATGTTGGCGGCGGTCAGGCCTTGCATGAAGGTGGCGGTGCTTCCGGTTGCGACGAGTGTGCCGCCATTGAAATTGAAAGCGCCGTTGGCGCCCGCGGCGGCCTTCGAGATGGAGGGGGTCGTCAGCGTGCCGCCGTTGAGGTCGTAGGCGTAGGTGCCGGTGCTGCCGCCGTTGCCCAGGTTCAGGCTGCCGGTGCCGCCGACATTGAATCCGGCATCGCTGAAGAAGGTCACCGAGCCGCCGTTCTGGATGAAGGTCGAGGTGCCGGTATGGTTGCCGCCTTGGCCGAAGCCGATGCCGGCGTTGTTCTGAAGGTTCAGGCTGCCGGAATTAAGCGTGAAAAGATTGGTGGTCGCATCGAAGACCCCCATTTCCAGCAGTCCACCGCCGGCGGTGTTGACGTTGAGGGTGCCGCCGTTTTGGGTGATCGTGGCGTTGTTGGTGGAACTTCCTGCGAAGCCCAGCGTGAACCACTGGCGGGAGTTCAGCGTGCCACCGGAGATCACCCCCGTGCCGGAGACGGCCGCCAGGTTGTTGCCGCCTCTGGCGAAGCTCACGATGTTGGCGGTGACCGTGCCGCCGGTCATGTTGAGTTGGCCGGTGCCGCCGTTGTTGAAAAAGCTGCCTCCCACCTGCATCTCGCCGGACGCGTCCACCGTGCCGGCGGTCATGTTGATGATCCCGGTCGCCGCCCCGTTGCAGCCCGCGAAGATACCGCCCGCCAGTGCGGTTCCGGTGGTGTTGATGTTCCAGGTGGAGACGGTTCCGTTGTCCAGGCCGACGAGCATGTTCCCGTTGGGGGAGGTCAGGCCTCCCACTCTCAGGCTGCCGCTGCCGGTTTGGTTGTAGGTGGCCTGGGCGCCCTGCCATCCCAGGAAGAACCAGTTGCCGTTGCCGGTGGCGACCGTGCCGGCGGATTGGTCCAAGCGGCCGTTGGTGCCTCCGCCGACGACGATATCCCAGTCACCCTGATAGGTGCCTGCCGAGGTGATGGAGGGGAAGTTTCCGGTGGCGGTGTTGATGAAGGCGGACCACTGCGGGGCATTCTCCTGCGGGACCCCGTTGCTCCAGTTGAAGGGGTTTTTCCAATCCTGGCTCACCGCGCCGGTCCACACGGTGTCGGCGACCGTGGCGTTCAGGGGAACCTGAACGGTGCCGGCAAATTTCAGCGTGCCGTTGCCGGTGAGGTTCACGTTGGTGGAGCCCGCGAGGAAGGTGTCGGCGATGGTCACCGGGAGAGTGACCACCGTGTTGTAGATCCGGAAGTTTCCGGAATCGCCCGGGGAGGTCAGGGTCACCGTGCCGGTACTGCTTCCAGTGCCGCTCGCCGGGTTCGCCGGGGAAAAGGATTCGGTGATGGTGTTGTTGCCGATCAGGCCGTTGGTCGAGCCGTTGATGTTGCCTTGATCGATGTCGAAGGCGTGCTGGTTCCCGGCGAACAGGCCGTCGACCGGGTTGACCGTGCCGGGCGGAAGGATCGTGTAGAGGGTGCTGGAGAGGTTACTGACGGTGAAGTTGTAGCCGCCGAGAAAAAGGATGGATCGGGAGAACGTCATGTTGGTGCCGTTGGCCCGCCCATTGGAGAAGGTGAGTTCGGATGCCGTGCCGGTCAAAGGATCGATGTTGAACAGCGCGTCCACGGTGCCGGTCAAGGTGGTGACCTCGGTATCGGCGAGCCCGCTTCCCGGATCGACCGTGACGGTGATCTGGTTGAAGCCGGGTTCGGTGACCAGGCTGAGCTGGCTGCTGGCCGGGGCCGCCGCGATCGGGGTGATCATGGCGAGCCAAAGAAGGGATTGGGTTCTCATGGGTTTGATCGGGATGGGTCTTTAGGGATGTCGTTCGCTTTGCGAATGGGAGAGAAAGCACCCGGCGGTGGCGGGTTCGGGCGCGGGTAGCTCCCGGCCGGCCAGAAGGGCATCGAGAGCATCGGCCAGATTCCGTTCCGCAGGCTCGGGTTTGATGCGGCCGATTTTCACCGCACGGTCATCGATCCTCCCGCAGTAAAGGGAGCTGCCGTCCGGGCCGAAAATTGCCGCTTCCGGGACCCTGCTGGCCCCGGACCTTCCCGCCAGAATGCCAGCATCGTCGAGCAAGGAGGGGAAGGGGATGCGGTAGTCCTTGCCGTGCCGGAGGATGTCTTCCGGCTCTTCGTCCGCGAAGATGCCATAGAAGCGGATGCCGAGAGGCTCGTAGCGGGATGCCATCTCGTTCAGGTCGGGAAGCATCGCGTTCGCGACCGGGCAATCCGTCATGAGGAAGACCGCCACCGTGGCTTTGATTCCGGGATTCGGGGCGAAGAGGTGGTGTGCGTTACCCCCAGCATCGCGGAGTACCGTCGGCTTTCCACTCAATGCCGCGGCGGTCTTCTCCTGCCGGCAGGACAAGAGGACCAAGGCGACGATGAGGGTGAGAAGCGAGCGCATGGAGAAGTGGGGATCAGTCGATTCCGATGGCTCCGACGCCGTTCAAATGCGGGGTGAGCAGCGCGGCACCGACCTTGGCTTCCGCTTCGCTCAGTTTCCCATCCGCATCCATGTCGAGGCTCTTGGCGATTTCCTGGAGTCTCGCGGCCGCGGAGTCCGGAATCCGGATGCCTCCGGCGCGTGCGTGCTGCAGCGTGGTGGTGTCGTTTTCGAAGGCCCGGTTGAGAGCCTGGACGGCCATGAATTGTTTCACTGAAAGGTGCAGCGCGTCCTTCTGTTCCTGGGTGTCCATCATGACCGAAAGCGTGATGGTTCCCATTTCGTCGCCGGATTGGGGCCCCCAGCGCACCGGGATCGGCGGGTGGTTGGTCTGGTGCGGATTGGTCGCGGTATTGTCCCAGGAGATGAGGACGTCGATCTTGGTACCCGCGGGCAGGCGGACGGGCTTCTTGAACTGGTAGTCTTCCTGCCAGGCGAAGTTCCAGTCGCTCATCTTGAGGAGCCATTCCTTGCGACCGTCGGGGAAGGTCGCCGTCATTTCCATGCGCTTGCCGAGATAGTGGGCGTGGGCGTTGACGCGGAAGGCTTCGAGATCGACGGGGACGGTGAAGGTGTTGCGTTTAATGTACTCCTTCTCTCCGGCGGGAATCTCGATGCCATCGAGGATCCCGAACATCGGCGGAACCGGCAGGATCGTCCACGGGCGGGCCGTCGGCGTGTCGGAGAAGTGGATGGCGAGCTTGGAGCGGTCCTGATACTCGCGGCCCTTCGGGCTGTAGTGGACCTGGATGATGAGGTCCGATCCTTTGGGTGCTTTCATCGCGAGGCCGTAGGGCAGTTCCGAGGCCTGGGTTCCGAGATCCCAGCCGCCGAGGTAGCGGAAGCGATCGACCACGGAGCCGAATCCGCTGAACCCAGGAGCGGGATCCTCTTGATCCTTTTGCCGTGCGGTGCCGGAGGTATCGAGGAAGTAAAGCACGTGGTGGACGACCTGTGGGGCACCCGGCTTGTATTCGATCGCGTTGATCCACTTGTCTTCGGCGAGATCGAGCGGGATGACGAAGTTCCGGTAGATGTCGCGCCCGTCCGCCGGAACGGTGAAGGGTTCGGCCATGGCGACCTCGAGGTCGGGTTTGCCGAGTTCCCAGCCGTCGGAGAAAACCGGGGCGGGCTTTTGGTGCGCGAGGTCGCCTTCGGGAGTCCCGGCTTCAAGCCATTGTTGGAAAAGACCGATCTGCTCGTCCGACAGCGAGCGGTCGTTGGCGTATTCCACGACACCGGGGTCGGCGTGCCAAGGCGGCATGACCCTTTCGCCGGTGACTTCGACGATCTGCTTGGCCCGCTTTTTCACCTGCTCGTAGGTGATGAGCGAGAACGGGGCCGCCTGCCCGGGGCGGTGGCAGGACGAGCAGTTCTGGTGAATGACGGGTGCGATGTCCCGGTGGAATTCCGGCGCAGCGGCCGAAATCATGGGAAGCGAGCCAAGAATGAGTGCGAAGCGTCTGCCGGGCATGACTTCCACGGTCTTCCCGGGCCGCCGGCCAAGCAATCAGACAATGGTCATGGTAAGGTCACGTCCGGGCATGACCTCAGGTGATTCCCAGTTCCCGTGCTTTCAGCGCGGCCTGGGTGCGGTCCTGGACCGCGAGCCGGGAAAAGACCGAGGTGAGGTGGTTCTTGACCGTCCCCTCGCTGATGTGGAGGGCGGACGCGATCTCCTTGTTGGTCCGGCCGCGGGAAACCTGGCGGAGGACGTCGAGTTCGCGGGCCGAGAACTGATGGGAGTCGAGAACGGAGCGCTGGTCCGGCAAGCCGGACAGCCGGGAGAACTCCTTGATGACCCGCGCGGCCACGCCGGGTTCGAGGTAGGTGCCTCCCTGGGCGGCCGTCCTGATGGCGTCGGCGAGCTGGTCGGCAGGGATGTCCTTGAGCACGTAGCCGCAAGCGCCGGCGCGCAGGGCTTCGAAGATCTCCTCATCCTCGCGGAAGGTGGTCAGGACGATGACCCGCGTTGGCGGGCTGGCGGCCAGGACACGGCGGGTCGCTTCGATTCCGCTCATCCCGGGCATCCGGAGGTCCATGATCATGACGTCCGGCTTCAGGTGGATCGCTGCTTGCACGGCGGCGTCGCCATTCTCCGCTTCGCCGACGACCTCAAGATCGGCATGCAAGGAAAGCAGCATCTTCAGGCCGTCCCGGAACAAGGCCTGGTCGTCGCAAAGGATGATGCGGATGGGTTTCATGCGGGAACGGCGAGGATGAAGGAGAATCCGGGGTCGGTCTGCTGCCCGAGGGACAATGAACCGCCGATGAGAGCCGCACGTTCGCGCAGGCCGGTCAAACCGAAACCGGGGCTGAAGCCGGCGGGCGGGCCGGGACCGTCGTCGGAGGCCTTGAGGATCACTTCATCGCGGGCATCGAAGTGGAGCTCGAGGGTGACTCGGGCGGAGGGCGCGTGTTTCCGTGCGTTGGTGAGGGCTTCCTGCGAGGCGCGGAAGAGCGTCAGCGCGGCCGCGCGGCCGACCGGTCTTTCGTTGCCTCGGACGACGAGCCGGACGTTCTGTCCCGCGCGCTCGCTTTCGGTGACCAGGGCAAGCAGGGCTTCGCAGAGCGTGCGGTTTTCAAGCGGGCCGGCGCGCAGGCTTTCGACCGAGTTGCGGATCTCCCGCAGCCCTTCGCCGGCGCACTCGCGCGCGTTGCGGACGGCCTCCATCGCCTTTCCGGGTTGGCGGTCGTGAAGGCTCAAGGCCGCCTCAAGCTGCACCCGGACGACGGTGAGGTGATGGCCGATCAGGTCGTGGATCTCGCGCGCCAGCCGGCTCCTTTCCCGCGCGGCGGCAAGTTCTTCCGCTTGCAGGGCATGGGCGGCGAGCTCCGAGTTGGCCTCGGCGAGTTGAAGGGCGATCCGGTGGGCCTCGGTGTGGCTTCGCTCCGTGGCGACCACCATTTGGACGCAGACGATCGTGAAGATCGCCTCCAGGAAGAAGTCCATGCCGGGACGGGACAGGAGGGTGAAATGGAGCGTGAAGCAGGCACCGATGCTCACGAACAGCCACGGGCCCCGGAGCATCAGTACGGCATGGGCGATGACGGGCAGCAGCAGTGCTTTGAGGATGCCGTTCGGATTGGCCGGAAGAACGAGCTGGATCACGAAGGAGACAAGGACGAGCTCCACCGCGATGAAAGGCATCCCCCGGCGCCACGCGGGACCGGCACGGGTTTCCAACTCTCGCGAGCCCGGCTCGCGGATCATGCGGTCGAGGATCGGGATGACGCCCCACAGCATCCAGGCCAGGCAGAGGAGCAGCCCGAGCGCGAGGAGCGGGATTTCATCAGCTCTGCCGGAATTCCACAGGGCCCTTCCGCTCGTGAGGCCGATCCAGCCGATGAGGATCAGGAAGATTCCGTTGAAGCCCCGGATCGCCACTTTGCGCCGGCGCGCCGGCCCCTGCTCCTCGTCCTTCAGAGTCGGGAATACCATCTTCCAGAATCCCGAGACCGGATTCTTTCGATTGCCGATGGGCTCCATGTCGGGAGCCTTAGTTCTCGGTCGTCCGCTTGGCAATTTGGATTTGCCGGCATCCGTGCGGCGAATCAGCCCGCCAGTCGATGGGCCTTCTTCAAGCACTCCAGCAGCACCCGGCAATCGGCCAGCGCGCGGTGGGCCCCGCCGCCGTGGACCCGCAGCGCCGCCGCGAGAACCGGCAGGCCGTAGCCCTTGCGGCCGGGGATGAGGCGCTTGAAGACGGGGATCGAGCACTCCAGCGGAAAGCGGAAGGGCATCGCGGAGCGCTCCGCATGGGCATCGAGGAAGCCGCGGTCGAAGCGCGCGTTGTGGGCGAAGGATGCACTACCTTCGACGAACTGATACGTCTCCTCCAGCGCCCGCCGCAGCTCGATGCCCTGGGCGCGGAGCAGCGCGTCGGAGATCCCGGTCAACTGCGTGATGTGCCACGGCACCGGTTGGGTCGTGCGGACCAGCCGGGACATCTCGCTGACGATGCCGAAGCGCTCGTCCACGCGGATGGCCGCGATTTCGGTGATCTCGTGGCCCTGCGGCGAGAGGCCGGTGGTCTCGATGTCGACCAGGCAAAAGCTCCCGCTGCCGAAGGCGAAGTTACTTCCGGAAGCGGACTTCATGAGTGGTGGATCGGGGTTTGGGTCACGCGGGGAAGTTGGCGGGGCGGGGGAAGATCGGGAATGAGAAAATGGGAAGGATGCGGCTTCTCTCGCTGAGATTTCTTGACCGCGAAAGAACGCGAAAGGGGCGCTAAATCTGAAAACCAGAAAATCGGAAATGCCTTTTGGCTGTTTCAAATTTAGCGCCCCTTTCGCGCGATTTCGCGGTTGAAGATTCCCTTCTTCAATTCGTTAGGGTTCCGGTTTTCGAATCATGATTCTGACAGCGATTGCCCGACCTCACCGTTATCCGTGACTGGCCATGAAAACCCCGTTGTTGCTCGTCCTTGCCTTGATTTCCCCGCCCGCCTCCGCGGAACCATGGAAAGACCTCGAGCAGTTCACCGGCAAGGACGACGCGGGCGAGTTGGTCTTCAAATCCCCACCGGTGGAAGAGCGCTTCCGGAACCCGTGGCCGGCGGCTTGGGAGCGGGAATTCCAGCAGCGGGCGCGCGGGATCATCGCGGCCCAGATGGAAGTGAAGGCGAACGCCGGGAACACCTACTTCGAGAACGAAAAGCGCTCGTATGGCTACCTGATGGCGCACGCGATCGGCGGGCGGGGGATGGCGGCGGTGAAGGACTTGCAGGTGGAGGACGCGCAGAAGGACGAATGGCACCGCGAGACCCGCGGGATCGACTACTACGCGTGCTTCACGCTGAAGCACCAGATGCGGAAATACTTTTACTTCGGCGGCCTGTTAGAGCCGGACTACCGGCAGCGGATGTTCGACGGCGCGAAGGCATGGACCGCGCAGGATCCGCTCAAGCGGCCGCACTACACCTTCACGAAACCGAAGGAAGGTTGGGGACCGGACGCGAGGAACTCGTGGGTCGATGTCCGCTCGACCGAGAACCTCTACCTGATGCGCGTTACCAGCGTTTACCTGATTGAGGTGAGCTGGATTTCTGGACCACCACCCACCAGAATCTATGTC
Source organism: Haloferula sp. (assembly GCA_044372775.1). GTDB lineage: Bacteria > Verrucomicrobiota > Verrucomicrobiia > Verrucomicrobiales > Akkermansiaceae > Haloferula. Next base: position 39,693 of record JBIPNO010000051.1, read on the forward strand.
CATGAACCAGAAGCACCGCAAGCGCTACACCGCCGAGTTTAAGACCCAGGCCGTCGAACTGCTTGAGACCGGCCGGCCCG
>JBIPNO010000052.1:0-39635 GCA_044372775.1 Haloferula sp.
AAGCCCCGGACATCGCCGCCCTCTTCGATTTCGATCCTTACCCGGACCACGTCATGCGGGACAAACGGCGACGTCAATCCCCTGTGGAATCAGGGATCCGGGCCTTAACCTGACGCGAATGGGCCGCTGCCTCGGCCGTGTTTTGTTTCGCGTCCTGCGGTCCTCAGCTTGACCTGACTTCGGTGCCGATGAGCGCCGGCAAGGCTCCGGCCACCCGCAGCGACGGCTCGCTGAACGGTCGCTTGCATTCGGAGGTGAATGCCCACCGCGAGGCCTTGGGGAAATCCAAATTGCCGCGTCACGCGGGGCTGGACCGCATGGCCCAGCAGCACAGCGAGTTCATGATGCGGAATCGCGACAAGATCGAAGGCGGGCTGACCCACTACGGCTTCGAAGAGCGTTCGCTGGCCGCCCAACGGCTGATGGGCATGAGCAACGTGGCCGAGAACATCGCGACCTGCTCCGGTGGTTTTTCCAGCCCCGCCTCCACGCTGGTCGATGCTTGGAAGCGCTCGTCCGGCCATGCCAAGAACATGAAGAGCGGCTGGGATGTCACCGGCGTGGGCGTGGCGGTCGCTCCCGATGGCCGGGTCTTCGCCACCCAGATTTTCGCGTCCCAAAGCCAGTCCCATCTGGCCATGACGGACCGGATGCGGCAGTTCTGAGGCCGCCCGATGCCTGACGACGCCCTCGAATCCGCCCTCCGCGCCCGCGGCCTGACGAAGGTCGCGGGAGTCGACGAGGCGGGCCGGGGGCCGCTGGCCGGGCCGGTGTCCGCGGCGGCGGTCCTACTGCCGCCGGGTTGGCGTTGTCCGGGGCTCGACGATTCGAAGAAGTTGAGCGCGGCCAAGCGCGAGCGGCTGTTCGAGGTGATCACCACCGATGCCTCGGTCGTCTGGTCGCTGGCCTACGCGGAGCCGGAGGAGATCGACCGGATCAACATCCTCCGCGCCACCCACGCGGCGATGGCCCGGGCGGTGAAAGGGCTCACGGTGGCGGTCGACCATTGCCTGATCGACGGCCTGCGGGTGCGGGATTTTCCCTGGCCGCACGACGGGATCGTGAAGGGCGACGGCAAGTCGCTGTCGATCGCGGCGGCGAGCATCATCGCGAAGGTGACGCGCGACCGGGTGATGCATCAGTTCGCCGTGGAGTTCCCGGAATACGGCTTTGAGCGGCACATGGGATATGGTACGAAAGCGCATCTTGAAGCGCTCCGTCTCCACGGCCCTTGTCGCCTGCATCGTCGCTCGTTTCAGCCGGTCGCTCAACTGTCCCTGCCGCTTGACGAAGCGTGACGGGACGGGGATCGGCTCGGCGGCGATCGGAGTGATGGGGGAGAAGATCGCGCGCGACTGGCTGCGGGCGAACGGGGCGAAGATCCTCTACCGGAACTTCAAGGCGCCGGGCGGCGGCGAGGTGGACATCGTGGCGCGGGAGGGGCGGCAGTTGCTCTTCACCGAAGTGAAGACCCGCCGCGCCGGCGGTGTCGGCCGGCCGCTGGATGCGGTGGACAAGGACAAGCACCGCCTGATCGAGCGCGGGGCGAACGAGTGGCTGCGGCTGTTAGGGACGCGCGAGATCCCGTGGCGCTTCGACGTGATCGAGGTGATCCTGACCGAAGGCGAAAAGCCGTACGTCCACCGGGTGGAGAACATTTTCTAACGGCTAGACCCCGCGGCGGTCGCCCCAGAGCCGGACGTGGAGGCGGTCGCAGAAGCGCCAGCCGCGTGCGATGCAGCGGGGGGCGACTTCCAGGGCGTGGCGATCGAGTTCGGCCGACGAGCGGCCTTCCGGCATGACCAGGATCTTGCCGGCGGGGATGCCGAAGCGGGACGCGAAGTGGTCGATCTCTAACAGATCCGCCTCATCCCGCGCGACGAACTTGAACCAGGCCTTGGGATCGGCCGCGAAGGAGGCGAGGACGTCGGGGGCGACCCGCAGGCGCTCTTCCATTCCCGAGTTGGCGAGCTTGGGCGAGACATTGAACTGGTCGACCGCCGCGCGGAACTCCGGCTCCGGCATCCGGCTGCCGTTGGTCTCGACTTCGAAGACGTAGGCGGGGTCGATGGCCCGCAGGCCCGCGATGACTTCGAGCCACCCTGGCTGCTGGAGCAGGGGCTCGCCGCCGGTGAGCACGACGCGGCGGCAGGGGAAGGCGGCCACGCGGGCGACGATCTCCGCGGCCGGCATTTCGAGGGTGACGTCGGCCTTGCGGTGCTTGCGGTAGGCAGGGTCGGCGTCCTTGTCGTGGGTCCAGGGCGTGCCCTCGAAGTTCCAGGTGTGGTCGGTGTCGCACCAGCGGCAGTGGAGATTGCAGAGGGACGAGCGGACGAAAACGGCGGGCAGGCCGGCGGAAACGCCTTCGCCCTGGAGCGTGTGGAAGATTTCCGGGCCGTCGTCGAGGCGGGCGAGAAGCATGGGGGCAGGAAGTCTGAAAGTCGGAAGGTCTGAAAGTCTGAAAGTCGAATGACCTTGAGACCTTCGACTTTTCGACCTTTAGACTGCACTCATGAGCATCATCACCGGCCGGGGCGACGAAGGGGACACGGATCTTTTGTTTGGTCGGCGGATTGCAAAGACCTCGCGGCGGGTCGCGGTGCTGGGGACCGTGGACGAGCTGAATGCCGCGCTGGGGCTGGCGCGGGCGGCCGGGGCGGCGGAGGAGATCGAAGGGGTGATCGACCGGGTGCAGGACCTGTTGGTCGGGCTGATGGGGCAGTTCGCCTGCCAACCGGGGGACGAGGAGCGCTACCGTGAGGCGGGCTTCGCGGCGGTGGGTCAGGCGGATCTGGACTGGCTGGTGGCGGTCGCGCACGACTTCGAGAAGCGCGGGATCGTCTTCAAAGGCTGGGCGCGGCCGGGGGCGGAGCACTCGATGGCCCGGGCCGGGCTGGACCTGGCGCGGACCGTGGCGAGAAGGGCGGAGCGCTCGGTGCTGGAACTGCATGAGTCCGGCGAGGAGGTGCAGGAGGTGCTGCGGTTGTTCTTCAACCGGCTGTCGGACCTGCTGTGGATCCTGGCGCGGACCGCCTGACGATGCGGTGCGGCATGATCTTCGTGAGAGGTGAAATTCCGGAAGTTTTTGCCTTTGCAAGCGCGCGGGCATCGCTTAGTTCTCCCGCCCGCCGGTAAAATGGTGGCCGTAGTTCAATGGTAGAGCCCCAGATTGTGATTCTGGTTGTTGCGGGTTCGAGTCCCGTCGGTCACCCCACCTTTTTTTCCGGGAGCGAAGGTTGCTCCGGTTGAAAGAGGGGGTTGTGGATGGGATTCACCGTATGGAAAGCCTCGAGAGTCGCCTCGGATACAAGTTCCGCAATTCGCTTCTGTTAGCCGAAGCGATGACCCACCCGAGTCTCGCCTATGAGTCGCAGCGGCCGCATTTCGACAACCAGCGGCTGGAGTTCCTGGGCGATGCCGTCCTGCAGCTCATCCTCACGGAGGACCTTTACCGGATGTTCCCGGATTTCCCGGAGGGGCGTCTGACCAAGCTGCGCTCGCAACTGGTCTCGCGGCGGGCGCTGGCGCGCTTCGCGCTGACCATCGACCTCGGCAGCTACGTGCTGCTCGGCAAGGGCGAGGAGGCGACGGGCGGTCGGCGCCGGATGTCGACGCTGGCGGACGGTTTCGAAGCGCTGATCGGCGCGGTCTATCTGGACATCGGCTACCTCGGCGCGCGCGACCTGGTGCTGAGGCTTTTCCAATCGGAGATCGAGGCGCTGGCCGGCAGTCCGGAGGAACGCAATCCGAAGGGCGAGCTTCAGGAAAGCCTGCAAGCGATCCACCCGCAGGCCCCGTCCTACCGGGTGCTCGGCGAGAGCGGGCCGGACCATCGGAAGGTCTTCCACGCCGAGGTTTCCTGGCGCGGGATGGTGCTGGCGACCGGCAAGGGAAAGAGCAAGAAGGAGGCGGAAGCCCGCGCGGCGGGCGAGGCCCTGCGGACGCGGGTGTGGGAGAAGGACAAGGAGAAGAGCTGAGGGGGGATTTCTTCCGAAAGCGGTTGGGGGGAATCCTGCGGATCAGGATCGCTGCGTTAGGCGACTCCGTGCTTGTCATGGACGGCTGTCCGGAGGGGCGGACTGCCCTGGGTCGTTCGGGTAACTACGGCATCGCGTGATATGCGGGCGGTTGATTTTCTGGCATTCATCCCCGTGGTTGGTTAAAGCTTAAGTAAACCGAAGGTTCTGCTTCTTCGGTCGCCGAACTTCAGTTCACCAGCGCTTCCCATCAGCCCCCTCCAAGTCCGATGCCAGCATCCGTCCCGACCCTGCAAATCGCCGTTGCTTCCTCCTTCACCGCCGAGCCCATCAGTCCGGTTCTGGGCGGCTGGTTCGAACGTTCGGGGCATTCCGTGCGGATGCTTCATGCTCCTTTCAATCAGGTGATCCAGCAGTTGCTGGACCCCTCCAGCCTGCTGGCCTCCAACCGCGGCGGCGTCAACATCGTGCTGGTGCGTGCCCGGGATCTGGCCGTGGACAGCGGGTCGCGTGCGAGCGAGGCCGCCCGCGAGGTGGCGGCGGCGCTGGCGGCATCGGCCGGGCGCGACCGGATTCCCTTGCTGGTCTGCGTCTGCCCGGAGCCCTCCGGTGACGAGGTGGCGGAAGTTTTCGCCGCGGATCTGGCCGGGCAACTGGCCGGCGTGGCGGGGGTCGAGGTGCTGGCGGCGGCGGATCTGGCGAAGCTCTATCCCGTGGAATCGCCCTTCGATCCGGAGAGCGACGAGGTGGCGCGGGTGCCCTACAGCGAGCCGATGTTCGCGGCCCTGGCGACGTGGCTGGCCCGCCGGGTCATGGCCTTGCGGCGCCGGCCTTTCAAGGTCATCGCCGTGGATGCGGACAACACCCTGTGGTCGGGAGTCTGTGGGGAAGTGGGTCCGCAAGGAGTGGTGGTCGATGCGGGGCGGCGGGAGTTCCAGCAGCTTTTGTTAGAAAAGAGGGCGGAAGGCTTCCTGCTGTGCCTGGTTTCCAAGAACCACCCGGAGGATGTCGAAGCGGTGTTCCGTGAGCATCCCGACATGCTCCTGCCCCGCTCGGCGTTCGCGGATGTGGCGGTCAATTGGGAACCCAAGTCCGACAACCTCCGGGCCATCGCCGGCCGGCTCAATCTGGGCCTCGAGAGCTTCGTGTTCCTCGACGACAATCCGGCGGAGATCGCCGAGGTGGCGGCCAATGCACCGGCGGTGCTGGCGGTCCGGGTGCCGGAGGATGCGACGGCGCTGGCCGGCTTCGCCCGGCACCTGTGGGTGCTGGACCATGCCCGCGTCACCGGGGACGATGCGAAGCGGGCCGATTTCTATCAGGACGAGGCCCGCCGCAACGAGCTGCTGTCGAAAGCCGCGAGTTTCGAGGATTTCATCGGCAGCCTGGAACTGGTGATCGAGTTCGATGCGCTGACGGCGGACGATGCGGCGCGCGCCAGCCAGCTCACCCAGCGGACCAACCAGTTCAACGCGGCGCCGCTGCCGCGCGACGAGAGCTCGATGCTCGAATCCTGCCGGGGCATGTCGCCCGAGCTGGTGCGGGTGCGCGATCGTTTCGGCGACTACGGCACGGTGGGCTTGATCCTGAGCCGTGAAGATAGTGGAAGCCTGTGTGTTGAGACCTTTCTTCTGAGCTGCCGAGCGCTTGGCAAAGGCGTCGAGCACCGGATGCTGCGCCGCTTGGGCGAGATCGCGCTGGAGCGCGGCCTCGGCGAGGTGGCGATCCGCTATCACGACAGCGGCCGCAACCAGCCGTGCCGCGCATTCCTCGAAAGCATCGCGGAAGGGCGCTGGGAAAACGGGCTTCGGATGATCCCGGCGGCGGCGGCGGCGAACTGTCGTTTGCAGGCGAGCGCACGGGCCGCGGAGATTTCCGCAAATGAAGTGTCGGTGCCCGGGGAGGATCCCGCGTGGGTCACCCGCTGCGCCGGAGACCTGTCCAGCGTGAGTGCGATCCTGGCGGAGATGCGCGATGCCGCGCGACCAAGACCGGAGCTGGGCGAGCCGTATGTCGCTCCCCAAGGCGTGGCCGAGCGGGAAGTCGCGGCCGTCTGGTGCGAGGTGCTCGGTCTTGAAACGGCCGGCCGCAACGACCGCTTCACCGACCTGGGTGGAACTTCTCTGCACCTGGTCCGCGTGCATGCCGCGTTGCAGCGGCGCTTTGGCCGCCGTTTCGACCTGGTGCGCTTGTTCGAGCACCCGACCCTGGCCGCTCAGGCGTTGCTGGCGGCGGGGAACGAAGCGGTGGGCAATGCCGACGAATCTTCCGCCAATCCGCAGACCGGAACGGCTTCCGGTGCGGTGGCGATCATCGGCATGGCGGTACGCCTGCCGGGTGCCTCGACACCGGAGGAGTTATGGCAAAACCTGCGCGACGGGGTGGAGTCGATCACCCATTTCGATCCCTCCGAACTCGAGGTGCCGGCGGCCAACGGCGAGGCGCTGGTTTGCGCCCGCGGCCTGCTGGAACCCGAGTTGTTCGAAGGACTCGATGGAGGGCTCTTCGGAATCGTCCCGCGCGAAGCGGAGATGATCGATCCCCAGCAGCGGGTGTTCCTGGAGATCTGCTGGGAAGCCATCGAGCGGGCCGGCTACGTGCCGGACGATGCCGAGGCGGAAGGCGGGCGCATCGGTGTCTATGCCGGGTGCTACTATGACACTTATCTCCCGCATAACATTCTTTCGGATCCGGAGGTTCACCGCCGTCACCTTGCCGAGGCGCAGGTCGGCGCGCTGCAGATCGAGTTCGGCAACGACAAGGACCACCTCGCGACGCGGGTCGCCTTCAAGCTCAACCTGCGCGGGCCCAGCCTGACGGTGCAGACCGCCTGCTCCACCTCGCTGGTGGCGGTGGCTCATGCGATGATGGCGCTGCGGACCGGCCAATGCGAGATGGCGCTGGCGGGCGGGATCACGATCACGGTGCCGCAGAAGCGCGGCTTCAACCACGTCGAAGGCGGGATGCTCTCGCCCGACGGTCATTGCCGGCCCTTCGACGCGCGGAGTGCCGGGACCGTCTTCAGCAACGGCGGTGGCGTGGTGCTGCTGAAGCGGCTGGAAGATGCCGTGCGCGACGGCGACCATATCCACGCGGTGTTGCGCGGCTTCGGGCTCAACAACGACGGCGGCGTGAAACACAGCTACGCCGCGCCCAGTGTCGATGGACAGGCCGATGTGATCCGGCGCGCCCATCTGGATGCCGGAGTGGATCCGCGGACGATCACTTGCATCGAGGCTCACGGCACGGCCACGCCCTTGGGTGATCCGATCGAGATCGCCGGCCTGACCGACGCGTTCCGGCGCGGGACCGCGGACCGCGGTTTCTGTGCGATCGGCTCCCTGAAGTCGAACCTCGGGCACCTGGACACCGCGGCGGGCGTCTGCGGCTTGATCAAGACCGCGCTGTCGCTGGAGCATCGCGAACTGCCGCCGGTGCTGCATTTCACCGCGCCGAACCCGCGCATCGACTTCGCGAACTCGCCGTTTTTCGTCAACGACCGGCTGCGCCCGTGGGAAGCCGCGCCGGGGTCTCCGCGCCGTGCCGGGGTCTCGTCGTTTGGTGTCGGCGGGACGAACGCGCACGTGATCGTCGAGGAAGCCCCACCGTCGGCGCTTCCTGCCGAGCGTTCCGGATCGATCGACCGGGTGCTGGTTTTTTCGGGTCGCGACGAGGCGGCGCTGGATCAACTGGCGGGCCGGTTGGCAGCCCATGCCACGCAGGCGGCGGAGGAAGACTTTGCCGTGGCGGCGCGGACGCTGGCGCTGGGCCGCAAGGCGATGAACCGCCGCGCGGCGGTGGTGGCCGGAAGCTGGAGTGAAGCCGCGGCAGCCTTCAGTGCCGCCGACCGGGTGAGCGCTTCGGCGCAGTCCGGTGTCGCGGGGTTGGTTTGGACTTTCCCCGGCCAGGGTGCCCAGCACCCGGGGATGACGGCGGACCTCTACGCGACGGAGCCCGGGTTCCGCGCCGACATCGACCGCTGCGCCGAGTTGCTGCGGTCGGAGCTTGGCGGGGATTTGCGCGACGCCTTGTTCGCGGCGGATGGCGGCGAGGCGGCGGAGCGATTGAAGCACACCGTGCTGGCGCAGCCGGCGATCTTTGTCGTCGAGTATGCGATCGCCCGGCAATGGCAGCGCTGGGGCTTGTCGCCGGAGTTGATGCTCGGGCACAGCGTGGGCGAGTTCACCGCGGCCTGCCTCGCGGGAGTGTTTTCGCTGGAAGACGGACTGCGAATCCTTGCGGCGCGTGGACGCCTGATGGGCGACGTTGAAAGCGGCTCGATGCTTTCGGTGCGGATGCCGGCCGCGGATCTTCGCGCTCGTTTGCCGGAGGAACTCGACATGGCGGCGGAAAACGGTCCGTCGCTGTGCGTCGTGGCCGGCGACAAGGAGGCGGTCGCCCGCTTTGCCCGCGAGCTGGAAGCCGATGGGGTGGCGGTGCGCGAACTGCATACGTCGCACGCCTTCCACAGCCGGATGATGGATCCGGTGGTCGGGCGCTTCCGAGAGGTGATTGCCACCGTCGCGCTCTCGGCCCCGCGGATCCCGATCCTCTCGACCGTGACGGGCAAGCTTCTCACGGATTCGGAAGCGACCGATCCCGGCTACTGGGCGGCGCATCTCCGGCGCACGGTGCTTTTCAATCAGGCGGTCGATGCGGCCGCGGGCGAAAAGGAAGGCCGGATCTTCCTCGAGGTGGGTCCGGGTCAAACGCTCACCGTGCTGGCCCGCCAGACGGCGGGTCGCCGCGCCGCCGCCTGCCTGCCGAGCTGCGAGCATCCGGCGGCTGAAGCCTCCGACCGTCGCCGCATGCTGACCACCTTGGCGGAACTGTGGTGCCGCGGCTGCGAGGTTGATTGGGCCGCGGTTCATGCAGAAACGCCGCGCCGCCGGGTGGCACTGCCGACCTATCCGTTCCAACGCCGCCGGGCCTGGCTGCCTTGTCGCTTGCTCGATCTTCCGCTGCCGAGCACGCCGGTAACTGTCGCCAGCGATGCCGCCCTGGATGAGCCATCCTCGGAAGCCGTGGCACCGGCGGCCGCTCCATCGGACGGGACCATGGAAAGGGTCTGCCAGGCGCTGGAAGATCTCTCGGGAATTCCCGCCTCCGACATGACTCCGGAAAGCGGCTTCCTGGAGCTTGGCTTCGATTCGCTGCTGCTGACCCAAGCGGCGCGCTTGCTGCAAAACACTTTCGGGGTGGCGATTTCCTTCCGCGACCTGATGCAGACCATGCCGACCGTCGGCGCCCTGGTCGCCCATCTGGAGCGCAACGGCGTGGTTGCTTCGGCTCCGGCCGCCGCCGCGGCCAGTGCACCGCGTCCGGTGGCCCAAGCCGCGGCCCCCGCGGCGGGTCCGGAGCCGGAGTCCGGCGTTTCCGGACCGCGCACGCGCATCGACCGCACCAGCACGACCGCGGAACTGACGCCCGTCCAGCGCGAGCACCTGGATGAGCTGACCCGTCGCTACAACTCCCGGACCAAGGGCTCGAAGGAATTGACGCAGCAAAACCGCCAATGGCTGGCGGATCCGCGCACCGTGAACGGCTTCAACCGGTTGTGGAAAGAGATGGTCTATCAGATCGTCGCGCGCCGGATGAAGGGCTGCAAGATGTGGGATGTGGACGGCAACGAATACATCGACATGGTCAACGGCTTCGGCCCGAACTTCCTCGGCCATTCGCCGGATTACGTGAGCGATGCCATTCGCGAACAACTCGCGACCGGACTGGAGATCGGGCCGCAGTGCGAAGCGGCGATGGAGACCGCGAAGCTGTTCTGCGAGGTGACCGGAAACGAGCGCGTGTGTTTCCTCAACACCGGCTCGGAAGCGGTTCAGGCGGCGATGCGCATCGCGCGCACCGTGACCGGCCGCGACAAGGTGCTGGTCTTCGACAAGGACTACCACGGCAACTTCGATCCGGTGCTGGTTCGCAGCGTCGGCAGCGGAGCGCGACGGCGGACGCTGCCGCTGGCACCCGGCATCCCGGCATCGGCAGTCCAGGACGTGATCGTCGTCCCGTGGGGCAAGCCCGAGGCGCTCGACATGATCCGCGAGGTCGCCGGAGAACTGGCGGCGGTGCTGGTCGAACCGGTGCAGAGCCGCCAGCCGGAGTGGATTCCGGTCGACTTCGTCCACGACGTCCAGCGCCTTTCCAAAGAGCATGGCTTCCTGCTGGTGTTCGACGAGGTGATCACCGGCCTGCGCCAGGGACTGCACGGGGCGCAGGAGATGTATGAGATCAAGCCGGATCTGGCCACCTACGGCAAGGTCTTCGGCGGCGGCGCCCTTCCGATCGGCGTGATCGCCGGCAAGGCGGAATACATGGACACCTTCGACGGCGGCCAATGGCAGTACGGTGACGATTCCTTCCCGGAGAAGGAAGTCACCTTCTTTGCCGGCACCTTCGTGCGCCTGCCACTGGCGATGGCCGCCTGCCGCGCGGTGCTCACCCATCTCAAGGACAAGGGCCCGGAGTATTGGGGTGACATCGCCACACGCGCCACCCGGCTGGCGACCAGCGTGGACCGGATGTTCCGCGACAACGGCATCGACGTGCGGATGGTCAACACCGGATCGCAGATGTATCTGCGGATCGGCGATGGCGCGAAACACGGCAACCTGATTTTCTATCATCTCCGCGAGAAGGGCGTGTTCGCGATGGAAGGATTGCCCTTTTATCTAACCGCCGAGCACACGGACGCGGATGTCGACCTCGTGATCGACGCGTTCCGGCGCACGATCGCCGAGCTGCAGGACGGCGGATTCTTTCCGAAGCCGCCGCGGCCCGAGGGGGTCGAGGCTCCGGCCGGCGCGCGCGGGCCTTTCCCGATGACCGAGCCGATGGTCGAGATCCACCTCGCCGCGATGCTCGGCAACGAGGCGAACCTGGCGTTCAACGAGATGCTCCAGTTGCGTCTGAAGGGGCCATTGGACGAGGCGGCGCTGCGTGCGGCCCTGCAGGATCTGGTGGACCGTCATGACGCGCTCCGGATGAGGATCCCGGCGGGGCATGGCACGGGATTCGTGATCGATTCCACCCGCGAGGTGATGATCCTTTCCGAAGACTTCCGCGGCCAGCCCGATCCCGAGCGGCTGCTGGAGGAGTCCGGGCTGCGCCAGCGCGAGACCGCCTTCGACCTGAGCGAAGGGCCGCTGTTCCGGGTCGTCGTGGCAAGGCTGTCCGAGGAGGAAGCGGCGCTGCAATTCGCCGCCCATCACATCGCCTGCGACGGCTGGTCGTTCGAGGTGATGATCCGCGACTTCGCGAGTTGTTACGAGGCCCGCAAGCGCGGGCGGAGACCGCTGCTGCCGCCGCCGCCGTCGATCGTCGACCGGGCCCTGCGCGAGGCATCGCAGGGGAGTTCGGATGAAGCCGCACTGGCATGGTGGAGCGAGCGCTTCGCGGGCGGCGTGACCGAACTCGAGCTGCCGCTGCGGCGGAGCTACGGGACCGTGCCGGATTACCTGTCCGCGACCTGCGAGCGGGTTCTGGACCGCCCGCAACTGGACCGCTTGCGCAAGCTTGCGGGGGGCTGCGGTGTGACGCTCAACAGCGCGCTTCTGGCCGGATTCCAGGCTTTCCTCCACCGCCTGAGCGGACAAGAGGAGTTTGTGATCGCCTTCCCCTCCGCCGGGCAGATGGAACACGGCGACGAGAAGCTGGTGGGGCACTGCGTGAACTTCCTGCCGCTGCCCGCGTCGGTGAAGTCCGGCGTTTCGTTCAAGGAGCTGGCATCCCGCGTGTCCGGCGAACAGTTCGACGCCTTGGAGCACGGCAAGGTGACTTACGGGCGCCTGGTGCGTGAGCTCAAGGTCCGCCGCGACGGGGGCCGCCGGCCGCTGGTGGAGTATATCTTCAATTTCGAACCGTCGGGCGATCCGGGATCGTTCGGTGGCCTCGATTCCAAGGTCGAAACGGTGCCTGCCCGCTACAGCAACTCGACGATCTTCCTCAACGCGATGCAGACGCCGGACGGGCTGGTCCTGTCCTCGACCTACAACCGCACACTGGTCGATCCCGGCACGATGCGGAGCTGGCTCGATGGCTATGCGAACCTGTTGCTGGCGGCCGCCGGGAATCCGATCGGCGCGGTGGGCGATCTCGATCTGATGGACGACGCCGGCCGGGCCGAACTCGTGGCGTGGGGGGAGGGGGCTGACGTCGCCGTCTCCGCTTCGGTCGCCGATGTGTTCCGGCAGGCTTGTGATGCTCACGCGGCCCGGACGGCGCTCGTCTGGAACCAGGGAAGCTGGACCTATGCCGAGCTTGGCAAGCGCGTGGCGTCCTATGCCGCGGCCCTGGGTGGCCGGGGCGTGAAGGCGGGAGACCGCGTGGCCGTTTGCTTGAAGCGCGGCCCCGAGGCGATCGCGGCGCTGCTCGGCGTGCTGGAAGCGGGCGCGTGCTATGTTCCGATGGACCCCGAGTGGCCGGACAGCCGCATCACGGAGATCCTGGAGGAGGCGAAGGTCGGCGTGTGGATTGCCGGTGCGGACGCCCCGGTGGCGGGCGTTTCCACGGTGAACGAAGTGACGGTGATCGAGGGTGTCTTGCCGCCACCGGTCCCGCGGGGTCCGGACGATCCGGCCTATGTGATGTTCACCTCGGGATCGACCGGCAAGCCGAAGGGCGTGGTGGTTCCCCAGCGGGGAATCCTCCGTCTGACGCGCGGTGCGGATTACTGCGATTTCGGACCGGAGGAGGTGTTCCTCCAAGGGTCGACGCTCGCGTTCGACGCGGCCACGTTTGAGATCTTCGGAGCCCTGCTGAACGGCGGGAAGCTGGTGCTGCCCGGACAAGATCCCGCATTGGAAACCCTGGCCCGGATGACCCGCGAGCACGGGGTGACCACCCTGTGGCTGACCGCCGGGCTTTTCGAACTCATGGTGGAAGAGCACCTCGACGACCTCGTCCATATCCGCCAGCTGCTGACGGGGGGCGAGTCGCCTTCGATCGAGCACCTGCGGCGCGCGGCTTCCGCCTTGCCGGGAACCCGCCTGATCAATGGCTACGGTCCGACCGAGAACACGACCTTCACCTGCTGCCACACCGTGCGGGACGCGGACTTGAACTCCCGCATCCTTCCCATCGGCAAGCCGATCGCCGGAACCCGCGTCAGGATCGTGGACCCGCAAGGACAGCTCGTGCCGGTGGGCTGCCCGGGCGAACTGCAGTGCGGCGGTGCCGGTCTGGGGCTCGGCTATTTGGAAGATGCCGGGCTGACGTCGGAGCGCTTCATCGATGGCGGCCGGTGGTATCGCAGCGGCGACCTATGCCGGTGGACTTCGGAGGGCTTGGTCGAGTTCCTGGGCCGTATCGACGACCAGGTGAAAGTGCGCGGTTTCCGCATCGAGCCCGGAGAGATCGAGGCGGCGCTGGCCGCCCATCCCGACGTGCGCCAGTGCAAGGTGGCGGTGCGTGGCAGCGGTGCCGCGGGCAAGCGCTTGCTGGCGTGGTATGTCCCGGCGGAAGGAGCCAAGGCCGGCCGCGGCGAGATCCGCGCCTGGCTTGGAGAGCGCTTGCCGTCGTTCATGCTGCCGGACGGCATCGAGGTGTTGGCCGCCATGCCGCTCAATGCGAACGGCAAGGTGGACGTCCGGGCTTTGCCGGATCCCCACAGCCACCCGGTGGAGCAGGCGAAGGCGGAGCCCCCGACCGGGGCCTCGGAAGAGAAGCTCGCCGCGATCTGGCGGGATATTCTCGGCGTCGATGGGATCGGTCGCGATGACGAGTTTTTCGACCTCGGCGGGAATTCCCTCGCCGGCTTGCGGATGTTCGCGCGCATCGGCAAGGAGTTCGGGGTTTCGCTGCCGCTGGCGACCTTGCTGCAGGCGAGGACCATCCGCCATCTCGCGCGGGTGATCGAGACCGGCTCCCTGCCTGAGGCGGCGGTGACCACCCAAGACACCGGACACATCGCCACGATCCGTTCGGGCGGGGGCCTGCCGCCGCTGGTGGCGATTCACGGCGGCGATGGAGGGATTCTCTTCTACGAGGAACTCGCGCGCCGGCTGCCGGAGGACAGGCCCTTCCTCGCCATCGAGTCGCCCGATCTCAGCACCAGCGGCGAGATCAACGTGGCATCGATCGAAGTCACGGCGCGCAATTACATCGGGTTGTTGAAGAAGGTCCGGCCGCAGGGTCCTTATCTTCTAACAGGCTATTCGTTCGGTGGAGTGGTCGCCTACGAGATGGCGGCCCAGCTTTCCGCCGACGGCGAGGAAGTCGGGTTCCTGGGGCTGATCGACACGCTCAATCCGGCGGTCCCGATCCGCGAGTATTCTTTGCCGGAGCGCGTCTCCGTGTTCTGGAAATCGCACGGAGAGGAACCGCTGCTGGATCGCATCCAAAGCCTTGCGGTGCGTTTCCGCGAGGGGGTGGGGACCAACCTGCGGGTCAAGGCCGAGGTGGCTGCCGCGAATTCCGGGCCGGCCGAGGCGCACTCCGAACTGCGCGGCGTCCAGCTCCGCGAGGCTCACTACCAGGCCATGCTCGCCTACACGCCAAAGACCTACGACGGCCGTGTCACCTTGTTCCGGGCCAGCAAGAAAAGCGACAAGTTCGATTTTCCCGCGGACTACGGCTGGCAAGGACTGGCGACCGACTTCCGGATCGTGGATGTCCCGGGAGATCACCTCACGGTGTTCGATCGCGAGAACATCCCAGCCCTCGCCAGTCGCTTCGGCACGGCGCTTCCCGGGCAGCCTCCCGCGGGGTAGCAGTGCGGGAGGGGAATCGTGAGTTCCTGTAAAAAAACCGGGAAAGGTTGACCGTCCGGACGGGCGGAGGAAGTGGCGTGGATTCGCTCCCGGGTGACCCGATTTCATCGCGACTTCCGTCGGTTCGTCTTGGTCTTCGTTGCCGGTTCGGAATCGGGACTTCCGCTTTACGTGATCACGTATGCTTCAGATTTCCAAAATTTCTTGCCGGATCCCGAAAATCTTTTTAGATTTCGCGGTCCGATCCTATGTCCCACCACGTGCCACGAGCCCCCCGGGTGGTGCCCTTGATGCTTGCCGCTTTTGCCGCCGGATCATCGGTGCCCTTGTCGGGCCAGGAGATCCCTTCCGCCGTCCTTGGACGGGTGGACGGGGAGGTGGACACGCGCATTTCACCGGAGGGAGGTCCGCGGCTCGATCCCGGAGCGGGCGATACCCGGAGCGACGAACTCGAGCTGAAGCTCGCGATCTCCGCCGCCTACGATGACAACATTTTCCTGAGCCCCACCAACGCGGAGTCCGACCTGGTGACCCGCGTGTCGCCATCGGTCGCCTACCGGAAAGGCGACAAGCTGGAAGGCGAGGGGGGCTACCTCAGCGTGGCCTATCGTCCGACGGTGGTGGCTTACGCCGAAAACAGCAGTAACGACCGCATCGAGCAGGAGGCCAGTTGGGAAGCCGGCTGGCGTGGCAAGGCGATCCGTTTCGCGTATTCGGGAACGGCGCGGCAACTCGGTGATGCGACCGCGGACACCGGCACGCTGACCGACCGGAGCGAGGTTTCCAACAGCGTGCGCATCGCCTGGTCGCTGCGCGAGAAGATCACGGTGGAGCTTGCCGCCGGTCATGACTCGACCGGCTACGATTCGTCGGCATTCGCCGATTCCAGCCTGAGCTACGGCGAGGTGGCCTTGCGCTATGCCTATTCCCCGAAGACCCGGCTCGGCTTGATTTACAAGGCGGGGACGTTCGAGGTGGACGGGGCCGGCCAGCAGACGGTGAACCGGGCGACCGCACGGATCGAATGGAGTCCGACCCGGAAGATCAGCGTGGATGTCGAGGCGGGCTTCGAGCACCGCAGCTTTGACAACGGATCCGACACCACCCCGGTGGTGGAGGCGCGCGTCGGTTGGCAGCCGCGGGAAGGAACCGAGCTCTATCTGAGCGGCTACCGTCGCGAGGAAGCCTCCGCATTCCTGCCCGGCCAGAACTACACCCAGGGCGGGGTCGCGCTGGGCATCTCGCAGCGACTCGGTGGGAAATGGACGGGGAAGCTGGAAACCGGCTTGGAACGTGCTGAATACAGCCGCGTCTCCGGCACCGGCCCGGCGGGGCGGGTGGACCGCATCCGCTTCATCCGGCCCTCGCTGGAGTATCGCTTCACCGACGATTTCAGCATGGGCCTCTACTACCGCTACTCCGAGAACCGCTCGAACAACCCGGCCTTCGGCTACGAGAACCACAGCGGCGGCGTCGAGATGGGCTACCAATTCTGAATTCCCCCCCGGAACATGAAAACGAAGATCCTCCTTGTTGCCGGCCTGGTGCTGGCCGCCTTTTCCTCCTTGCTGCCGGCCCAGTCGACCGGTGCCGGCCGATCCTCCGGGGTCATCGGCAAGCTCGACACCGTGGAGATCCGCGTCTTCCGCGAGGACGAGCTGACCACCGCGGGCCAGCTTTCCGCCGATGGCACGATTTCCATGCCGCTGATCGGCGCGGTGAAAATGGCCGGTCTGACCACCGACCAGGCCGCGGCGGCGATCACGGCGAAGCTCAAGGACGGTTACCTCGTCCGGCCGCAGGTCAGCGTCTCGATCGAGGCCCGGGTCCGCCGGACGGTGACGGTGCTCGGACAGGCGCAGAGCCCCGGCGTGTTCGATCTGCCGGCCGACCGCCGCTTGACCGTGGTCGAGGCGATCGGGATGGCCGGCGGAGCGACCCGCATCGCCAACGTGAAGAAGATCTCCCTCAAGCGCCGCGGCGGTCAGGTGCAGATGCTGAACCTGAAAGACATCACTTCCGGCAAGGCGAGCGATGTGATCCTTCAGGACGGTGACGTCCTTTCGATCCCTGAAAGCCTGTTCTGATCCGCCCCCACTTTTCTCTTCTTCCATTCCGATGGCATCCCCCCGAAAAACGGAATCGCTCGTGCCCGCTTCCGCGTCGCGCACCGGCCTCGCGACGGTCGAGCCCACCCTGTATCTCCCGAAGGTCGAGCCCGGCCGCTTGTTCGGCATCCTGCTCCGCCGCGGCTGGCTGGTCGTGCTGGGCATGGCGCTGGCAATCGCGGCGATGTGGACCTACCTGAAATCCGCGCCGAAGTTCTACGTCTCGACCGGCTCGGTAGAGGTCAGCAGCCACGCGCCGCGGGTGCTCGATTTCGAGGGTATTTCAACCGAGGACTCGAAGGATCTGGAGCAATTGCGGACGATCGAGGGGAACATGGTGTCCGATGGCGTGCTGCGGCGCGTGGCGGAGGTCAACGGGCTGTTCACCGCGACGGATTTCGCCAAGCCGGGGACCAGTGAACAGGGGATCGTCGCCCTGCTTAAAGAGCGAGTGGGGGTGGAGTTGATCCGCGGCACCCGCAAGATCGGGATCTCGGTGGAAGACACGAATCCGGAGCGGGCCAAGCGCCTGGTGGAATCGGTCGTCGCCGAGTATGACATCTGGATCAAAGAGCGGCGTGAGGAGTTCGTGCGCCGCGCCAACGAGGGCCTGGCCAAGGAGGAGCAGAAGCTGCGTGCGGCGATGGAGGAGGCGGACCTCCGCTTGCAGCAGTTCCGCGAATCTCATCCGGTGCCCGGTCTCGAAGGTCGCGAAGGTTCCGGTCCGGTGACCGACCAACTTGGCACGCTCAACAGCCAACTGACCCAGGCCAAGTCGGAGCGTCTGCGGCTGGAGGCGGAGTTCGAATCGTTCAAAAAGTTCGACCCGGAGGATCCCGACGCGCTGGGTGGGATCGCCAGCACCGCCCGCTCCGAAGAGGTGCTTGCGCTTTCGCGGGCCTTGCAGGCGAAGGAACTGGAATTCGCCAAGATCAAGGAGCGCTACCTTCACAAGCATCCCGTGTATCAGGAGACGGCGCGGGAGGTTGCCAGTCTGAAGGACGACCTCGTCCGAGGCGTGCGCTCGGCCGGTCAGGCGCTTGAGAAGAGTTATCATGTCGCGCTGGAGAACGAGGCCAAGCTCCAGGGCGAGGTGGAAGGCGCGCGGACCGTGGCGATCGGCGTCGAAGGCGTGCGCGTCCGTTTCGACTCCCTGAAGCGCGAGTCCGAAGCGGCGCGCGAGCTGCACGCGACGGTGGACCGTCGTTTGCGCGAGACCACCCTGACCAGCGCCGTCGCCGCCTCCGCGATCGCGCTGGTGGATCCTCCTTTCGTGCCGGAGAAAGCCTCGAAGCCCGAGAAGAAGGTGCTGCTGCCGCTGGCGGGTTTCGCCGGGATGATGGCGGGCATGATGCTGCTGGTCGGTCTTGAAATGGGCGACGGCCGGGTGCGCGATTCCGCCGCGGCGGCCCGGGCCACCGGGGTGCCGATGCTTACCAGCCTGCCGCCCTTCGAAGCCGGGCGGGAAGGGGACATGGTGCTGCTTTCCGCGCCCTCGTCGCCGACCGCGGAGGCCTTCCGGCGACTTCGTGCGGTGCTGCTCCCGCCGCCGGCCAAGCCGGGTGCGCGGACGGTGCTCTTTGCCAGTGCCGGACCGGGCGAGGGGCGCTCGATGTGCGCGATGAACTACGCCGCATCGCTCGCGATGCAGGGCCAGCGGACGCTTTTGTTAGACGGCGACATGCGCCGCCCGGGTCTCAGCCGGCAGCACTTGAAAAGCGGGACCCGCGGTCTCGGTGACTTCCTTTCGGGCGAGGCGGATCCGGCCAGCGCCTGCTTTCCCACCGCGCTGCCGAACCTTTACCTGCTGTCCTCCGGCGAAATGCGCAACGATGCCGCGGAACTGCTTTCCGGCACGCGCTTCGCAGTCTTGTTAGAAGATGCCTATCGCTATTTCGACGCGGTCGTCATCGACAGCCCGCCGGTGCTGGCGGTAAGCGACGCGCTCGCCATGGCACGCTACGCCGACCGCACCTGCATGGTCGTCCGCCAAGGGGCGGGCGAGCGCCGCAGCCTGCGCAAGGCGGCGGATCTGATCCGTTCTTCGGGAGGCAATCTGGTCGGCTTCGTGTGGAACGAGATGCCGTTCCGCTCGAAAGGCAATCCCGCTCCGGAGCCGGTCGTCCCCTACAGCCACCCGGCTCTCGCCGGAGGCGATTCGAAGGTTGCGGTTGGCGCGGACGCTGCTTCCCGTGACGAAATCGATTCTTCCTCGATCGCGTAATGGACTTGCCAGTTGTTTTCCTGCTACTTTCATCCCGCGCCTCGGCTTCCCCGGTCGAGTCGCCATGCCCCCCAGCGTTTTCCCCCATCCCCCCGAACCATGAACTGTGCTCCCCCCGCACCTGTCGTGGAGAAGTCCGCACCCGCGGATTTTCCCACGGCGAACCCAACTGCCACTGATGATGCTCCGCGCTCTTACGAGCTGCGTCACCGCCATCGTCCCTGGGTAGCCCACCAGAAGCTGGTGGCCGTCAGCTTCCTCGGCGACGCCCTGGTGGTGTTCATCGCGATGCTGCTGGCCTACCTGCTGCGCTTCGAGTCGAAATTCCAGTATATCGGCATCGACGACCCGGAGATCGACTTCCGCGCCTACCTCGGCCACGTGGTCTTCGGCGGCACCCTGATGCTGGTCCTGCTGGCGAATTTCCGCGTTCACGACCCCCGCAACTATCTCGCCATCCGCCGCACGTTCACGGTGATCGTGAAGACCTGCGCGTTGTGGCTCGTCGCCTTCCTCGGCATCGCGCTGATTCTCAAGCTCACGCCGTCGATCTCCCGCGCGTATTGCGGGCTCGGGGCCGTCATCGCCATGGCTCTGCTTTGCGGTTGGCGCTGGTTCCTCTACTGCGTGCTGCGCCGCGATTCCTTCGCCAAGGCCCTGCGCCAGAAAGCGATCTTCGTCGGTTGGAACGAAGAGTGCGGCCGTGCGATTGAGCGCTTCAGCGCGGGCCGGGCGCAACAGATCAGCGTCCATGGCGTGATCCTTCCTCCGAACGCGAAGCTCGACGCCCAGCCGCCGTCGGACGTGCCGGTGCTCGGTTCCTACGATTCGCTCCGCGAGGTCGTCCGCAATTCCGGTGCCGACCTGATCATGGCGGTCGACGGCTCGATGGAGCGCAACCAGCTCCTCATGCTGGCGGAAACCTGCGGCAAGGAGTTCGTCGACTTCAAGCTGGTTCCGAGTTGCTTTCAGATCCTCGTTTCCGGCCTGCAGCTCGAGAATTTCCACGGCATGCCCGTGCTGGGAATCGGCAAGCTGCCACTTCACCATGCGTTCAACAACGCCCTCAAGCGGGCGATCGACATCGCCGGCGCCCTGGTCGGCCTGCTGCTGTTCGCGCCGGCGATCGCGGTCTTCTGCACCATGGTCTGGCTGGAGTCGCGCGGCCCGGTGTTTTACAAGCAGCGCCGCATCGGTCTGAACGGACGTCCTTTCGACATCTACAAGATCCGCTCCATGCGGCTCGATGCCGAAGCGGCCGGTAGCCCCGGCTGGACCGTGAAGGACGACCCGCGCCGCCTGAAGGTCGGCACCTTCATGCGGGAGTGGAACATCGACGAGCTGCCGCAGTTCATCAACGTCCTGCGTGGCGAGATGAGCCTCGTCGGCCCGCGTCCGGAGCGCCCCGAGCTCATCGAGGGCTTCAAGGAAGAGATCCCGCACTACAACGTCCGCCACAACATCAAGCCCGGCGTCACCGGTTGGGCGCAGGTCAACGGGCTGCGTGGCGACACCTGCCTGCGGGAGCGGGTCAAGTTCGACCTCGACTACATCGAGAACTGGAACTTCTTCCTCGATCTGCAGATCATGGTGATGACGTTTTTCAGCCGCAAGGGAGCCTGCTAGAAAATTGCGGAACCGAAGAATTCAAGACGCAAGTCTGGAGCGTCCCGGCGCGCTGGTGCGTTCAAGGCTTGCGTCTGAGATCCCTTCGTTCCTGTCTCTTCTGTCATGGAATCCGCGCTGCCGGAGAACACCACCCACTCCGCCCGGCGTGATCGATCGATCCGGCTGGCGGTGCTGACGTCTTTCCTTTCGAAGGCGGGCACCGTGTTGTTCCAGCTCATCGCGATCCCGGTGGCGATGCGGGTGCTGGGGCGGGAGGACTTCGGCGTCTATGCCACGGTCGGCATCGCGCTTTCCCTCGTGATCATGCTGGAGATCGGCGTCGGTCCGGCGCTGGCCCACGGGATCTCGTCGGCGAAGACGAAGGATGGCGATCAAGGGGTCGGCACCCTCACTTCGAGCGCGTTCTTCCTGGTGCTGGGGATGGCGCTGCTGGTCGGTGTGGTGTTGTCCGCGGCGCTGCTGGTGACGCCGCTTCCATGGCTGTTCGGTGATGGCTTCGCGGGGAAAGAGGCGATTCTCCGACCGGCGCTGTGGACGGGTCTCGCGCTGCTGGTGATGCTTTTCGTCCTGAACCTGACCGACCGGATCCGGGAGGGTCTGCTGCAAACGGCTTCTAACAATTCCTGGGGAGCCCTGGGCAACGTGATCGCCGCCGTGGTGGTGGCGGCGGGCATCGGCTTCGTCCCGCAGGTCTGGTTCCTGGTGCTGGCGGTGTATGGCTCGCTGGTGATCGCCAAGCTCTGCAACACGGTCGCGCTGTGGCGGGCGCATCCCGAGGTCCGTCCGGCCTGGACCCGCTTCCGCCCTTCGGTCGCGCGGCATCTGCTGACGGATGGCGTCGCCTTTTCCGCCTGCACGCTGGTGACCGGCGTGGTGGAGTTCAATCTCTGCGGCCTGCTGGTGGGTCGTCAGGACGGTCCGGCGGCGACGGCACTCTATCAGGTGTTCGTTTCCATCACGGTGATGCAGCTCGGCGTGGTGATGATGCTCAGCACGCCGACCTGGCCGGCCGTCGCCGAGGCGCTGGCCCGCGGCGATGTGCCGTGGGCGAAGAAGGCGGCGCGGAAGCTGTATCTGTTCGGAACGGCTTTCGGCGCGTGCGCCTTTGGCGGGCTGGTGCTGCTCGGGCCCTGGGTGTTTTCGCTTTGGCTGGGCAAGGACTTTTCCAATGTGCCGCGGTCGCTGTTCGCCTGCTACGGGCTGTATTTCATCGCGCATGTCTGGCGCCACCTGAACCACGCGCTGATGTTCGGCACCGGACAGGTCGGCAAGTTGGCACGGGTCCAGTTGATCGAGTCCGCGGTGGTCGCGGCGGTGGCGGTGGTCGCGCTGAAGTGGGGAGGGATCGGTCCGATGCTGGCGGCGATGGGGGTGACGATTCTGGCCATCACGGGCATCGTGCTGCCCCGGATCGTCGCGCGCGGGCTGGCGGAGTCCCGGTGACGGCTTGGACTCCTTGCGGGGCTGGGCCGATTGGCGCGATTGGTGCTAAACGCCGCCTTCGTTTCCGACATACACGGAGCGGCATCGCCTTTCTGCCCGAACAAGCGCACGTCCATGTCCTTTCGCCGTCTTCTTCCTTGGTCCCTGCTTGCCCTGATCACGCTTGCCTCGGTTCTCTTTCTCCAGCAGCGCGGTCCTGTCGAGCGCGCCAAGGTGCTGAGGGTTCCGGCAACATTGGATCGGGCGGCAGCGGAGGATCGCCGCGGGGAGGGCCCGCGACTGGATCGCTTCGCGGCGATGCCGGTCGCCATGGCACCCGCGGCCGAGTTCATGATCAAGGACGGCGGCAGCGAGCGGACTTTTGAAATCGCGCTGGATGAAGGCGTCGTCCGGGATGCCGATGGAAAGGATCGGACCCTGCGGCTCGACCCGCCCGCCACGCTCGTAACCCTGCCGGCGCGGCTTCGCGAACTTGCCGGGGAAGGCGAGGCGCTTCCGGTCTGCTACGAGCCCGGCAAGCCGCACACCTTGCCCTACCGGCGGATCATCACCCGCGACATCACGGTGGAACTGCCGTCGCCCGACGCCGTTCCCGCGCTGCCTCCGGGCGTGGTTTTGAAATCGCGGCCGGAGTATGCCCCGGGCTTTGCCATCGTGTCGGCGGCGGATCCCTTTGCAGCGCTCGCCGCGCTTGATCCGCTGCGTCGCTTGCCCGGCATCGTGGCCGCCGACATCCAGCTCGCCCGGCAGCAGTCGCGGAAGGCGATGCCGAACGATCCGCTCGTGCCGAACCAGTGGCACCTCAAGAACAGTTCGGGCTCGCGGACCCACATCAACATCGAGGCCGCCTGGCTTTACGGGGTCACCGGCGGCGTCCGCGGCAGCGGTGTCCGCATCGGGGTGATCGACGACGGCCTGCAGACCGCGCATCCCGACCTGGCGGCCAACGTCGACACCGTCAACGATCGGGACTGGAACGGGAACGACAACGATCCGAACCCCGCTCCGCAATCGGTTCCCGATCCGGACAACGGGGATCACCACGGCACCGCCTGCGCCGGAAATGCCGCCGCCCGCGGCAACAACGGCGTGGGAGTCAGCGGCTCCGCGCCGGAAGCGACGCTGGTCGGCATGCGGCTCATCGCCGGTGCGAGCACCGACACCACCGAGTCGGAGGCCATCGCCCATCTGCCGCAGCTCATCCAGATCAAGAGCAACAGTTGGGGGCCCGTCGACGACGGTGCCACGCTGGAAGCGCCCGGAACCCTGACCCTTGCGGCCCTGGCCAGCGCCGCCGCCACCGGTCGCGGCGGGCTCGGAAGCTTGATTCTCTGGGCCGGGGGCAACGGGCGTGCCGCGCTCGATAACTCGAACTACGACGGCTACGCGAACAACATCCACACCATCCCGGTCGCCGCGACCGACAGCCAGGGCGGGCAATCCTACTACAGCGAGCCCGGCGCGAACCTCGTCGTCGCGGCCCCGTCCTCCGGCAACGTGCTGGGCATCACCACGGTCGATCGCAGCGGCACCAACGGCTACAACACCGCGTCCTCCGCAGCCGGCGGCGACTACACCGACGACTTCGGCGGAACCTCCTCCGCCACTCCCACCGCGGCGGGAGTGGTGGCGCTGATGCTCGAGAAGAACCCCGGCCTCGGCTGGCGCGACGTGAAGGAAATCCTCATCCGCAGCGCTTACAAGATCAGCCCTGCCGACGCGGACTGGGCGGACAACTCCGCGGGCTTCCATTTCAACCACAAGTTCGGTGCCGGCCTGATCGACGCCACCGCCGCGGTCGATCTGGCCGCCACCTGGACGAATCTTCCCGCCGCGACCTCGCAGTCGGTCGCCCAGACCGCCCTCGGTCTCTCGATTCCCGACAACAACGCGACGGGCGTCACCCGCAGCTTCGCCTTCACCGGGCCCAACCTGCGCGTGGAGCACGCCACGGTTACCTTCACCGCGAACCACGCCTACCGCGGCGACCTCGAGGTGAGCCTCACCTCACCGTCCGGCATGGTCAGCCGGCTCGCGGAGCGGCACAACGACGATGGAAACAACTACTCCGCATGGATCTTCTCCAGCGTCCGCCATTGGGGCGAGAACTCGGCGGGCAGCTGGACGGTGAAGGTTGCCGACCGCGACGCCGGAACGACCGGCACGCTGGTCGCCGCGACCGTGACCCTCCATGGCACGCCTTCCTCGCCGATCAATCCAGGCCCGGTCGTGGCCATCACCTCGCCGGCCGACGGCGCGGTCTTCAGCCCCGGCTCGAACGTCGCCGTCACCGTCACCGCCAGCGACCTGAATGCCGACGGCTCGCCGGGAACCATCGCTTCCGTCCAGCTTTTCGACAACGGCTCTCCCGTTGCCTCCGACACCGCCGCGCCGTTCGAATTCACCTTCGTCCCGGCGACCGGCAGCCACAGCCTCACCGCCGTCGCCACCGATGGCGAAGCGGTGTCCTCGACCTCGGGCGCGGTCTCCTTCACGGTGGTCGATCAAGCGCCGCTGATCACCGCGGCCGCGCTGTCCCCGGCGGGTCAGGCGTTCGCCGACGAAGTGGTTGCCGTCAGCGGCATCGTCGCCAGCGATCCCGAAAGCCAATCGCTCACGTTCTCCTATGCTTGGGAGAAGTCTTCGGACGGGGTGACATGGACCGCGCCAGGCATCACGTCGGCCGGCCTGCCTCCGGATAGTGGAAATGCCGGCTTTCTTTGGCGCTGCCGGGTCACCGCCAGCGATGGTACCAACACCAGCGCCGGCTTCATCACCGCAGCGGTCAATGCCCTGGTCCGCCCGCCTGCCACCGCCGCGAACGGTGCCGCCTTTTCCTACGACAGCGGCCTGGTGCTGCGCGGCACGGATTCGCCGGTCAGCCGCGACGCGCTGGTGAACGAGTTCAGCCAGGGCACCAGCGGCAGCGCCGAGTGGGTGGAGCTGCTGACGCTGCGGCAGGCCTCGTTCCGCGGATGGCGTCTGACCGATTCGACCGGCACGCAGCTCACCTTCGCCGATGCCGCCGTGTGGGACGCCATTCCGGCCGGCACGCTCGTCGTCATCTACAACGGCAGCTCGAAAGACAGCCTGCTGCCTGCGGATGACAGCGATCCTTCGGACGGCAAACTGGTGCTCGCGAGCAACAACCCCGCATGGTTCACCGGCACCTGGCCGGCCCTCGGGAATGGCGGCGACGCCGTGATCTTCCGCGATCCTGCCGGAGCCAACGTCGCGGGCGTTTCCTACGGGTCGTCCAACACCGTTTCACCGCACCTCGCCGCGGTCGGATCGGGATCCGCCGCCTACTACGAAGGTAGTAGCGATGCCGCGGCCGCCGAGGTGTCGGCGTGGACCGTGACGACTTCCACGGTGGCCCGCCGCGGCGTCCCTCGTGCCGTCGGCGATCTCTTCATCTCCGAATACGTCGAGGGCAGCGGCAACAACAAGGCGCTGGAGATTTACAATCCCTCCGCATCCGCGGTCAATCTGGCCACCGCCGGCTACACCGTCGGGATCCACGCCAACGGAAGCACGACGGCGAGCAGCACGATCCATCTATCCGGCACGGTGTCCGCGGGCGGAACCTTCGTCATCAAGAACTCCTCGGGATCTTCCTCCATCGTCGCCCCGCAGACGAGCGGTTCGCTGACCTTCAACGGCAACGACGCCGTGGTCCTGAAGAAAGGCACGGCGATCGTGGATGCGATCGGCCAGACCGGCTTCGACCCCGGAAACGCGTGGACCGGCGGCGGCGTGAGCACCGTCGACAAGACGCTCCGCCGGAAAGCGGAGGTGAGCACCGGCGATACGGTGGCCAACAACGCCTTCGATCCTTCGCTGGAGTGGGAGCAGTTCAACGTGGACGACTTCACCGGCCTCGGGTCCCACACCATCAACGGTGGGGGAGCATCCTCCATCGCGCTCTCCGTCAGCCCCTCGTCCTTTGCGGAGAATGCGGGGCCGGCCGCCGCCACCGGCACGGTCACGCTGTCTTCCGCCGCGGCGGGGGATGTGTTGGTCACGCTCCTTTCCTCCGACCCTGGTGCCGCCGGTGTTCCCTCCAGCGTGACCGTCCCCGACGGCCAGACCACCGCGACTTTCGCGGTTGCGGCGGTCGATGACCTCGAGTCCGACGGGCCTCAGACCACCGTGATCTCGGCCAGTGCCGCCGGCCTCACCACGTCGAACTTCGTCGTGACCGTGACCGACAACGAGCCCTCGCTCGACGGCGTGACGCCCGGTGCCGGGAATACGCCAGCCAACGCCGCGTTCGTCGCCGATCTACGATCCGGCGCCTTGAATGCGCCCGCCTTGTTCCGCTTCGGCGCGACGTCGCAGACTCCGGCCGGACTGGTGATCGAGCCCGCCACGGGCCTCGTCGCCGGCATCCCGAACGCCACGGCGGGAGATTATTTGATCGTCATCGAGCGCTACAACTCGCTCGGCGAAACGGTCAGCCAATCCTTCACGCTCGGCCTCACCGGATCGTCCGGCTACAGCGCTTGGATCGCCGGCTTCGAGGGGCTGCCGCTGACCGGCAGGGACGACGATCCCGACGGGGACGGAATGGCGAACGTCCTCGAGTATCATCTCGGGGCGCTCCCGGGAACGCCGGACTCCGCGACTGCGCTGCCGGTCTTCGCCAAGAACGGAACGACCCATACCCTGACTTGGTGGCGGCTCATTTCGGCCACCGATACCACCGGCGTGGCCGAATGGTCGGACGCCCTCGGGACCTGGTCGACCGAAGGCATCAGCACCGAGGTCATCGATGATGACGAAACCCGCGAGCAGGTCCAGGCCACCGTCACCGTGGCTCCCGGCGCGCCGCGGATCTTCCTCCGCTTGCGGGTTGACTGACGGCGTCCCGGCGGACTGAGTGATCCAACACGCTTCCCGATCTGAGGTGAACGCGCCCGGCGGTGGACAAGCGGGGGCGGGTCGGGTTTGATCCGTGCCGATGGAATCATTGGCGCATCTCTTGAACAACAACCGTGAGTGGGCGGCGGCGCAGGTGGCGGAGGATCCGCAGTTCTTCGCCCGGCTGGCGAACCAGCAGTCGCCGGAATACCTGTGGATCGGCTGCTCGGACAGCCGGGTGCCGGCGAACCAGATCACCGGGCTGGCTCCGGGCGAGGTCTTCGTCCACCGCAACGTGGCGAACGTGGTGGTGCAGACGGATTTCAACATGCTGTCGGTCCTGCAGTTCGCGGTCGACGTCTTGAAGGTGAAGCACGTGATCGTCTGCGGCCACTACGGCTGCGGCGGGGTGCGGGCGGCGCTCGAGGGGCAGCGCCACGGGATCGTGGACAACTGGCTGCGCCACATCCGCAACACCGCGCGGCGCTGGGAGGATGAGCTGGCGGTGCTGGATCACGAGCGGGCGGTGGACCGCTTGTGCGAGTTGAACGTGCTGGCGAATGCCAAGAACCTGGCGCGCACCACGATCATCGAGGATGCGTGGGCGCGCGGCCAGGCGGTGGGGGTCCACAGTTGGATCTACCGCCTGGATACCGGGCGGATCAATGCGCTGGATCATCAGATCAGAGGGCCCGAGGGGATCAACGGCTGAGCGGGCGGCCGCGGAACACGAAAAGGCCGGGAGATCGCTCCCCCGGCCTTTTACCCGTTGTTTAACCCAGGAAAACCGGATCAGGGAGCGGCGTCGGCGACGTCGGCGCGGAGGAAGCCGGTCGTTCCGCGGGCCGGGAGGGCTCCGTCGAGGCGGAAGCTGCGGTAGCTCCAGCCGGTGTTGAGGGCCGGCATGCCGGCGGCGCTGGCGGTGATTTCGCTGACCGCCTGGTCGAAGGCGGCGAGGTTGTTGCTGCCCTGGATGGTGTAGATGACCTCGTCGATGGTGGACGACTTGGACGGGCTGCCGGTGAAGACCGCGCCGTTGCGGACGGGCAGGGTGATCACCAGGGCCTGGTCGGCACCGACGGTTTCGATCCGCGAGCGGATCTTGCCGGAGGCGGCGCCCGAGGTGGGATCGCTGTCGAAGGCGAACTCCTGGAGGTTGGTAAGGCCGTCCTTGTCCGGGTCGGCGGACTTTTCGGCATCGAGGCCGGCGAGGCCGAAGCTCGCTGCCCAGGGAACGAAGGGATCGTTCGGCAGGACGAGCAGGAGGCCGGTGCCGGTGATGAGCGAGGTCTCGGTGTCGGCGCCGGAGCCGATCGCGCCGAAGGTGCCATCTCCTTGCGGGGCGCCGTCGATGCTGAACTCGTCGACCGTATCGGTGCCGGCGAAGTTCAGGTTCAGGACGGCACCGGTGGTGACATCGACGATGCCGGTGTCGCTCAAAGTGCCGGAGTCGAGGGTCAGGGTGCCGGCTTCTACGGTCGTGTTGCCGGAGAAGGAGTAGGTTCCGGTGATCGCCAGGGTGCCGCCGCCGGACTTCAGCAGGGATCCGGTGCCGGTGACCGGCCCGCTGAAGGTGATGTTGAACGGCGCGTTGGCGGCGTCGGCGGCCTTGACTTCGAAGCTGTTGGCGGTGACGACCGGCAGGCTGGTCGCCCAATCGCCCTTCGCACCGAGGGTGCCGCCGCTGAGCTTGAGGGTGGCGACGAAGCCTGGATCGGTGGAGCCGAGGACCATGCCGCCGGTGCCGACGTAGAGGGCGCCGTCAAAGACATGGGTGACGCCGATCGAATTCACCGCGGCCTGGCCGAACTGAACGCGCTCCACGGTGGCGGTGCCGCCGCGGACGAGGAAGGCGGCCGGGCCGGCGACCGTCTGGCCGAGGATCACGCCGCCGACCGCGTCGGTGGAGGTGAAGGTGCCGCCGGTGACATCGAAGCCCGAGTAGCGGCCGCCGTTGTTGACGCCGATGGTGAGCGGGCCGCCGACGGTGAGCGAGCCGCCGTCGATGCGGGCGGAGGCGGTGGAGTTGATCGAGGTGCTGGTGCCGCCGATGTTGAAGGCACCGGTGATGGTGGCAGCGCCATCCAACACGACGAAGCCGAGTCCGGCGCTGTTGGTCAGGCCTGTTGCTCCGGGTTCGGTGAGCCCTTGGTTGAGGGCACCCCGTCCGAGGTTGACGGTTGACGCGGAGAAGGTTCCGCCGTTCAGCCGGATCAGGTAGTTGTTGTTGGCGTTGCCGAGGGCGCTGAGGCCGCCGTTGAAGGAGACCGATCCGCCGACGACATCGAGGAGGGGATTGAAGGTGCCGGCGTTGTTCACGGTGGAAGCCGCGGAGGATGTCAGAGAAGCTCCGGAATTGATGATCAGGCGGGACGTCTGGGTGACGTTGACCGCGCCGCCGTTGATGATGGCACCGCTTTCAAGCGTGAGCCCCCCGGTGCCGCCGCCGTTGGAGACGTTGGTCGTACCGAGGTAGCTGTGGGCGGTGCTGAGGGTCATCACGCCGGTGCCGGTCTTGGTCAGGCCGCCATCACCGCTGAGAATGCCGGTGTAGGCGGTGCTGTTGTTGTTGCCGCCGACGGTCAGGGTGACCGGGCCGAGCGACGAATTGTTCAGAGCCAGGGACTTGCTGCCGGAGAGGGCGCCGAGGGTGGCGGCGAAGTTGTTGTCGAAGTCGAGCGTGCCGCCGGTGGCGGGATAGACCAGCGTGCTCGCGCTCAAGCCGAGGCCATTGAGCAGCCGGATGGTCCCGCTCGAGGCGATGGTGGTGTCTCCGGTGAAGGTGTTCGTGGCGTTGAGGTCGAGGATGGACGGGCCGTTCTGGGCAAGACCGCCGGTGCCGGTGATGACGGAGGACAGCAGGAGGTCGGTGTTCCGGTTCACGACGAGTTGGCCGTTGTTGACCAGGTTGACCGCCGCGACCGAGCCGGTGGCACCGCCGGTGCCGAGTTGGAGGGAACCACCCGAAATGGTGACGTCACCGCTGAAGGTGGTGTCCGAGTCGAGGGTCAGCTTGCCAAGGCCTGCCTTGGTCAGGGCCGAGGTGCCGGCACCGCCGAAGTTGGCGGCGAGGGACACGTCGTTGCCGTTGGTGTCGAAGGTGACGGGGTTGGTGCCGAAGGTGATTACCCGGCCGCCGGCGGTGATGTCGTCCGTGTTGCCCGTGCCCCAGACGAGGGTGGAAGCGTCGATGTCGAGGTTGCCCGCGCCCAGTCCTCCGCTGGCGAAGGTGGTGGTGCCGCCGGACAGCGTCAGTTTTCCGAGGAAGGTGTTGGATCCCGACAGGATGAGGCTGCCTGGGCCGGTCTTGGTCAGGGTTCCGGGTCCGGAAACCACGTCGCCGAGGGTGACGCTGTCGGCGAGGGCCGCGGTGTCGACCACCGTGTTGGTGGTGAGCGTGATCGGCACGTTGAGGAAGTGGACGCCGCCACCGTCGAGGATGGAGGATCCGCTGCCGCCGTTGTCCAAGGTCAGCGAGCCGCCGCTGCCCTGGGCGATGGTGTAGCTGTTGGCGGCGCTGAGGAAGGTGATGGCGCCGACGGTGCGGTTGCCATCGAGGGTCACCGTGGCCGGGCCGCCGGTGAGGTTGAGGTTGAAATTCGCGGTGGCGCCCTGGCCGTCCGGGAAGGTTCCATCCCAGTTGCCGTTGTCGGCCCAGGTGCCGCCCGCGGCATTGGTCCAGTTGCGGACCGCGCCGGTGGTGGCGATGGTCAGCGTCACGTGGGATCCATTGGAGCCGAAGGTGTAGCTGAAGCCGGGCTGCTGGTTGGAAACCGCGAGCGAGGTCGGACTGCCGGTGAGGCTGGTGTAGGCGATCAGGTTGTAGGTGCCCGGGGTGGTGAAGGCGGTGGTGCCGCCTTCCTGATAGAGGGCGATGGTTCCACCGTCGATGTTGACGGCACCGGCGGTGATGAGGTCGTTGGTGCCTGAGAACTCGTAGTCGAGCAGGCTTCCTGCATCGAGATCGAGGTCGCCCACCGTGAGGTTGCCGACGCTGGTGCCCGGGGTGACCTTGCCGCCGGTGGTGACATTGACGCTGCCTGCGATGATGCCGGTTCCGCCGAGCGTGCCGCCGCTGGCGACCGAGACCGCGCCGGAGCCGGTGGCGGAGCCGCTGCCGTTGGCGGCGATGAGGGAGCCGGCGGAAACCGTGGTGCCGCCGGAGTAGGTGTTCGCGCCGGAGAGGGTGAGCGAGCCGGTGCCGCTCTTGACGACAAAGCCGGTGCCGGAGTTGCCGATGCTGCCGACAAGGGTCGCCGCGACGCCGGTGGCGGTGTCGAGGGTGGCACCGCCAGCGCCGATGGTGGTGGGGATGGAAGGGATGTCCGCGGCCGCGGTCCAGCGGATGCCGCCGCCGTCGAGGGTGAGAGAGGCGGTGGAGCCGAGGCTGCCGACAGCACCGATGCTGATCAAGCCGCCGGTGACGGTGGTCGCGCCGGTGTAGGTGTTGGCGGTGCCGAGGGTCAGCGTGCCGGTGCCGGTTTTGGTGAGGGTGCCGGTGCCGCTGATGACGTTGGTCTGCGTGATGTCGTTGCTGCGATCGACGATCAGAGCCGAGTTGTTGATGATGTTGCTGGCGAGAGCGAGGACGCCGGTGGTGCCTCCATTGCCGATCTGGAGGGTTCCGCCGTGAATGAAGGTCCGGGCGGAGTAGCCCTGGTTGGCGGTGATGATCAGTTTGCCGGGGCCGGCTTTGACCAAGGAGACCGGAGTGCTCGACGACGCGTTGGGAACGATGGAGCCCAGGATCAGGTCGCCGATCGTGCTGTTCTGGATGATCGGGAATGTCGCGCCGGCGGTGCTGACGCGGTTGGGGCGGATGTTGCCGCCTGTGATGGTGCCGCCGACGCAGGTGGAGGACATCAATATGCCTCGACCGGTGAAGGTGGTGCCGCTGGTGAGTGTCAGCGTGTGTGCGGTGACGGTGTCCTTGAAGGTTACGCCTTCGTAGCCGCCGTTGCCGTTCTGGGTGAAGCTGCCGCTGACGGCGGCGGGGCCGGCGAAGAAGTTCGCCGCCACGCTGGCGGTCCAGACCGCGTCGGTTGCGGCAATGACGTTGCCCGAGGCATCGGTGGCGGCCCAGGCATCGTCGCCGAAGGTCATGAAGGGGTTGAGATTCGCGCCGCCTTCGAGGATCGCGGCGCGGGCGATGGTGCCGATCTTCACAACACCTCCGGCGGGATCGACACGGACGACGCCGCCAACGAGATCATTGTTCTGACCGGGATTGCGAACCGGCACGTTGAGCAGGGTCAAGGTGCGGCCGACGGGAACCTGAAGCGGGTGGACGGCGCTGAGGAAGCGCAGGTTCGAATTGATGGTGAGGTCCTGGGTCGCGGTGGAGAGGTCGATGCCGCCGGAGTTGATGGCGAGTTCGATTCCTGCGCCGGTGAGGGTGACGGGGCCGGCGGGGTCGGCGATTTTCAGGGTCCCGATCGTGCGTGCTGCTCCAACGCCGACGGTGCTCGGACCGGTGACCGTGGCATCCCAGAGGGCGGTGTCGGCCGCACCGGGAAGGACTCCGTCGACCCACGAGGTGGTGAGGTTGAGAGCGTCCGCGTTATCGGCCTTGGTGATGACTGCGGCGGAGCTGTTGTTGGCGGCGCAGAGAGCGGCACAGGCGAGGAGTGAGGCGCGCGTGGCGGCGCCGAGTTGGGTTGGCTTCATGGGTTTTGTGAATTTTCGTGGACTTGGGAATCAGCAGTTGGGTTCTGCCGCATTAACAGGCTTGGTTATCGGGCGTGAGCGTGGAGGCGTCGATTACCCAAGGAGGGTATCCGGAACGCGGGTGAGCCTGGGGCGGGAGTTGCCACTCCGGGCGTCCGGTGAGGGGGCTCATGGATCGACCTTGATGCGGTAAAAGCGCGAGACGCGGGCGGGATCGAGGGGATCGGAAAGTTGGAGGACGGCACCGGTGCCGGCGAGGGTCGGGCCGACGTCCTGCCAGCCGGTGGCGGCGAGCGAGTCATTGCGCTGGAGCCGATAGCCGTGGCCGGTGTGGGACGCGATGGTGGCGATGAAGTGGCCGGCTTCGATCCGTGACTCCTTGACCCGGACGAGTGAGGAATCGAGCACGACGCCGAGATTGATGAAGCGTGGGGGCAGGGTGGCGGCACCGGTGATCTTGTCGAAGACACCGTGGTTGGTGATGGTGCCGGTGGCGGTGATCGAGGCCCCGCCGGTGAGGCGGATGGTGCCGTGATTGACGATGCTGCCGGTGAAAGTGGGCGTGCCGGTGGTGTCGCCGAGGATGGTGCCGTGGTTGGTCACGGTGCCGGCGACGGTGCCGGGTCCGGTGAGTATGCCGCCGGCCTGGATGAGGACGGAGGCGGTGGAAAGCGTGCCACCGGCCATGCGGAGGGTGCCACCGGCGAGGACTTCGGTCGGGCTGGTGTTGGTAATCGATCCCGGCGATGCGAGGCGGAGGGTGCCGCCGGCGACGGTGGTTTTGCCTTTGTAGGTGTTGGCCGCGTTGAGGGTCCAGGTGCCGGTGCCGGACTTCCGTATGGCGGTGATGGCGCCGACCGCTTGTTCGGTGATGATGCCGGAGAAGGTGGCGTCGGTGTTTCGTTCGCCGACGGTGTAGGTGAGGACCGGTCCGGTGATGGTGGGGCCGCCTTTGAAGAAGGATCCGGTGTTTCCGGCGAGCTCGCCGACGGAGAGTTCGAGGCCGGTGGCGGGCACGATGACGGTGGTCATGAAGTGGACCTTGGGGCCGAGGTTGAAGGCCGCGGCGGGCATCGGGTAGGTGTGGCCGAGGCGGAAGTCGCCCTGGGTCGAATTGGTGGTGGTGGCGTTGACGCGGCCGGTGAAGCCGGACCAGTCGCCGGTGAAGTCGGTGCGGATGAAGGGCAGCGTGACGTTCAAGGTCCCGCTGCCGGAAAGGCGTCCCGCGATGGCGCAGCGCGGGGCGGCGACGAGGGTGCCGGTGGTGGCGGCGACGAGGTCGTTGGCGAGCGTGCCGGCGGTGAAGGAGGTGCCGGTGGAATACATCGTCAGGTTGCCGCCTTGGAAGGTCACGGGGCCGCTGCCGAGGCCGGATTGATTGGCGTGGACGCTGCCGAGGGTGAGGGTTCCGGACTGGAGCAAGGTGCCGCCCGAGTAGGTGTTCGGGCGGGCGAAGTAGTAGGTGCTGGCACTGCCGGTGCCGGCGGCGGCGGGCGAGATGATCAGGCGGGTGGCGTCTTCGACAGCGGCGACGGTGGTGAACGGTGCAAGGGAGCCGTTGGTGGTGGTGATCGACATGCCGGGGGCGATGCCGGCGGTGGAGGTGACGGTGACCCGCTCGCTGCCGGCGGTGGTGATGCAGTTGGCGAGCGAGACGAGATCGGCGAGGGGGGCGAGGGTGAGGGCTCCGCTGCCGGATTTGGTGAAGGCTCCAGGGCCGGCGAGCGAGCCGGCACCCCCCGGGATGAAGGAGTAGGCGAGCGAGTTGTTAGAGAAAGTGATCGAGCCGGGATGGACGGTGCCGGCGGGGCGGATCTGGAGACCGGTGGCCGTGTCGTTGAAGACCACGGCATCGCCGGTGATGGTGGCGGCGGGGCTGCTGGCGACGGTCCAGTTGGCGGTGACGGCATCCCAGGTTCCGGAGGCGAGGTTGCCCTTCCAGACGGCGGTCGCCGGGGCGCGGCCCGCGGGCGCGGCGCAGGCTTCGTTGGAATAGAGTTCGCCGGTCGGGTGGAGGGCGGCGACGGTGTAGAAGAGGGTCGCGGCGGGATCGGTTAGACCGGTGTCGGAGTAGGAAAGCGCTGCAGGGCCGAGTTCGGCGACGCTGGCGAAGGCGCCGCCGCTGGAGGTGGCGCGGACGATGCGGTAGCCGGTGGCACCGGGGACGGCGGTCCAGGCGAGATCGATGCGGCCGGGTGAGGCGACGCTGGCGGCGGTGAGGGTGGGCGGGACTTCGGAAGTGCCGACGGGGTCGTTGAAGGTCATGCACCAGTTCGGCAGGGTGGTGCCCATGGTGGGGGGGACGTTGATGTCCTGATGGAGGGCGGGCGTGGGATCGGAGTCGCGGAGGTTGCCTTTCGCGGCGGTGGCGATGTTGCGGCCGGCGGTGGTGTTGAGGACGCCGGTGAGCGCGTAGCCGAGGGTGGGATTGGCACCGGTCGGTTCGCGGTCGAGCTCTATCGTCACAGTGTCCGGCCCGCTGATGCGGACGCGGGTGATGCGGGCCGAGGAGGTGCTGTCGATGTACTCGAAGCCGTGGTTCGGCGCGGCCATCACGCCGACGGTGTCGAGCCGGAGCGGTGGGACCGGGACGTGAAAGCGGGCAGTGATGATTTTGCCGCCGCGGACGATCGAGACCGGGGCGAGCGGCATCCAGGGCTGGCGGTCGACCAGGACGCGCTTCATCACCTTGCCATAGTACTCGCCGAGCCGGCGGTAGGAGTAAGGCTTCATGTGGACCTGGTCGCTGTAGTCGAAGATATACTTCGGCGCGACGAGGTGGATCTTGCCGGGGAACTCGCGGGCGGCCATCAACTGGCCGAGGGCGGTGTTCGGGCGGGTGCGGCCGTAGCGCATCCACGACGACATCTGGCAGGTGAAGAGCGGCAGGGTTCCGGTTTGGCCGGTGAGGGCGCGGGCGTCGGTCTGGTAGTCGTTCTGCCACTCGACGAGCATGTCGCGGTACTGCGCGGCGGAAACGCCGTTGGCTTCGTCCGTCTCGCCGTGGACGATGGTGACGGCCTGGACGAGGAGCGGGCGACCCTGGGCGAGGGCGAGGTTGAAGGCGGCAGTCTGCTGGGCCTGGCCGTTGGAATACGCGGCGGTGCCCTTCTTCAATCCGGAGTAGGCGGTGCCGCCGACGCCGTGGAGTGTGACGACGTTGCGGAACTCCGATCCGACCAGCGAGCGGAGCTGGTTGGCCAGGCCGCTGGACATGGACTCGACGCCGGCGCTTGCACCCGTGGCCGGCTCGACGAGCGGGACCAGCGCGGCGTTGCCGGTCGATAGCATCTGGTTGTTGAAGGGCTGGCTGGTGCTCAGCGCGGGCGAGCCGACCGCGCCGACCGAGAGGCTTTGGCCGCTGGAGAGGACCTGGCGGAGGACTTCCGGATCCGGGACGGCGGGGCCGGGGACGAGGGTGATCGGGGCGGAGGGCGGCGAGGTATTGCCGCCGACCACCGAGGAGATGCGGAAGTCGCGCGAGCTGCCATTGGTCAGGCCGGCGATGGTGACGCCGCGCCGGGTGGAAACGCCATCGGCGAAGACCGTCCAGGTGCCGCTGGCGGACGGCTTGTGTTCGATCACGTAGTCGGTGGCGTTGGCGACGGCGGTCCATTGGACGACGGCGGCCTGATCGAGGCCGGTGCCGACAACGGTTGAGGGAGTGGCCCGGACGGCCGGGGTCGCGGTTGTTAGAAGCGCCGCGAAATGGAGAAGCCGCCGCAGTGAGGACGGACTGGGGTTCTGGGCGGAGTCGGTCATGGTCGTGCCATGCGCGGGACCCGTGGATTGGGTTTCGGATCCTGAGCGGTCCCAAGGATCCCGCCTGCGGAGCATCCGGTCGATTCCCCCGACGGGGTTACGCGGGCGGCCCGTCAGATCGGGAAACGCGGCTCTTCCTTGGAGTCGCGGAACTTCATCGCGGCTTCGGTGCGGGAGCGGACGTGGAGCTTTTCGTAAACGTGCTTCAAGTGAACGCGGACGGTTTCCACGGAGATGTCGAGGCGGTCGGCGATCTCCTTGTTGGCGAGACCTTCGCAGAGCCGTTCGAGGATCTCGGTCTCGCGCTTGGAGAGTTTCACGTCATCGACCATCGACGGTCCGGTCCTGACCGGTTGATGGAAGGCTTCGACCACCCGGCGGGCGATCTCCGGGCTCATCGGCGCGCCGCCGCTGCGGACGTCGTGGATGGCTTCGCGGACTTCGGACGGGTTGGAACGTTTGAGAAGGTAGCCGCAGGCACCGGCCTTGAGGGCGGCGAAAATTTTGTCGTGATCCCGGTAAACGGTGACCATCACGACCTTGATGTCGGGGAGATACTGCTTGAGGCGGGCGGTGGCCTCGATGCCGGACATGCCGGGAAGATTGATGTCCATCAGCACGATGTGCGGGCGGAAGGCGTCGATCTTTTTCAAGGCGTCCTCCGCGGTGGTCCAGACCCCGATGCAGCGCAGCGTGGCGTCGGACTCGACGACCTTTTTCAGGCTGCTGCCGAGTGCGGCGTTGTCTTCGACGATGGCGACGTCGGTGGTCTCGGTTTTCGCGGGCACGGGGCTCATCTTAAGACGGTGAGGAAGGGTCGGCAAGCAGGGGGAGGGTCAGGGTGACGGTCACGCCTTCGCCGGGAACGCTGGTGATCGAGCAATCGCCACCGCAGGACTTCATGCGTTCGCGGAGGTTGGCGACGCCGTAGCCTTTCGCTTCCCATTCCTGGGAGAAGCCGCGGCCGTTGTCCTCGATGCGGATGAGCAGCTCGTCTTCGTGGTCGAGCTGGACGGCAAGGCGGGCCTGGGTGGCTTTGGAGTGCTTGACGAGGTTGTTGAGGGCTTCGCGGGCGGCGAGGAAAATGCCGTGGCGGGCGGTCGCATCGAGCGGCAGGTCGGGGACGTTGCGCGGGATGTCGGTGCGGAGCGGGATGCCGGCGGTATCGAGGAACTCGCGGGCGAAGGCGGCGAGGTAATCGACGAGCGAGCGCAAGGTGTCCTCTCGCGGGTTGACGGCCCAGACGATCTCGTCGAGCGCGCCGACCACCACCTTCGCCTTGTTAGAGAGCTGGTCGAGCGCGGGGCGCATGGTCGTTTCATCCTCACCCTCGGCGGCGAGCGCGGAGAGGATGGAGATCTCGGTGAGGCTGGCGCCGAGGTCGTCGTGGAGGTCGCGAGCGATGCGGGCGCGCTCGGCCTCGCGGGCGTGGCGGATTTTCAATCCCTGGATGCGTCGCTTCATGCGGGATCGCGCGATGGCCCAGCCGGCGGTCGCGGCGCAGGCGAGGGTGAGGGCGGTGAGGGCGACGATGAACCAGGCGGATTCCCAGAAGTGCGGCTGGACGCGGATCGAAATGCGGGCGGGCTCGCGGCTCCAGACGCCGTCGCCATTTACCGCCACGACTTCGAAAGTGTAGCGCCCGGGTGGCAAGGCTTCGTAGGCGGCGACGCGCTGGCTGCCGAGCTCGCGCCAGCTGTCGTCGAGGCCTTCGAGGCGGGCGCGGTAGGTGACTTTCTCGGGAGCGCTGAAGCTGAGGCCGACGAAGCGGAACTCGAGCCGGGAGCGGCCGGGGCCGACATCGACTTGGCCATTCGGGGCATCGTGCTGGCGGCCGTTGACGCGGGTGCTTTTGAGATAGACGGGCGGGGGGATGCGGTTGACTTCGACGAGGTCGGGACGGAGCCGGACCACCCCGCTGCTGGTGGGGAACCAGAGGCGGCCGTCGTTGCCTTTCCAGCCGGCCGGGTGGTAGCCGCCCATGCATTCGCGGGTGGGCAGGCCGTCGGAGCGGTCGAAACGGAGCCAGTGGAGCGGCTTGGTGCGATCGGTGACGCGGGCGAGGAGTTCGCTGCGGCTGGCGCGCAGGATGCCGCCCAGCGAGCCGAACCAAAGATAGCCGCGGCCGTCGTCAAGGATGCAGGTGAGGCGGAGGTCGGGCAGGCCGTCGTCGGTGGAGAAGCGATGCCACTTCTTGCCATCCCAGAGGAAGAGTCCGCCGCCGAGGGTGGAGATCCACAGCTCGTTCTGGGCGAGGGGCAGGATGCCGGAAATCCAACTGTGCCGGAGCAAGGAGGGATCGCCTAACAGATGGAACGCGCCCTTCTTTCCGCGGAAGACGCGACCATCGCTGGTGCCGGCGATCAGGGTGTCTCCCGGGCCCCGCTCCAGGACGGTCATGCTGCAATCGACGAGGCCATCGCCGGCGCCGTATTGGCGGACTTGCAGGCCATCGAAGGAGGACAATCCTTGATCACCGCCGAACCAGATGATCCCGCTGTCGTCCTGCTCGATGGTGCGGACTTTCGACGGCACCTGGCTGCGGGAAAACTGCGGCTCGAATTTTCCGTCACGATAAAGGAAGACCGAGCCGCCGCGCGAGGCGACCCAGAGGCGCTTCTCGCGGTCTTCGAATACGGTGGAAGCAGGGCGGTGGTAGCCGGTGGGGACGAGCTCCAGGTGCTGGACGCCTTCATCGGTCAGGCGGTCGAGCCCGCCGCGGCGGTTGGCGATCCACCACGCGCCGGAGGATTCCTGGGTCAAGGCGTAGACGGTGCGCTCGGCGAGGCCCTGGGCGGTGGAGAGGACATCGACGCGGCCGCGGCGGATGCGGGCGAGGCCGGTGAGCTGGGAGGCGACCCAGATGTTTCCTTCGCGGTCCTCGAGCATCTCGTTGAAGGCAAAGGCGGAGATGCCGGGAAGCTCGACCGGGGTCATGCTGCCATCGGCATCCGATACGGTGAGACGGTTCTGGTCATCGGATTTCCAGACGGGGCCGTCGCTTGACCGGAGGGAGGGTGCGACTTCGGCGATGACCGAGCGGCCGCCGGCTTCCTGCTTGCTGAAGTCATCAGTGAAGAGCTTGCGAAGGGCTTCCGATGGTTTTTCGACAGGGGTGGCTAGTAGCACATAAATCTTAGAGTGAAGGATAAAGGGCTTTCAGTTTCACTCGTGCCGATTCGTTGGTGAACTGCCAGGAGATGGGTTTCGGGTCGGCGTTCTTCCAATTGAGATAGGAGTTCAC
>JBIPNO010000113.1:0-11714 GCA_044372775.1 Haloferula sp.
CGACCAAAGCTGTCCAACCCGCCCAAGAAGTGTAACCCTCACCCGCAAGAGTGTTACCCATGTTCTGACCCAGAAGTGTTACCGATGTTCTGACCGCGCCGAGCACGCCCACGACCCGCTTTACTTCATGATCGACGGTTCGTTGCAGAACCACATGAGCATGGGGATGGTCACGCTGATGAACTCGCGCAACGACTGGTTCGCGATGTGGGACCTCGGCTTCCATGACGACCCCGCGGTGATGATGGGCGGGATGCAGCACGAGGACGACGACGTCGAATATGAAATCGACTTCGGCTGGAAGCGTTATTTCAACCCGAACTTCTCGACCGTCCTCGGCTGGCGCTTCACCAACCAAGAGCATGCCGAAGACCGCGCCTTCGCCGGGATCGAATACCGGCTGCCATACCTCATCGACAGCTCGCTCCAGCTCGACAGCGAGGGCGACCTGCGGGTCGGCCTTGGCAAGTCGCTCCAGATCAACGACCGGCTCGGGATCTTCGGCGACATCGAGTACGACACCGGCAGCGAGTGGGAATGGACCGTCGGTGCCGACTACCTGCTCACCAAGCAATTCTCCCTGATCTCCCAGTATCATTCCGAACACGGATTCGGCGGAGGCTTCCGCTTCCGCTTCTAACAAACACGAAACAACAACGACCATGAAAACGATCCTGACCCTGGTGGCATCCGCCTTCCTCGCTTCCTGCGCCGGCACCGCGACCAGCGCGGCCGGCGTGAAGCCCTATCCGAAGGACACCTGCATCGTCACCGACAACAAGCTCGGCTCGATGGGCACCCCGATCACGAAAGTGTACGCCGACCAGGAGGTGAAATTCTGCTGCAAGCCCTGCATTGCGAAGTTCGAGAAGGACCCGCAGAAATACCTCGCGAAACTCCCATGAGAACCATCCTGGCATTCCTGCTCGCCTTCGGCCTGGTCTCCTGCGCCACCACGCCCGCTCCTGCTGGAGCGCCGCCGGTGGCGACGGCGGCCGCGAAGAAAGCCGCGCCCAAGCCGAAGCCCAAGCCCTATCCGCTCGAAACCTGTCTGGTCACCGGCGACGACCTCGACGAAATGGACGAGCGGGTCTCGACGGTTCATGACGGACAGGTCTTCGAGTTCTGCTGCAAGCCGTGCTTGAAGAAGTTCAACCAGAACCCCGGCAAGTATGTGAAGCTGCTGGCGAAGGCCAAGGGTTGAACCATGGATTGCGCCCTCCGGCGCTTTCCCTATCGTCGCCCGCCATGCGCCCCTTTCGCTTCGCCGGAATCCTTCTCGCTGCCTCTTTTACCGCCCATGCGGACGAGGGCATGTGGTTATTCAACAAGCCGCCGCTCCGGCAGTTGGAGGAGAAACACAACTTCAAGGTCACGCCGGAGTGGCTGGAGCATTTGCAGAAATCTTCGGTCCGCTTCGGCAACGGCGGATCGGGATCCTTCGTCTCCGCGAACGGGCTGATCCTGACCAACCATCACGTCGGCGCCGGGATGATCGAGAAGCTCAGCACGCCGGAGCGGAACCTGGTGAAGAGCGGCTTTTACGCGAAGCAGGCGGGCGAGGAACTGAAGTGCCCGGACCTCGAGCTGAACGTGCTGATGGGCATCGAAGACGTGACCGCCCGGGTCAACGCCGCGGTCAAGGCCGACCAGTCGCCGGAGGACGCCGCGGCGGCCCGCCGCGCGGTGATCGCGGAGATTGAAAAGGAATCGCTGGACGCGACCGGACTGCGCAGCGACGTGGTGACCCTTTTCCAAGGCGGGGCGTATCACCTCTACCGCTACCAGCGCTACACCGATGTCCGGCTGGTGTTCGCGCCCGACTCGCAGGCGGCGGCCTTCGGCGGGGATCCCGATAACTTCGAGTTCCCCCGCTACTGCCTCGATTTCGCGTTCTTCCGCGCCTACGAGAACGGCGAGCCGGCGAAGACCCCGCACTTCTTGAAATGGAAGGCGGCCGGCGCGGCGGAGGGCGAGCTGGTGTTCACCTCCGGCCACCCGGGACGGACCAACCGCTCGGTGACGCTGGCGCAGTTGCAATCGATCCGCGACGACGGCTTCCCCCACCGGCTGGAGCAGATTTTCCGCGGTGAAACGATGCTCCGGGCTTGGAGCGACCGCGATCGCGAGAACGCGCGGCGGGCGAAGGGCTCGATCATCGGCACCCAGAACGGCCGCAAGGCGATCCAGGCGCGGCTGAACGGGTTGCTCGATCCGGAGCTGATGAAGGCGAAGGCATCGCGGGAGGTGGAGCTGCGTGCGGCCTTCCTTGCCAAGGACGAATGGAAGGGCGCCGGGAGCGCCTTCGACCGGATCGCGGAGGCGGAAGCGAAGGAGCGCGAGTTCGCGATGCGGCTGCGGATGCTGGAAGGCGGCGAAGGATTCGGGACGAGCTTGTTCGGGATTGCGCGGACCCTGCTGCGCGCCGCCGACGAGACCGGCAAGCCGGACGGCGAGCGGCTGCGCGGCTACCAGGAATCGTCCCGTGTCTCGCTGGAGCTCGACTTGTTTTCAGACGAGCCGGTTTACAAGGACCTCGAACTCCTGCGGCTGGAGAACTCGCTCACCTTTCTCTGTGCCAAGCTCGGCGCGGAGGATCCAACGGTGGTGAAGATCCTCGCCGGCAAGTCGCCGATCGAGCGGGCGGCGGAGTTGATCGACGGCACCGGCCTGCACGATGTCGCGGCGCGCCGGAAACTGTATGAAGGCGGAAAGAAAGCGGTGGCCGGGTCCGATGACCCGATGATCGCGCTGGCGCGCCTGATCGATCCCGAAGCGCGGGAGCTGCGGAAGAAAGTGGAGGCGCTCGACGAGGTGATCGCCCAGGCGCATCAGGAGATTTCGCGGGCTCGCTTCGCGCTGGAGGGGGACACGACTTACCCCGATGCCACCTTCTCGCTGAGACTCTCCTATGGCGTGGTGAAGGGCTATCACGACCGCGTGGAAGTGCCGGCGATGACGAATTTCGCGGGTCTCCAGCAGCGCCACGAGGCCCAGGGCGGGGTGCCGCCATTCGATCTCTCCGCGGAGTGGCAGGAGCGCGCCGGCGGGCTCGACCCGGCGATGCCGCTGAACTTCGTCAGCACCAACGACATCACCGGAGGCAACTCCGGCAGTCCGGTGGTCAATCGCCAGGGCGAACTGGTCGGGCTGATCTTCGACACCAACGCGCCGGGCTTGGTGTCCGACTTCGCCTACACCGAAACCCAGGGCCGCGCGGTGTCGGTGCATCCCGGAGGCATCGTCGAATCGCTGCGGAAGATCTACCGCGCGGAGCGGGTGCTCGTTGAACTCGGTCTCTAACAGAAACATGCTTCACATCGTCCTCGTCCACCCCGAGATCCCGCACAACACCGGTTCGGCCGGCCGGCTGGCGCTGGCCACCGGCGCGCGTTTGCACCTGGTGCGGCCGCTCGGCTTCTCGCTCGATGACAAGCAGCTCAAGCGGGCCGGGCTCGACTACTGGCAGGATGTCGACTTGCGGATGTGGGAAAGTTTTACCGAGCTCCAGGCGGCGGCCGATCCGGCGGCGCGCTTCTGGTTGCTGAGCACGAAAGCGACGACCGCGCACTGGGATGCCGGATTCAAGGACGGCGACTACCTGGTCTTCGGCTGCGAGACCAAGGGCCTGCCGGAAGCAATGATCCGCGAGGCCGGCGAGCGTGCGGTCCGGATTCCGATGGTCGAAGGTGGCACGCGCAGCTTGAACCTGGCGACGGCG
Organism: Haloferula sp.; assembly: GCA_044372775.1. Classification (GTDB taxonomy): domain Bacteria; phylum Verrucomicrobiota; class Verrucomicrobiia; order Verrucomicrobiales; family Akkermansiaceae; genus Haloferula. Next base: position 3,722 of record JBIPNO010000113.1, read on the forward strand.
GTGGGGATCACGCTTTACGAAGCGCTGCGGCAGGTGCGGGGCGGACCGCTCTGCCCGTTACCCGAAACTTTCGAGCGGATCAATGTCCCAACGGGACTCCAATAACGGAATCCTCAAACCCACGGGATCCCCGCTCAGGGCTCCGGGAAGACGTATTCCTTCGCCTTGCCGCCGCCGCCGCGGCCGAAGTCGTCGAAGAAGTCCTTCGAACTGACATACAGCATCACGCCGAACAACAGGAACACGAAGCCCATCTGGATGACTTCCAGCAGCTTGACCCGGACCGGTCGCTTGGCGATCCACTCCATGGTCGCGAGGACGATGTGACCGCCATCGAGCACCGGGAAAGGCAGCAGGTTGAGGATGGCCAGGTTGATGTTGAGCAGCACCAGGAAGGCCATGATCCGCAGCAGCGGGTAGTCCATCTGGAGTTGGAAATACTGCAGCTTGCCGATCCCGATCGGACCGCTGAGGTGCTGGACGCCGATGCTGGAATCCGGCGACACCACGCTGACGATGGTGATCCACATCATCTTCACGGTGTCATTGATCTGCTTGCCGATGGACGGCTTGATGATCTCCCGGTTCACCTCGATGTCCTCGTTGAACTGCGCGCCGATCATGGCCCGCGGCGGATCGTCGACCGGGTTGACCGGGAAAGCGGGGGTCACGGTGACCGTGCCGGCCGTACCATCGCGTTCGTAACCGATCTCCACCGGCTTCTCGCCGTTTTTTCCGAGCGTGTGGATGACCTGCATGTCGGAGACCACCGGGACGCCGTTCAAGCTCTTGACCACGTCGCCTTCCTTGAGGCCGGCGAGCTGGGCGGGGGGATTCTTGCCGTAAAAGCCTGCCACGGTGACCGGGCCGATGCCCATTGGTTCGATGCCCACCTTGCGCACCGCCCGACGCTCCCACCACTGGGTTTCCGGAATCTCAAAGGTGGAGTGGAGCGTCTTCACGCCCTGTCCCGGACGGTCCACGGTGAACTCGATGTGCGTGCCGCGGCTGGTGACGATATTGAGCTGGATGCTGTCGAGGGTGCCTTCCCAGACGCTGACCGGAACTCCGTTGATCGCGGTGATTTTGTCGCCGCGCTGGATGCCGGCATTCTCGCCGGGGCTGCCGGGTTCGACCCAGCCGACGGTGGTGGTGGGCACGATGTCGGCCGGCTTGCCGAAGGTCGCCACCCCGATCGCTGCGGTGAAAGCCAGCAGGAAGGAAAACAGCGGGCCGGCGAAGGCGACGATGATCTTGTCGAGAGGGGTGATCGGCGGCAGGGGCTCGCGCTCGAGATTGCCGCCTTCGATCGCCTCCATCGGGGCCATCTGCGGCAGGGCGACGAAGCCGCCGGCGGGGATCCAGCCGAGGCCGTATTGCACGCCGTTGATGGTTTTGCTCCAGATCGGCTTGCCGAACCAGATCTGGAAGCGGTCGATCTTGAGGCCCCGCCATTTCGCGGCCCAGAAGTGGCCGAGCTCGTGGACGAAGATCATCAGATTGAAGATCAGGAGCACCACGATGATGAGAAACGTGACGAAAAGGGCGTCGCTGAAGAAGGTGGCTAGCATGGGATTGCGGGCGTAGGGTAACCGGGACCCTAAATGCTTCAAGAAGTTAAACTTTCCCGAGGTCCAACAGCATTGACGTGCCCCGGCCGGTGGTCTGAAAGTCCGGGCCGTGGCTTGGAGGATCGACGATGCCGTGGTGCACGGCGAGATCGACAACACGGTCGAGGGCAAGACCTCGGGCCGCCTGTGGGTGCTTGGCCGCGCGGAGCCGGTGCTGCTGGATTTGAACGGTGACTGCTGGCGCGATCTGGCCGGAACGCGGCTGACTTTCCGCAACCCGCAGCCCAAGCCGCAGCCCGGCGGCGATCTTTCCGCCGTGCAGCGCGGGGTGGTGGGGGACATGACCGCCTCGCGGAAGAACAAGGTGGCGCTGGTGTCCGATGACGAATTGTCCTCGCTTTACGCGGCCCGGCAGGAGATCCCATTTTGTTGGAAGAACACCCTCTACCTCGAGTGGTTCAGCGAGTCGAACGGCCGGGTGGTGATCGAGACCTGCGACTTCGAACTGGAGCTTTCCGAGCGGGTCTGGGAGATGGACGAGGACTCGGAGCAGGCCCAGAAGCTCGCCAACATGCAGGCGATGCGGGATTTCATGAACGCGCTGGTCCGGCGGATCGAGCCGGCCGGCGACCGGCGGATCGACAGCGGCGAGGAGGAGGACGAGTTCCAGTGGGAGGAGCGGTTGAAGGAATCCGACCGGCTGGCGGACGCCTATCAGGAGGTGCTGGAGAAGTATCTGGACGATCCGGATGCCGAGCGGAAGGAGGCCTTCGCGATGGGGTGGGACGGATTGCTTGAGGCCCTGGCCGAGGAAAGCGAGGCGGGCGACGAGGCCGAAGCCGCCTGGCAGCCCGCCGCCGACGGGGTGGATGAGGAGGACTGGGAGGACGAGGAGGTGGAGGTCCGCCAGCATCCGCTCCAGGCGAAGGCGCACGAGCTGGTGCTCCGGGGGATCGATCTCACTCGTGCCGGTGGCGAGCATGCTTCGGCTTCGGCGTTGAATTCCGCGCTGATGCAGGTCTCGGGGAAACTGGCGGGGGCCTTGAACGGCGACTACGAGCGGGAGACCGGCTACGTGCTGGCGATGCTGAAGCGCTGCCTGGGCTGGCAGAACGACGCGCTATCGGCCTGCTCGGACCTGATCGCGGCGGCGGACGACTGCGATCACTCGCGGGCGCTGGAGGCGCTCCGGGATTCGATTTTCGAGATCCGCGAGGAGATCATGAATTTGCGCAAAATGCTTAAGGAAAATTAGGCGATTGCATCGCTGGAAAACCGCGTTACCACCTTTTGACATGAAGAAGTTGCTTACCTTCGTGGCGCTTGCCGCCGTTGTTTCCCTCAGCTCCTGCAATACGGCCATCGGGTTCGGCCGCGACCTGCGCCTGCTCGGCACCGGCATGGAAAACAAGGCCCACGGCCGCACCTGGGACGGCGGGGAGCAGCAGCAGGAGTCCCTGCCGACTTACTGAGCCGCCATCCGGCGAATCATTCTTCCGCATCCGGACCGTCGTCGACATCCGCCGGCTGGGTGGCGATCCAGGCGTCCGCTTCCTGCCGCGATTCGAATTCGCGGCCGGTGAGGTTGAGGAGTTCCAGCTTGGCCGAGCCGCGGATCCCTTCGTCGGGATTTTCCATCGCCGCGGCATAAATGGAGAGCCGGATCTTGTCCGGAGCCCCGTGACCGGTGGCGAGGAGGTAGGTGGCGATTTCATGGCGGCCGTCATTGGCGGCCTGCTCGATGAGGACATCCGCCACCTGTCGCCAGTCGTCGGCATCCGCGCGTTCGGACAACTGGTCGAGCGCCACCAGCAGTTCCTGGCCTCGTCCGCGGGCCCAGAGCAGCTTCAAGGTCTTGGCATCGGGCGATTCCGAGGGCTCTTTCGAGCGTTCGGTCCGCGGGTGCTTGCGGTCGGGCAGCGGGGTGGGATCGGTCCCGCCGCTCGCTACCGCTCGGGTGGCGGTTTCGGGCCCCGTTCCGCCGTCCTTGCCCCGGTCCGTGGTCAGGACGAGGACCAGGCCGAGAGCGGCGAGGACGGATGCGGCGAGGACGGGGCGGTTGAATTTCATGGGACAAAAATCCCGCCAAGCGGTGACACTTGGCGGGATGGGAAGTTTCGGGTTTCAGGCCGGACTCAGGGCCCCGAGGTGACCACCGTGTCGACGCTGGTGATGGTCGTTCCGGTGGTGCTCGTCACGACCAAACGATAGACGCCGGGTCCGTTGGGCGCGGAGGTGTTGCCGACCACCTGGAAGTTCACGCTGATGCCGCCGTCTCCCGGGAGAATCGGCGAGAAGTTCGTGGGATCGCTTTCCGGTGCCTTGAACCACTGGCGGGAAGCCACCGCCGGGTTCGAGCTTCCGTTCACGATGCCGCCCGGGATATTGGTCGGCGTGGCAAACGGTGCGGCGAAGGTGCGCGGGGTGTTGGTCGTGAAGGCGAACGTGGTCCCGACCGTCGCGTTGACGGTGACCGCGCTGTTCGCGCTGACCAAGGTGCCGGCGGAGCTGGTGACCTCGACACGGTAGGTGCCTACCCCGGTGGCCGCCTCGCCGCCGATGACTCGCAAGGTCGGCGACTTTCCACCGATGGCATCGGGGACCTGGGCGGTTCCCTTGAACCACTGGTAGGTCGGCTGGGCGGACGGCAGCGGCAGGGGATTGAGGGTCACGCCGAGGATCACCGAGTTCTGGGCGACCAGCGCGGTGGTCGCCGGAAGGTTGGTGGTAAAGGTATAAGGCAGCGAGGTCACGGTCGTGTTGCCACTAACATCGGTTCCGGCCGCGGTGCTGACTTCCACCCGGTAAACACCCGCACCGCTGCCGAGAAGCCCGCCGGTGACCGTGAGCGTCGGGGTGGTGGCGACCGGCAGGTCGTTGCGGAACCACTGGTAGACCGGTGTCGGGAAGGCATTGCCAACCACCACGCTGAGGACCTGCGAAGCACCATCCTGAAGGGCGAGGGTCGCCGGCAGGTCGGTGGTGATCACCGGCACCGTCGCACCGCGGGAGAAGCCGGCGTTGACCAGGCGGGCTTCCAGCTCGGCGGTGGCACCGGCGATCGTGGTCGATTCGACGTTGACCTTGCTCGCGCTGCCGCTGACGACGGAGCGGGCCAGCGTGGCACCGAGATCGACGATCCGCGGGCCGGTCAGCGGCGTCGCGGTCCCGACCTGGAAGACCGTGTTGTCAAAGCGGAGCTTGCTCGGCAAGCCGTCTGGAAAAGGGGTGCCGGTGTATGGCATCGTGGCACCCGCCACGTTGGCAATGGTGTTCGGCGCGTGGATCTGGCCGTAGATCCGGCGACCGCCGGAATCGCCGGAGATGACGTCAGCCTTGAAGGCGCTGAAATTGCTGTCGATCGTGTAGACGCGCTGGATCACGCCGCCGGCACGGATGTCGCGGTATTGGATCAGCGTCCCGGGGCCGGGAGTCGCGGTCAGGATGCTCTCGTCGAAAATCAGGTAGCCGCGGGTGGAGGCGACGGTGCCGGGATTCGGAACGATGGAACCGTCAGGAGCGCTCAGGCCCCTTTCCTTCCAAACGGCACCGAGGACATGCACCTCGGCTTGGGCGGCGGCCACGAGCGAAGCCGCAGCAAAGGTTTTTAGTAAGATCGAATTCATCTACATCGGGAGTCGTAGCGGGTGAAAAATCGACCCGCAACAGGGAATTTCGTGTGCTTCCCGATTTCCCGGGCTGCGTGTGAGGACATTGTAAACGGAATGTCCGGGGCCTGCGGTCTTCCGGCCCGTCGCGGGCTTGCCAATTCACGACCCGCCGCTGGAGTTTCGGCCTCTTGCCGGACAAGTTCCGGGGATTCTGAACGGACCTTCGTCATTCCATCGTTCCCTGATTCCCGATGCCCGTGAACCTCCGCTTTACCCTGCTTGCCTGCCTCTGCCTGTCGGCCGCCCGTGCCGAACACGGCAACCTTTCGTCCTTCAACGCGCTGACCGGCCGCTGGTTCGGCGTGGCGAAGACGCCGGTCCTCAACGAGGCGCCGGGGCTTTCCTGGGCACCCGACGACTCCCTGCTGCTGTTCTCCGTGGACACGCCGGAGGGGAAACGCCTGATGAAGATCGATCCTTCCCGCGAAGCGGCCGCCGCGGCGGTTCCGGGCAACCCGCCGTTCCAGGAATTCCGCGCCGCCGAAAAGGGCGGAGTGTATCTGCGGACCGACCAAGGATGGCGCAAGGCGGACGGGGGAAAGCTTGTCGAAGCCGAACCGCCGGGTCCGGCACCACGGCCCGACGAACGCCGCCGCCGCGGCCGCCCCGAGCCTCAGGGCCCCCGCCAGCACGTATCCTGGAAGTCGCCCGACGGCCGCTGGGAGGTCGCGGTGAACGACCGGACCGTCGTGCTGAAAGACACGAAGGAAAACCAGCAGCGCGAACTCGCAAAGGGCGACGCGGCCGGCGACTTCCGCGGGGAACCGGTGTGGGCGCCGGATTCGTCCCGCTTCGCGATGTGGAAGACGAAGGACGCCGAGGAACGGATCGTCCACTACATCGAGTCTTCACCGAAGGACCAGCTCCAGCCGAAATACTTCAACCAGCGCTACCCGAAGCCCGGCGACGTCATCGAAACCCGCGCTCCGTGGGTCTTCTTCACCGGCGACGGCGAACCCCTCGCCGCGGACCCGAAGCTGATCGAGAATCCCTTCGAATGCCGGCAACTCGAATGGCGCGGCGATTCGAAGCGGCTGACCTTCGAGTTCATCGAGCGCGGCTTCGGCAAATACAACGTCATCGAGATCGACAGCGCCAGCCGCGCCCAGCGCGTCCTGGTCCGCGAGGAAAGCGACACCTTCGTCTTCGTTTACGGCTACTCGTTCCGCCGCGACCTGAATGACGGCGCGGAAATCCTCTGGACCTCCGAGCGCGACGGCTGGAAGCACCTCTACCTGCTCGACGGCCGCGACGGCTCGGTCAAGCGTCAGCTCACCCAAGGCGAATGGGTCGTCCGCGAGGTGGTCCACGTCGACGAAGCGAAGCGCGAGGTGCTGCTCCAGATCTCCGGCTGCTACCAGGGCCAGGATCCTTATTACATTCACTACGCCCGGGTCTCGCTGGACACCGGGAAAATGGTGCCGCTGACCCAGTCGGACGGCACCCACGACAAGTTCGAGCGCTCGCCCGGCGGGAAGTACTACACCTGTCGTTGGTCGCGCGTGAACAAGGCGCCCGTCACCGAGCTTCGGCGCTGGGACGACGGCAAGCTGGTCGCCACGTTGGCGGAGGCCGACGACTCGAAGCTCCGCGCCACCGGCTGGCCGCTGGCGGAGCCCTTCGTGTCGAAGGACCGCGACGGGGAATTCGACATCCACGGCATCGTCTGCCTGCCGCCGGACTTCGATCCCGCGAAGAAATATCCGGTGATCGAGAACATCTATGCCGGCCCGCAGGATTCCTTCGTCCCGAAGGCCTGGAACCCGTGGATGCAGCCGAAGCACGAGATCGCGGTGCACGGCTTCATCGTCGTCCAGATCGACGGCAAGGGCACCGCCAACCGCAGCCGGAAGTTCCATCATTTCTGCTACAAGAACCTCAAGGACGCCGGCCTGCCGGACCGCATCGCGTGGATGAAGGAGGCCTCGAAAAAGTGGCCGCAGATGGACCTCGACCGCGTCGGCATCTTCGGCGGTTCGGCCGGCGGCCAGAACGCGTTGGGCGCGCTGCTTTTCCACGGCGATTTCTACAAGGCCGCCGCCGCCGACTGCGGCTGCCACGACAACCGCATGGACAAGATCTGGTGGAACGAGCAGTGGATGGACTGGCCGGTCGGCCCGGAGTATGCGGACAACTCCAACGTCACCCACGCGAAGAACCTGAAGGGCGCGCTATTGCTCACGGTCGGCGAGCTCGACACCAACGTCGATCCTTCATCGACCTATCAGGTCATCCACGCGCTGATCGCCGCCGACAAGGACTTCGAGTTCCTCCCCATGACCGGCCGCAACCACGGCTCCGGCGAAGAGCGCTACGGCCAGCGCCGCCGCGTCGACTTCTTCCTCAGGCACCTCGGCGGCCCGCGCTGAAGTGGCGGTGTTATTCCACGGCGCTCCACGTTGCGGCGGATCGGTCTCCCCTGTCCGCAGGGTTTCCCCCGGACCTCGTGAAGGGATTTCCTCGCGCAGTCCGGCACGGTCGGTTAGGGGTTCGGGAAACCAAAACCCATGGACCGCCGCGAACTCCTCAAAGTCATGGCCCTCACTTTCGGCGGCTCGGTCGCCCTGCCGGAGAGCGCCTTCGCCAAGCTTGCCGCTCCGCTCGATCCCGCGGCGCTGAAATTCGGCGCTCCGCCAGATTTGCTGACGTGAAGGAGGGGTGACACATCCGGGAACGGCCTTGGGCTGGGTGTGTGAAGGCCTTCAACCTCAAAGCCTTGTTCGAGTTCGCCGGATGTGTCGTGGAGAAGAT
>JBIPNO010000140.1:0-3059 GCA_044372775.1 Haloferula sp.
ATCCCGCCACCTCCCTGACCGTCGACGAGATCGTCGGCGAATACGAAAACTTCTGCGCCGACCTCGCCTGGGCCGCCATGACCAAGGCCCAGGCGGAGCGGGGTCTCGGGCCGCTGATGATGGAAATACACCGGGCCGCCAAGCGCAACGACATCCAGCGGGGCTCCTCCAACAAGCGCGGCTTCATGGGCGTGCGCCTCATCCCCTTCGATCAAACCACCGACCACCCATGACTTCCCCCAAACCAGGAGCCTTCATCGGCTTTCTCGACGTGGCCGCTCTCGAACACCGCTTCCCCCCGCCCGCGTTCCTCAGGTTCACGGACGGCTCGGACGGCATCTTTGAAGCAGCCCCCGCCAGACAGGCGGTTCTCACCCCGACCGGTGGGAACCCGGACAATCCGCCGGACCGGGGATTTACGGACGGCTCGGACGCTTTTGATTTTCCTACGCGGGTACGCGAGAGAGAATTGTTAAGGGATGGGTCCCTTGGAAAAATTGTTTCTTACCCCGGCGGGAGTGAGACAAACCCGTCCGAGCCGTACGAGCCCCCGAAGGCGGTCTTCTGCTCCTCCCGCAGCGACCTCGACCGCATCGCCAGCGACCTGACCGGTGCCTCCCGCATCGCGCTCGACATCGAGACCTATGGCGAGCGCAAGGGCGACGGACTCGACCCGTGGAAAGGCGAGATCCGCCTGCTCACCCTCGGCCGCCACGGCGGTCCGATCTGGACCATCGACCTCCGCGCCACCGGCTACGACCTCGGGCCGCTCAAGCCGGTCCTGGAGGAAACCGGCATCATCGCCCACAACGCCAAGTTCGACCTGCTCTGGCTGCGGGTGAAGTGCGGGCTGGTCGCCAAGCACGTCCATTGCACGCTGACCGCCGCCCGTCTGCTCGTGGCCGGCACCAAACCCGGCAACGACCTCGACAAATGTCTGGAGCGCTACCTCGGCATCGCCCCGGCCGCCGACCACAGCCGTTCGGACTGGGCGTCCATGCTGCTCACCGACGACCAGCTCGCCTACGCCGCCCGCGACGTCGCCCACCTCCACGACCTCCTCGGCACCATGGAAAGCGAGCTGGAGATGGCCGGCCTCGACGGTGTCTGGCTACTCGAATCCGCCCTGCTGCCCGTCGTGATCGGCATGGAAGCCAACGGCCTCAACGTCGAACGGACCAAACTCCGCAGCATCGCCGACGAGGCGCTCAAGCTCGCCCACCAAGCCGCCGACGACCTGCGTGCTGCCCTGGGAAATCCCGGCATCAACCCGGCCAGCCCCGGCCAACTGCTCGCCGCCCTCCGCGCCAAGGGCCTCAAACTGGAATCCACCGCCGAGGACGTGCTCAAGGCGGCGGATGACGGCCACCTCGTCCCCCTGGTGCTCGCCCACCGCGAGGCCAGCAAGCGCGCCCAGCAGGCCGAGTCCCTGATCGACCACATCCGACACGACGGACGGATCCACGGGCGCTTCGAGCCGCTCGGAACCGCCACCGGCAGGTTCTCGTCGAAGGAGCCGAACCTCCAGAACATCGGCCGGGGTGAGATCCGCGAGGCGTTCACCTCACCGGAGGGCAAGCGGCTCATCGTCGCCGACTACTCGCAGATCGAGCTGCGCGCCGCGGCCGCCATCGCCGGGGAGACCAAGATGATCGACGCCTACAAGGCGGGCGCCGACCTTCACAAGCTCACCGCCGCCAGCGTCTTGGGAAAACCCGAGGATCAGGTGACGAAATCCGACCGGCAGCTTTCGAAGTCGGTAAACTTCGGAAATTTATACGGCCAATCGGCTCAAGGCTTGGTGAAATACGCCGCCAGTTCCTACGGCGTCACCATCGACGAGGACCAGGCAACCGACATCCGCCAGGCGTTCTTCCGCACCTACTCGCGGCTCCGCCAGTGGCACGGCACCAGCCACAACCAGGCCGAGTCGGGCGTCACCGAAGTCCGCACCCGCAGCGGCCGCCGCCGCTTGATCCCGGACACCGCCAGCGAGTGGGAGCGATTCACCGCGCTGGTCAACACCCCGGTCCAGGGCGGCACCGCCGACGGCATGAAGCACGCCCTCGTCCTGATCGCCGAACGGCTGCCGGACTCCGCCCGCATCGTCTCGACCGTCCACGATGAAGTCGTCGTCGAGTGCCTTGAGGACTCCGCCGACCAGTGCCGCGAGATCATCACGACCGCCATGGTCGAAGCCATGTCCGCCCTCTTCCCCGAGGTGCCGGTCGAAGTCGAAGCCAACGTCTGCACCACCTGGGCCGAGAAATGAACTCCGACGACTACGCCAAACGCCAGTCCGCCAAGGATGCCGAATACGAGCGCGAATACCGGGCCTGGATCGACTCCTTGCCCGCGGACGAACGCCGCCAGCTCGAAGCTCAAGGACTCGGTGTCCCGTGCGTCGCCCATCACGGCAACGGCTCGGCCAAGGGTGATGCCGCCGACAGCCCGCGGATGCGAGAGGGTGACGACCCTGCGCTCATCCCGGATCCAGAACCGGAGCCGGAAGCGGCCGGTCAGCCCTGCGACCCGGAATCCACCCACAGCGCAATCCGCCGCGTGATCGCCGAAATCCTCTGCCACGACAACGCCCGGCTCACCACCGAGTGCATCGCCCTGGTCAGCGGACTCGCCTATTGCGGCTCCTCGATGAGCGACATCGCCAAGCGCCACGGCATCTCGCGGGCCGCCGTGTCCAAGCGCTGCGTCGAACTCACCGAGCTGCTCGATCTCCCGCCCTCCCGCGCCATGCGCTCGTTGACAGCGCGCAAGCGGTATCGCGACGCCCGCCTCCGTTCCACCCGATCCCATGAACGCCCCCATCCTGCTCCCTAACCCGAAGGTCACCATCAGCCCGGTCGGCCTGCGGATCACCAGCGAACTGAGCTTCGAGGAATGGAGCGAACTCGCCACCGCCATCGGCCAGGCTGCCCGCTCAATCGCCTTCATCGTCGGCGACTGGCTCGTCTATGGCCAGAGCCTGTTCGGCACCGACGGCTTCCCGGACAAGCGGGTCGATTCGGCATCCTACCAACTCGCCATCGCCGCCACCGGCC
>JBIPNO010000053.1:0-39240 GCA_044372775.1 Haloferula sp.
CCATCGCCCGGATCCGCGGAAAGCCCCGACCAAAGCTGTCCAACCCGCCCAAGAAGTGTAACCCTCACCCGCAAGAGTGTTACCCATGTTCTGACCCAGAAGTGTTACCGATGTTCTGACCGCGCCCGGCGCCCACCATCCACCATCCACCATCCACCATCCACCATCCACCCCCCGCGATCGCGTGACGCCGGTCCGTTGACCCTTTCGGCCAATCCGTTAGGATCGGCGCGCCCCCTGCTGTCTCCCGCTGCTCCTCCCCCATGAGAATCCTCGTCCACGACTACGCCGGCCACGCCTTCCCCACTTCGCTCAGCCGCGAACTCGCGGCCCGCGGGCACCAGGTGGTCCACGCCTTCGCCGGCTCCCTGCAAACCCCGCGCGGCGACCTCCAGCGGGGCCCCGGCGATGCGGCGACGCTGGAATTCCGCGAGATCCCGATGGATCCGGAATACCCGCGCTACAAGTATTCCTTCCGCCGCCGCCGCAGCATGGAGATCCGCTACGGCCAGGCCGCCGCCGACTTCGTCCGCGAATGGAAGCCCGACGCGGTGCTTTCCGGCAACACGCCGACCGAAACCCAGGAACCGATCACCCGCGCCACCGTCGAGTCCGGCGGCCGCTTCTACTACTGGGTCCAGGATTTCTACAGCCTGGCCGTCGACAAGCTGCTGCGGAAGAAGATCCCGATCGCCGGCGGCTTCATCGGGGCCTGGTACCGGCTGTTAGACTCGCGCCAGTTCAAGCGCAGCAGCGGAATCGTCACCATCACTTCCGACTTCACGCCGATCCTCGCCGAGGAATTCGGCATCGCCCCGGACCGCATCTCGGTGGTGCCGAACTGGGCCGTCATCGAGGAAATCCCCGCCCTCCCGAAGGACAACGAATGGTCCCGCCGCCACGGCCTGCACGACAAGTTCGTCTTCCTCTACTCCGGCACCATCGGCATGAAGCACAACCCCGCCATGCTGCTGGAACTGGCCAAGCGCTTCCGCGAGGACCCCGCGGTCGAGGTGGTGATCGTGTCCGAAGGCATCGGCGCCGAGTGGTTGCGCCGCGAGTCGGCCGCCGCCGGCCTGACCAATCTGCGCATCCTCCCTTACCAGCCCTTCGCCGAGCTGCCTTCGGTGCTCGCGTCCGGCGACGTGCTGGTCGGCATCCTGGAGGAAGAAGCCGGCGTCTTCTCGGTGCCATCGAAGACCCTCAGCTACCTCTGCGCGGCCCGCCCGCTGCTGCTGGCCGTGCCGCAGGAAAACCTGGCCGCAAGGATCACCCGCGACCACGGGGCCGGCCTCACGGTCGCCCCGCGCGACATGGAAGGCTTCCTCGCCGGGGCCCGCTTCCTCCGCGACTCGCCGGACCAGTGCGCGGAGTTCGGCAGGAAAGCCCGCGCCTACGCCGAAGCAACCTTCCCGATCGAAAAGACCGCCTCGACCTTCGAGAAGATTCTGGCCGCCAAGGCCTGAGCTTTGCTCTAGAAGCTCCCCCGTCGCCATGCGCTGCCTCTGGATCACCCGGCAAGACCCCCGCCCCGCCGACAGCGGCGAGCTGATCTACACGCTCGGCCTGTTGGATTCGCTCGCGGCGCAGCCGGGACTGGAAATCACCGTGCTGGCCCACGAGCCGGCCAAGCCCTGCGACGGCGGCCCGCCGCTGACCTGGCAGCTCCACGGCAGCATCCCGACAGGCCGCTTGAAGAGCCTCGCTTCCGCGCTCCCGGCCGATGCCTTCCGCCTCGGCAATCCGATCCAGCGCGCCGCGCTCGGCCGGCTGTTAGAGCGGGACTGGGACTGGATCCTCATCGACCAGGCCGCCTGCGCCTGGGCGCTGCCGATGATCCCGCAGGATGCCCGGGTCGCCTACATCGCCCACAACCACGAAACCGAAGTCCGCCGCCAGGTGGCCGCCGACGGGACCGGCTCGCTGCCGATGCGGGGGGTCTTGAAATGGGACGCGCGGAAATACGGCCGCATGGAATCCCGCCTCTGCCGCCGGGCGAACCTGATCACCGCGATCACCCCGCGCGACGCGGCCGCCTTCCGCGGCGAGGCGCCCGGCACGCCCGTCGTGGTGCTACCTCCCGGCTACGGCGGCGAGATCCCGGCAGGACCGCCACGCGAGATCACCGCCGAAACGCCGCGCCAGGTCGTGCTCGCCGGGGCCTTCGAGTGGCTCGCGAAACGGAGGAACCTCGAGTCCTTCCTCAAAGCCGCCGACGCCCCTTTCCAAGCCGCGAAAATCGGCTTCCAGATCGTCGGCAAGGCCGATCCCGCCTGGTTCGATGCACTCGCCAAACAATATCCCTGGGCAAGCTTCACCGCCAACGTCCCGTCGGTCGCCCCCTACCTCGACCGCGCCCGCATCGGCCTGATCCCGGAAGCCCTCGGCGGCGGATTCAAGCTCAAGGCGCTCGACTACATCTTCCGCGGACTCCCGCTCGCCTCGGTCGAAGCGGCGCTCAGCGGGGTGCCGGTCGATCCGCTGACCGAGGCGATCGCCGCGCCCGATCCGGAAACGCTCGCGCGCGATGTCGCGGGGAGGATCGACGACCTCGCCTTCCTCAACCACGCCGCCCGCCGCGCGCTGGAGGCCTGCCGCGATGCCTTCCACTGGCATGACCGCGGCATCGCCCTCGCCGCCGCCTTGCAACATCCGTCCGCCATCGGTTCATGAACGGCGGCCACGACAGCATCGGAATCCCCGCCACCGCCGCCGCGCCGTGGATCGAGAAGCTGCTGTGGGTCTTCATGGTCTCCTTCGCCTTCGACTACCGCGCCGACCAGGCCCGCGAGGCCGGCGGCGGCGCGGGCATCGACCAGCTCGTCTTCCTGCTCCTCGCGGTGTCGTCCACCGCCGGCATCTTCTTCCTCGGCTGGCGTCACCTGCTGGTCCGGCCCGGCGCCTGGCTGATCCTCGGCTGGGGCGGCTTCCTCGGCTTCATGCTGGCGAACGCGCTGATGCAAGGCGTCCCCCCCGGCCGCTCGCTGCGCATCATCCTGCCGCTTGTCCTTTGCCTCGCCGGGATCATGAACGCCCACATCGCCGGCTGCGCGGGCGTCCGTCCGTCGAAAATCGTGGCCCCCATCCTCGCCGCCGCCTGCACCAACGTGCTGTGGCGGATTTTCCACGGCTTCGTCTTCAAGGACGTGACGATGGAAACCGCCCGCGTCGAGGTGCAGAGTTCCGCCAACAACTGGATCGCCGCGTGGATCGGCTGCGCGCTGCTGCTCCGCTCCCGCTTCCACTGGCTGCTGCCGGTGGCGGTGGGCGTGCTGTTCTTCGGGATCTTCATCACGGTCACCCGCTCGCTGCTCTTCCCGGTGATGGCCTCGGCCTGCGCCAGTTCGCTTTGCTTCCTGCTCGGCACCCGTTGGGGCATCTACCAGCCCTTCGATGCGGTGAAGCGCCTGTGGCCGGCTTTCGCCATCGGGCTCTTCGCCGTGGTGGCCATCGTCATCGCCGCGGTCGCCCAGCCCCACCAGATCGAGCGCTGGAACGAGCGGCTCTTCCACCACGCCGCCGACCGCAACACCAAGCACGACATCTCCTTCCTGACCCGCGTGGCCGAGGCCGACGCCATCTTTGAGATCCTCAATCGCGATCCCGTTCACTACCTCCACGGGAAAGGCATCGGCGCCTCCTACTACTGGCACCCCTCCTACATGCCGGAGATCCGCCTGGTCTTCCCGCCCGAGGAGGAGATCGGCGACGACGTCTGGTTCGCCGGCCACTCCACCTGGACCTACTCGCTCTTCTCCGGCGGGGCGATCGGCCTGCTGGCGCACATCGCGTTGCTCGCCGGCACCATGGCGGCCTCCCTGCGGGCCGCCCGGGCCAACGCCTCCGACCCCGGCCCCGACCAGTGGCTGGCTTTCCTGCCCTTCATCGCGGCCTGCTGCCTGCTCAGCGAGACCCTGACGTCCAATCCCTTCGACGAAAGATTGGCCGCCATGATTTTCGGCGTGATGGCCGGCCTCCCTCAGGCTTTTCTCGTCCGCGCCTCCTGGATCCACGCCCGGCTGCGCCCTTCCCAGGAATGACTCCCCCGCCCCACAAGACCGTCGCGCTGGTCGATCCGCTCTGGATCGGCCATCACCCGATGTACTTCTCGCAGTTCACTTCGGCGTTCCTGCGGCTGGGGACCTACGTCATCGGCCTCTGCCCCGACCCCGCGGACGCCTTGCAGGCCGCCCGCACCGCGGCCGCACCATCGGTCGATGACTTCGACCGCCGGGTCTCGATGCACCACCTCGCCAGCGGCAAGCGGAGCTGGTTCCGCGGCCGCTTCGAAGGCGACCCGCTGCGCACTTTCCAGCGGTGGAAACGCGCCGCCGACGCGCTCTACGAGGCCGAGCAGAAGACCGGCCGCCAGGTCGACCTGGTGTTCTTCCCCTATCTCGACAGCTACCTGCGCTTCCTCCCCTTCTCCGCCGTCCCGCGCCTCACCCTGAACCGCCCGTGGAGCGGGCTCTACCTGCGGAACCACCACCATGGCGAGAAGCCCTCGCTCAAGGCCTCGCTGCGCTTGCTGGCCAAGGGCGACGCCCTGATGCGCTGCCCGCTGTCCCGCGGCATCGGCGTGCTCGACGAGCGCTTCATCGACCCCATCGCGCATCGCACCGGGAAAGCCGTCCACGCCTTTCCCGACGTCACCGATTCCTCCCTTCCGGCAAGCCCCTATCCCCTCGCCGAGGAGATCCGCCGCAAGGCCGCCGGCCGGAAAATCATCGGCCTGATCGGTCTCGAACGCCGCAAGGGCATGCTCAACCTGCTCCGCGTCGCCGCCAAGGCGCGGGAACTACGGCTTCCGTGGTACTTCGCCTGCGCCGGTCGCTTCCAGCACGATGAATACAGCGCCGAGGAACAGGCACTGCTCGACGATGCCGCCCGCCGCGCCGCAGCCGGGGAGATCGACAACCTCCACTTCGACCCCGCCGCCGGCCGCATCCCCGAGGAGGCCGACTTCAACTCCATCTTCACCACCTTCGATATCGCCTGGGCCGCCTACGAAGGCTTCGAAGGCAGCAGCGGCACCCTCGGCAAGGCCGCCGCTTTCAACATCCCGTGCCTCGCCACCGCCGGCGAATGCATCGGCCACCGCGTCGAACGCTACCGCACCGGCCTCACGATTCCCGAAGGCGACAGCGACCGTGCGCTGGAAGCGATCCGCCGCATCCTCGACGGCCGCGATTGGGAAGACCGACCGTTCGAGGCCGACTTCGCCCGCTTCCGCGACGACCACGGCATCGCCCGGCTCGAATCGCTGTTAGGCGATCTGCTCCAGCGGAGCTGAGATGCAAGCGACCGGCAGGCACCACCTTGCCGGCATGATCCAAGGCAGCCTGCGCGTCCACATACAAACGAAGCGCAACCAGGTTGCGCGCGTAACAGAGCAGTGCGGGCCCATGATCCGGATACTCGGCAAGAAAGCGCTCACATAGATGCCGGACGTAGCCGACCTGATCATTCTGATCCGCCTCCAAGATGGCATCAAATTGCTCCTGTTCGTCCATGGTTCCGCGAAGAAAAGCCGGACCACGGAATCTTGTCGACACCCCGTTTCTTGGCACTTGAACCGAGCTCCGCGAGATGGAAGCACACCAAACCCTGACAAACTGCTTCAAACTTCTTCCTTGGAACTTACCCTCCCCCCCGTGCCCGATCTCTTCGACACCGGCCCCTCCGGCCCGCCCCGCCCGGCGGGCGAGCCGCGCCGCGACGGCGAACCGCTCGCTTCCCGCATGCGGCCGCGGACGCTCGACGAGATTGCCGGCCAGCAGCACATCCTCGGCGAAGGGAAACTCCTCCGCCGCGCGATCGAGGCCGACCGCTTCGCCTCGCTGATCTTCTACGGCCCGCCCGGCACCGGCAAGACCACCCTCGCCAGCGTCATCGCCCGCACCACCGGCTCGCGCTTCGAGTCGCTCAACGGCGTCGAATCCAACGTCGCCGAAATCCGCGCCAAGATCGACCAGGCCCGCACCTGGCGCGACCTCCGCGGCGAGACGACCATCCTCTTCATCGACGAGATCCACCGCTTCAACAAGGCCCAGCAGGACGTCCTGCTGCCCCACATCGAGCGTGGCACGGTCCGCTTCATCGGCGCCACCACCCACAATCCCTACTTCTACGTCAACTCGCCGCTGGTCTCCCGCTCGCAGATCTTCCAGCTCGAACCGGTCCCCACCGAGGACATCCTCCCCGTCCTTCACCGCGCTCTAACAGACCCCGAGCGCGGCTTCGGCAGCCTCAACGTCGAAGCCACCCCCGAAGCCCTCCAGCACCTCGCCGTCATGTCCGACGGCGACGTGAGAAAAGCCCTCACCTCCCTCGAACTCGCCGTCCTCACGACACCTCCTCTTCAATCGGCAATCGAAAATCATCAATCGACAATCCAGATCGACCTCGCCGCCGCCGAGGAATCCATCCAGCGCAAGGCCATCGTCTACGACGCCGACGGCGACGCCCACCACGACACCATCTCCGCCTTCATCAAGTCGATCCGCGGCTCCGACCCCGACGCCGCCCTCTACTGGCTGGCGAAAATGCTGCACGCCGGCGAGGATCCGCGCTTCATCGCCCGGCGGATCGTGATCTCCGCCAGCGAGGACATCGGCCTCGCCGATTCGAACGCGCTGCGCGTCGCGATGGATGCCCAGCAGGCCTACGAATTCATCGGCATGCCGGAAGGCCGCATCCCGCTCGCCCACGCCACCGTCTACCTCGCCACCGCACCGAAATCGAACACCGCCTACGCCGGCATCAACGCCGCCATGGCCGATGTCGAGAAAGGCCGCACCCTCGCCGTCCCCGAGCACCTCCACACCAAGACCCGCAAGAAGCTCGCCGCTGCCAGCGGGACCGAGGACGAGAAGATGCGCTACCTTTACGCCCACGACTACGAGGGCGGCTACGTCCCCCAGGCCTACCTCCCCGAAGGCCGCATCTACTACCACCCCGGCGAAAACGGCCTCGAAAAGCGGATCAAGGAGCGGATGGACTACTTGCGGGCACTGAATGGCCCTCAGAAATAAGAGCTGGCATTTTAGCTATTCCGGCCGAATAGTTCCCCTATGGACAAAATACCAACCCTTAGCTTCCGCAACCCGGTTGACCTGATCCGAGCCATCGGCGAGCGGCTGCGGGTAGCCCGGCTGGCCCGCGGCTGGACCCAGGAAGAGCTCGCCGAGCGCTCCGGCATCGCGCTTTCCACCCTGAAGCTGCTGGAGGCAAAAGGCCAGGGATCGCTCCAGCGGCTCGCCCGGGTGGCGGTGGCGCTGAATCTCGACGGCGAACTGCGCGAACTGTTCGCCCGGCCGCCGGCTTATGAATCGCACGAGGCCGTCGAACGCTCTTCCCGCCGGCGCGCCCCCTCCCGCCGCACCTCATGAAACTCACCGCCCGCTACACGGGTCACCCGGACCGTCCGGTCATCGGCGAGCTGCTCGAAGCTCCCGACGGCCGCATCTACTTCCAGTACGAACCCTCCTGGCGCGACCGGAAGCTGGAGCTTTCCCCGATCTACCTCCCCTCCTCTTCGGCCGGATCTTTGTCCAGTCCCACCCCCGCGTTCGGCCCCTTGTTCGGCCTGTTCGACGACTCGCTGCCGGACTGGTGGGGCCAGCAGTTGCTGAAGAAATACTTCGACGAAAAAGGCCTCCGTTGGTCGCGCGTCGGCATCCTCCAGAAACTCGCGGCGCAAGGCGATTCCGGGATCGGGGCGCTCGCCTACGAGCCCGCCGAGGCCACGGCGGACTTCCGCGCCGAACTCGCCATCGATGTCGCCCGCCTGGTCGATGCGGCCCGCGGCGTGATCGAGGGCAGCCCGGAGAAAGTGCTGCCCCAGCTCATCCGTTCGGGCCTCAGTCCCGGCGGGGCTCAGCCGAAAGCCTTGATCCATCTCTCGCACGATCTCCAACAAGCCTGGCCCGGCGGCGCGGACCCGCCGCCCGACACCGACCCCTGGTTGATCAAGTTCCAGATGGACCGCGAGCGTCACGACACCCTGGAAGAACATGCCTTCACGCTCATGGCCGCGGCCGCGGGCATTGACGTGCCGGAGACCCGCCTGCTGCTGGACAGCGCAGGCCGCGCCCACTTCATCACCCGCCGCTTCGACCGGGTGGGCTCTGGAAGGCGGCACGTCCACACTTTCAGCGGCCTCACCCACAGCCCCGTCCGCGACGGGCTGGAATACGGCAACCTGATGAATCTCGCCCGAACCCTTTGCGCCAGCGAAGCCGCAGTGGAGGAGATCTTCCGCCGCGCGGTCTTCAACGTCGCCGCGGGCAACAACGACGACCACGGCCGCAACCACGCCTTCATCATGGCGCCGGACGGAAACTGGACTACCAGCCCCGCCTACGACCTCACCTTCGCCTCCCACCCCCTCGCCACCAACCTGCGCAGCGCCTCGGTGATGGGCCGCTTTGCCGAAGTGTCCCGCCGCGACCTGGTCGCACTTGGGAAGAGCCAAGGCGTGCGGCGGATCGACGACACCATCGACCGGATCCTCGAAGCCATCTGCCGCTGGCCGGAATTCGCCACCGCCGCCGGCATCCCCTCTCCCCACGCCACCGCGATGGAAGCCGAATTTCCCGCGAGCGAATGGTAGCCTGACCCGGGATCGGGGCGATCCTCAGCCCGGATTCGATCATTCCCTTCCGAAAGCCCATACCGCTTTAATCCAAAGCCAACTCCAAGTCCCTGCATGACTGACATCCGCACTCGACCTGCGCCCGATCTGTCCTATCTCTGACCCACATGGCTGCCGAAACCCAAGTCCGCCCCGCGGGCAAAAAAGTCCTGCTGATGGGCACCTGCCTGTGCGATGCCTTCTACGACGACGTCGCCCGCGCCACCGTGGAAGTGCTCGAACACCTCGGCGTCGAGGTTTTGTTCCCCGACAACCAGACCTGCTGCGGCCAGCCGGCCTTCAATTCCGGCGACTGGGCCGCCTCCCGCAAGGTCGCCCGCTTCACCGCCGACGTCTTCTCCGGCGAGCTCCCGGTGATCGTCCCCAGCGGCTCCTGCGCCGCGATGAATTTCCACGGCAACCTCCTCCAGTTCGAGGAGTGCCCCGACCCGGCGATCGACTCGCTCGCCCGCCGCACCTGGGAAGTCTGCGATTTCATCGTCAACGGCCTCGGCGTGAGCGAATGGAAAGGCTCCTTCGAAAAGCCCACCCGCCTCGCCTTCCACCGCTCCTGCCACAGCCGCGGCACCAAGACCGGCGAGGCGATCACCGCGCTGCTCTCCTCGATCCGCAACGCGGAAGTCGTCCCTTTCGGCCAAGCCGAGCAATGCTGCGGCTTCGGCGGCACCTTCTCGGTCACCTTCCCCCACATCTCCGGCCGGATGGGCTCGCTGAAGCTCGACCACATCCTCGACGCCGCGCCCGACCTGCTGGTCAGCGGCGACATGTCCTGCCTCATGCACGTCTCCGGCCTCGCCCGCGTCCAAGGCCGGCCGATCGAGCACAAGCACGCCATCCAGGTGCTGCGGGACACCCTCGCGGGAAGTTCCAAGTGAAGAAGTTCCAAGTTCCAAGTCTGGAACCAGGGAAAATCTGAGCCAATCTCCATTTGCCATGATCGACCACCAGCTCATCGACACCTACGCCCGCGAAATCTCGGACGAGAAGCAGACCTCGGTCATCACCGGTTCCGCCGCCAGCACCGACAAGCGCTACAACATCCTCTTCAAGGACTACGAGGACCCGGACTCCCTGCGCAAACTCGCCGGCAAGATCAAGGACCACACCCTCCACCACCTCGACCGCTACGTCGAGCAAGCCGAAGCCTCGCTCCAGCGCAACGGCGTGCAGGTCCATTTCGCCGATACCGGCGACGACGCGAAAGCGACCATCCTCTCGATCCTCCAGGAACGCGGCATCTCGAAGCTGACCAAGTCGAAGTCGATGGCGGCCGAGGAGATCCACCTCAACCCCTTCCTGATCGAGAACGGCATCGAGTGCCTCGAGTCCGACCTCGGCGAGTTCATCATCCAGCTCGACGACGACGTGCCCTCGCACATCGTCCGCCCGATCATCCACAAGAACCGCCGCGAGATCGCCCGCACCTTCCAGCGCGAGGGCATCGCAGCCGACTACAACGACGACCCCGCGACCATCACCCACCGCGCGCGCGCCTTCCTGCGTGACAAATACATGCAGGCCGAAGCCGTCATCACCGGCGGCAATTTCATTTCCGCCGACAGCGGCCGCGTGGTGCTGGTGACCAACGAGGGCAACTCACGCTTCGGCATGGCCCCGTCGAAGGTCCACATCGCGCTGGTCGGCATCGAGAAGATCGTCCCCACGGATCGCGACCTCGGGCTTTTCCTCAACCTGTTAGGCCGCAGCGCCACCGGCCAGCAGCTCACCGTTTACACCGAGTTCATCACCGGCCCGAAGGACGACACGCAGCCCTCCGGCCCGGAGGAAATGCACGTCGTCTTCCTCAACAACGGCCGCACCGACGTCCTCGAATCGAACTGCCGCGAGATCCTCCGCTGCATCCGCTGCTCCGCCTGCCAGAACGTCTGCCCGGTCTACCGCCAGGCCTCCGGCCACGCCTACCGCACCACCTACGGCGGCCCGATCGGCGCGGTGCTTTCGCCGCTGCTGTTCGGCGACCAGTTCCCCGAACTCGCCGACCTGCCGAAGGCATCCTCGCTCTGCGGCGCGTGCAACGAGGTCTGCCCGGTCGACATCCCGATCCCCGACCTGCTGCTCCGACTGCGCGACAAGGCGAAGCGCGAGCACGTCCACTCCCCCGGCGCGCCGCCGATGAGCCCCTTCGCCACCCTCGCCACCTCACCCTCGCTCTGGCGCACCGCCATGACCATGAGCAAGGCCATGAACCACCTCCCGATCCAAGTCGCCCCGGTCAAGCCGCTCCAGGAATGGCTCGGCCAGCGCACCCTGCCCGAATGGCACGGCGGCGACTTCCGCAAGTGGCTTAAAGCGCGCGCAGCGAAGTAGCATAACTTTGCAAGTTGTGCTCGTGCGCACTCCGCCCCACGACGCCCGCCTCCCCACTCCAGAGAGTCCCGAACCCCGCGACAGCATTCCGGCTTCTCACCCAACTTCGATCCGCCACCAAAAGAGCACCTCACCCCATCGCAACCTGCAAGGTTGCGCGGAAGTAGCATAACTTTGCAAGTTGTGCTCGTGCGAACTCCGCCCCACGACGCCCGCCGCCCCACTCCAGCAAAGCCCCGAACCCTGCGACCGCCTCACCGCCGTCCCCACAGAACTTCCATCCGCCCCCAAAAGAGCCACTCACCCCATCGCAACGTGCAACGTTGCGCTACTTCCATGAGCTCCCGCGACACCATCCTCACCAAGATCCGCAGCGCCCTCGGCAGCGTGCCGGAAAAGTCCGCCTACCCGGACTACGACGCCGCCGTCTTCCACTCCACGCCCCGGCTCGAAGGCACCCCGCGCGAGGCCTTCGACCGCAACTTCATCGCCGCCGGCGGTGAGGTCATGCGCGACATCCCGGAACTCGCCGCCTTCCTGCAAAAAGGCGGCCACACCCGCGGCTACTGCGACCCCACCCTGATGGACCCCGTCGGCCACGCCCTCGCCGCCGCCGGTCTCACCGTCGAGACCGTCTACGACCGCACCCGCTACGAGGATTTCCAATTCGGCATCACCCGAGCCAGCGGGGCCATCGCCGAGTCCGGCAGCATGATCCTCGACGACGCCCGCACCTCCGACCGCCTCGCCGCGCTCTCGCCCTGGGTCCATGTCGGCGTGCTCCTCGAAAGCGAGATCCACCGGACCATCCCCGACGCCATCGCCGCCTTCGGCCCCAGCCGGAACATCCTCTGGGCCACCGGCCCGTCGAAGACCGCCGACGTCGAAGGCATCCTGATCGAAGGCGTCCACGGCCCCGGCGAGCAGGTCGCGTTTTTCATCTGAATTCCCGGCCGGAATTCCGCGTCATTCCACCGGCAAATCTCCGCCCCCGCGGTGTTTGCTCGCGTGACCTCCTCCCTGAAACGGGGGAGTCCGCAACTTCACGCTCGTCCCGCGGTTTGTCCGGGAGAGCATGGATGCCGCACTGACCTTCCCGCCGATCCACATGCCTTCACCCCGCCCGATTCCAGCGACCGAAACCGCGGGCGGCGGCGATGAAGTGGACGTGGCATTGATGGGACGCATCGCCGAGGGCGACGAACGGGCCTTCCGTGAACTCGTCGAGCGCCACCAGAACGCCGTGGTCGGCACCGTCGCCCGCATGCTGAACGACCCGACCGAGGCCGAAGACATCGCCCAGCTCGCCTTTCTCCGCGTCTGGAAGCACGCCAAGCGCTGGCGTCCCGACGCGAAGTTCACGACCTACCTGTTCACCATCACCCGCAATCTCGTCTTCAACGAAAGCCGCCGCCGCTCGCGCCGCAAAGAGGTCTCCACCGACGAGCGCGAGGAAGACAGCGGCTTCCAGATGGCCGCCGAAACCCGCCACGAGCCGCAGGAAGAAGCGATGAAGCTCGAAATGCACCAGCAGATCGACCGCGCCATCGCCACCCTGCCGGAAGCCCAGCGCACCGCCGTCATCCTCTACAGCTACGAATCGCTGCCTTACGAGGAGATAGCCAAGGTCCTCGACACCTCGGTCTCCTCCGTGAAAAGCCTACTCTTCCGCGCCCGCACCAACCTCCGCGAAAAGCTCGCGAGCTACCTGGCGGAGTAGTCCGGCTACCGCTTCGCCACTTCCTGCAGCAACCTCAGCCGCCCCAGCGCGCTGCCGTCGTCGATCAGATTGCGTGCGATCTCGATGCCGTCGCCGATGTCGTCCGACAGCCCGCAGCAGGCGATCGCCGCCCCGGCGTTGAGCAGCACCATGTCGCGCTTCGGTCCCGTGTCCTTGCCGCTCAGGATCGCTTCCAGAATCGCCGCGTTCACCGTGGCGTCGCCGCCTTGCAGTTCCTCCACCTCGGCGTGCTTCATCCCGAAGTCGCGCGGCCGGACTTCCTCGTCCACGAGGTCCTGATAGAGCCCCGCTTTGCAGATGCGGGTCGAGCCTAACAGACTGACCTCGTCCACCGAGCGCCCGTCGCCGGTGGTGCCGTGCACCGCCCAAGCGCTCTCCCGGCCGAGCCGCTGGAGGATCTCGGCGAAGGCCGGGCACATCTCGCGGTCGAAGACGCCGACCAGCTGGCACTGCGGCTTGGCCGGGTTCAGCAGCGGGCCGATCAGGTTGAAAATCGTGCGCACGCCCTTTTCGGCGAGCTGCTTGCGGACGCCCACCACCGCCTTGAAGGCCGGATGATAGGCCGGGGCGAACAGGAAGCCGACGCCCGCCTTTTCCAGGCAGTCGCGGAAGCCCTCCGCCGGCAGGTCGATCCGGATCCCCAGCGCCTCCAGCACGTCCGCGCCGCCGCTCTTCGAGGTGATCCCGCGGTTGCCGTGCTTCATCACCACCGCCCCGGTCGCCGCGACGACGAACATCGAGGTGGTCGAGACGTTGAACAGGTTCAGCTTGTCGCCGCCGGTGCCACAGACATCGATCGTCGGGCCTTCGAGATCCAGCAGCCCGACATGCGGGTCCACCGCGTGCTCCAGGAACACTTCGACAAAGCCGGCTATCTCCGCCGGGGTCTCGCCCTTCCGCGAAAGCGCTTCGAGCAGGGCCGCCTTCTTCTCATCCGGCGCGGCGGGATCCAGCAGCAGTTCCGCCGCCACCACGACCTCCCGCGGCGAGAGGTCTTCCTTCCGTTCCAGATGATGAATCAGCGCGTCCATTCGGCGGCCAGCCTAGCACGGGGTCGACCGGTTTTGCCAAGTCATTCTCCTAAACGGGCCACCCAAACGGCTGGATTGAGGAACAACGAAGTCAGCAAAACTTTCGAAAGAAGAGGATTTCGGTGCCCCTTTCGTTCGTTTCGAAATTTTCGTTGTTCGATCCTCTTCCTGGGCGTCACGCCTCTTTCGCCCAGAGCTTGCGCACCAGCGAGATCAGCGCGACCGACGCACCGAGGAACACGGCACCGAGGATCAAGCCATCGCGGTGGTTGCCATACAGGAAGCTGCCGGTCGCAAAGAGCCCGGTCCAGATCATGGTCACGCCGAGCACGGTGCCCAGCAGCGCCATCGGCAGGCTGTCCGGCGAGGCCGGCAAGCCGCTCTCCGCGCGGATCTTCGCCCAGCCGGGACCGGCGGGGCGGACCTTGTCATAGAACTTGCGCAGCGTCGCGGCATCGGTCGGCTTGCTGACGAAGGTGGCGATCACCCACGAAAGCGTGGTGATCCCCACGCCGAGCGGGAGCTGGTGCTTGATGAACCAAGGCACCTCCGCGGCCCCGGAATACTGCTTTGCAAGGATCTGGAAGATGACCGCGACGACCAGCGACGCGACCATCGCGGTCACCTCGCTCACCGCATTGATCCGCCACCAGAACCAGCGGAACAGGTAGAGCGAACCCGTGCCCGCGCCGATCTGCAGCAGCAGCTTGAAGTTCTGCTCGGCGGTTTCCATGAACAGCGTGATCGCACCGGCGACCAGCATCAGCACGACGGTCATCAGGCGGCCAACGCCGACGTAGTGCTTGTCGGTCTTCCCCGGATTGATGAAGCGCTGGTAGAAATCGTGCACCAGATACGAGGTGCCCCAGTTGAGGTGGGTAATGATCGTGGAAACATAAGCCGCCAGCAAACCGGCGACCATCAGGCCGAGCCAACCGGTCGGCAGGAATTTCATCATCGCGGGGTAAGCGATGTCATGCCCGAGCAGGCCGTCCGGCAGGTTCGGGAAGGCCTTTTTGATGTCGCTCAGCTCCGGGTAAATCACCATCGAGCACAAGCCGACGAGGATCCACGGCCAAGGGCGCAGGACGTAGTGGGCGAAGTTAAAGAACAAGGTGCCGCCGAGGGCGTCGCGCTCGGATTTCGCCGCGAGCATGCGCTGGGCGATGTAGCTGCCGCCGCCAGGCTCCGCGCCGGGATACCAGGTCGACCACCAGCCGATCAGCAGCGGTATCAGCATGATGCTCCATAGCAGCCCGCTGTCGGCGGACGGGATCATCTTGAGCGTCTCCGGCGAGGTGGCCGAGATCTTGGTGATCAAGCCATCCAAGCCGCCGATTTCCGGCTGGCTGAGGCAGAAGTAGGCGAGTGCGAAGGCACCGGTCATCGCGATGCCGAACTGAATCATGTCGATCACCAGCACGCCCCACAGCCCGGAGGTTGCGGCGAAGGCGATGTTGATCACGGCGCAGAAGGCCAGCGTTTCCCATTTCTCGAAACCGAACAGGATGCCCGAGATCTTGGTGGCGGCGAGGTTGACCGACGCCATGATGATGCAGTTGAAGAACAGCCCGAGATACACGGCGCGAAAGCCGCGGACGCCGCGCGCCGCCTTTCCGCTATAGCGGAGCTCGTAGAATTCAAGGTCGGTCAACACCCCGGAGCGCCGCCACAGCCGGGCGAAGAAGAACACCGTGCTCATGCCGGTGAGCGCGAAGGCCCACCACTGCCAGTTGGACGACACGCCTTCCGTGCGGATCAGGTTCGTGACGAAGTTCGGCGTGTCGGTGGAGAAGGTCGTCGCCACCATCGAGATCCCGATCAGCCACCAGGGCACCGATTGGCCGGAGGTGAAGAATTCCGAGACGCTCTCGCCGGATTTCTTCGCATAATAGAGTGCCGGGATGAAGCAGATGGCCACGGAGGCGACCAGAATGACCCAGTCGATGGTCTGGAGCTGCACCGCGAGGGTCAGAGGCAGGGAAGGCATGGCTGAAGGTGTTAGCCGGTCGATCAGGGGGCGGGCAATGGCGAAATGCGAAACGTTTCAGGCAAAATAGGGCGGTTCGCTGCCAAGCTTCCACTTGATGCCGCAGCCGCTGCTCGGAACCGGCCGAACCGGCGGCTCCTCGCCTGCCAGCATGGCTTTCACTGCGGCCCGCAGATCGTCGCCGGTCGCGGGCTGGCCGCTCTTCGGACGGGTGGCATCGAATTGCCCCGCGTAGTAGAGCCGCAGCTCATGGTCGAAGAGGAAGAAATCCGGCGTGCAGGCGGCGCCGTAGGCCTTCGCGACCTCCTGGCTCTCGTCGAAGAGATAGGGGAAATTCCAGCCGTGCTTCGCGGCGAAACCCGCCATGTGCTCCGGCGCGTCGTCGGGGTAGCGCTCGATGTCGTTCGAAGAAATCGCGACCGTTGCCACGCCTTCCGTCTCGATCTCGCAGGCCAGGCTCGCAAGCGCGTCGGCCAGGTGGATGACGTAAGGGCAGTGGTTGCAGGCGAAGACCACCAGGAGGCCACCGTTGCCGCGGATCGAATGCAGCTCGTGCACCGTGCCGTCCGCAGCCGACAACTGGAATCCGGGAGCGGCGTCGCCGGGACGAAGGGAGAAGGTGGATCGGGTTTCGGCCATGAGACTCCCTTTCCGGAACCCGGCGGCCGGTCAAGACGCAATCCCGCTTGCCGGGTGTGAGCGGTTGCCACGGCGGACCGGCCCGCTACCATTTCCACCGATGCCCGACCTGCCGCACCTCTCCGCCGAAGAGCGCCTCCGCTACGCCCGCCACCTTTCGGTGCCGGGCATCGGTGAGGAAGGGCAGCGCCGCTTGAAAGGATCGTCCGTCCTGATGATCGGCACCGGCGGCCTCGGCTCGCCCGCCGCCCTCTACCTCGCCGCCGCCGGCGTCGGACGGATCGGCCTGGTCGACCCCGACACGGTCGACCGCTCGAATCTCCAACGCCAGATCCTCCACGGCGAGCCCTGGGTCGGGAAAGCGAAGCTCGATAGCGCCGCCGCCCGGCTCCGCGAGATCAATCCCCACGTCGAACTTGAGCTCCACCCGATCCGCTTCACTCCGGACAACGCCCTCGACCTCGTCGCCCGCTACGATGTCGTCCTCGACGGCTGCGACAACTTCCCCACCCGCTTCCTTTCGAATGACGCCTGCTTCCTCCTCAAGAAGCCCTGCGTTTACGGCTCGATCTTCCGCTTCGAAGGCCAGCTCACCGTCTTCGCCCCCCACCTCGGCGGACCTTGCTACCGCTGCATGCTCCCTTCGCTGCCCCCGCCCGGCGCGGCCCCGTCCTGCGAGGAAGCCGGCGTCCTCGGCGTGCTGCCCGGCGTGATCGGCTCGCTCCAAGCGATGGAAGCGATCAAGCTGCTACTCGGCATCGGCGAGCCGCCACTCGGCAAGCTCACCTGCTACGACGCCCTGAGCACCAGCTTCCGCAGCCTCCGCCTCCGCCGCGACCCCGCCTGCCGCCTCTGCGGCGACCACCCGTCCATCCACTCCGTCCACAACTCCGAAACCATGGCCTCCCCTTCCTGCTCCCTGCCCGATCCCGGCATGCCCTCCATCTCCGTCCAGCAACTCGCCGGCCGCCTCGAGACCGGCGACCAGCCCTTCATCCTCGACGTCCGCCAGCCGGAAGAAGAAGCGGAAGGCACCATCCCCGGTGCCCTTTTGATCCCCCTCGCCACCCTGCCCGATCGCCTCTCCGAGCTGCCCCAGGACCGCGAGATCCTGGTCCACTGCAAGGCCGGCGGCCGCTCGGCCCGCGCCGTGAAATTTCTCCACGAATCCGGCTTCCCCAAAGCCGTGAACGTCGAAGGCGGGATCAACGCTTGGAATTCGGCAAGGCAATAAAAGGCGGTCTGAAAGTCCGAAGGTCTTAAAGTCGAAGGTCAAAAGGCCAAACAACCCTTCCAAGCGCCCTCCAAGTGCCTTTCCCTGATCACTGATCACTGATCACTGATCACTCGGCACTCGGCACTCTCCCCCCAGCGACCCTCACACCTTAATCGCCTCCACCCTCGCCACCTTCCGCCCTTCCTTCGTCGCCTTCGGGTTCTCCTCAACCACCGGCCGCTCGACCCCGCGGTGGACCCAGACGCTCTGCACCAGGCCGAGCAGGAACATGCACATCACGACGAAGGTGCCGGAATAGCTCACCAGCGGCAGCGGGATGCCGGTGATCGGCATCAGCTCGATGCACATCCCGATGTTCTCGAAAATGTGTGCGAAGAACAGCGCCACCACCCCGCCGACCAGCAGCCGGCCCATAGGATCCCGCGCGTAGGTCCCGATGAACAGGCACAGCACCAGCAGCAGCGCGAACGCGGTGATCAGCAGGATGCTGCCGCGGAAGCCGTGCTCCTCCGCAATGATCGGGAAGATGAAGTCGTTGTGGGCGGTCTTCCACGGCACGAACTTCTTGTCGTGCAGCGAACCCTGGTTGGCGCTGGCATTCCAGCCCACCCCGGACCAGCCGGACTTGCCCACCGCCACCGCGATGTTGTGCGGGGCCCAAGCGTCGCGGCTGATGTCGACCTCCTTGTCCTGCACCAGGTCGAAAAACAGCTCGATACGTGCCGTGCCGCGCTCGGAAACATTCGGCAGGATCACATAATACACGACCGGCAATGCGGCCACCGCCAGCAGGGAGAGGCAGGTCAGGTAGCGGAACGGCACGCCGCTGACCAGCAGGCAGACCGCCGCGAACGGGATCCACACCAGCGCCGATCCCATGTCGCCCATCGCCACCACAATCAGGAAAGGGATCCCTGTCAGCAGCCCGACCAGCCCGACCTTCACCATCGGCTCGCCGAGAATCCAGCCCACCTTCGGGATCTTCTTGCCCAGCCGCGGCAGGTCTTGGAGCAGCCACGCCAGCAGGAGAATACCGGAAGTGATCGCCAACTGCGCCGGCTGGAAACTCAGGCCGCCCGGCAGCTCGATCTGATGGACGTCGTTGTCCGAATTCATGATCGACGCGCACAGCCCCAACCCCACCACGTAAAGCGGGATCCCGAGCCAGCGCAGCCAGCGGTAGTCGATCAGCGCCGTCGCGAAGTAAATCACCGACCCAATCAGGATCCAGGTCTTCTGCCGCTCCGCGAACCACGCACCGCCGTTCTCCAGGTGACGCGCCGCGCTCTCGATCGAGAACACGCCGAACACCAGCAGCCCGTACATCGTCAGCACGAGCGGCCAGTTCAACCCGAGCAGTTTGCGAAACAGCGGCGTCATTCGGCCCCGCGAACATCCCGAGCAGGCCGGTGCATTGCAAGCGCCATGGCGAGCGGGTTGAGCGATTCGCGGAAATGCGATCTCGGCCGGGGCGGTGACCCCGGTTCAATCGCTTGCGGTTTGCCGATCCCCTGACACCCTTTCGGATGATCCGCCGTTACGTCATCCCACTTTTCCTGCTGCTCCTGCTCGGTGGCGCCTTCGGCTGGTGGTGGTATCAACCGGAACGCGTCCTCGCCCGCCGGGTCGCCGGCCTTTTCGACGCCGCCAATGTCGCGACCGACGACGGCAACATCACCCGCAGCACCCGCGGCAACGCCATCGAACCCTACCTCGCCCCAAACCTCTCCTTCGAAGGCCCCGACGGCGCGACCGACGAAATCGACGGCCCCCAGTCCCGCAGCTCGGTCGTTTCGCTCTTCTCCTATCTGGCCAAAGCTTGCCGCCGCATCTCCATCAAGCCGCCCGAAATCGACCGCATGGCCATCACCGGCGAAGAAGCCGTGGTCGAGGCCCGCATTGACGCCGTGATCGAACTCGCCAACGAACGCAGCCCGGTTGATGGCATCCAGCACCTGACCATGACCTGGCGGAAGGTCGACGGCAAATGGGTCCTCGCCACCACCCGCTGGCGCGAGACCGGGAGGTAGCCGGTGGTTCGGTAAGCCGGCGCTTCGGTAAATCAGTGAATCAGTGCGCTGAAGAAGCAGCGTCCGACCCTCCGGAGGGAGCGCCGATCTTCAGTCGGCTTGGACGGTAGGCATGCCAAAGGGAACGCCAACGTCCACGACCGAACCAGCCTTCTCGACCTTCAGACCTTCAGACCTTCAGACCTTCAGACCTTCAGACCCCCGAAACACCGATTCACCGAATTTCCCCGAGATTCTACTTGGCAAGCAGCGACCCGTCCTTCAGTTTCCCCGCCCTCCCGTCACCCGACGGGCTTGTCTCTCAAAGAATTTACGCACATGGCCGTCGCTCTCCGCCTTAGCCGCCAGGGAACCAAGGATCGTCCCTACTACAAGATTGTTGCCGTCGATAGCCGCAAGCGGCGCGACGGTCGTTACATCGAGCAGGTCGGCACCTACGATCCGCTCAAGGAAGGCGTCAACTACACCATCGACCTCGAAAAGGCCGAGAAGTGGGTCGGCGTCGGTGCCCAGGTTTCCGAGACCGTCAACAGCTTCATCCGCAAGGCCCGCACCGCGGCCAAGGCCGGAGCGTAGTCGGTTCCGTCACTGATTTTCCAAGCCGCGCCTCCCTCCGAGGCGCGGCTTTTTCGTACCTTCATCCCGCGTGTCGGGCTGAAACAGAACAACCTCCCGACAGGAGCCAGCGGAGAAAGCAGAGGCTTGAGACCTGATGATCCGCTTTTCGACCGTCAGGCATCAGAATCCTACTCTGCTCCCTCTGCTACCTCCTGTAAATTGATCGTCCCCGCCATGGACTACTCCGCCCTCATCGCCCAACGCCGCCGCCGCCTCGGGGAGATCGACGACATGATCTCCGACCCGGGCTTCTACGACGACCCGAAGCGGGCCTCCGAGATCATGCGCGAGCACCGGAGGATCCAGCAAACTCTCTCCCTCTCCGACCGACTCGACGCCGCCCGCCGCCAGCTTGAGGAAAACGAGGAGCTGGCCAAAGGCGACGACCCCGAGCTTGCCGAGATCGCCCGCGAGGAAATCCCGGCGCTCCAGGCCGAAATCCCGCAGCTCGCCGAGGACCTCCAGTATGCCCTGCTCCCCGCCGATCCGAACGAGGACCGCGACGCGATCGTCGAAATCCGCGCCGGGGCCGGCGGCGACGAGGCTTCGCTGTTCGCCGCCGAGTTGCTGCGCCTTTACCAGCGCTACGCCGACGCCCGCGGCTGGAAAACCGAGCACCTCTCCAGCAGCCCGTCGGAAGTCGGCGGCTTCAAGGAAGTCTTCCTCCGCGTCACCGGCGACGAGGTGTTCCGCACCCTGAAATACGAATCCGGCGTCCACCGCGTCCAGCGCGTCCCCGCCACCGAAACCCAAGGCCGCGTCCATACCTCCACCGTCACCGTCGCCGTCATGCCGGAAGCCGAGGAAGTCGACGTCGAGCTCAAGCCCGACGACCTCCGCATCGAAGTCTGCCGCGCCGGCGGGGCGGGCGGCCAGCACGTCAACCGCACCGAGTCCGCCGTCCAGGTCTTCCACCTCCCCACCGGCCTCTACGTCCGCTGCGAGGACGGCCGCTCGCAGGGCCAGAACAAGGAGCGCGCCCTCCAGATCATGCGGACCCGGCTTTACGAAATGAAGCTGCGCGAGGAGCAGGAAAAGCACAGCGCCCACCGCCGTGCCCAGATCGGCTCCGGCGACCGCTCGGAAAAGATCCGCACCTACAATTTCCCGCAAAGCCGCATCACCGACCACCGCATCGGCCACACCTCCCACAACCTCGCCGGCGTGATGGCCGGCGACCTCAGCGAGTTCACCGCCGAACTCCAGAAGGCCGAAATGGCCGAGCGCCTGAGCGAAGCCGGCATCCGCTGACCCCGGAGCACTTGCGGCGCGGAGCGAGAGAATCCGGCTCGCCTTTCCTCCGGACACTTTCCCGTTTCCCTCCCGCCCGAGGCATGCCAGCTTCCTAACAAGCCCATGAAACTCAAATTCTGCGGTGCCGCCGGCACCACCACCGGATCCCAGCACCTGCTCGAAGTCAACGGCACCCGCATCCTCCTCGATTGCGGGCTCTACCAGGGACACCGCCAGGAAAGCTACGAGGTCAACTGCTGCTTCCCGCACTTCGACCCCCGCGAAATCGACATCGTGGTGCTCTCCCACGCCCACATCGACCACAGCGGCAACCTCCCCAACCTCTGCAAGCAGGGCTTCACCGGCAACATCTACGCCACCTTCGCCACCCGCGACCTCTGCCAGATCATGCTGGCCGACAGCGCCCACATCCAGGAGCAGGACACCGAATGGCTCAACAAGGACCGGGCCAAGGACAACCTGCCGCCCGTCCAGCCGCTCTATCTCGAGGAAGATGCCGAGCGCTGCCTGCGCCAGTTCATCAGCATCGGCTACGAGCGCCCGATGCCGCTCTGCGACGGCGTGACCCTCACCTTTTTCGACGCCGGCCACATCCTCGGCGCGGCCCAGGTGCTGCTGGAGATCATCGACAAGGAAGACGGCAACAAAAAGAAGCGCTTCCTCTTCTCCGGCGACATCGGCCGCGGCGGCAACGAGATCCTGCGCGATCCCGTGCCGGTCCCGGACGTCGATTTCGTCCTGATGGAAAGCACCTACGGCGGCCGCGAGCACGAACTGCCGACCGGCGCCAACGATGCCTTCGGCGAGATCCTCACCGAGGCCCTCAAGCGCGGCGGCAAGGTGATGATCCCCGCCTTCGCCGTCGAGCGCACCCAGCAGCTGCTCTACGTCCTCAACCAGCTCTTCCACACCGGCAAGCTCCGCCGCGTACCGGTCTACGTCGACAGCCCGCTCGCCGTGAACGCCACCGAGGTCTTCCGCATCCACCCGGAATGCTTCAACGAAACGGTCTACCGCTTCCTCTTCGATGAGAACGATCCTTTCATCTTCGAAGGCCTCCACCTCGTCCGCGCCGTGACCGAGTCGAAGCGGCTCAATGACTCGAACAACGGCCCCTGCATCATCATCTCCGCCTCCGGCATGTGCGAGGCCGGCCGGATCCGCCACCACCTCAAAAACGGCCTCGGCGATCCCAAGAACACCGTCCTCTTCGTCGGCTACTGCGCCGACAACACCCTCGGCCGCGCCATCCGCGACGGCCGCAAGACGGTCAACATCTTCGGCAAGCCGGTCCAGGTCCGGGCGAACATCGAGACCATCGACTCCTTCTCCGGCCACGCCGACCATTCGGAACTGCTCGACTGGTTCGGCCGCATGACCGGTCCGAAGAAGCGGACCTGGCTGGTGCATGGCGAATCGACACGCTCCGATGCCCTGCGCGACGCCCTGACCGACGAGTTCGGCGGCGCGGTCGACGTCGCGGCGCTCGGGGAAACGGTGGAAATCTAACCCCTATCGATCCGTAACCAACCATTCTCATGAAATCCCTCGTCCTCACCTTCGCCTTCGCCGCCACGGCCCTCGCCGCCGACCCGCCGAACCCCACCGTCCTGCCCATCGGCTCGCCGGTGCCGGATTTCGAACTCCCGGGCATCGATGGCAAGAAGCACAAGCTCACCGACTTCTCCACCGCCAAGGCGCTCTGCCTGATCTTCACCTGCAACCACTGCCCGGACGCGATCGCCGCCGCCGGACGGATGCAGGAGATCCACATGGACTACAAGGACAAGGGCGTCGCGGTGGTGGCCATCAACAGCAGCAACCCGGTCGGCCTGCGCCCCGATGAACTCGGCTACGGGGCCTTCGGCGATTCCTTCGAGGAGATGACGCCCTTCGCCAAGGACTACGGCTGGACCTTCCCCTACCTCTACGACGGCGAAACCCAGACGCTGAGCATGGCCTGCGGCGCCCAGTCCACTCCGCACGTCTTTGTCTTCGGCGCCGACCGCAAGCTGGCCTACACCGGCCGCATGGACGATGCCGCCCGCAAGTCCGGTCCGGTTGAAAAAAGCTACCTCCGCGACGCGCTCGACGCCGTCCTCGCCGGCAAGCCGGTCGCCACCCCGACCACCCGGTCCTTCGGCTGCTCGACCAAATGGGCCTGGAAAAAGGACCAGGTCGCCGCCGACCAGAAGGCCTGGGAAGCAAAGCCGGAAACCCTCGGAAAGCTCGATGTCGAAACCGCCAAAAAGCTCCGCGCCAACGCCTCCGGCAACGTCCGCCTGATCAACTTCTGGTCCACCACCTGCGGCCCCTGCGTCGCCGAGTTCCCCGAACTCGTCGACACCTACCGCCGCTTCCAGAACCGCTCCTTCGACATGGTCACCATCAGCCTCGACCCCGTTGGCGACGAGGCGAAGGTCCTCAAGTTCCTCGAAAAGCACCACGCCGCCCTGTCTGACCGCACCAAGCCCGCCGTCGAAAAGGAAGGCCGAGCCACCAACAACTACGTTTTCGCCGGCGAGAACCCTGACCTGCTCGCCGAGGCGATCGACGCCGAGTGGACCGGAGCCCAGCCTCACACCGTGCTGCTTTCGCCGAAGGGCGAAATCCTCTGGCGCCACAGCGGCCAGATCGAGGTCGTCGAGCTCCGCCGCCAGATCGTCAAGGCGCTCGAAGACCTGCCGTAAGCCTAGCCGTGACCTTGGACTGCGCGCAGCCTGCTGCCGCTCTCCCTCGTCAGCCTGCTGACGTATCCGAACCCGACTCCACAGCAGGCCGTGGCAACAAGGCGGCAGCCCGCTCTGCCCGCAGTCCAAAGCCATCAACAGACCGCCCAAAAATCCCCGCCTTCGACGTACCCGGCCTCCTCCGCCAGCCCGGCCACCTCTTCCCTCCCCCCCGGCACGCCCACCGCCGAAAGCAGCACGGCTTCCCGCCAGCGCCGGCCGAACTGATCCAGCCCCGCCACCTCCGCGCCGTGGATCGTCTCCCCGATCCGCCGCGGATGGACGTCGAAAAACCCGCGCACTTCCACGCCCTTCGCCTGAAGCTCCAGCGCCAGCGTTTTCCCGATCGGCCCCGCCCCTGCGATCACCACGCCGCGCTTTTTG
Organism: Haloferula sp.; assembly: GCA_044372775.1. Lineage (GTDB taxonomy): Bacteria > Verrucomicrobiota > Verrucomicrobiia > Verrucomicrobiales > Akkermansiaceae > Haloferula. Next base: position 24,638 of record JBIPNO010000053.1, read on the forward strand.
ACCACCGCCATCCGCGACAGGAAATGCGCACGCATCCGGTGCCGGCAGGCATCGCCGTAGCGCGGATCGCTCCGCGTCAGCCGCCCCGGCGAATCCCGCCACTTGAGCAGCGTCTCCGGCACTTTCCCGAACACCGACCCGCGCTCCAGCATCCGCAGAAACAGGTCGTGATCCTCCGCCCAAGGCACCTCAAGGTAGCCACCCGCCGCCTCGACCGCCGCCTTTCTCATCAGTGAACTCGGATGGACCATCGGATTCTCGATGAAGCGCGCGTTGGCGATTTCCGCCGGCTCCATCCGTCCGTTCACCCAGTCGACATGCCGCACCATCCCGTCGCCCAGCGGCGAAAGGATCTCCACCCGGCAGCCGATCACGTCCAGTTCCGGCCGCTCGCGGGCCATCGTCCGTTGCCGGCTCAGGCGCTGCGGATGACTCACGTCGTCCGCGTCCATCCGCGCCAGCCATTCGCCTGCCGCCGCCCGGCCCGCCGTGATCGAGGCTCCAACCACGCCCGGCGGACCCTCGTTGGCAAACAAGCGCACCCGCGAATCCCCGCCCGCCAGCTTCCGCACCACGTCGGCCGAGCCATCGCTGGAGTGGTCGTCCACCGCCAGCAATTCCCAATCGCCGAAATCCTGTGCCAAAACGCTGACCAATGCCTCGGGCAAAGTCGCCACCGCGTTCCGGAACGGCATCACGATGGAGATCGACGGGGCCATCATTCCCCCAGCCCGCGGGCGTAGGCAGCCGATTCATCGAAGACGATCAGCATCGGCCGGCAGCAGATCTCGCAGTCGTAATCGTATTCCGCCGGCAGCTCTTCCGGAGGCGGCATCACCACCTCGAAGGTCTCAAAACAAGTCGGGCACTGCACCGCGGCGGTCTCCATGCACGGAAATTAGGGGCAAATCGTGCAAATCGCCAGTTTGACCTTCGGGAATTTGGTGTTAGAAAAATTCGCCGGGGGCATTTCCCCGGCGTGCAAACCACCAACCTACCACCGCCATGAAAATCCATCAGTTCCTGATCGCAGCCGCTATTCCCTTCGTCTTCGCCGCTTGCAGCGAAGCCGAGAAGAAGAAGGAAGAGGTCAAGGCCACCGCCGCCGACGCCGCGGACAAGGTCAAGGACGCTGCCGCAGGTGCCGCCGCCGAGGTCAAGGACGCCGCCGCCGGTGCCGCCGCCGAAGTCAAGGACGCTGCCGCCGCCGAGGCCGACAAGGTCAAGGACGCCGCCGCCGGCGCGCTCGATGCCGGTGCCGATGCCGCCAAGGAGGCCGCCGACAAGCTTCAGGGCGAATAATCCCGCTCCTTTACCATCAGCCCCGTTGTGCCTCTCCGGTGCAACGGGGTTTCTTTTTCCGAGCCCCTCCCCGCCGCCACCCGCCTCTTTTCGCCGCTTGCAAAGTCCGCCCCGCCAAAGGACAGTCACCGCGTCCGAAACGACACACTTTCGATCATGAGAACCCGCTTCGCCTGGCTTGCCTTCCTCGCCTCCACCGGCCTCGCACCGGCCCAGCAACCGGCGGCACCGCCCGCCGGTCAGGCACCCGCCCTTCCCGCTGGCGCCTTTGAAGTCAATGGCATCGCCGCCAAGGTCAACGGCCGGGTGATCACCAAGAACAAGGTCGGCTTCATGCTCTCGCCGATCTTCGCCCAGCTCGCCGCCCAGTTCCCGCGCCGCGGCCCGGAATTCGAGCGCCAGGTGCTGGAAGCCCGCGAAAAAATCCTCCAGGAACTCATCGACCGCGAAATCATCATTTCCGAATTCAAGGTGATGGAAGCCAAGGGCGCCAACCTGCCCGAGCAGGTCGTCGACAAGGAGATCAGGCGGCAGATCCAAGCCAACTACGGCGGCGACGAGCAAAAGTTCCAGGAAGAACTCAAGCGCGCCCGGATGGGCATGGCCGGCTACCGCGAAATGACCCGTGAGCAGCTGATCGTCCAGGCGATGCGCGCCGAGCATTTCGCCGACGCCCCGCCGCCGCTCCCGGGCGAAGTCGCCAAGGAATACGCGGAGATGAAGGACAAGCTCCGCGACACGACCAAAGACAAGATCACTTTCAACAAGATCTTCCTGCCCCGTCTCGACAGCCAGAACCCGCTCGCCACCCCCGAATCGCAGCTTGCGCTGGCCGAGCAGATCGCCACCGAGATCAAAAGCGGTGCCGACATCGCGGAACTCGCCAAGACGCACTCCCGCGACGCTTATGCCGACAAGGGCGGCTATCAGGAAAATCTGCCCCGGACCGATCTCGCCACCGAATTCGCCGCCATCATCTTCGCCGGCAAGGAAGGCGATGTCCTCGGACCGCTCGAGGATCCGGCCGGCTTCACCGTGGTGAAGATCATCGACATCATCCCCGGCCCGGCCCCTTCACTCGGCGAGGTCCGCGACATGGTCGAAGACCGGGTCCGAACCAAGAAGAACTCGGTGGCCTACGAGAAGTGGATCTCCAAGAAGCGCAAAAGCGCGGTCATCGACCGCAAGCTCTGATCGCCCCGCGATCCCGCCATGCCCCGCATCCTCATCACCTGCGGGGACCCCGCGGGCATCGGCCCGGAAGTGGTCGATAAGGCCCTGGCCTCAGGTCTTCTGCCCTCCGGCTTCGACTTCGAAGTGCTTGGCGAAACCACCGGATTCACCCCGGGTCAGCCCGACTCCCTCTCTGCCGCCGCGGCGCTCGATGCACTTGAAGCATCTGTTCGAATTTTGAAGTCTGATCCAGACGCGGTCGCCGTGGTCACCGCCCCCGTTTCCAAAGAGACGCTTCAGAACGCCGGATTCCCTTTTCCGGGCCAGACGGAATTTTTCGCACAACGATTTGAAGTTCAGGAATTCGCCATGTGCCTCAGCGGCCAGACTTTGAGCGTCGGCCTTGCCACCATTCACATTCCTCTGGCGCTCGTTTCAAACGAACTAACAAGTGACCGCATCGTCTCCACCGGTCGCCTCTTGGCCGATTTCGCCCGGCGTCGTTTCCGCCGGAGCCCGCGAATCGCCGTCGCCGGCCTCAATCCTCACGCCGGGGAAAACGGTCGTTTCGGAGACGAGGAAACCCGGATCATCGCCCCGGCAATCGCCCTGCTGAACCAGGAGATGCCCGGCGTCTTCACCGGCCCCCACGTCCCCGACGCCGTCTTCCGCCAGGCCTCCGCCGGCGAGTTCGACGCGGTTCTGGCGATGTATCACGACCAAGGCCTGATTCCGCTCAAACTGCTCGATTTCGACACCGGGGTGAATGTCACCCTGGGCCTTCCCAAGCCCCGGACCAGCCCCGACCACGGCACGGCCTTCGACATCGCCGGCAAAGGCATCGCCCGCCCCGACTCGATGATCCACGCCATCCGTCTCGCCTGCGAACTCGCCTGAACCTGCCATGCTCTACGACACGACCGCCGATGTGATCCGCAAGGCCCTCCGCGGGCTGGACATGGCTCCCACCCAAGCGGCCGCGCTTTGCGACCTGCCGGAGCGCGAGGTCCTCGCCGCAAGCCGCGGACCTGTCCGCCGGGAGATCCTGGAGACCCTGGCCCCCGCCCTCGGACTGAATGCGAGCGCCTTGGCCGGACTCCCCAACTTCCAGCCGGCCGCCCCAACAATTGATTCAATCAATCGATTGGAGCTCCCGTTTGACAATGAAACCGTGAACGCATGGCTCCTCAATGACGGTGCCGGAACGTTTGCTCTCCTCGATACGGGCGATTCACCGGAGGACATCCGGCACGCGCTCGAAAACCGGGGAATCCGCCAGATCGAGGTCCTGATCACCCACAGTCACGGCGACCACACCGGCGGGCTGCCCGGCTTGGCAGGAATGGCAGCTTCTCTGGCCGGCCCTGACCAAGGAGAGATCCTCCAGCCGGGAATGCGGATCCAGCGGGGAACACTGGAGATCGAAGTGATCGGCCTGCCCGGCCATTGCCCCGGGGCGCTCGGCTACGTGGTTCGCGGACTCGGCGTCCCGGTCTGCATCACCGGCGACGCCCTCTTCGCCGGCTCCATCGGCGGCTGCGCTCCCGGCCAACCGTATCGGCAGGCATTGGAATCCCTCCGGAAGGAAGTGATGACGCTCCCCGACGAGACCATCCTGCTCCCGGGTCACGGTCCGGCGACCACGGTCGGCAGCGAGCGGAGGTCGAATCCGTTTCTGGCGGAGTAGCCTACCTCCGCGGGCGCAGACTCATCACCAGCCGGACGGCCACGATCGGCAGCAGCGAAATGCCCACCGCCGCGGCGGCGACTTTCCAGCCGGGATAAACGCGCGGCCGGTCGGCGGCGAGCCCCTGAAGAGCTTCCCTCACCACCTGCTCCTGCGTGACGTAAAACCACTCCCGGGCGCCGAAATCGGTTCCTGGAGCGCGCCCGGCGACCTCGCCGAACTCGGTGTGCACCGGCCCGGGGCAAAGCGCCATCACGCGGATGCCGTGCTCGCGGACCTCGATCCGCAGCGCTTCTGAAAAACTGCTGACGTAAGCCTTGGTCGCGGCATAGACCGCGAAATCGGGGATCGGCAGGAGACTGGCGAGCGAGCTGACGTTGAGAATGGCCCCGCTCTTCCGCTCGATCATCGTCGGCAGCAGCGCGTGGGTCAGGTGGGTCAGCGCTTCGACATTCAGCCGCAGCATCGCCTCCACCTTCATCCAATCGGAGGTCACGAACTCGCCGTAATCCCCCATGCCGGCGTTGTTGACCAGCAGGTCGGGCACCAGGCCCTTGGAAAGCAAATGGCCCACGGCCTGCAAGCGGGCGGACGGATCGGTCAGATCCGCCTCCAGCGGCAGGACGCGCAGGCCCGGATGGTCCCGTTCCAGTTCGCCGGCCAGCTCCACCAGGCGCTCCGCCCGGCGGGCGATGAGCACCAGGGTCCCGCAACGCGGGGCGAGCTGCCGGGCGAACTCGGCCCCGATGCCGGCGGAAGCGCCGGTCACCAGGGCACAGGAGTAACGGGTCGGCGTCACGTTTTCAGGCGACGGGTTCGCCCTGGGGCTGCTGCTGGACCTGGACGATCCGCAGCGGCAGGCGCATCAGCAGTTCGCCGTCGCAGCCGAGGTCGATCGAGTAGATGCCGCCCTTCGGGAAGCGGAGGCCCTGCAGGTTCATGATGACGTTGCGGGTCAGGAACGGCGTGCCGGCGGGAAGCTGGACTTCGAATTCCGGCTCGATCGGCATGTTCTGCGGGTCGAGCGACTCGCCGTCTTCGTTGATGATGTTGATCGACAGCTTGTGGCGACCGGAATCCTCCTGCGTGAAGCAGAAGCGCAGCGCGAGGCTGCACATCGGGTGCACCACGGGAAGGGCGCGCGCGGCAAGGGTGTCGAAGGTGCCGGAGATCACCAGCTTGCCGTTGTAGTCGGCGGCGAAGTCACAAAGGGTCGCGATTTGAATGTCCATGATTGGATGCTTGGGTCGGTTGGAGGTACGCCCCCGGAATCGGGGGCGGAGGGTATTTGGCGGCAAAGCGGGGCCGCGTCCAGTCCCGAAAACCGGGAGCCCCGGCTTAGTCTTCCGGCAGGTCTTCCGGGTCGACCGGCAGAGCCCGCGGAACCTCCTCCACCACGTCGGCCTCGCCCCCCGTGTCATCGGGCTCCAGCAGCTCGACTTCCTGCGCGCGCAGCACGCCTTCCGCTACTTCCCCGCCGTCTTCCGGCACCTCCTCCGCCTTCACGACCTCCTCGTCTTCGTCGATGATTTCCAGCGCCTTGGGCGCCGGGGCGAGGATCTCCTTGAACTCCTCTTTCAGCGGCTCGAAGAACGACTTCACGATCGGCGCGGCATTGCGCCCGCCGCTGAGCCGCTCGCCGGGCCGGCCTTCGTAGAGCGCGGCGAAGGCATAGCGCGGCTCGTCAAAAGGCAGGAAACCCGCGAACCACGCGAGCCGCTGGTCTTTCGACGGCGGCCCCCACTGGGCGGTGCCGGTTTTGCCACAAAGCTTGGCGAAACTGAGGGCGGCGCTGCGGCCCGTGCCGTAGCCGCTGTTGACCACATCGCGCATGCCTTCCCGGACGACTTCGATCGCCTTCTCATCGAGCGACAACCAGTTCCGCTTCGACGGCACCGCCTGCTCGATCACCCGGCCGAAAGGGTCCTGCGCCTGCATGACGAGGTGGAGCTTCGGCAGCACCCCGCCGTTGGCGATTCCCGCCATGCCCTGGGCCACTTGCAAGGGAGTCGCGAGCAGGTTGCCCTGGCCGATCGAGAGGTTGCAGGAATCCCCGTCCATGAAGCGGCGCTTCTCCACCCGCAGCATGTATTCGTTGGTCGGCACCAAGCCCGGATCCTCGCCGATCAGGGGCAGGCCGGTCCGCTCGCCGTAGCCAAGCCGACGCGCCGTGTTCAGGAAGGCGTTCGGGCCGAGCCGCATGCCGACCTGGTAGAACCACGGGTTGTTCGAAAGCGCGATCGCCTGCTTCACGGCGATCGATCCCGCGGATTTCTTGTTGTGGTTGTGGAAGGTGTGGTTGCCGATGGTGATCGAGGCCGGGCAGTAGATCTCGGTGTGCTCCTTGACCTCGCCAGTATCGAGCGCCGTCAGCGCGACGATCGGCTTGAACGACGAGGCGGGCGGGTAGCGGCCTTGGAACGCCAGCGCCGTCAGCGGCTTGTTGGGGCTCTGGACCAGCGCGTCGTAATCCGTCTGGCTGATGCCCGGGATGAAGGCGTTGAGGTCGAAAGACGGGCGCGAGGCCATCACCAGCACTTCGCCGGTGTTCACGTCGATCAGCACGAAAGCCCCCCGCCGGCACTTGTCCGCCAGCACCTTCTCGGCATGGCGCTGCCACTCGAGGTTGAGGGTCGTGACCAGCGCCCCGCCGGGCCGCGGCCGCCTGACCTGGTCCTTGAGGATTTCGCGGCCCTGCTCGTCGTAGAGCAGCTTTTTCATCCCCGACTGGCCGGTCAGCTTCTGGTTGTAGATCAGCTCCAAGCCCGCCCGCCCCTCGGATTCCTCCCACATCGGCTCGTTGAAATTGATCGGCCCGGTCGGCAGCTTCCCGACGCTGCCGGTGTAGCCGATGATGTGGGCGGCGAGGTCACCGTGCGGATAGTAGCGCTGGTAAACCGGGTGCAGGATCAAGCCGCTGCTGAGGCCGCCTTCGATCCGCTTTTTCTCCTTCTCGCCGATGTGGGTGGAAATGAGCAGCGGCAACCAGCGCCGCTCGTCGTAGTGATTCCAAAGCTCGTCGTCGGTCGGCTCGTTGATCGTCGGATAGAGTGCCTTCGCCGTCTGCAAATGCCCGCGCGCCCAGTTGATGACGAAGGCCCGATCGGCCTTCTCAAACTGCCGGAATTGCAGCCCGATCTGCCAGGCCACCCGGCTCTGCGCCAGCGGCGACCCGTTTCGGTCCAGGATCGGACCGCGGGGTGCCGGGATCGACTGGGTGATGGTCCGCGCGTCCTTGCGGTTGAAGATCGCCCCCTCGTTGGCCGCCGTGCCGGGGCCTTTCACGTCGGTTGCCAGGGCAAGGTCCTGGGCGGGCGACACGGATGCCGCAAGAATCCCGGAAAAGAGGGTGGCGATGGGTCGGGTCACGGGGAGAAGTGGTTGAAGCTAGGCACGATTCCCAGCCAAGGCAACGCCCAATCCGAAGCCCCTGCGCCAAGCCGGACCCGCGGCGGAACCGCCGAAACGCGCGCTTCCCATGAAAAAAAGATTGCGCCGCTTCTGCTATTGCGACTCATTCTCATCAGCAAGCCAACACACCGGAACCGACCTCCTTCACGGCGACCATCCTCCAAGCCACACCCCTCTTCTCGAATCCCGATGAAATCCACCACCCGCTTCGATATCTCATCCGCCGCGCTTCTCGCCTTCACTATGGCGGCCAGCGGCCAGGATGCCGCCCGCAGTCTTGAATCCCTCGAACCGATGACCGTGATCGGCAGCGCCGAGGCCATCCGTGCGCTTGCGGGCTCCGCCGCCTTCGTGGATGCCGCCGAGTTCCGGGAGCGCGGCTACACCAACCTGACCCAGATCGCCGCCAAGGTCCCCTCGGTGTTCGTGCGCGACGAGGACGGATTCGGAAATTTCCCCAACATCTCCCTGCGCGGTATCGACGGCAACCGCAGCAGCAAGGTCACCCTGATGGAGGACGGCATCCTGACCGCCCCGTCCCCCTACGCCGCCCCTGCGGCATACTACTCGCCGAAGGCCGGCCGCATGTCGGCCATCGAATTCCTCAAAGGATCCAGCCAGGTAAAATACGGTCCCCACACCACCGGCGGCGTGGTGAACTATCTTTCCACCCCGATTCCGGAGGAAGGCGGCAACCGCTTTTTCTCACGGACCACCTACGGCAGTTGGAACACCTTTTTCAACCACACCTGGTATGCCGACACCGTGACCACGGACGCCGGGACTTTCAGCTACCTGCTGGAACTTCACGGCATGACCAGCGACGGCTACCGCGACATTGATGGCAGCTCGGAGGACTCCGGCTTCGATTTGGTGGAGCCGATGCTCAAGCTCGCCTGGAAGCCGAACACCGCGCTCGACCAGCGCTTCGAGCTGAAGGCGGGCTACACCGACTTCGATGCCAACGAGACCTACTCCGGCCTGACCGAGCTGGACCTGCGCAATGATCCGGACCGCCGCTACGCCGGCTCCCAGTTCGACCTCCACACCGCGGAGCAATGGCGCACCTACCTGAAGTGGGTGGCCTCCCCGTCCGAGCGGCTGCGCATCGAATCCGCCGCGTATTTCAACTCCTTCCAGCGCAACTGGGACAAGCTCGACGGCCTGCGCGGCCCGGGCCTCCGCACGAACGTCGGCCAGGCGCTGATGCACGCCCCTTCCCTCGCCGTGCTGCAAGGCCGCGGTGCCGGCGAGATCTTCCGCCGCGACGCCTTCCGCGACCACGAGTCCTACGGCTGGCAGAACCAGGTGAACATCGGCTTCGACACGGGCGGTCTCAGCCACGACCTGGCCATCGGGCTCCGCCTGCACTACGACCGCGCCGGCGGCACCAACCAGCAGATCTTCCACACCTCCAACGGGAACGGTACCTTCGGCCCGGCGAACCCGGGCCCCGTGTCCTCCGCCGGCCTCAGCGAGGTGTTCTCCAAGGCCGTCTTCATCGAGGATGAGATCAAGATGGGAGCGCTGACCCTCCGCCCGGGGATCCGCTACGAGCACCTCGACGCGGGCAATACCACCGGAGCCGGCGTGCACCGTGCGGTGGACGAACACCTCGTGATGGGCGGCCTCGGCGCGACCTATGACTTCGATGACGCCCACTCGCTCTTCGGCGGCATTTACCGCGGCGCCTCGCCCGCCAACCCAGCCGGTTATCTCGCCGGCACGGAGAGCGAGGAAAGCCTCGGCTTCGAACTCGGCTACCGCTTTGAGCAGGACGCCTTCCGCTCCGAACTCGTGGGCTTCCACACCGGCTACGACAACCTGATCGCACCGGTGGTTGCGGACGCCTTCGCAGGACTCGCGCCGAGCACGAATGGCGGTTCCGCCGAGAGCTGGGGCCTCGAAAGCATCGTGGAATACGATCTCGGCGAGGCCCAAGGCTGGTCCTACGGCTTACCCGTCTATCTCAGCGCCACCTATACCCACGCGGAGTTCACCGACATCGCCGGCCGCCGGCTGGGGAATGGCGCCGGTCTTTTCGCCGGTGCGACCATTGGCAACGAGGTTCCCTACGTGCCGGAATGGAAACTCGCCGCCGGCATCTCGCTGGTCGCGGAACGGTGGGCCGTCAACCTCGACACCTCATTCGTCTCTTCCTCCTGGGGCACGGGCTACAACGGCGACCAGCGGCTCAACGACAACGGCACCGTTGCCAATCCGACCGCCGTGGATGGCAAGATCGACTCCCTCTTCCTCGTCGATCTGAGCGGTCACTATCAGGTGAACGACTCGCTGAGACTCGTCGCCGGCGTCCAGAACGTCCTCGACAACCAGAAGATCGTCAGCCGCGCCCCGCTCGGCCCGCGCGCCAACGCGCCGCGCATGATCTTCTGCGGTGCCGAGATCACCTTCTGATTCGTATCCTTGGTGGCCGGCGATTCATCGTCCCCCGCGGTTCGCGCCGCGGGGGATTTTTCTCGCGCGGCTTCGCTTCAACACCGGCCTCGAGCCGCCGCTCTCCCGCCCGGACTGCGGTAGGATCCCCGCCTTCGGCAATATCCGCTATCCACACGCCACGGGCCGGTACAAACTTCCCCGACATGGAATGGAATGCCGTCGCCCTGCTCATCCTGCTGGCTCTCTTCGCCCTCTGGAAACTCGATTTCATCGCCACGATCCTCAACCTCAAGGCCCTCTCCCCCGATCTGCCACGGGAGTTCGCCGATGTCTTCGATGCCGAGCGCTACGCCCAGTCGCAAGCCTACACGCGGGAGTCCGCCCGCTTTGAAATCATCCACTCGACCTTCTCCCTCGCGGTCCTCCTGCTCTTCTGGACCCTCGGCGGTTTCGGCTGGCTGGACGGGGTCGCCCGCGGCCTGATCTCCGCGGAAATCCCGGCCGGCCTCCTGTTCCTCGGGCTGCTGTTCGTCGGACACACCCTGATTCATCTCCCCTTTTCGATCTACGACACCTTCGTCATCGAGGAAAAGTTCGGCTTTAACAAGACCACGCCGAAGACCTTCGTCATCGACCAGATCAAGGGCCTGCTGCTCGCCGCCGTCCTCGGCCTGCCGCTGGTCGCCGGGCTGCTGTGGATCTTCGGCCATGTCGCCCACGCCTGGCTGTGGGCCTGGGGCTTCTTCGTCACCTTCCAGCTCTTCCTGACCTGGCTCGCCCCCACCTTGATCCTGCCCTTGTTCAACAAGTTCACGCCCATGGCCGACGGCCCGCTGCTCCGCGCCATCCACGCCATGGCGGAAAAGTGCGGCTTCCCGCTGGCGGAGATCTCGGTGATGGACGGCTCCAAGCGCTCGACCAAGGCCAACGCCTTCTTCACCGGCTTCGGCAAGACCAAGAAGATCGCCCTCTACGACACCCTGGTCGAGGAACAGACCCAGGACGAACTGGTCGCCGTGCTCGCCCATGAGATCGGCCACTTCAAGCTCCGCCACATCGTGCAACGCCTCGCCGTATCCGTCGTCCAGGCCGCCGCGCTGTTCTTCCTGCTCGGCCTGGTGATCGATGGCGGGGCGTTCTCCCGCGCGCTGTTCGATGCCTTCGGCGTGGACAAGATCTCGCCGCACGTCGGGCTCGTCCTGTTCGGCCTGCTCTTCGCCCCCGCCAGCCGCCTGTTAGGCATCGCCGCCGCCGCCTGGTCGCGGAAGCACGAGTTCGAGGCCGATGCCTATGCCGCCAAGGCCACCGGCCAACCCGAAGCCCTGGTCTCCGCCCTGAAAAAGCTCTCCGCCAAGAACCTCTCCAACCTGACCCCGCACCCCTTCCGCGTCTTCCTCGACCACTCCCACCCGCCGGTGCTCGTCCGCATCGCCGCTTTGCGCAATCTCCCCCCAATCTCCTAATCACCCAATCCCTCAATCTCCCTTCATGTACTCCGCCGACCCCACCCGCTACGACGCCCGCATGCCCTACCGCCGCTGCGGCGATTCCGGCCTTTTGCTCCCCGAAATCTCCCTCGGCTGCTGGCACAACTTCGGCCACGTCGATGACCAGCACGAGGCCCGCGCGATCCTGCGCCGCGCCTTCGACCGCGGAGTGACCCACTTCGACCTCGCCAACAACTACGGCCCGCCCGCCGGCAGCGCCGAGGAGAATGTCGGCCGCTTCCTCGCCGAGGACTTCGCCGCCCATCGCGACGAGCTGGTCATCTCGTCCAAGGCCGGCCACGACATGTGGGCCGGACCCTACGGCGAGTGGGGTTCGCGCAAGCACGTCCTCGCCTCGCTCGACCAGTCGCTCAAGCGCCTGCGCCTCGACTACGTGGACATCTTCTACTCCCACCGCCCCGACAAGGACACGCGGCTCGAGGAAACCATGTCCGCCCTCGCCACCGCCGTGAACTCCGGCCGCGCGCTCTACGTCGGCCTCTCGAAATACCCGCTCAAGATGCTCAAGCAGGCCGTCAAGATCCTCAAGGACATGGGCATCCGCTGCCTGATCTATCAGCCTCCTTACTCGATCCTCAACCGCTGGCCCGAGGCCGAAGGTATCCACGAATGGCTGGAGGAGAAAGGCATCGGCTCCATCGTCTTCAGCCCGCTCGCCCAAGGCATGCTCACCGGCAAATACGTCGACGGCATCCCCGACGGCTCCCGCGCCGCCCGCAGCGAGGGCTTCCTGCAAGCCTCCCAGGTCGAAGCCCAGCTCGAGAAAATCCGCGCCCTCCACCAACTCGCCGGCGAGCGCGGCCTCAGCCTCCAGCACCTCGCCCTGCGCTGGGTGCTCGATCAACGCGGAGTCACTTCCGCCATCGTCGGCGCCCGCACGGTGAGCCAGCTCGACGACTCCCTGGACGCGCTCCGCGCCGGCCCGCTCGACGAAGAGATGCTCGACATCATCGACGCGATCTCCCCGGCCGTGAAGAAGGACGACGCCGAAGCCTGAGCCATGGATTCGCCCTACCTCCCACCATCGTCCCCGGAAGCCCCCGACCCCGCCCGCGCGGGGAAGCGGCGCTTTTGGAAGAAGATGATCTGGATCTCGGTGGTCGGGATGATCCTACCGCCCCTGGTCGGGATCACCGGTACCGTGATCGGGATGGTCCGGGCCTTCAACGAACTCTCGGAAAAGGGCAGCGCCGACCCGGAGGCGCTGGCCGGCTCGATTTCCATTTCGCTTCTGTCCACCCTTTACGGCCTGCTGTTCTGGATCCCGGGCATCGTCGTCCTGATCTTTTCGATCATCCGCTTCCGCGCCTGCGCCCCGGCGGCCCCATGACGGCTCATCGCCCGGTGAACCAGTAGCCGTGGAGATAGAAAACCTCGCGCATCAGGAAGCCCGCCTTCGCCCCGAAGGAACGATAGCGGGAGGTCGGCGTCGGCGAGGTCACCGCGTCGATCCCGAGGTCGTGCGCCATCGAGGAAGCCCGCTTCAGATGCAGCGGATCGCTGACGATCACCGCCGTCTTCAAGCCGTGCAGCGCCATCACCCGCCGCGCCTCCAGCAAATTCTGCCCGGTGGTGCGGGAGACATCCTCCGCCAGGATCGCGTCCGCCGGCACCCCCGCCGCCAGTGCGTGGGTCCGCGCCACCGCGCTCTCGGACTTGTCCGCCGCCGTGACCCGGCCGCCGGTGAAAAGCAGGTATTTCACCACCCCGGCACGATGAAGTTCCACCGCATGGTTGATCCGCTCCGCGAACACCGGCGACGGCTTGTTTCCGTAAGCCGCGGCCCCCAGCACGATCGCGCAGTCCGACGGCCGGGAGGCGTCCCTGGCGCCGAACACCGAGATCCAGACGGCGACCGCCACCAGCCAGATCACGACCCCCAGCATCACCCTCACCGCCCATATCAAGCAGCGGCGGATCCCTCCTCGTTTCACTTTTTCAGCCACAACTTCTTCGCCGAGTAATCCAGCACCGCGGCATGGTCCACGAAAAACTGCCCGCCGATCACGCCGTCGATCTGCTCCAGCAGCTCCTTCGGGAAATGTTCGAGCGTCAGCACGTAGCATTCGGGCGGCGCGACACTCGCTTCCTCGTTGCCGAAAGTCTTGGGCTGCACCGTGCCGATCACCGTGTTGCCGCCCGCCTGGCCCTGGGCCGGCACCGCGGTCATCGTCAGCTCGAATTTCTCCAGCGAGGCCTGCTTGATCAGTGGGATCGACGCGCTGTTATCAATCAGGAATTTCCCCGGCTTCCCGTTCAACATCGCCGCCACCACCATCTCGCGCTCGCCGCCCTCCAAGGCCAGCGCGAAGTAACCCTTCGCCGCGAGGACCTCGCCTAGGTTGATCAACCGGAGCCGCTCCGCTCTGGCCGCCGGGTCTTCCCAGGTCTTGACGTAAAGCTGATCGGCACCCGAAAGCGAATTGATCGCCACTTTCACCGTCTTGCCGTCCTTCAGTTTGAGCTCCACCTGCGTCTCGGTGCGCGACACGATTTCGGCATCGATTTTCTTGCCGTTCTTGCCGACGAACTCCCGCCCATGGAGCCCTCCGGCCAGCACCATCATCAGCAGTGGAACGATCTTCATGACCCGGATTAGCGACAGGAGGGCCAACATTTGTCAACGTCATGGAGGCCCGGACGGGATGTCACCCCAATCATTTGGCCATTCCGTGGAAACAGCCTACCATCCTGATCGACAACCCCTTCGTTCACACCAGCGTCGGCGGCACTTGGGACGGTCGCTGGAACGGCTCCCTGCTGAGTAGGGCGAACCGCAACAAGGCGCGCCGCGAATTCTGGGCCACCGGCCTGCGGAACCCCTGGCGCATGAGCTTCGACCCCGCCACCGGCGCGCTCTGGTGCGGCGATGTCGGCCAGGGGGCCCGGGAGGAAATCGACATCATCACCCGCGGCGGGAACTACGGCTGGGCCTACCGCGAAGGAACCCTCAATGGCGCGAAAAGCGGATCCGCGCCGGTAAATTTCAACACGCTCTAGTGTCCTGCGCGCTAAATCCGTTTAATTTCGATTTGCATCGCTACTAGATATCTAGTAGAAAAGCGGCATGCCGAGACCGACTTCCTCCATCCGTTTGTCCGATTCCGAACGCGAGAAGCTCG
>JBIPNO010000180.1:0-3021 GCA_044372775.1 Haloferula sp.
AAAACGTTACTTCTGACATTGCTATCTCCTTAGAATTTTCTCTTCTGGTATTACTAACAGCTTTCCATCAAAGCTGATTCCCGCCAAATCTTCAACCACAATGTCAGCGTCGGTCTCTAAAGCCCTTTTGGACACCCCAACAACAAGGGCTGCTCCCGCTGCCAACCCTGCTTTTACCCCAGCATCGGCATCTTCAAAGACAATGCAATCGCTCGCGCTAAAGCCCAGCTTCTTAGCTCCAAGTAGATATGGATCTGGTGCAGGCTTGCCGTTTGCAACATCATCGCCACTAACAAACTGCTCGGGCAGCGGTAACCCTGCTGCTTTGATGCGAGCCCTGCCAAGGTTTGAATTAGCTGAGGTACAGATTGTCCAAATACCAGCGGGCAGTGAATGCAGAAGCTCAACTGCTCCAGGAAGTGCATGAGTCTTATCAGCCGATAATTGTTCGAGCTCATTAATTCGATTGTTAGCCGCTTCGAACCTGGCTTCGCCCACTAGTTCAAGAATGAGATCCTGGGCTCTAGTGCCGTAGTGATTAGAAATCGAGAAACCCTCGAGTCCAAATTCTTCACCCAATATTCCCCAGGCAACATCTACGGCGGCGTGAGAATCTACTAAAACCCCATCGTTATCAAACAAGAGGGCGCTTGCTCTAAGGATCATTTGCGCTTTCTTGGAGCAGCAGTCTTTGCTTTGGGCTTGGTCTTGGCCTTAGGTGCAGCTTTCTTGGAAGCTGCTGACTTCGAAGCAGGCTTACTCGCGGTTCTCTTGGTTTTTGAAACCAAAGACATTTGATTGCGCTCGGTGATAAACAAATAGATTCCAACCGCTGCAATCAAAAGCAATATAAGTGCTGGCACCATCGATTCAAAGAACCAGCTCCACTCAAAAGGCGCCATTTCCCAACCAGGGTCAAAGACAAACTCTTCACCTTCAGCTGGTTCTATATATTCTGGCCAAATCCTTAGAGACTCAATTGCGCTAGCTCCGAATGTGAAAGACATAATCGAAACGGTGGCTCCAAAAACAATAGAGAGCACAAAGTTCAAATTCGTCGCTCCTGCTGCCAAGGTCTGTCTAACCCTTGGAGGAGCTGCCTTGGCAGCTTTGGCCCTTGAGGAGAATCTGGTTCCAAGCAAAATACCCAGCGCGATGATGACCTGGATAACTACCCAAACCCAAACCTGCAGATCAGTTCTGGTGATGTCATAGACAACCAGTCCAAAGATGATTGCAACGGCCGTCAGCAAAATTGGAATGGCATAGCCAAGACCAAGAGCTTTCTCCGACTCGGACATAACCTGCTTCTTGGCCTGCTTGACGGTTTGCTTTCTGTAAACAAAAGCGCGAAGCAAGATGTAAATGACGAGAATGGTTGCCAAGACAATTGGCACGTAAACATCAAACAAGCGAACCAACAGGTTCACGTTTTCCTGGCCAAAGCTATTGAAAGCATTTAGGAAATTACCGATGGCATAAATAGAGCCACCGACCAGAGAAATGACCACAGTCAAGTTGGTGAATCTGTGAGCAGCTCGAGGAAGTGGTGCATCAAGCCCAGCAAGTTCTCTTGAGTGCAGGGACATTTGCTGACCCCGAAGAGCGAGCAGTCCAAACACAACGATTCCAACCAGGTATAGATAGGTGGAAATCTGAACGATCTGGGTTTCCCCAAGATACATTCCCTCGCTGTCGTAAATGGGGAAAACAAACAGATCTGAGTAGATGGCGAACATAAACAATGTCCAGCCCACTACAAGGCCAATAAGAGGGGTAATGATTGCTTGTTTAGCTAATTTGATTTCCATATCTTAAGCCTACGCCCCACCCATAAACTTGAGGGATGATTGTGGTGATTGGTGAAGCTCTTATTGACCTAATTGAGAGTAAAGCGGACTCTGGCAGCTACCAGGCGGTAGTTGGCGGAGCCAATGCCAACGTTGCCATCGCCTTAGCAAGAGCAGGAACACCTCAGCAACTTCTTGCAAGAATATCTTCAGATTCTTTCGGTCAGAAAATTAGAACTCGTCTTGAATCAAACGGTGTTGGCCTTGATTACGCAATTGATGCTCCCGAGGCAACCTCTCTTGCAATTGCATCAATTGGTCCTGGCGGTGGAGCAAAATACTCTTTTTACGTTGAAGGAACCGCTGACTGGAACTTCACCCGCGAAGAATTGCCGACCGCAGCCAAGCTTTCTGAAATCGGAGCGAAGGCTTTGCAGTTTGGCTGTTTGACTATGGCCTTGGGTCCTGGAAACATCATTATCGAATCTTGGGCCAGCGAGTTTTACCAAGCTGGCTCAATGACCCTTTCGCACGATATCAATGTTCGGCCAGCCCTCGGTTTTGACGCAGCAGTTGAGCGCGAAAGAGTAGAGCGAATCAATTCCATTTCGAATATTGTTAAAGCCTCTGACGATGACATCAACTGGCTCTACCAGCTTGCGCCTGGATCTAGCGTGGACGAGATTGTCTGGGGCTGGATTGGCAACACCGACCAGATTGTTTTCGTTACCCGCGGGCCAGATGGCGTAAGTATTTATCGCAAGAACAAGGTCCGCATTGATGTTGCCTCCCGCGCGGTTACGGTTCAAGACACCGTGGGCTCTGGCGATACCTTCTGCGCACACATGCTCAGCGGGCTGTTAGCTATTGATGCCTTGGGTGCTGGACCGGATCAAAAACTGGCAGCGGTGTCAAGTGACCAATTGGTTCAGATAAGTCGGGTCGCAGCCATCGCTGCGAGCATCGCCTGCGAAAGAGTTGGGGCAGAGCCACCAACCAAAGTGGAACTAGCTGCTGTTATCGCAGCTATCGCTTAAAGGGGCAGTGCCTGCACTCCATAGCGCAGCAGCGCTCAAAGTTGGAAAGTTCTTTAGCTGTAAAGACAAAATTTCCATTTACTGGATCTTTATAGCCCGGTTGATCTAGTGCCATTGCCAATTCGTGACGACGAAGCATCTCTTCGCGGGCAGGGTGATTCTCAGCCAGTCTCTTTGGGTGAGGAAGGCTGAGC
>JBIPNO010000195.1:0-3000 GCA_044372775.1 Haloferula sp.
TCATGGCGATGTACTATAGCAATTGATCACTTCTTAGGGCGCCGCATGCTTATCGTCACCACATTGATTGCCTGTATTTTGGCCACCCTCTTTATTCGCTTATCGTTGGGTGTTATTCGTCTGCGACGACACCACAAAGTAGGTCTGGGAAGTGGCGGCGTTGACAATTTAGAGCGTGCCATTCGCGCCCAAGCTAACTTTACTGAATACGTACCGATTGCACTAATACTCTTGGCTTGCCTCGAATTCAATGGAGCTCCGCTGTGGCTGATTGCCATTCTTGGGATTGCTTTAGTGGTTGGTCGCGTTATTCATGCCATAGGCATTAATCAGCCACCCCCGCACTTTAGTAATCGTGTGATTGGTATGCGATTTACGATCACGACCCTCATTATGTTGGCGGTATTCAATCTGGCCTGGTTGCTGTTGCAGCTCTGGCAATAGGAAAGAAATGCAAACAAAACGCAATTACCTCGCCATAGCATTTTTTGCATCCCTTTCGTTTTTATGCGGCTGTGCTACGACAAACTATGGCGACAATCAGTTTAGGCTCAGTATGGCGAGCTCAGGTAAAGACGTCATGTGGGTGCCAACCAAAGTCGAGATGGCCGATCAAATGCTCACACTCGCACAAGTGCGCCCAGGCGATCGGGTCTATGACTTGGGCTCTGGCGACGGCGTCATTCCGATTGAAGCGGCAAAAAAATACCAAGTGCACGCAGTCGGCATTGAATATAACCCCGATTTAGTCAAGCTTTCGCTGCGCAATGCAGAGCGGGCTAAAGTCCAAAACCTGGTGACATTCAAGCAGGGTGATATTTTTGTGGAAGATTTTTCACAGGCCACTGTGCTGACCTTGTATCTGGGCGAAAACCTAAACACCAAGCTGATGCCAACTATTTTAAAAATGCAGGCGGGAACGCGGGTGGTATCCAACACATTTCAGATGGAGTCGTGGATTCCGGATAAAGAAGTACGCATTTCCAACGGAGAAATGGCCTACCTTTGGATTGTTCCAGCCAATATCGATGGTGGCTGGCAGTGGAGTGGCCCGGCTGGACTGGGCGATCTTCGCCTTGTAATTCGTCAGAAGAAACAATTCTTTGATGGCACCTTGTATCAGGGCAATAAGCGAATCGCGCACTTTGAAGACGGGCGCATTCGAGGATCGGATCTGGAGTTTGCCTTTGCGTACCAAAATACAAGCTATGTTTTTAAGGGCAAGATCAATGGGCCAAGTATGACGGGCAATCTGAACAATAATCCAGCATTGACTGTTCGCGCGAGGCGCTAAGGACAAGCTTTAGAGACAAGCAGTTTTCTCTACCATCACTAACTAGACATGTTTAACTTCGCTCAATTAGGGCTGCCACTGATTCAGGCTCCAATGGCCGGCGGAATTACTACGCCCCAATTGGTGGCGGCAGTTGCTAATCATGGAGGGGTTGGCAGCTTTGGTTTTGCGTACAGTACGCCAGAAAAAATTCATACGGATTTGCTTGCGGCGCAGTCACTGACGAGTGGACCCATTAATGCAAACTTTTTTGTGTTCAGTCCGGTTCACTTGCCAAGCGATCAGATACAAGCTAAAGCCCTACAGGCTTTGCGTTCGCTGGACGTAGACGGAGTTCAATCGCTTTCCATTCCGGAAGAACCCTTCTATCCCAGCCTGATGGATCAGCTAGAACCAATTTGGACCGCTCGACCAGCAATCCTCAGTTTTCATTTTGGCCTGCCACCGGAGGGTGTTATTGAAAAAGCCCATGCGCTGGGGATTGCAGTCGGCATTAGTGCCACGAGCCTTGCAGAAGCCTTAGCCATCGAGTCCGTGCATGCCGATTTTATTGTTGCCCAGGGAATCGAAGCTGGTGGGCATCGCGGGCAATTTGATTTACAGGCTAATGACGAGGCACTTAGTACTTTAGAGCTGACAGCTCAACTAGCTAAGCATTGCCGCCTTCCAATCGTAGCTGCAGGCGGCATCATGAATGGTGCCCAGATACAGGCAGCCATCACCAAAGGTGCAAAGGCAGCACAACTAGGGACAGCTTTTTTATGTTGCGATGAGTCGGGGACGCCGCCCAGTTACCGCCACTATTTATTACACAAACAAGACAGGCCAACAACGCTGACGAAGGCTTTTTCTGGACGATTTGCGCGCGGCCTGGAAAATACATTCACGCGGACTATGCAGGACCAAACGACATTGCCTTTTCCAATCCAAAATACCCTGACGGGGCCTCTGCGCCAGTGGGCTGGGGCACAGCACGATGCCGAGTATCAAAGTCTATGGGCCGGCACGGCTTATGCACAGGTTCGGAGCATGTCGACAGCGGCATTGCTGCAAAAGCTGCGCGACGAGATTGACGCTGCAAAATAGATGCAGTGATCACACAGAGGATTGCCGTAAGCCCTAGATAATCGAGGCACTTCAAAACAGTGCCTATGCTGGTAAGATAAAAAAATGCTTTATTACAATCCACGATACCAAAAACGTATGCAGACGCATGCCGCATGACGTCGGCTTAATTGCCCTACTTGCGGTCGGCTTTGGTCTTGCCCTTGTTTTAGGGATGGCCGTCTCGTATCTAAAAATGCCGCCCTTAGTCGGCTATTTATTGGCGGGCGTGATGATTGGTCCAGCAACACCCGGTTTTGTGGCGGACATTAGCCTATCAACTCAGCTGGCTGAAATTGGCGTGATGCTATTAATGTTTGGGGTTGGGCTGCATTTTTCGATTAATGACCTCTTATCGGTCAAGAAAATTGCGATACCCGGGGCACTATTTCAAATGGCAGTCGCTACTGCCTTAGGCTTTTTTGTGGGCAACTGGTGGGGCTGGTCATTTTTGGGCTCCATTGTTTTTGGCCTAAGCCTCTCGGTTGCCAGTACCGTGGTACTCCTGCGCGCACTCGAAGCAAAAGGCTTGCTAGAAACCCCAAACGGCAAAATTGCCGTCGGCTGGCTTGTCGTCGAAGATTTAGTGATGGTACTGGCTT